>NZ_LIUQ01000008.1:0-67852 GCF_001276715.1 Planktothricoides sp. SR001 | reverse complement strand
TGGCCATCGGGGGAAAACGCCACACTAAAGACCACACCTTGATGACCTGACAGGGTATGCAGTAATTTTCCCTCGCGACTCCAAAGTTTGATCGTCCCGTCATCACTCCCAGATGCGATGGTCTGGCCATCGGGGGAAAACGCTACACTAAAGACCACACCTTGATGACCTGACAGGGTATGCAGTAATTTTCCCTCGCGACTCCAAAGTTTGATCGTCCCGTCATCACTCCCAGATGCGATGGTCTGGCCATCGGGGGAAAAAGCTACACTAAAGACCACACCTTGATGACCTGACAGGGTATGCAGTAATTTTCCCTCGCGACTCCAAAGTTTGATCGTCCCGTCATCACTCCCAGATGCGATGGTCTGGCCATCAGGGGAAAACACCACACTCCTGACCCAATCTTGATGATCTTCCAGAGTATGTAGTAATTTTCCTTCTTGACTCCAAAATTTGATGGTCTTGTCCCAACTCCCAGAAGCGATGGTTTGGCCATCGGGGGAAAACGCCACACTGCTGACTAAATCTTGATGACCTGACAGAGTATGCAGTAATTTTCCCTCGCGACTCCAGAGTTTGATGGTGTTGTCCCAACTTCCAGAAGCGATGGTTTGGCCATCGGGGGAAAACGCTACATCCCAGACTGAATTTTGATGACCCTCTAAACGGTTTTTTTCTTGAATATGTTCTTGAATATTTTCTCCAATTGTTTGCGGATAAATGGCTTGTTGTAACATCCCCACCGATAACATTCGCGTTTCCAGAGGAATTTTTCCAGCCCCTTGTTTCACCTTGACCCCAGCTTTTATGGCCTCAATTAAAGCATCGAGAGAATCTTTGTTTAAAAGATGGTAGAGTTTAGACGATTGACTTAAAGCCAGAATTTCCTGATTTTGTACTTTTTCCGTTTGTTCTTTGGCGTTAAAAGCAGACTGAATTGCCCATCCGGTCAATCCTGTTAATACCAATAACCCAAAAATCAACCCACGAACAGTTTGTTTTAATAATTTTAATCGGGCTTGTTTTTCTTTTTCTCGTTCGGCCTTAGCTTCTTGCAATTGTGCCAACAAAGAAGTCCCATATTCTTGTCGAATTACTTCTACTAGGTAATCATGCACCAGTTGATAACGATTCTGGACTTTTTCCGGCAACAACATCACCAAACCCGACAAGACCAAAATCTCTAAAACTACATCTAACTGCTGATGAAGATTAATCGGGGATAAATTTGCTAATAAATCGGTTAAATTGGCCTGAATTTCTGATGTTGTTTTCAGGGGACGAGTATTGTTGTGTTCATCAATCAGCAGGGATAGCACATATTGAGCCAGTTGGCGATTTTCCTCACTGCCACAATCATCAATAACATCCTGGACATATTGCTTAACTAACTTCGCTTTCGGCTGTTCCCCTAGTTTGCCATATTCCTCTATGGTTTTTATCTGTTTCTCTTGCAATTCCGCACCGACAATTTGCATCTCAATGGGTCGCACTTCCCCCAAGTTGGCCAAATCTTCCACTAACTGTTTAATTAATTCATCCTCTAATTTAAACTGCGAGTTATGAGTCAGATTTTGCATCACCTCTTTGGCTGCATCACCGCCAAAATTGCCAATATAATAGAGAATCTCTTTATCCAGCACATCATTATTAATGGTACTGAAATCTAACCGGCGAGTTCCTTGCAAAATCAAATAGAGATAATCTTCTCGCAAAGAAAACACAACTTTTACATAAGCTTGCTTCAAGCATTCGCTAATCAACTCAAAAAACCGTTGTCTTTCTGCTGCATCTGTCACCACAAAGAAAAATTCTTCAAATTGGTCAAAAATCAGCACGGTAAATTGATAATTTTGGTCATTGTTTTTTAGCTGTGCGCGAATTTGATCTAAAGCGGTAGTTGCAGACCCCCCCAAACCCCCCTTATTAAGGGGGGCTTTTTCGGCTCCGGTTTCCCCCCTTAACAAGGGGGGACTCAGGGGGGTTCCTGCCTGTGCTGCTAAATCAGACCCCCCCAAACCCCCCTTACTAAGGGGGGCTTTTTCGGCTCCGGTTTCCCCCCTTAACAAGGGGGGACTCAGGGGGGTTCCTGCCTGTGGTGCTAAATCAGACCCCCCCAAACCCCCCTTATTAAGGGGGGCTTTATTTTCTTCTTCCCCCCTTAACAAGGGGGGACTCAGGGGGGTTCCTGCCTGTGCTGCTAAATCAGACCCCCCCAAACCCCCCTTACTAAGGGGGGCTTTTTCGGCTCCGGTTTCCCCCCTTAACAAGGGGGGACTAAGGGGGGTTCTCAACCTTTCTAATAACTCCTCGTCCCAATTGGTATAAACCCGAAGATACACCACTACAATATCGCGATTATCAATCAACTTTCTCCGTTGCAAAGCGGGAACTAGCCCCGCTTCCACTAGAGAACTTTTCCCCACTCCCGACTCACCATAAATGATGATTAACTTATTCTGTTTACTGCATAGTTTATCAACTAATTTTTCTATATCCCCTTGACGACCAAAAACCGAACTATCCTCGGTTTTACTTACTTTCAGTCGTCCAGCCCCTACAAATGCCGTCAACCCATATTGTTGTTTCCGTGTTTGAATTTCAATTTTGATTTTATAGGCTTCTAAGTAATGGCCATGCTGAAAATATAAATCCCTTAACTCTTGTAATAGCTGGATAAAATAATCGGGCTTTCCATGAATTTCCAGGTTTAATGCTTCTTGACAATTTTGCCATGATTCCTGATGGTTATTTAACTGTTCTTGTCCTTGGGCTAACAGTAAATATATCGGGGCAAGCACGGGGGAATTGGGGGCAAGCACCGCGATCGCATTGGGGGCAAGCACGGGGGCATTGCCCCTACTTAATGCTAAATTGGCATTGTCGCAAGCAAGTTGCCATTTTTGTTCTGTTAAAGCTACCTGGGCTAAAAACCCATAAGCTTGGGCTAATTCTCGAAATTGATGATATTTTTGATGTAGCGCGATCGCTTTTTCCGCTAACTCTTTTAACTCTGACCATTGCTTTAAATTTAGCAATAATTCTCCCAAATTATTGATAAATTTTGCCGTTAAATCCGGTCTATTATGGGTTTCTAAAATATCGATACAGCTTGTTAAATGGTTTTTCGCTTGTTGTTGCGCTTCGGGGTCGGCTTTTTCCCCATAAGCTAACCCTAAATGAAACTCTAATACCGCTTGCTGAAGTGGGGAAACTTCGTTACCTTGATCTTGGTCTTGACAAGATAGCCACGATGCCTGAGTTGCTTGATAATACTTTAATGCTTCATCAATCTGATGCCGCTGATATTCATCTCTGCCCCTAATTAAATCCAAACATCCTTGGATATAAGGAGACAGATTTTCCCCAAACCGGGCAAAGTCTGCTTTAGCAGCCTCAATTTCTTGTTGATAATTATGGCCTAATATTTCCGCATTAGAAATAAACTGACTGCCGCCACTTTGCAAAAAAGTCTCAAAAAATTGCTCACTTTTCTGTTTTACAAATAATTGCAGCGCTTCCGGGGTAATGGGTAAGTAAATTGTGACGCCGAAGGTCTTAAAATCCATAGCCAATTCGGTAAACTGACCCAAGACAATATCATTCACCCATAAGACTAAGGGAAATTTAAAATCAGCGCGAAATCTCTCCCTCTGGTTGTTGGTGATTCTTAAAAGTTCGGGTAAATTTTCGACGGTTTCCAGTCCCACGACCATCATCGCTGATGGACTTTCTGATTGAATTTTTTGGGAAATTTTTTCATAAATATTTTTATCCCCCGGTTCTAAATCCAACCGGGTAATTTCACATTGATTCTGCAACTGTTGAATTAATTCTTCTCGCCCTTTGGCATAGTTACAGTGGGCAAAGGTTAAGGTAAATTCCCCTTGTCCAGCCGCGATCGACCATACCAGGTCTTCAATGGTATCGTAATTCATTATGCATGCAAGACTATTTTGAGAACAATTATATAAGAACAATTCCAAAAATGCTTGCGACAATTACGAGATTAATTTGGGTTTATGTAGGGGCGATTCGCTTTCTCGCCCCTACGGTAGAACCGAATTCAGCAGAACCCAAGAGACTGCCCGGTTTGGTGCCTCTGCGGTCAAATTCAGCCGCGATCGCATTCAGGATTTGATTTGTTCTTGGACTGAAAGGCGATGCCGCAAAGCGGATCCCGAAACTTGACTCCTGTTGCGATTTGACACCAAATCCGGTTCTCCCGTAGGGGCGATTGGCGAATCGCCCCTGCGATCGTTCCCTCAAACGCTTGTGGATTCCCGCCTTCGCGGGAATGACAGATGGGTTGATAAACGGGTTTTGACAACCGGATTGGGCATTAAACGTGAAGCTTTGTAAAAATTTTCCCTCAACCCCTACCCAAAATGAACGAAATCGTTATAACTTAGTATAACTATTTAGCGATGAATATAAAAAAACATGGTTACATCTCCACCGCAACCCAAGATCGAAGAACTCAAGCCCGGAGTTAAAGCCCCGACGAAAGAAACTTTGCTGACGCCTCGGTTTTATATCACTGACTTCGAGGCGGTGGCTAATATGGATATTTCCAGTCAGGAAGAAGAACTCAAGGCCATGATCGCCGAAATGAAAGCGGATTACAACCGGAATCATTTCGTTCATTCTAAAGAATTTAAGAAATCTTGGGAGCATATTGACGAAACAACGCGCAATATTTTTATTGACTTTCTAGAACGGTCTTGCACCTCGGAGTTTTCTGGATTTATCTTATTTAAAGAATTGTCTCGTCGCCTCAAAGACCGCAGCCCGATCTTATCAGAAATCTTTGCGCTGATGGCCAGAGATGAAGCCCGTCATGCGGGATTTTTGAATAAGTCTATGTCGGATTTTGGCATCTCTTTAGATTTAGGCTATTTAACCAAAAACCGCACCTATACTTTCTTTAAACCTGAGTGGATTATCTATGCGGTTTACCTCTCAGAAAAAATTGGCTACTGGCGCTATATCACGGTCTATCGTCACTTAGAAAAACATCCAGAAAATAACTATTATCCTTTGTTTAATATGTTTGAAAGCTGGTGTCAAGATGAAAACCGCCACGGCGATATTTTCAAGGCATTACTGCGATCGCAGCCTAAAATGTGGGATCATTGGACTGGTCGCTGGTGGGCGCGTTTTTTCCTCTTAACCGTCTTTGCCACCCACACCTTAACCGTGCAAGAACGGTCAGATTTTTATGAATCAATTGGCATCAACGCGACCGAATACGATCGCCACGTCATTAGAAAAACCAACGAAACCTCTGGACGTGCTTTCCCGGTGATGTTGAATGTGGAACACCCCGACTTTTTCCCTGGTTTATATCGGTGTTCCGATCGCAACATGAAGATGAAAGAAATTGACGCCAGCAACGCGCCAAAATTCGTTAAATCCTTGCGGAAATTGCCCTTACAAATTGGCATTTTTGCTGATTTAGTCAAACTCTATTTTATTCCAGCAATTGACGCGGAAGCCACTAGAGGCACCGTTGCTTAAAATGCCGAAATAAATTATCCCAATTTCAAATAAGGAGAAACGCGATAAAAAGCGTTTCTCCTTTTTGTTATTAGTACCCAACATAACAAATCAGCGAACATTGTAGTTATTTTTACTCAGCCCTGCACATCCAGCCCCGATCGCGTAAGTTATAATCATAAGATGCCCCAAAAAGTCAGATCGTAAAAATGTCATGCCCTGGAAAAGCCGGAATATATCTAGCTTATGTTTCTGACCATAAAGCAAAAAGCTCAAAAATGATGGAGTAAATCTGATGCTAACGGTGACAAATCGCCCACATCGCTTTCAAAGCTTTGAGGAATATCTATCAGCTAATAATGATTCAGAAACTTTTTGTGAACTATTTAACGGAGAATTGATCGAAATGCCCCCCGAATCAGGTTTTAATGTGCAAATTGCTACTTTTTTATTACTGAAATTTGCCGAAATTGTCGGTTATCGTCGAGTCCGGGTTCAAGGATTAGAATTAGAGGTGAGGGGGGAACCGAAAAATCGCTATCCTGATTTAACCATTATTAGAGAAGAACATATTCAACAATTATCAACTCGGAATACAATTCGCCTGTCAATGGCACCGCCTTTATTAGTAGTTGAAGTGGTCAGCCCCGGAGAGTTACAACGGGATAGAGATTATGTTGCCAAAAGAATTCAATATCAAGATTGTGGCATTCCTGAATATTGGATTGTTGACCCGCAAACTCAGACGATTTTGGTGTTGGTGCTGGAGGGAAATACTTATATAGAATTTGGCAGTTTTTCCGGGGATGATTTAGTGGTTTCTCCAGGATTTAGAGAGCTTAATTTAACGGTTGCCCAAGTGTTTGGGGCAAGTTAGGTTTTAAAATTTAAGTTTTAAACGGCGATCGCTTTGATAGAATAAAAGCAAGAAGTCTAATATTCAAGTTGCGATCGACGTTTCGCTCAAAATATGGTGGATATTAATCAATCTATTCTATACCGCGAATTTATTCCTTTAGCGGAAAATACCGGGTTAATTATCCCATTAAGCAAATGGATATTAGAGTCGGTTTGTCAACAAATTCGGCAATGGGAAAAATTGGGGTTAACTCCAGTAGCAATTTCGATTAATCTATCCAGTAAACAGTTTCAGCAAGCAAATTTAGCTGAGAATAGCTGAGAATATTTTAACTACTTTAAAAAAATATCAGGTCAGCATGGTTGCGAATTAATTCAAGACTATTTGATTAGTCGCCTGCTGCCTGCAACTGAATTTACGAATTGGTTTCTGAATTTTTCGGCAGCGAGTATCTGATAATTAATAGACTTAATTAATAGACTATACAATGATGAAAATCAGAATAATAAATAATTAAATTAATTTTCAGTAAATTAATAGTATAAAAGCAAAAAAACCTGAAAACAGGCTTGATATAGACAGATTTTGTAAACAATTTGACCCGGAAATAGAAATAATCAAGAAGATAATACCTTAGTCAAGTCAGTCTGCCGCGCTTGGCATTATAAATTAAGCGATTAATAATGTCCTGATGTTCTTCACTCAAAGCATTTTGTAACAGGGCATTACCAGTCTGGAGGCGATCGCAGTGAGTCAATTTACCAGAACTAAGGCTTTGGCCAAAGATTTCTTCTAAGCTAGTGGAGGCTTGATTGTGAGAATATTTCATCATCGGTTTTCGCTCGCAACTCGACTACTTCCAGTATGAATCAAGATCCGTGAAGTTCCGGTGATTTCATGGGGCAGTCACCAGTGATCTATTGCCAGAAAATTTGCGATCGCGATCGCTGACACTTGGTTAAATTCCCTTCAAAATTCATTTATGCAAAACTCACCCATGAGCGATCGATGCTGGTTTTTGTAACATTTCTTAAAGATTTTAACAAAAAAACCCAATCTTTGCAGATTGGGCTCATATAATAATTGTGAACTGTAGGGGCGAAGCATGACCGCAGTAAATTCATGCTTTTAAGCGATAAAATATATACGGTTATGCTTCGCCCTCCCGCCTGTAGCCCAGATATTCGACGCGGGCAAGCCCTAACTTAGGAAAAGTGGTTTAGCCCATAGAAAATTGCTGTAGGTTTAAAGGTCATAGATCAGGGCTTCAATGGCACTAGGATTTTCTTCACAATAGCGATCGAATGGAGTTTTTTGCTTTTGCTCACGACGGTGACAAGCAGCCGCTTGCAGTTCTTCCACAATATCCCAAGCCACGGCACTTTCACGAGAAGTCACACCTTTTTGTTGGCTAATTGCCCGGGCTTCTGCGATCGCGGCTTGAATATTGGCCTCTAGTCTTCTGGTTCTTTCTTGCTCAAAATTCCGTTCTAAGGGTTCATTGATCAGATTAACGCCGACTTCCTGGGGTTTTGTTGCGAGGACCTGAATCATAACCGACTTTTCTCCTAATAAAAAATAGCTCGGAGTGCGCGGATGAGTCCCATCAGGGAACACCTGTTTACTTCTTGGTTTTATTGTAGCTTACTGAAAAAAAATTCGGGAAATTTTTATAGTAATTTAATATTATACAATTTACAAAAATTCATCCAACAGCCCCTAACATTCTTCGGTTGGGCAAAAAAATTTACCCAACCTACCATATATGATGGTGAAATTTTGCCCAACCTACAATATAAATACTATTGTAGGTTGGGTTGAGGCCACGAAACCCAACATTATCTCTATTTTCTATTACTTTGAGTTGGGTTTCACTTTCGTTCAACCCAACCTACTAGGGCAGAGGTTATGATTATAAATGCGATTCCATCTTGGGATTAAATTCCAGTAGCTTAAACTTTGTGATATCGCAAACGGTAATCGAACAACCATCGTTAAATTTTACGGCAGTCAAATAATACCAGAACTGCTCGTGATGATTTTCCCAGTAGAATTCTTGCTCGATCGCTTTTCCCGTCTCAACGACCTCTACCAGCGAATCAAATAGGGTAGGAGTAAGTTGATTGAGCAAATGTTTCAGGGTAGGCTGATTCATAAGGTTTGTTCGTTTTTGACCTAATAACTTAGCAAAGACCGAATTCACCACCAAACAGCAAAAATCGTTAATTTCTTCAGTTAGCGCATCCCTGACCGCTTCTATGGCAGCAATTCCATCTTTGGAACTGTTCAACAAACTGGCAAGTAAAGCGCGAGATTGGTAGAGAATTTCTGCGGTTTTTTTATGGTGTTCGATTTCTTCTTTCAACTGTTTTTTTTGTTCTTGAATAGTTAGTTGAGTTTTAATTCTAGCCAGGATTTCTTCTGGTTCAAAAGGTTTCGTGATATAATCTGAACAACCTAAGTTAAAAGCTTTTACTTTATCTATCGGTTCGTCTAGCGCACTTAAGAAAATGATCGGAATTTCTGAGGTGACTTCATCAGCTTTTAGAGCCTTGCAAACTTCATAGCCATTCATATCGGGGATTTTAATATCCAGTAAAATGATATCGGTTGGATTGTGGCGGATGGAATTTAATGCCATCTTACCGTTGCTGAAACTGCGAACTTTATAACCATGTTTACTTAACAACTTTGTTAAATATTGTTGGATTGATATCATGTCTTCAACAATTAATATATTGCATCGGGGGGGGGGGGGAGGAGTAACTTTTATCATCGTTATTTTCTGATATTTGTGATTTATATAAAGTGAATTTATTACCGTAATTTTCTATCACTCGTCGCAGGTTAGTTTTGGTAATTTTGTGCCCAAAGATGTCGGAAAGATGCTGCCATAAAATGTAGGCTAAATCTTTCACATGACCGACGGTAAGATATAAGCTTTGGGCAAGGTTGCTATAGGTTTCTTTGTCCCAAGCTGCTTTGATGATTTCTTTTTCTGGGGGAGTCAGTTGTTTCCCTGTTTTGGATTCCAGGATCGCTTCGATAAATTTCAGTGCTTCTTCGCTAGTCATGGTTGACTTGGTAGTCTGATTCGTTTTTGGACTGGGCATTTGCATCTTATCAATCAACCATGTTTGCGATCAATAAGCTGGGATCATCAAAATTCATCAGCTAGGCGATCGCGCTCTTGTCCCAGGCAGCAAGTAAAATTCATGCGGATCTGGAATAGCTCCGCAAAAACACGGGATCCAGTTTGGGCTACCTGGCCGAATTGTGCGACTCAAGTTTTTTTGTACTTCTGGGGTATCAGTGGACTGTCCCGCGATATGCAGCTTAGAAGCGAGATCGCCTATCAGCTTGCGTTTGAACCCCTGATTTGCCGTGGCTGATGGGACGATCCGACTTTTCCGACTTTACAGATCCGACTTTCCCGACTGACAGAGACGGGGAAGGGAAGGCATGATAGAGACATCAAAGAGCTAAAGCGATTGTGATACCAAACACAAGCTGCTTTAAGAGCTTTTAAAGCCCTGTGCCGGACACATACTGCGTTAAAAGTGGTAAATGCTCGGTCAACCAAACAAAAAGTAAACCATCAACAAAAAAGGAGTAAAAATCATGCTCAGAGGATTCTAACCTAATATAAATGAAAGACTTCATCAGCAGTCACTTATTTGATCGACTTTACTGATGAAGTCTAATTCCGGCTCTTGGTTCCAAGGGCAAATCTATCCTATCTAAAAATATCGGGTTGACCGTTCGCTTAAATCAAAGATTATCAATGCAGATTCCTTGGTTTTTCAAAGCTATCAATAAATATATTGCTGACCATAAAAAGTTAGCTGGTGCGCTCGTTATCTGTCTAGTTTTTGATGCGGCATTTGATACCCTAATGAGGGGAAGTTTAAAGTTTATTATCGATGCTGCCATCATTCCCCAAAATTATCGCCTTCTCGTTTTAATTCTCTGTCTGCTGGGTCTAGGAGGAATTCTATATGCCTGCGTTGGTTTGCTGGGAAACTTTTTAGGGGCGCGTTTAGGCGTTTTAATTATCAACAAAATTCGCTATTCTCTGTTCGAGCATCTCCAAACCCTATCAATGGATTTCTTTGGCAGACGTTCGGCGGGGGATATAGTCAATTGTGTGTTGGCAGATGTAGCCAAGGTAGAAAATGGTGTAGTCACAATGGGGCTATCCGTGCTGATTATAGACCTGAGCAACATTCTGTTTTCTGCTATTTTCCTCTTTTCCCTAAACTGGCAGTTAGCGGTACTCAGTTTCATTGGTTTCTCCTTCTGCGCGATTGCCCCCACAAAAATTGCTGCTATCGCTACAGAAAAAGGCTATGACTTGCGGCAAAAAGAAGGACATATTGCTACTGTCGTCGAAGAAAATATTCTGTCTCAATCTGTTGTCAAAATCTTTGGATTAGAAAAGCATATGATCCAGGATTTTACCGCCGATTTAAAGAATTTTAAACAAGTTTATATCCGAGCAACTTTTCTGTCCTACTTAGTACAGAAAATTCCAGTTATTGTCTTTGTATTTGTCCAAATTATTATTTTAAGTATCGGTGCAGCGATGGTGTACCGGAATTTTATTTCGGTCGGAACACTCGTCTCGTATCAGGTTTTATTGATCGGCTTAAATAACAGTATTTTTAGCTTGACTTTTATGGTGCCATATATCATAGAAGCAGTGGCAGCGATGCGACGTATCAATGATATTTTAACTGAAGTTCCGCAAGTAAAAGACCAGGAAGGATCGGCGGTCTTACCCCACTTTTCCCGCGCTGTTCACTTTAAAGACGTTAATTTTAGCTACACTTCTGAGAGAGAAGGGATTAAAAATCTATCCCTCACTATCTGCCCAAAGGAATTTATAGTATTTGTGGGGCCAAGTGGTGCGGGGAAAAGCACGATTGTCAATTTGCTGGCACGATTTTACGACCCAGATAAGGGGTGTATTTTGTTTGACGGGGTAGATTTGCGCCAAGCTCAAGTTCGCTCTCTTCGCTCACAAATCGGACTGGTTTCGCAAGAGGTGATTCTGTTTAATACGACTGTGCGGGAAAATATTCGTATGGGTTATCTGGATGCCAGTAACGAGCAAGTAGAAGCCGCTGCCAAAGCCGCAGAAATTCACGATTTTATTCTGACTTTGCCTCAAGGATACGATACCCAGATCGGCGACAGAGGCGGACAGTTATCGGGAGGACAGCGGCAAAGAATCGCCCTCGCGAGAGCGCTGGTGAGAGATCCGGCGATTCTGATTCTTGATGAAGCTACCTCAGCCCTAGATCCGGCAACAGAAGCAGGTATTCTCGCCACTATCGAGCATATAGCCAAAGAACGCACAGTAATTATGATTACTCATCGCATCGCTCAAGCTTTGCGTGCGAATCGGATTTTTGTGCTGGAAAATGGACAAATCGTTGCATCAGGTCGCCATGCAGACTTGTTGGAACAAAAAGGACTCTATGCCACCCTTTGGCAACAAAGTCATCCAGCAAATACCAACTTAACTGTACAAGCCAATTCCTAATAACGTATTTCAACTGCTGACTCTTGGATTTTAATTTTATGACGAGCACAAATGATTCCAAATGGGTAATTCCCTCCTCCCATCGCGTTGCCTCAAAATCCCTTGAAGAAGAGAAAGCGATATGGGATGAAAACCACAAAGATTATGATGGCACTACTTTCAGCCTCACACAAGACCCTAATCTTTGCAAAGCCCTGATCCATCCTTATAGTCAATCTTCCGGCTTTGATATTCCCAACTCTCCAGACATCCAAGTTCTGATTCCTAACTGTGGCTCAGAAATCCATCTTCAGAAGGCATTACTAGAGTTTTGTCCGCAAATTGGCAAAGTTTACTGTACTGATTTTTCCAAAACGGGAATTGAAAAAGCACGGGAAAATTGGCAAAAATCAGAGGGAGATTCCCGGTTTAACAGCCAACAATTGGTGTTTGAAGTAGTAGATTCCACAAAAATAACCGAAGAAAGACCGGATTGGAAAGAAAAATTTGATTATGTCTTAGCGGTTGCTGCTGTTGTCTCCAGTGAGGATGAAGTCAATCGTCAGATCATACAGGAATTTTCTAAGGTTCTCAAGCCAGGTGGCAAGCTTTACGGCTTTTTCCCGACTATCTTTTCTCCCTTAGAAATTGCTCATTTAAGTAAACAACACGCTTATTGGGTTACAGAAGGATTAGTGAATATAGGGCATAATACCCTTCACGGGCGGGACTGGCATTATAAACAAATACACTATACGCCCCTGCGCTTAAATCGCATCTTTAAAGAAGCAGGTTTGAAACGGCTCAACTTTGAGATTTATTTTTTGGATTCCGAAGTTTTATTTAATGTTCTGAAAGAGGATATCGAGCATGACGATCCCGATATTTGTCTCTGGGATCTTCTCGTCAGGTATGAGAAAGAAAAAGTCTAGGGTGTGTCGATAAGCATTTCCCTTCTCACGGAAAACAATCTCTCCTTAGTTTAATCCCCTAAATTTATAGGGGTACGCGATTTTTGCTCCAAGTAGATAATTAAATCCTCCCCGCCTACGATGTTTGAGGTGGGGAGGATTTAATTATGACATTATCCAAATGGGGAATACCTATTAATAATAATGAGTAGCCAAGAGAAACTGTGAGGTGCGGTATTTTATCCGATGATCCTACTTTTCCGACTTCATCTATCCGACTTTTCCGACTGACAGGGATAGGGTTTATAGGAAAAAAAACGAAGTGAAATAATCTCTAAAACGAGACTTTTCCCCTTTGTAGAATAACAACCAAGAGAGCGATCGCGCCTCATCTAAAATCAAAACCATTTTAACCGGAAAGCGATCGCCTTACTTGTCCCAGAGAGCGATCGCCTTTCCTTTGGCGCAAGAGTCCTACTCCTCTACTCCCAAAGTCAAGGATGCGATCGCCTTACTTATCCCAGAGGGCGATCGCATTTTTGTGGAGAGACAGGCAAGGATCGCTTTGGGGAATTTGGTAGGGAGATCGCTTAAAAAGACCAAGGATTAATAATTACAACACCCGTCCCGGCAAAATCTTTTTCATTGCGAGTGACAAGTGATAGAGAGTTATGAATTGAGATCGCGGCTAAAGTCCAATTCTTCGCTGACTTCAGCTAGTGGGGATTGACGGAAAAATTCTGAGAGTTTACTTGATTGATCTGGGTGGCTGTTGCGATCGGGTGCAGTCAGGCTTTGGGCAAGCAGTTGGATAATATACAGTTTATCATTGAGCGAAAGCTGTAACAGTTGTTGTTCTAGTTCTGGAATAGCCATGATGGAGTTTCACTGGAGGATAATTTTATTTTATTTTATTTTATTTTATTTTATTTAACTTTCTCCATTGTACCAGAAATCTCTACGATGCCGTAAGCCAGAAAGCGATCGCCTTACTTGTTCCAGAGAGCGATCGCCTATTTAATTCTTCTGCTTGGAACCAATAACCGATCTACGGTCATGCTTCGCCCGAAAGGTTAAATCCTTCTAATCAAGAGATAGATTCAAACTAAATCCGGGTAATACATTTTCCCCGGATAATTCGGTGGGAAGATTTCGCAATTCTACATCTTTTCCTGGGCGATAAATTTCTACTTGTTGCTGTTGGGGGTTAATCAACCATGCCAATTGCACCCCGGCATCCATATATTCTTGCATTTTGGCACGCAACATTTCTAAATTATCGGTTGCTGACCTTAATTCAATCACAAAATCCGGGGCAATAGGAGGAAATTTGCGTCTTTGTTCCGGGGTTAATGCTGAGTATCTTTCCCGGCGAATCCAAGCGGCATCCGGGGAGCGATCGCCCCCATTTGGTAACTTAAATACCGTGGAAGAACTGAAAGTATAACCCAGGTTTGTTTGCCGATTCCAAATTCCCAAATCGATAATTAAATCTGCTTCTCGATTTCCGCTATCGCCTCCTACTGGTGGCATAATAATTAGTTCTCCTCTGGCAGTACGTTCAAAGTTCAAATCGCGGTTATTTTGACATAACTGATAGAACTGTTCGTCACTCAGGTGAACGGTATCTAAATTTAATGTTAAGCTACTCATAACCTTACCCCTAGCCTGAATAATTATGGATATTATATTACAGCGGTTGTCAGGGGCGAAGCATTCCGGCAGTCTATTTAATATTTTCAGCAGTAGGGGCGAATGGCCATTCGCCCCTACACTGCCGGAATGCTTCGCCCTAAGAATATTTTAAGCAGTAAGAGCAAATTATGACTGTAGTAAGGGCGAAGGAAGCATGACCGTAGTAAGGGCGAAGCATTCCGGTAATTAATTTAATATTTTAAGCATCGTAGGGGCGAATGGCCATTCGCCCTTGTACGGGCGAATGGCCATTCGCCCCTACGGAATGCTTCGCCCCTACAATGTATGCTAGATCATATCATGTTACAAGGGGAAAAATGGAAAATTATCAATTATAATATTAATGATAAAATTTTAATGCCAAGTGGTGACAGGGGCTTGGGTTTCAACGAGTAATTTGCCTTGAGAAATAACATAAAGTACCGTAGATCGATCGCGCATTGCCTGAAACCGATTTTGGGCATTTAATACAATTAAATTAGCGGGTTTACCCACGGCAATGCCATACTGATTTTCTACTTGCAAAGTTTTCGCCCCATGAGCCGTAATCATGTCATAACAAGCATCAATTTCTGCCAGTCCGGTCATCAGGCAAACATGAATCGCCATATTCGCTACATCTAGCATATTTCCGGTGCCTAAAATATACCAAGGATCTTGAATACAATCATGTCCCAAGGAGACATTTAATCCCGCTTGCCACAGTTCTTTTACCCGTGTGACACCCCGCCGTTTGGGATAGGTATCGGTGCGACCTTGTAGGGTAATATTAATTAAAGGATTAGATACAAAATTGAGGCGCGATCGCTCCAACATTCCCAATAGCTTATAGGCATACGCATTATTATAAGAACCAAACGCCGTTGTATGACTGGCGGTGACTTTTTCCCCGAAACCCGTTTTAATCGCCCAAGCATTTACCACTTCCAAAAAACGCGACTGATCATCATCAATTTCATCACAGTGAATATCGATGAGTTTCTGATATTTTTCCGCTAAGGCAAAAATCTGCTGAATCGAATTTACCCCATCTTCTCTGGTTAATTCATAATGAGGAATTCCCCCCACTACATCAGCCCCCATTGCCAGGGCTTTTTCTAATAAAATGGCGTTTTCTGGCTGACTATAAATCCCATCTTGGGGAAATGCCACTACTTGCAAAGTAATCCAATCTTTGACTGTTTCTCTAACTTCTAATAAAGCTTGCAATGCGGTTAAACTGGGTTCGGAAACATCCGCATGACTGCGGACAAATAAGACTCCTTGGGCTGCTTGTTGCTTTAAAGCAGCGATCGCCCGTTTTTTGACATCGGCTAAAGTTAAATTTTGCTTGCGTTCTCCCCAAATTTGAATGCCTTCAAACAAAGTGCCGCTTTGATTAAATCGCGGTTCTCCCGCATTTAAAGCAGAGTCTAAGTGAATATGAGACTCGACAAATGGCGGACTGATTAAATTGCCGTTTAATTGAATTTCTTGCTTGACCTGCTGGGGCAATTGGTTTTTAATGGCAGTAATGCGGCTATTTTCAATTAAAATATCCACCAGTTGACCATTGATTAATCGGCCTTGACGAAGGATTAAAGCATCTGATATCATATCTTAAGTTATTTTGGGTTGCGATAATAATGGGATAATACCAAATTTTTCAAAATTTCCCAAAAGATTAGCGATCGCCTCCAATCCACCTTGAAAGAGTGCTTTAGGATTTGTTGCCGGATTACAGGATTACAGTAGACAATTCTGGCTTTCACTATAAAAAGCCTCCCCTTTTTTAAGGGGGGTTGGGGGGAGCGATATCGGTATGAAAGCATTCTTGTCTAGGGTTTTTTAAGTCATAAATATAATAACCGCGTAGGGGCGAAGCATTCCGATATAAAATTTTGGCTTTTAATTAATAAAATTATCTGCGGTCATGGGAACGCCCCTACAAGCGATGAATTACAAATTGCCAATTCTACTAACTGGCCAATATCTTTTTGTTGCTTTACCAATAATATCCTCTTCTGGGACAAAACCCCAATAGTGACTATCGTAGGAATTATTCCGGTTATCGCCTAGGACAAAATAAGAATTTTCCGGTACGACTGCCAGCCCATAGTCGTAATTAGGGGATTCCTCAATGTAGTCTTCCTGTAAAATTTGATCGTTGATATAAACTTTTTCATCTTTGACTTCAACCTTGTCTCTGGGTAAGCCAATTACTCGGCTAATGAAAGGATCCTTAAAGTTTTCCTGCCTTAATGCTGCGGTAGGATTAAACACAATAATATCTCCCCGTTGGGGCTTTTTAAATCGATAGCTCCCTTTATTTATCAAAATGCGATCGTTGATTTCCAAGGTGGGCAGCATTGAGCCAGACGGTATATCACGAGCCTCAAAACCGGAGTTGAAAGATGACCCAGGCAATTGCAGCAATAAGACCACCAAAGTAATCCGTAAAATTAATTGGGGGGATTTGGGTCTGGTCGTCTTGGCAGACATATAAGCGTGGTAAACGCATGAACTCGGTAATACTATAGAACCGAGTAAATATCCAATTAAACCATATTTAATTGATAGGATACTCACGATGATTAGCAGGATAAAAAATAAACTTGCCCATTCCCATTCTCCCAGATAAGCATGACCTAATCCGGGAATAACTCTAGATAAAAATACCGCTAACCAGGGGTCTTTTTCACTTTTGCGGATTCTTTCAAAATCCGGGTGATTCGCTTTTATGGCGCAGCGATGAGCATCAAACAGATTGAAAATAACCAGGAGGAAAAACATGATGCCAAATTGAACTCCCGGCGGCTCTGCTAATCGGCCAGCTAATCCGAATAATATTATAAAAAATAATAAACATAAGGAGGAAATAATCAGGATTACGCCTCTGATTTTATGACCTGCATAGATTTGACCAATTCCAGGGAATAGGCTGGATAAGATGACTGCCAGCCAAGGTTCTTTGCCGGTGATAGATGATTGTTTTGTCATGGTTTTTTCTCAATAAATTCTCAGCCAATATTAACTACAGTTCATCAGCCGGTGATGGGCTTTCTATCTTCTCGTCTGATGCCCATAAATCTGCTGTCAAATCGTCGAAATTTGCTCCCGGATTACAAGGATCGCCTAAGAGGTCTAATAACCGTTGACGATGGTTGACCGCTTCAATTAAACTGGGCTGAATTTCAATGGCCACCCCATAGGATCTAATGGCGTCTTGATAGCGGTGTAATTTTTCAAAGACTTTGCCCCGTTCTACCCAAGCAGCGGTGTAATTGGGCTTAAGAGAAATGACTTTATCAAAGGCATTAATTGCCTGAGAATAAGCTCGCATTTTATCTAAGGTTTTGCCCCGTCTAAACCAGGGTTCATAATGGTTTTGCCAGATATTAATCGCTTGGTCATAAGCGGCTAAAGCATCAATATGACGCTGCATTTTGTTTAAAAATTCTCCGCGTTTTAACCACGCATCTAAGTTATCGGGCTTAATTTTAATCACCGTTTCATTGGCAATAATGGCATCATCATAAAGTTGCAACCGTTCTAACATATCCCGCCGTTTTAACCAGGCTTGATAGACTAATGGGTTGGATTCTGGGAGTAAGTTAATTACTTTATCAAAGGCGGCGATCGCATCTTTATATTGA
Source organism: Planktothricoides sp. SR001 (assembly GCF_001276715.1). Classification (GTDB taxonomy): domain Bacteria; phylum Cyanobacteriota; class Cyanobacteriia; order Cyanobacteriales; family Laspinemataceae; genus Planktothricoides; species Planktothricoides raciborskii. Next base: position 49,723 of record NZ_LIUQ01000008.1, on the reverse strand, counting down.
TGCAAAGATTCCAGGGCTAACCCCCGTTGATACCAAGCTTGGACTAATTTAGCATCAATTTGTAGGGCATTACTGTAAGCAATAATCGCTTCTTTATATTTGGTTAAACCATGTAATGCCATGCCCCGTCCTAACCAAGGCATTGCCCAAGTAGGATTAAATTTTGTGGCTTGATCGAAACAAGTTAAAGCATCAACATATTGACCCCCATCAGTTAATGCTAACCCGCGATTCATCCAAGCTTCGGGCCATTGGGGTTGCAATTCTAAAGCGCGATCAAAACAAGAAACTGCCGCTTTTGACCATTGATGTTTTAAAGCCATGCCTTTATAAAACCAAGCATCTGGATTGGTGGGCACGAGGTTGAGCACTCGGTCATAAGAAACCACCGCATCGGTATAACGTCCCAACTCGGCTAAACATACACCTCGGTTAAACCAAGCGGGGGCATTTTCTGGTTCTAATTCAATTACTTGGTCATAAGAAGCAATCGCGTTAGTGTGGTCTTGATATTTTTGCTGGGCAATCCCTAAATTAAACCAAGCGACGGCATTTTTCGGTTCTAATTTTAAGTGTTCTTGAAATGCCGCGATCGCCTCTCCATTTACCTCTAATTTCAGCAAAACCATCCCCAGATAATACCAAGCTGGGGCAAGTTGGGGATTATATTTCAGAGTTTGGCGATAGGCTTTTACTGCCCCTGGATATTGTTGCAATTCATCTAAACACCGGGCGCGATAATACCAGGCTTCGTGTTGCCGAGAATTGATTTCAATCCCTTGATCTAAAGACGCCAATGCTTCTTCATAACGGTGTAAGTTATACAGACAGCAACCCCGCCATGTCCAAGCCCAATTGTCTTCAGATTTAATGGCAATTACTTCATCAAAACAGGCCATTGCTTCTCGATAAGATTGCAGGGCAATTAAGGTTAGACCCCGCTTGATCCAAGCCGACCGAAATTTGGGCTTTCTTTCGATCGCCCGGTCATAGAATGCGATCGCACTTTGATATTTTTTTTGGGCATACATCTCATTACCGCGATCATAATCTGAGAAACCACCCAATAAATTGCTAATCCAATCCCAAAGAATTGTCGTGAGTTTTGGTTTTGTTGCCCGTCGCTTCGGTTTCGTCCGGGGAACCGCAGCGGTTACGGGTATCTGTGGATCCGCATCCGGCAATGGCATCGATGCAAATTCTGCCCCTGACGGCGGTTGGTCAGAAGTCGAATAAGGACTTGGGTTGGGACTTGGATACGGACTTGGATACGGACTTGGATACGGACTTGGATACGGACTTGGGTTGGGCGATCGCAAATTATCAGATTCAGTCATCTTAGATTCACTCATAGTATTAGTGAGTATTAGTGAAGCCAGCAATAAACCAGCAATAAAAACTATTGTCATCCTACTATAACTGCGAAAATCTGCGATCGCACAGAAACCGGGTTTCTCTCCTAAATCTTTGCAGTGGAGGCAAAAATTATCGCCGAAACCCGGTTTCTTGAGTCAATTTAAACAAATGCCCATAAGTATGAAGGGGAATTAATTGATAATTGGGATTTTGGTCTAAGACTTGATAAAGTTCGGCGGAAGGGCGAAAAACAAATAAATTCTGGGAATTAATCTCTTCGGTGAAAGAAGGTGAATCAAGCAGGGAAATATCTTGGTTTTGGATTAACAGAATTTTGGCCTCTGGTTTGAGTTTATAACTCAGAGAAGTTATGCGGCTGACTCGTTCTTGGGGACTTATGACTAATGGGTTTTCAATTTGATTAATAATTTGAGCCACTTCTGGGTTATAATAGCTACTATATTTATGCCACCATGTTTCCGCTTCAGCGCTAATGGTTGCGGAAATAATGCCTAACGTTATTAATGCGATAAAAATGCCTTGCCAGAGTTTTTGTTTTATATGACTAATAGAGATAAGCGGGTTATTTTTTTCCAGATTCAGGTGATAAGCTATGGCATAAGCAACGGCTAACTCAATGCCCACATAAGAGGGAATTAAATAACGGGCAATTCCCGATCGCTGTCCTCCAGAAATAATATCTGGCAACATCAATGGTAAAGCGGTGGAACCAATCAAGGTTAAAATAAATAACCAAACGGGTTTATCCGTATATCTAAAAACAAAATAAAGGGCATATCCCACTAAGATTAAAATCAGCGGCATTACATAAACCCAGGGGTTGTCAAAACTCAACACCCAATCTTGTCCCGCTTCTACGTCAAAAAGTCGCTGTTTGACGCTAATTTGTACATCAAAAAATACGGCGGTCAGGTTAATTAACCAGCGTTGCAGTAAAGTGGGCAGAGAAATATCTCGACCGACCCAGCCGCCAATTTTATTAGAATTTAAAAGATAAATTACTATCCAAGGAATCAGGGTGAGTATTCCTGCTATTAAGGCCAACAAATAGTGAATCGATTGAAAAAAATCTCGTCTGCGGTGGCAGAAAAACACATAGATGCCATGTCCGATTAAAACTAAAATTGAAATTAAATGCGAATAGAGATTTAGCGAGACTGTAACGGCATAAATTGCCCAATAAAAACCGGGTTTTTGCGATAAAAAAAAACCAGGTTTCTGCGGAAAATTATGATGAAATGCAGATATTTTGGTAAGAAACCCGGTTTCTGATATTTTGGCAAGAAACCCGGTTTCTGATACTTTTTTATTCTTCCCTGTTCCCTGTTCCCTGTTGCCTGTTGCCTGTTCCCTCTTTTCTCTTTCCTCTTTCCTCTCTCCTCTTCCCTGTTCCCTGGATATTGCTTTCAGCAAAGCAATACTAGAAAGTAAAATAGTCACGGTAAATAAACTATATTGTCTGGCTTCTTGGGCATAAATAATATGTAGGGGAGAAACGGCAACTAAACAAAGGGCGATCGCGCCTACTATTCTGGATTGAAATAACTCTAAACAAAGCCAGTACATACTAGGAAATACCAGTAAACTAATCGCAGCGGCTACCCCTCTGGTGACAGCCACAGAACTGCCAAACCACTGCATCGCTAATCGGGTAATTAAATAATAAATTGGTGTATGTTCCGCATTATGGGCTAAAGCATTAATAGTATCGCCCCAACCTCTTTCGGGATTCAGTCTTTGAAATTTATGTAATTCGTCAATGGTGATAATTTTTCCCGCTGGGGCAGTTTCGGCAAATTCTACTTTTTCATAGCCTGCCACTCTTAAGCTGGTGTGAACTTCATCAATCCAGTAAATTTTTTTGTCTATATTATAGAAGCGAAAAAATATCGCGATCGCCAAGATAACCGCCACTAAGAAATAGAACCATCTATAATAAGGATGACGTTGATTAATCACCGGAAACTCCTGATATAGTTTTCAGTAATTATACCATTAACCTTCTACTCCTCGTAGGGTGGGCAAGATTTGCCCACCCTACCTGGTGATATTACTTATCTAGGATATTAGGGGTTGTAGGGGCGAAGCATTCATGGCAGTTAATTCTCCGTTTTGACAGTTAACTTTTTACCATGAATGCTTCGCCCTTATACCTAAAAGGGCAAAGCATTCGCGCCTTTATATTAGGGTTCAAGCATCAAGATATCTGCGCGAATGCTTCGCCCCTACACCTACATGGGAATATTCTTCAAACATTCTCCACTGAGAACAACTAAACCATTAGCCTCAAAGACAGAACAACGGTCTAAATATTGCTCGATAGCCGGGTAAATTCCGGCAGATAATTGCGCGATCGCCTTTGTAGTTTCTTCATATTGATTCAGCCAAGAATTTGGGGCAAGATAACCGGGAGTAAAAGCACCCCGTTCTACTAACCAAAAATCAATATTATATTTTTCAATTAACCCTTGAACATCCGCTAAATTAGAACTATACTGAGATTGAATTAAATCTAACGTCCGTTGGCGAAATTGCTGATAATAGCCCCAATGATAGGGGACGGCATATTCTCGTCCGGTTAAAATAGACCGTTGGGCAAAAGAGGGCAAATTATTCGCTTCTTCGGATAAGGAAGCAATTAGACTATCTTTCGGTTGTTGTTGGAAAAACTGATAAATTTCCGGGTTTTCTCCCACCTGATAATAAGTCCAGGGGAAATTACTCATGGTTAACTGGGGATAAAAAATTAACCCAGTAAATAAAATCATCATTACTGGTAATAAAAATAGTCTTTTCCCGGGTTGGCTAATTGCCCAAGACCATAAGCTATCGAGAATTAAGGTGAGGGCGATCGCGGCTGATATTGCCAGAACTATTCTGAGGGTATGTTGGGTATAACGGCTGGGTAAATGTAACTTAAATAATAACAGATGCGCCGCAAAAAATAAAGTAAATGAGGCTAAAATTAATTGAGGCAATATTATTACCTTATGTTTAATTTTTTGACTCAAGGTAAAGTAGGCGTAAAATCGGATTAAGACGGGCAAAAGAAAACCAAATGCCATAAAAACTGGAGTCAAAATAGTGGCTAGTCCCATGCCACTCCGTCCATGAAACCAAAAATTCCAACTATCCTCAATAAAAAATTGACTTCTGCCTTTAAGCAAGAACTCTGGTAATATTTGCGCTTGAGAACGGGCAATGGTAGGGCCAAAATCAGAAGCAGATAGGCTATAATAAAGTAAGATAAAAAATGCTAACCCTAAGCAGATAACATGAAAGCGATCGACAAGAAACCGGGTTTCTTTTATGCTTTTAACAAATAACTCCTGATATCCACGAAAAAAACCCGGTTTCTGAGGATTTCCGAATTCGCGATCGGCAGAAAACTTAAGAAACCGGGTTTCTTTTATGCCTTTCACAAATAACTGCTGATACCCACGAAAGAAACCCGGTTTCTGGGTTGGTTTCTGAATTTGCCCGCACCTGAAAATAAAAATCACCGCCGCAATTAATACCCCTTGGGGATAAAACAAACCCAATAATAACAGCGAGATACCAGTTCCCAGTAAATGGTGACGAACCAAATAATATAACAGCGGTAAAAACAAGGGATAAATAAAAGCTTTAGGAGTGGCAGAAATCAACCCATCTTGCATCCATAAACTTTGGTTGAGTAATAAAGTAGAAAAAAAACCAGCCAAGGGAACTGGGAAAATTTCTAAACAAAGATAAAACCCATAAGCTGTGGAGATAAAACCCAAAAACATGGGCAATATTTTATGTAAAAATATCGGATAAATGCCCACCATTGCCATCAGTTGATAAAGAAAGGTGTAGCCTGCGGGGGCAACAGATTGGAAATAATCGGCAATCAAATCATGGGGGAATAATTCTGGATCCAAAAATCGCTGCATCCAAAATATATGCTGTCGGGCATCATCTTGGATAACATACTCGGAACTAAAGGCTTTTTCCCAGGCTAAAAACCCATAAACTGCCGAAATCGTTAGACTCAGAGTAAACCAAAAAATTAGCGGTGATTTTGAGGTTTGACTAATCGGGGCAGTGAAAAACTTTTTATTTTTGCTAGTTAATGTCATAAATGTTTTAATAAGACCTATGCAACTATAACGGTTAACGGCTGACTGTCAACGGTCATTGATAAAACAACCAAGATAAAACAACCAACAACCAACCAACAGGGAACAGGGAACAGGCAACAGAGGAGCTTCAGGAGCTTCAGGAGCTTCAGGAGAGAGTGAATAGTGAATAGTGAATAGTGAATAGTGAATAGTGATATTTAGTTTCACTTTTCACTTTTCACTTTTCACTTTTCACTTTCCCCGTTCCACGCCACTTGCTAGACTTGGGGAGACCCCAAGATCGCAGTGGCTCCTGATAACTGTTCCCCTTTCCCCAACCAACAAAGAATCCCTACCCAACAACCAACTAACAACAAATAACTATGACCAACTCAATTCACCAAGAACCAGCCCTTCAACCATTAGATCGGTACAATCAAGCCCTGATGTCCCAAGTCCATCCTGCTGATTGGGTTAACCCCCAACCTGCTAACTGTTACGATTTAGTCGTGATTGGGGCGGGGACTGCCGGACTGGTGGTAGCTGCGGGGGCTGCGGGGTTGGGATTGGGCTTAAAAGTTGCCCTGATTGAAAAAAGCCTCATGGGGGGAGATTGCCTGAATGTGGGCTGTGTTCCTTCTAAATCTGTGATTCGGTCGGCGCGAGTGGCGGCGGATATGCGAGATACCGCCGCTTTTGGCATTCAACCCCCCGATTCAATTAACATCGATTTTGCAGTGGTGATGCAGCGGATGCGGGAAATTCGCGCCGGAATTAGCCATCACGATTCAGCGGAACGGTTTAAAAATTTGGGGGTTGATGTATTTTTGGGCAATGCCGCGTTTGTGAATAAAGAGGCGATCGCTGTCTCAAAAACTATCTCAGACTTATCGCCACAACCGGATTCTTTTCTCCGCTTTAAAAAAGCCGTCATTGCCACAGGTGCCAGGGCCTCTCGTCCTCAAATTCCAGGATTAGCAGAAGCGGGATATTTAACCAATGAAACTGTCTTTTCCCTGACAGAATGCCCCAAACGTTTAGCCGTGATTGGGGGAGGGCCAATTGGTTGCGAATTAGCCCAAGCATTTCATCGCCTTGGTAGCCAAGTTATTTTATTTCATAAACATGGACATTTGCTCGATCGCGAAGATGAGGATGCAGCGGAAATCATCCAACAACAATTATTCCGAGAAAATCTAAATTTAATCTTAAATTGCAACTTGGAAAAAGTGGAACTCAGCGATACTGGTAAAGTGATTTATTACCGACAAAATTCTCAGGAAAATAGGGATATAATTCAAACTGTAATTGTGGATGAAATTTTAGTGGGGGCAGGAAGAACTCCGAATATTGATGGCTTAAATTTAGACGCGGTTGGGGTAGAATACGATAACCATCGCGGTGTAGTAGTCAATGACTATTTACAAACCACTAATCCTCGGATTTATGCCGCTGGAGATATTTGTATGAACTGGAAATTTACTCATGCGGCAGATGCGGCAGCGCGAATCGTAATTAAAAATACTTTATTTTCTCCTTTTGGTCTGGGACAGAGTAAACTGAGTAATCTGGTCATGCCTTGGGTGACATATACCGACCCAGAAATTGCCCATGCGGGACTTTATGAACGAGAAGCCCAAGCCAAAGGATTAGAAACAAATACCATTAAAATTCCTTTTTCAACGGTTGATCGCGCCTTAACGGACGGTGAAACTGAAGGTTTTGTTAAAATTCTCCAGAAAAAAGGTTCTGACCAGATTTTAGGTGCTACAATTGTCGCTCGTCATGCTGGAGAAATGATTAGTGAAATTACCCTCGCGATCACCACCAAACAGGGATTAAATGCTCTTTCTGGAGTGATTCATCCCTATCCCACCCAAGCAGACGCGATTAAAAAAGCCGCTGATGCTTATCGCCGAACCTTACTCACTCCCCGGACAAAATCCTTGCTTAAACTATTAAGTAAGTTTAGTTAGAAGTTTAGTTATAATTTTAGCTAGAAAATAACAACAAGTCACCAACTATGTCCTATTTAGAAACCACTGCCCAATTCTACGCCGAAGCTGCGGAAACCCCTCAAGTTGGACTCTGCTGTGTCAGCACTCCCCCCCTGCAATTACCCGGATTAAACATCCCGGAAATCATGCAACAGATGAACTATGGCTGTGGGTCAACAGTGCATCCCACCGAATTATTTGGTCAGCCAACAGTTCTTTATATCGGCGTTGGTGGGGGGATCGAAGCCCTTCAGTTTGCTTATTTTTGTCGTCAACCGGGCAGCGTCATTGCCGTAGACCCGGTGGCAGAAATGCGCCAAGCAGCCAGCCGAAATTTACAGCTTGCTGCCCAGAAAAATGATTGGTTTAATCCCGATTTTGTGAATATTCTGGCTGGAGATGCATTTGCCCTCCCTGTACCGGATGCTTCTGTGGATATAGTCGCCCAAAATTGTCTATTTAATATCTTTGAAGCCGCCGATTTACAACAAGCTTTATCGGAGGCTTACCGCGTATTAAAGCCCGGTGGAAAATTGATTATGAGTGACCCGATCGCCTCCCGCCCCATTCCCGTACATCTACAAAAAGATGAACGATTAAGAGCACTTTGTCTATCCGGAGCACTAACTTATAAAGAATATATTCAGCACTTAATCGACGTAGGTTTTGGTCAGATTGAAATTCGCGCCCGTCGTCCTTATCGGCTGCTAGATACTCACAATTACGAACTCGATAAACCGTTATTATTAGAAAGTCTTGATTCCGTCTCTTTCAAAGTACCCATTCCCGAAGATGGGGCTTGTGTATTTACGGGCAAAACTGCCATTTATGCCGGCAGTGAATCACTTTTAGATGATCGCGCCGGACATTTGTTGCAGCGAGGAATTCCCTTGGCGGTATGTGATAAAACAGCGGCAAAATTTTCCCTGCAATTTCCTCAAGATGTGATGATTACCGACTCAACCTGGCATTATCAGGGCGGTGGATGCTGTTAAAAAAACCGAGGGTAAATCCACAAATATTCCACAAAGATAATGTTAAAAAATCTAAGTTTCCAGGGTATCTCCCCAACCTCCCTTAAAAAGGGGGGCTTGCCCTCGGTTGGAGGAATATCTTTACTGATATTCCTAACCATCAGTGCGATCGCCTGGTTTTTATTCACCTCTGCGGCATTGGCTGAAAATGCGGAAAATGCTAAAAATGCAGTTATTTTATCAGAATTTAACCCCAAACAATGGCTGCTGAATGCCTTACAATGGGTGGAAAGTTTAGGACTCGTTGGCGGTCTGGCTTTTATGGCTATTTATATAATAGCGACAGTGGCATTTTTGCCCGGTTCAATCCTCACTTTAGGGGCGGGAGTAGTCTTTGGCATTCTGTTGGGTTCTGTTTATGTATTTATTGGGGCAAACCTAGGGGCGATCGCGGCTTTTCTGGTTGGCCGATATTTGGCTAGAAATTGGGTTAGTCAAAAAATTGCCGGAAATGAAAAATTTGCCGCGATCGACCAAGCGATAGCCCAAGAAGGGTTTAAAATTGTTTTGTTAACCCGTCTTTCCCCAGTTTTTCCCTTTAATTTACTCAACTATGCCTTTGGGATTACAGGCGTTTCTTTGCCAGACTACATACTTGGTTCTATTGGCATGATTCCGGGGACAATTATGTATGTGTATCTTGGTGAAATAGCCGGGGATATTGCCAAAATTGGCAGCGAAAATCAGCCCACCAATAGCACAATTCAATGGGCGATTAGAATCATTGGTTTAATCGCCACTGTTGCCGTCACCGTTTACATTACTCGCATGGCCCGTCAAGCACTAGCAGAAAAAGTCAGCCAGTAAAAATAGCCAGTAAAAATTAGGGGCGATTCGCCCCTAAACAATTGTCTCTTACAGCAATTTTCTCCGCGAGTAAACCAGAAATATCTGTAGGGGCGAAACATTCCGGCAGACAAATTATTGCGGAAAATATTGCAACGGCGAAGCATTCCGGCAGATAAATTATTGCTTAGAATATTAAATGGACTGCCGGAATGCGCGGGCTACTAAGGAATGCGAAAGCCCCTACCGGAATGCGAAAGCCCCTACCGGAATGCGAAAGCCCTACCGTGGTTCAGTAGGGGCGAAACCGTTGTAAGATTTGGGAAATTGATATCTTTAACGAGACGGAATCATGGGTTCTTGGGCAATTTTTTCTAAGCCAATATTTTCTAACAATTGATTCCATTGGTTTTCCAAGTTCCGATCATTAGGATTATTTTGCCGCAAATCCGCCAAAGTGGTTAAAGCGTCTTGCCAAATTCCCGCTGCGGCATAGATATCAACTTTTTCACTGTCTGAAGCCGTGGCTAAATTATTTGAGATATCTTCAGTTAAAGAAACTCGTTGCACCCAGCCATCGACAAAAGGATCTAGAGAAGGATTTTTCGGATCGCAGAACAAAGAAAATTGCCAGTAGTAATTTTTCCCCGGTTCTAATTTTGGTGAAGTAACTTTATCAGGAATACTCAGTTCCAGTAACCCGGACATTTCCTTAATGCTAAAGATACTTTTGTAAATCTCTCTTTCATTTTCATCATATAAAACAAAGAGAGCTTCCTGAGCTTTGGTCGCTGGCAAATAGAAAAAGAAGGTGGGATACAACGAAGTAGTTAATGTCACTTGATTTTCGGGAACCAATACCGTCAGGGATTGATTCGGCGGTAAACAAGCGCCGCGAACTCCCGCAGATTCTCGGCGACCTGGATTTTCTCCTACAGGTGGAATCACCGCTTGAAGTTCTCGACCCGAAGTCATTTCTTGGGCTTGGACTAAGGGCAAAGACAAGGCAGGATGCAAGCACAGCAAGGAGAGGAAAAAAGTTTTCAGCAAAGTGGTTTTATTCAGTTTCCAGTTCATAGTAAATCAGTAAAAAGTTTGTGAAGGTTTGTGAAGGTTTGTGAAAGTTTGTAAAAGTTTAACGAGAATTGCTCCCCGGTATAAGCGATGCGGAAATTTCAAGGAATTTAAAGGGTAATTTATAATCAGGGAGTCGGTATTACTCAGGGTAGTTTTTTAATGGGACGAGAGTCTGGGTGTAACCACCTCAAGCATCTCGTCAAATTCAGGGCGATCGAGGGAAGAGCAGATTTTATACAAAAATATATAAAAAATATAAAAAATATAAAAACTGTTTTGGCCATCTCCCCTATTTAGATTGTAACAAATTGCAATCAGATTGAGGATTTTCGGCCAATAACTTTATAAACATCAACGGTCTTGGTCTTGCCTTTGAGGGCAATTAGCCCCCAGGACTCAACTTCAAACTCTCCATAGATATAGGAGAGGGTTTGACGGGCAATCATAACCCGGCAAGGAGTGTGAGGATCTTGACGATGTTTTTCGCAGCTTTCTAAGCGAGAAGCAATGTTAACCGTATCCCCAATAATGGCATACTCTAAGCGTTCTTTGCCTCCTAAACTGCCGACGGTGACAGGACCTGTAAAAATACCGGCACGAATTTGAATTTGCGGTAAACCCCGATCGCGCCAACTTTGATTAAGTTCTTTTAAACGATCGCCCATTGCCAAGGCACAATTGACGGCATTGCGGGCATCGGCGGCAATTTCCTCTTGGGTGTTACGGGGAATGGGGACACCAAAAACCGCCATAATAGCATCGCCAATAAACTTATTAATAATGCCATGATGATTAATCACCTCCTGAGTCATCGCACTCATATACTCATTCAGCCAACTCATTAGCAATTCCGAAGAATTTTGCTCAGAAATTGTGGTGAAATCTCTAATATCCGTAAATAACACTGTCACCGTTAGGGTTTGTCCCGGTAAAAAACCGGATTGCAGTAGGCGATCGCGGGAATTCCAAAGTTCTTGAGCAATTTCTGGGGAAGTTTGCTGACCGAGAAGTTTCATCACCATATTTTGTTGCTGGCGAACATATTGGAAGCGATAAGTAATCGTGGAACCGATCGCGAGAAAAAATCCCAAAGCTGGGGCAATGAATGGTGTCCATCCGCCAATCAAAAATAGGCCAAAGCTACTACTACATAAAATGGCAAAAGCTCCCCCTAATCTTAAGGCTAAAATTAATGGCTGATTCGTCATCCCAGCGATCGCGCCACCGATAAAAATCCAAACCACCAGCCAGAAAATTTCCGCCCATTCTGGCCAATACCAAAAGGTCGAGCGATCGTCCAAAGCTGCCCCTAAAAATTGACTAATCATTTGGGCATGGAGCATCACCCCAAACATTTTGGCTTTTTCCACTTCCCCGGCACTATAGGGAGTAAAAAAGTTATCTTTGAGACTTTCAGCCGTAGGCCCAATTAACACAATTTTATTTTTGACCAAATTGGGATCAATTTGTCCCTCAACCAGTTGCTGCAAAGTCACCGTTTCTGCTATTTTGCGATCGCGATAATTGAGTAAAATTTGATAACCTCCGGCATCGAGATTTTGATATCCCCCAGAGTCGCTCTTTAATTGTTTAAGTATTTTCTGGTTTAACTGATAATCATTGGCATCAGTTAATTCGGGAAAAATCTGTTTTTGTTCTGCTAAATATTTCAGGGCGAGTTGTAAAGAAAATGAAGGTAAAATTGTCTCCCCTTGACGGGCAAACATCAAATTTCGCCGCACAGTGCCATCAGGGTCTATTAGTACATCACTAAAACCCACCTGTTCTGGGGGCAAACTCGGTGGAGGGGGGATAGTGTCATCTTCGGTACTGCCAATAAAAGTAATGCCGATTAAGTTGGGTTGTTGCAACTGTTCGGCTAATTGCTCATAATCAGCCTTTTGTTTTTCTGGGCGATCGGCAACGGGAATATCCCGAACTATATCTAAACCGATCGCCGCTGGTTCAAATGTTTGTAATTTGGCTAAAACTTCCGCCAAGATGCGATCGCTTAGAGGCCAGGAAAACTGACGAATATCTGCCTCGGTAATTCCCACAATTAATAATCGTGGGTCTGGGTCATAATTTGGACGCCAACGCACCATATGGTCGTAAACCACCAGTTCTAAGGGTTGCAATGCCCCCAATCCTCGCACCCAGAGTAACAAACCGGCCAGAATCATTCCGGCGATCACGTATCCTCCGGCGAGAGTCCCCCCGATCAAAGTGAGTTGAGAGAAAAATTTAACATTCAAAGGGAAAATCTTCATTAGGAAATGAATTGTTTTCAGAATATCTCTGAATTTAGGGAAAAACCGGGACAGGAAGCTTTAACCCCAGGGCTGGGTTTTAGGATGCAATAAAATTATCAGGTCAAACTATTCACCGCGCAGGACTCCAATTGTTTGAGGAATGGTTCTGGGAGAACTAATATAACTGGTATTATTACAAATCAGTTGAGTCGATCCGCCCCCATCGAGCATAATCACCTCACTAGCGCCAAAATATCGCAGCACTTCTGCTGCCCGATATTGTGTCGCCGTTGGAGAAGTAAAAATTAGCAAAGTTTCCGATAATCCATCATTATTATTGTCTTTAACCCCGACAAAAGTTCGACCAGTTTCGGTATTCACTCCTTTATCCGCATCCGGCTTTAAACCCCCAATAATATTTGCCGCATCGGATGAATACAATTCTCTAATATCTAAAGCGGTAATCGAGGCGCGATCGCCATAGATTAACAACATCAATTGTTCATCAGGATATTCACTTTCTCCGGCATATCCTTCCGTTAAAATAGCTCCATTCGCTTTGACGGGAAAAGCTAAACCCGTGGAAGCTTGGTCATCATTTCTAAAAAACTGACCATTCGTAATACAGATAGCGTTTTGATTCGTGCTATAAAAAGCATCCCAAGCTTGTTGCAGGGTTTCCCGTGCTAACAGGGGTTCGTTCCCACCATAAGCTCCTTTTCCCATCCCCGCATCTGTAATATATCCATAAAGCAGTTGTACCGCAGCCCCTTGACTCAGGTCAATTTCTTGGACATAATCTTTTTCATACTGATGAAGTTTGATCCCAGGCTCAGAAAATACTACGGTAAAATCATTACTGGTATCTAGGGCTTCGGTTAACTTAGCCACTTCTGCTTCATTGGTTTGGGTGGAAGCAGAGAGCATATTTTCAGATTTTCCCCAGCATCCCGGTAGCATCACTAACAGGAAGAAAAGTAAAAAAATCTGTCGTTTTTTCATGGCTGATTATCCTTGTTGAATGTTTGGGTGAATCATAAGCATATAGGTTGGTTTCAGTCACGCTGAGGTTCCTGATTGATTCAGCCACCTTTCCTTAGAAAATTTGGATCAAATCAATTTTCTATTCTATCAAAGATCGGGCGATCGCTAACGAGGGTTTTTTCATCATCGCGTCAGGGTTAAGCACTGAACCATCAAGCATCAACATTTTAATAATATTTTAGTCACCAATATTTTAGTCACCCTGGGGGGTGATTGATGTCAATATTAAAGATTCCGCAGATATTCTATGATTAATAAACGCAGATAGTTCAGTCTTTCTACATAACGTTTAATTTCGAAATAATCCGACGGACTTAAAAAATACCAATCAAAAAAATAGGGAATATCAAAAATATTTAACTTTTCTAATTGAGCGACTATTTCTGGCGGATTGGATAAGCGATCGCAGACAATCACTTGAGCGGCATATCCTTGAATATCCGTAGTAAACACCTCTATCACCCCCAATATCGTAAACTCTTGGGACTCTTCCCATAAAGCTAGTTGATGCCTTTCTGCTTGAGTTTTTGGATAATCCAAAATTATTTTTTTTTTGATGTTTATGAGATATTTTTTTATTTTATTTTCAATGTTTTTTGGATTAGTTTTAGTTAAATTGTGCCTAGGATGCATGGTAATTATTAGTTCTCTCCGTAACTGACAATTTTGCCATTTCTTTCTATAATAAACTCAATCCCCTTATGCCATCTACAGGATCCATCAGGCAGAACTTTCTTGGTTGCCCCTTTTTCCTAAATTGACTGGCTTTTCTCAAATATCTCAAATAATCACCTGTAAACCCATGTCTATCGGCATGATCCACAATGCTATTGGCTAAAGTGGGATAGGTTGCTTTATCCCATTGTTACATGAGATTTTTGATTTCAGCTATCTCGATATCTGTGTATCCTTGAAACAATATTTGTTCATAAGGATCTGTTGTTTGACCTTGGTTGATATCCTACTCCTTTGCTTCATTATCGGCGGATATTTGCATACTATTATAGAACAGCCAGGGGCTTAAACTCGTGGCTAAAAAAATCAATTCCCCAAAGGGACTACTCAATTAAGGTTCAACTCACTATCCTATCCGCTATTTTTACCGCTATTTTTACCGCTATTTTTACCGCTATTTTTACCGCTATTTCATCCTTTGCCAATCCGTTGGTGGTGCGTTACGTTCCACTTCGTTCCACTAACGCACCCTACCATTCTGCTAATCCGCTATTTTTACCGCTATTTTTACCGCTATTTTTACCGCTATTTCATCCTTTGCCAATCCGTTGGTGGTGCGTTACGTTCCACTTCGTTCCACTAACGCACCCTACCATTCGGCCAATCCGCTATTTTTACCGCTATTTTTACCGCTATTTTTACCGCTATTTTTACCGCTATTTTTACCGCTGGTGGTGCGTTACGTTCCACTTCGTTCCACTAACGCACCCTACCATTCTGCCAATCCGCTATTTTTACCGCTATTTTTACCACTGCCAATATAAGGGCGAAGCATTCGCGGATAAATATTGACTATTCAGCCACAAATGAGCGCAGCAAATGCTTATAAACTACAATTGATAGCCGTATTTATCTAAACTTAATTCAGCTAAATTACGCCTTTTTTTCCTCCTCTAAAGGCAAAAAGAATATCGTAATCATCCCCGGAATCGTCAGCAAACACACAATCACAAAAAACATGGGATAACTCACCAAAGATTGAAGCTTACCGCTGACCATTCCCGGCACCATCATGCCTAATGCCATAATTCCCGTAGAAATCGCATAATGGGAAGTTTTATATTCTCCTTTCGAGACATACATTAAATAAATCATAAAGGAAGTAAAGCCTAAACCATAGCCGAATTGTTCCAAAGATACCAGAGGATAAACAAACTGAATCGGCGGCTGATAATAAGCCATATACACATAAAATAAATCGGGTAAATTCAAGGCTAATGCCAACGGAAAAATAGTCTTTTTTAAGCCATATTTAGCTACAATTGCTCCGCCAACAATTCCGCCAATAATTAACGAAATTGTCCCTACGGTGCCATAAACCAAGCCCACGTCAGCGGTACTGAGTCCTAATCCTCCTTCGGTTGTGGTATCTAATAAAAATGGACTGGCCAACTTCAACAGCATGGCTTCGCCAAAGCGATAGAATAAGATAAACGCGACAATGACTAAAATTTTCGGTTGTTGAAAGTATGAATTAATAATATCCACAAAAGGAATTTGCTCTGTTTTTTCTAGTTTTCTGTCTTGGCTATCACTATCTGGAAAGGGTAAAATGAAGCGATGGTAAACAAACAAAAGGGCAAAAATTACCGCACTAATGGCTAGAGCGATCGACCAACTTAAGGGAATATTGCCGATATTTTCTTCCATCAATCCGGCAAATACTACCAGCACTCCGGTGCCAAAAATAACCGCCATGCGATAAAAAACTGAACGAATTCCCGCATATAGGGCTTGTTGTTCTGGACTTAATGCCAGCATATAAAATCCATCGGTGGCAATATCATGGGTGGCGGAGATAAATGCCCCAATGGTAAAGATGCCTAAAGAAATGAAAAAGAAATTAGAAAGTTGTAGGGAAAAAGCGGCGCTTCCCAAACAAACCATCATGGCAACTTGAGTGTAAATCACCCAATTTCTTTTGGTTGAGTAGATATCCACAAAAGGCCCCCAGAGCATTTTGATCACCCAAGGGAGATATAGTAAACTCGTCCAAAGGGCGATTTGAGTATTGTCAATCCCCATTTTTTTATACATAATTACCGAAACACTATTAATGATGACATAAGGTAGTCCTTCGGCAAAGTAGAGGGTGGGGATATACCACCAAGGATTGTTAGATGGTATTTTTTCTGAGGTTATGTTGTCTGAGTTCATGTGATTTGTTTGAGGTTGATTAACAGTGATAAATTACGGCTTGAAAAAAAAGACGACATCATGGCTAGATGTGGTAAATTTAGCCGAATTTTCACATGATATCCTAAGTCTAGGCTATCTTGGCAAAGATTCCGCAAAATTGCCAGTAGTCAGGCCATTAGCGGTCAGCCATCAGCGATCGCCCCTGAACCCTGACTTTTGATCGGCGATCCTACTCATAAAGATCCATTGGTCTATAATTAAGCTTTTTGAATCAATGGGCAATTGAAAAAACGACCCTCAGACCTGTAAAATTAACTACTTAGTTTATTTTTGAGTAAAACCGTGAATCAAGCATTGAATAAATCACCAAAAATTATGGTTTTTTGTGATTTTGATGGCACCATCACCGAAGAAGAAACCGCTGTGGCCATGATGACTCAATTTGCCCCAGAAATCTCCGCCAAAATTTTGCCCAAAATTTTTGATCGCACCTTGCCCCTGAAAGTAGGAATTCCCCAAGTCTGGGAATCGATTCCAGCCTCCTGCTATCCAGAAATGTTAGAAGTTTCTCGGAGTAAAAAAATTCGCTCAGGCTTCGTGGAATTATTAGATCTTTTGGCCAATCTGAATATTCCCCTGGTGGTGGTTTCTGGGGGTCTCCGTTTTATGGTAGAAACTGTGTTAGGTGATTTAGTCGATCGCGTTGAGGCGATTTATGCTTTAGACGTTGACCCCAGTGGGGAATATTTACACCTAAGTTCTGGCTTTATCGGTGAAATTGAATTACTGGATAAAGTCAAAGTAATTGCCCAATATCATCCTGACATAGCGATCGCGATCGGCGATTCGGTCACGGATTTAAACATGGCCATGCAAGCGGATTTAGTCTTTGCCCAAAGTCGTCTAATTCAGTATTTAGAAGACCAGCAAAAGTCTTACATTCCCTGGGAGAATTTTTTTGATGTCCGGGATTATTTAGCCAATTATTTACCGACCGCAATTTCATCCGGTCATGCTTCTCCCCTTCGCCCTGCTGTAAAATAATCCTATTCAGGATTATCATTATCATATTATCACCAAATATACAGAGGAATAACCATGAAAAGTTTGTGGAACGATCTAGAAGCGGCTGAATATCAAGGAGACTTAGCCCAACGGGTTTATACGTCCCGTTTATTAGGGCGTGATCGCACCTTAGTATTGCATGGTGGAGGCAACACCTCAGTCAAAATTCGGGAAAAAAATATCCTCGGAGAAGAGGAAGATATCCTCTATGTCAAAGGCAGTGGCTGGGATTTAGCCACCATTGAATCAGCGGGTTTTTCCCCAGTAAAAATGCGGCATTTATTAGCACTGGCAAAACTAGAATATTTGTCAGATCCGCAAATGGTCAACGAACTAAAAACTCAGATGACTCGCGCTTCTGCCCCATCCCCCTCTGTAGAAACTATTCTCCATGCTATTCTGCCTTATAAATATGTAGATCATACCCATGCAGACGCGGTAATTGCTGTCACCAACACACCCAACGGATTAGATCGAGTGCAAGAAATTTATGGGGATAAAATAGTCATCATTCCTTACGTGATGCCCGGATTTGATTTAGCCCGGTTTTGCGCCGAAAACTTTCCTGCTGAAGCCGGAAAAAATACCATCGGAATGCTATTAATGAATCATGGAATGTTTTCCTTTGGGGAAACCGCCCAAGAATCCTACGAACGGATGATTCAATTAGTCTCAATGGCGGAAGATTATTTAAAAGCTTATAGCGCTTGGGAAAATCCTTTGCCCCCAGTGGTCAAAAGCGATCTACCTGTCAGCAAAACTTTAGCCAAATTGCGCCGTGAAGTCTCAGAAGTGGCCGGATTTCCCATGATTATCACCCAAGATCGAAGCGATCGCGCCTTGGCTTTTGTGCAGCGAAAAGACTTAGGGCAAATTTCCCAACAAGGCCCAGCAACTCCCGATCATGTAATTAGAACAAAACAGTTGCCAATGGTTGGGACTGATATCAACGCCTATGTAGCCGCATACAAAACTTATTTTGCCCAATATAGCGCCACCGCCAAACAACCCAAAACCATGCTTGACCCCGCCCCTCGCGTCATTCTTGACCCAGAATTAGGAATGCTCACCTTGGGCAAAACCGCCAAAGATGCCGCGATCGCCGCCGACATTTACCATCACACAATGGATGTTATCGCCGCAGCCACCAAACTCGGCGGCTACCAAGCCCTCCCCAGCCAAGATATTTTTGATGTGGAATATTGGGATTTAGAACAAGCCAAACTCCGCAGCGGCGGCAAAGCGCCCATGTTTACCGGAGAAATTGCCCTGGTTACAGGCGCCGCGTCGGGAATTGGTAAAGCTTGTGTCGCCTCTTTACTGCAACGGGGGGCAGCGGTAGTTGGCTTAGATATTAACCCAGCAATTCAAGAACTTCATAAACGCCCGGACTTTTGCGGCATTCCCTGTGATGTCACCGACGAAAAAGCGATTACCGAGGCGATCGAAAAAGCAGTTCGGGCATTTGGCGGCATCGATATTTTAATCCTCAATGCGGGAATTTTTCCTGGGGGTTGCCGGATTGACTCCCTGGCAACGGAACAGTGGCGAAAAGTAATGACCATCAACCTCGATGCCAACCTGACCTTAATGCGCGAATGCCACCCATTTCTAAAATTAGCACCCAACGGCGGGCGAGTCGTGGTGATTGGTTCTAAAAATGTCAGTGCTCCTGGGCCGGGGGCGGCGGCTTATTCTGCATCTAAAGCCGCCTTAAACCAATTAGCGCGAGTGGCGGCCTTAGAATGGGGTGCGGATAATATTCGGATTAATTCCATTCACCCCAATGCCGTATTTGATACCGGACTTTGGACGGAAGAGGTGTTAAAATCTCGTGCTGAATATTATGGTTTAACGGTACAAGAATATAAGACTAATAATGTCTTAAAAGTAGAAGTAACCAGCCATGATGTTGCCGAATTAGCGGCTGAAATGTGTGGGTCATTGTTTGCCAAAACTACAGCGGCTCATATCCCGGTTGATGGGGGCAATGAGCGGGTGATTTAGGCGCAAGAAACCAAAAAAAACCAGTTTCTGGCAAGGCGATCGCCCCCAAAACCTCACCAACAAGAAATCGGGTTTCTGGGATAAAAAGAAACCCGGTTTCTGGCTTCTCACCTGTTTCATATCATGTCCGCATAATCACTTAAAATAGAGAAACCCAGTAATATCAAGTCCGTGTATTCGCTGATTATTCACGTAGGGGCGTTCTCGCATTCGCCCCTACTGTCCCGAACCGCTTCCTTCCTTCGGATCATGCGCCCTTGGAGCGCTATATGCGGGAATCCATCTTAATGAGAGAGGATTGTTTTTATAACCGATCAACCGGACTTGATATCATATACCAATTTCCCATCAGTCGTAAGCAAAGGGCAATGCCTTGTCCCTAATCGAATCGCCTACTCACCCCGTCCCACCATTTCCCCATTCTGACCCCAAAATTATCATCGGATTCAAACTATTATGAATTGGCGGCCAAGGACTATTTTAAAAATAAAATACATAAAAGTTTTCCCATTAATAAAATTCATCATTTTAGGCAAATCGACACCGTAGCCGTTGCCTTGCTCACCAACATACAGTAAAATATTGCTTGTAGTTTGTTGCCTCTTGCTTAATTAATTAACCTCTGTCTTTCAGCAAACTGAAAGAAACTAGAAATTATGACTCAAACCCATCGCCGCTATCACATTACAACCTTCGGCTGTCAAATGAACAAAGCTGACTCCGAGCGCATGGCTGGTATCTTAGAAGATATGGGCCTAGAGTTCGTTGAAGACCCCAACCAAGCGGACTTAATTCTCTACAATACCTGTACGATTCGGGATAACGCCGAACAGAAAGTTTATTCTTATTTAGGCCGACAAGCCAAGCGCAAGCAAGAACAACCGGATTTAACCTTAATTGTGGCCGGTTGTGTCGCCCAACAGGAAGGGGAAGCGCTGATGCGTCGGGTGCCAGAATTAGACTTGGTAATGGGGCCGCAACACGCGAACCGGCTGCAAGATTTGCTGGAAGATGTGTTTGCGGGCAATCAGGTGGTGGCCACGGAACCAATTCACATTATGGAAGATATCACTAAACCTCGCCGGGATAGTCGGGTGACGGCTTGGGTAAATGTGATTTATGGCTGCAATGAACGCTGCACTTATTGTGTGGTGCCGTCAGTGCGTGGGGTGGAACAGTCCCGCACCCCAGAAGCGATTCGCGCTGAAATGGAGGAATTAGGCCGCCAAGGTTATAAAGAAGTGACATTATTGGGGCAAAATATTGATGCTTACGGCAGAGATTTGCCGGGAACAAAACCCAATGGTTCTCATTTACATACCTTTACAGATTTGCTCTATTTTGTCCATGATGTGCCGGGAATTGAGCGGATTAGATTTGCTACCAGTCACCCGCGTTATTTTACCGAACGGTTAATTCGGGCTTGTGCAGAGTTGCCGAAAGTTTGTGAACATTTTCACATTCCTTTTCAGTCGGGAGATAATGATGTTCTTAAGGCAATGGCGCGGGGTTATACTCACGAGAAATATCGCCAAATTATTGATAAGATTCGCTATTATATCCCCGATGCGGCGATTAGTGCGGATGCGATCGTCGGTTTTCCTGGGGAGACTGAGGAACAGTTTGAAAATACTCTGAAATTAGTCGAAGATATTGGCTTTGACCAGTTAAATACTGCTGCCTATTCTCCCCGTCCAGGAACTCCCGCAGCCCTGTGGGAAAATCAATTAAGTGAAGAGGTGAAAAGCGATCGCCTCCAACGGTTGAATCACTTAGTGGGAACAAAAGCCGCAGAGCGATCGCAGCGATATATGGGACGCATTGAAGAAGTGCTCGTAGAAGACATAAATCCCAAACAACCCACTCAAGTCATGGGACGGACTCGTAGCAACCGGCTGACATTTTTTGACGGCGATATCAATCAACTCAAAGGTCATTTAATTAAAGTAAAAATTACGGAAGTGCGTCCCTTTAGTTTAACGGGTCAGCCAATTTAATTTTGTTAGTTGTTAGTTGTTAGTCGTTAGTCGTTAGTTGTTAGTTGTTAGTTGTTTGTTACTGGTTTTGCTATATAACTACCAACGAGCAACCAACAACTAACAACTAACAACTAATAACTATTCACTACAATATTCTGCGGTATTTTGCACCGATTTAATCGTCACTTCAGCCCCTTGTTTGACAATAAATTCACTAGCACCCACCTCGCTATCAACGCGACCCCAATCATAAGTATAGCCTAATCTTGTCCAAGGAAAACCATTTTCCTTATAAGAGGATGACATCAGATTTTCTATCCATTGTTTATGTTCTGGATCTACGGTTTCCGTAAACCCCAAATTACATTGGGTATCATCAATTTCTGGGTCGGGACAAGGGCGAAACATATCCGCAGGTTTTACCCACATTTCTACAAACTTAGTTTTACCATTATTTGCCGGTAAGCCTAAATATTGTTCTAATCTCAGGGTTAAATCACTGGGTGACATATTTAACTCTTGACAAAATTGCTGGACTTGGGGAACTGCCGTGACCCAAATTTCCCGGCTTAAAGTCATCGATGAATCGACTTTATTATCATAGCCATCCCATGATGTCCATGTAAGCACCAGAATTTTTTCTTCTTCTTCCTTAGCTTTCTTAACTAGCTTCGTATTTTCCGCTGATATCGGCCATAAATCTGTCAAAACTTCTGTTTTTTCCGCATTTTTGGCATCTTGAATTGCTTTTGAATAAGAACGTTTTAAAATAGTGTCAAATAACTCAGAATTTTTTTCCGCAGCGGCTTGTCTTTCCTGATTTTTATCATGTAAAACTTGCTCCTTGGGAGTAATCGGTTTGTTGCTTCCCAGCAAATATCCGAGCCAAAAGCTGAATAATATCCCCATAATTATTAAAAGCTGAATCGGTAACTTTTTATTCATATATTTGTCCAGGTGAATTAAGTAGTAAATTTTCTTTGTTTGGTGTTGATGTGTAAGGGTTAAGATTAGGGGTGATGCTATAAGCGATCGCTACAATTGTTGTACGAGTTGCTTTTGATACTCTTCTTCCGTCATCAAATCCCGCGTAGTTTCTACTCGGTCTATAAATAGCATTCCCTCAAGATGATCGAACTCATGTTGAAAAATTCTGGCCACAAATCCGGTTAATTCTTGTTTTTGTGGTTGGCCGTATTGGTCAATGTATGCGATTTCAGTGGTTTGATATCTGGGGACTAAGCCGCGAATTCCCGGAATACTCAAACAGCCTTCCCAACCTTTGACAATTTCAGCAGAATGGTCAATGATTTGAGGATTAATCATGGGCGTGGGTTCCATCAGCGGGGCGCTGGGATAACGCAGGGTAGGCCGCGATGCTACAATGATAATGCGGTGGGATTCAGACACTTGTGGTGCGGCGATTCCGACACCATTGGCGGGGGTCATCGTGGCAATTAAATCATCAATTAAATTTTGAATTTTGGCATCGTTAATTTGATTAATCGGTTGGGCAATTTGCCGCAAAATGGGATTACCTAATTGGGCGATAGTCAGCACTTGAGTCATAAGCTTGGTTGTTGGTTGGTTGTTGTTGGTTGTTGGTTGGTTGGGGAACGGGGAACAGTTAAAAGTGAAAAGTCGTAGGGGCTTTCTGGCCATTCGCCCGTACAAGTGAAAAGTCGTAGGGGCTTTCTGGCCATTCGCCCGTACAAAAGAAGTATCACTATTCACTATTCACTATTCACTATTCACTATTCCCTATTCCCTATTCCCTATTCCCTGTTCCCTGTTCCCTGTTCCCTGTTCCCTGTTCACTATTCACTCTCTCCTGAAACTCCTCTGCCCCTCATCCCCTCATCTCCTCTGCTCCTCTGCCCCTCCGCTCCCCCGCACAAGAGATCCCCTACACCCTACACCCCACAGGGGCTTAATTGCTTTCCGAAGGAAGATTTCCGGGGGCAACATCTAGAGTGATGGTTTTGCCGTTGCGGTTGATTTCAATGGTTAATAAATCTCCTACTTCCGTTTGTTGAACAATTTCTTGGACGGTTTCTGATTTGGTGATTTCGCGATCGCCGATTTTTTGAATCACATCGCCGAGACGCATTCCGGCAGCGGCAGCGGGGGAATTGGGTACTACGCGCATGATTAAGACTCCTTGATCCACGGCGATCGCCATGTCACTGCTAGAATCTTGGTTGATATCTTCCTTGAGTTCCTTATTTAGGGTCATCATTTCAATTCCCAAAAACGGATGCTGGGCTTGACCCGTAGTAATAATTTGTTGGGCAATTTTCCGCGCTGCATTAATGGGAATAGCAAAACCCAGCCCTTGGGCTCCACTAATAATGGCCGTATTCATGCCAATCACTTGCCCTTGGGCATCAAGTAATGGGCCGCCAGAGTTGCCCGGATTAATCGCCGCATCGGTTTGAATAAAGCCGACGCGCTTATCTGGGACTCCCACTTCCCGACTCGATCGCCCGATCGCACTAATAATTCCGGCGGTTACAGTGTTATCCAGACCCAGAGGATTGCCGATCGCGATCGCCCATTCTCCGGGGTGCAAATGTTCCGAATCCCCCAAAGTCACCTTTGGCAAGTTAGTCTCTTCAATTTTCACCACCGCCACATCCGTCACCGCATCTTGCCCCAGGACTTTTCCATCAAAAATGCGGCCATCTTTGAGAATCACCTGCACCGTATCGGTGCCATTCACCACATGGGCATTAGTGAGAATTTGGCCATCATCACTAATAATAAAACCAGAGCCAGTACCCCGCTCAACTCGCTCTTGAGGTTCCGTAGGTATCCCAAAAAACCGACCAAAAAACGGATCGTTAAATGGTGCCGGGACTTGACTGCTGACCGTTCGCGCTGCATTAATTCGCACCACCGCCGCACCCACCCGATCCACTGCTTGCACAATAAAATTGGGTTCTATCGGATTAGCCAATAAATTTCCCTGTTCTGAGGATTCAGTTCTAGTGGATAAAGAAAACGGACGATTTGTTTCGGGAATCGTGGTTTCCTTGGATTCCCAGAAAAACCGGGAACTGGATAACGTTTGGTGAACCCCAAAACCCCCTCCTAACCCCATCAACAGCAGCAGGAGATATAGTGCTGATTGTTTCCACGAAAATTTGCCCCACAAGTTACGTTTTCCCGAACTATCCATGAAAATCCTAGCCAAATTTAAACAAAGGTGGTTTACTATTCGCCCCCAGACAATTTGATCTGCATCAGCGATCGCCATTCTCAATTAAGTTTACCGAACAAGCCGCCCTCCGCCTCTTCTCTGAGCCTAATTGTCTGAGCCTAATTGTTTTAGGCCGATTCAGAGCAAATTTGTAAAACTAGATTTCAATTATATAGTAGAAAAAATTTATACTTAAGTATGAGGGGGCAGATACCTAAGAGTGTTGCTAAGTCAGGATTACCTGATGAAACCGCTGAAAAATCAATGATGGCAAGTCCCCGGATAGATTAGAGCCATCTAATTGCCTTTGTGGGCTTTTGGTTATAGCCACTGCGATCGCCCCTGCCTTGATACTGATTTGTCACCCAGGGCATCCAGTCAGAATCCAGATCCGCTTGGGGTGCCAGCCCATTCGCTCATATTCATCTATCAGCGAGATTTTGTGTGGGGGATAAAATAATCCTTGAAGACTTGGATACTTGTCTTCTGTAATCTTAATTTTACGATATCGATTATTTCCAGACTTCTGTCAAGTCTAAAATAAAACCAGGTAAAACTTCCGCTCCTGACACACTATTCGGACAATCCAATACTTTCACCGCTTGATTGGGTTGATAAACTTCCACTTTTTTATGTTTGCGGTCAATCAAAAACCCTAAACGAGTTCCATTATCCAAATATTCTTGCATTTTCTCTTGCGGTGGCTTTAAATTATCAGCCGCAGAACGTAATTCCACCACAAAATCGGGACATAAAGGGGCAAAACCTTCTTGTTGTTCTGCGGTTAGACTGTCCCATCTTTCCTGACTAACCCACGCAGCATCAGGAGAGCGATTTGCCCCATTTGGGAGATGAAATCCTGTGGAATAATTAAACGCTTGACCTAATTTAGTTTGGCGATTCCACAGCCAAAGCTGTCCTTCAATATCTAAATTAAGATTGCCTGTAATACTTCCTGTTGGGGGCATAATCATCAGTTCTCCAGTCGCGGTTCTTTCTAACCGTAAATCTCGGTTAACTCTGGCTAATTGCTCAAATTGTTCTTGGGTTAATTGGAATTGATGGGGAATTCTTAAAGTAGCCATATTAGGAAGGATAAGAGAGAAAAGAGGGAATAGGGAATATAAAATAATAGGGAATATAAAATAGGGAATATAAAATAAAAAATTAAGTGATGATTATTTAACTGTTATAGGTAATTTGGCATTAGTAAATCAACCTTATTAATGCAAAATTACCTACAGATAGATCGAGGTTAATCTATCTTTTTCTCATGTTTGACGGAAATTACCGTATGGACATTACCACGGGGATTAAAATCGCCTTTGATGGTAATTTCTAACGGGTCACAAGCATCGACAAAATCATCGAGAATTTGATTGACGGATTCTTCGTGAGAAATATAGCGATCGCGGTATTGATTGATATACAACTTAATTGCCTTCAGTTCTACCACCTTTTGATCGGGAATGTAAGTAATATAAATAGTGGCAAAATCTGGATATCCTGAAAAAGGACATTTACAAGTAAACTCTGGTAAAGTTACTTGAATTTCATATCTTCGACCCACGCGAGGATTGGGGAAAGTAATCAATTGTCCTTCAAGAATCTCTCGTTCCCCGTACTTCATCTGGGGGTTGAAAAAATTTGCTTGACTCTCACCATTTTGAGATTGTGCTACTAACTCAGTTTCCATTTGCGAATGACTAATGCTCATCAATAACTCACCAATAAATGCTACATAATAGACAAAAGTGCCAACTTTCTTCGTTTATACCTGAGTATATACCTGAGTATATACCTGAGTAAAATTGGGGCAGGCATCGCCCTGAGAAATTGGCCTAACCATCCCGGTGCGTCACAGGTGCCACAACAAAACCGCATCAAAACGGCATTTTGTGGCAATTGCTTGACGAATCAGCCCTAGGATTGCTCTAATCGGAGACAAGAACGGACTCAGGGGGTATCGGTGACATCCTTAACACCAGTAATCTATCGTAATACTTCCATCTGCCATCTGGAGAAATAACCAGGTTACAATGGGGTACAGGAGGTCAGCAACTATAAAATTGACCCCTCAAATTTGGCTTTAATTCTGTCCTTAAACATACTCAGTCCTATGAAAAATGCTACTATTCCGGCTAACTCTACGCCACCAACCACTCAAACCTACTCTCCTTCTGTACCCATTTCTCTATATCGAGAAGTGATGGCAGAGTTGCAAACCACCCAAGCCCATTTAAACGCCCTGAAGCAAGAAAATCGCGAGTTAAACCAGGAAAATCAGCAACTCCGCCAAGAAATTGAAAATATTATTAATTCGGTGATGCATTTGCAGCAGGTGACAGGCATTTCTCCTCAAAGCATCAGTGCCAGTTTTGCGACTGCCACTTCAATGCCCCCAAGCATTTCTCCTGCTACCCCCCCAGAAGGCGATCGCCTCCCGTCGGCGGCTACCAACCCCATGAAAGCCAATATGAGCGCCAATAGTGCAGCGGCTGCCGTTGCTTCCTCGGCAATTCCCTTTGTCTCTCCATTTGCCACAGGTCAACCGGGCGGACTCAGCGATCGCCCAGAAGCCTTATTTACCGAACAGCCAGAACCCCGTCCGCGCCGAGTTGCCCGTTCCCCCAAGTCTTCAGAAGTCGGTGGACTGTGGCTATTTGTCTGCATCTTCTTGATTGTGGTTTCTGCGTTTGGGGTTGGCTTCTTCCTGATCCGCCCACTCATGCAACCGAATCAAGAGTGATTTGTGATTGGTCAAAAGGCTATTTGTTTGCCTCCGTCTGTACGGGGGCTGACCGTTGTTGGTTATTAGTTATTAATTATTAATTATTAATTATTAATTATTAGTTATTAGTTCTTAGTTATTAGTTCTTACTGTTCGCCAACAACCAACAAAGAATCCCTACCCAACAACCAACAACCAACAAAGAATCCCTACCCAACAACCAACAACCAACAAAGAATCCCTACCCAAAGAATCCCTACCCAAAGAATCCCTACCCAAAGAATCCCTACCCAACAATCAACAACAATCAACAACAATCAACAACAATCATTTCATAATTGGACTACCATGATGATGGATCAAATACCATTTGCCCCCCATATATTCAAAAATATTAGTGGCCATAGATTGGGCTGCTAATTTCCGGCCTCGCACCACCTGAAATAAATTTTCAATCAGGACGATATAACCGAAATTTCCATTGAGTTCTACACTAATAATCTCGGTTTCAATTTCCAGATAATTGGTATTTTTAAATATTTGTGCCCAAGAGTTGCGAATATTCTCCCAACCTCGCAGGGCATTCCTCCCTGGGTGAATGCAAATCGTAGTTGCCCCGTGGGAGCAAATTTCCGCAAGAGTTTCCAGATTCTTTTTCTCAAAACACCGATAAAATGCCTCGTTTGCCGCCAAAAGTTCTTGCTGGTTACTCATAGTTAACTCTCCATAAGGACTGACGCTGATACATGAGAAGGAGCCATCAATGCCCGATAAATTGATTCATTGCTCAATTGCCCTTCAATTGCCGTTCACTTATCTAGGCTCGCGAAATTTGGTTTATAATCATCAGATATAATCATCAGATATAATCATCAGATATAATCATCAGATATAATCACCAGATATAATCACCAGATATAATCATCATATCTTGGCTGTGTAATTGTCGCCAAATCAAGCCCTAGCTGTTCACGTCTTTCCGTTTATGCAGAATTTTCATCCGATCGCGTCTAAATACGAAACCCTCAAAGCCCGTTTGTTAGAAATTAATGATATTACCTCAGCCGCAGGGCTGTTGTACTGGGATCAGGCGACTTATATGCCCCCTGGAGGGGCCACGGCTAGAGGTCGGCAAATAGCGACTTTGCGACAAATTGCTCATCAAAAGTTCACGGATCCTGCTTTGGGAGAACTCCTGGAAGATTTAAAATCTTATGAGGAGAGTCTGGAGTATGATTCAGACGCTGCGAGTTTAATTCGTGTCACCCGTCGCAAGTACCAGAAGGCAATACAAGTCCCGGAAGAATTTATGGCGCGAATGTCAAAACACCATTCCGCTACTTACGCAGTTTGGGCAAAAGCGCGGGCTGAAAATGATTTTCGGGCAGTTCAACCTTATTTAGAAAAAAATTTAGAGTTAAGCCAAGAAATGGCTAGTTTTTTCCCCGGTTATGAACATATTGCTGACCCGTTGATTGATTTTTATGATTATGGGATGACGGTGGCTCAATTACGTCCCCTGTTTACGGATTTAAAGTCAAAGTTAATCCATTTGGTGGAGGCGATCGCCTCTCAACCTCCCATAGACAATTCTTTTTTGCATCAGCATTTTCCTGAACATCAGCAACTTAATTTTACTCGGAAAGTTGTAACCAGTTTGGGTTATGATTTTAACCGAGGTCGTCAAGACAAAACTCTACATCCGTTTATGACCAAATTTTCCCTTGGGGATGTGCGGATCACTACTAGGGTGTATGAAAATGACTTTAGTCAAGCCCTATTTAGTAGTATCCATGAAACGGGTCATGCGCTTTATGAACAAGGAATTTGCCCCAGTTATGAAGGCAGTCCTCTCGCGAATGGCACCTCTGCGGGAATTCACGAAAGTCAGTCTCGGTTGTGGGAAAATACGATCGGTCGCAGTCGCGGTTTTTGGGGTTATTTCTATCCCCAATTACAAGGAGTTTTTCTCAACCAATTGAAGCATATCAGTGTCGATCAATTTTATCGCGGGATTAATAAAGTTGAGCGATCGCTGATTAGAACTGATGCCGATGAAGTGACTTATAATCTTCATGTGGCGATCCGCTTTGAATTGGAATTAGACTTATTAGCAGGTAAATTAACCATACAAGATTTACCCGAAGCTTGGAATCAACGCTATGAGTCTGATTTAGGGATTCGCCCCCAAGGCGATCGCGACGGAGTAATGCAAGATGTTCATTGGTATAGCGGTTTAATTGGTGGGCAATTTCAAGGGTACACTTTGGGCAATGCGATCGCCGCCCAAATTTATCAAACAGCCATCCGCCGCAACCCGGCAATCACAGTAGATATTGAACAAGGAAAATTCGATACTTTACATCAGTGGCTCAAAGAGAATATCTATCAACATGGTAGTAAATATACCCCCAATGAATTGCTGGAAAGAGTCACAGGTCAACCGCTGACCATTGAACCTTTTATTACATATATTTACCAAAAATATCATGGTCTATATGATTTAAACTCCTTTAACCTTGGTAAAGATATAGGGCAGGAAATTAATCATTAAGTAATGTGGTTCATGCTTTGGAAAAATCCAAGTATCTGTTTAGTAACCTATACGGGCAAGAATTATGACTTAATTGCCATGAATTCTGCCAAGTGATTAGCCGCACCTATCAAGAAATTGTTGGCACCTCCGATAGGGTCGGTCAATATGAATCTTACCAACGATTCACCATACCGGATTTGTATCATGTAATCGACGGCATCGATTTATTTTCTCCTAAATTTAATGTGGTGCCCCAGGGGTGAATGAAACCGTTTACTTTCCCTACACCCGCAGTGAAGATCGGGTAAAGTAATTTTTGTCCAACCCGCTTTGTTTGAAGCCTTCTGTTTAACTATTCTCGAAGCGATGATTTCTGGTTTCTGGAATTATACCTCTAAAGAAAACTGGGAAGATTTATTGCGGTATCTTGAGGTACTGTTTTATTTGATTTATAAGCAACGAGCCAAAAATCTTTTGCAAGAGCATTTGCAACGGTAAATCACTGACACAAATTGACAATTAGTAATTATCAATTCGTGATAGTCAATTATTTTACCCTAAACCCTACACCCTACAACACTCGTAAAAATATCTGGCTGAGGAAAAAAAATTCAAAAACTATCCGGATCTAATGCAACCCTGCCAGTAATCTACCATTACTCTTGAAGTTTTTTCAAGCTCCTTGAGTCAATCAACTACCTAGATATTTATTTCCACGAGTCTGGATTAACCAGGCTCGTTTTTTTGATCGTTTTAACCATAAAATAGTCAGGGAGGATTTATTCTCCCTGACTATTTTATGGAGCGAAATAATTTAGAGCAAAATTCAGATATAGCGGTTATTATTGTTCGGGAAG
Source organism: Planktothricoides sp. SR001 (assembly GCF_001276715.1). Lineage (GTDB taxonomy): Bacteria > Cyanobacteriota > Cyanobacteriia > Cyanobacteriales > Laspinemataceae > Planktothricoides > Planktothricoides raciborskii. The sequence continues at coordinate 18,820 of NZ_LIUQ01000008.1, read as the reverse complement.
TACAGAGGTTGTCTGGATTCCCGCGCGGGAATGACAGGGTTTTTTTGTACTTCATAAATCTGACAAGTGCTGTATTATATGCGATCGGGATCTAAACCGAGTTCGCGCAATTTAGCCGCGAATTTTTCCGCCCGTTGGCGTTCTTGTTCCGCCCGTTGGCGTTCTTGTTCCGCCCGTTGGCGTTCTTGTTCCGCTTGTTCACTACTCCATAATAAGAGATTTCCGTCTCGATCCCACCATCTCAACCAGTTGATAGTTTGTCCCAGTCTTTCTCCGTGCCAAATTCCCAAAAATAACTCTAATTCGGGAATCCAATAGCGCCCATTTTCCAGCGCCGATATTAGATGATATTTTTCATTCTGCAAACAGCGGACTTCTAAACTGGTTTCATAAGGATCGTAGGTGATATAAGTGGGGACTTTAAGGATTTGCTCGTAAAAATAGAGCTTGCCATAGGGTGGAGTCGATCGCACCGAAAGTTCTCCACATTCATTATCTGAAAGAAATTCCATCACCACAGCCACCGGATCCCCTTCTAAATTAGGGGTATAACTGCGACGAATCACTCCAGCTTCTACGGGTTTAACTTGGGGAACATAGAGCCAGTCGGGGGCTTTAACAATGATTTTTTTGTTAATCGTGGCAACTAATCCAAAGTTAGAACCAATTAGCATTTGAGGTTGGATTAATCCTGCGGATCCCAAAGCATCAGTTAATGCTGCCGCGAGGATTGGTTGTTGAATATTCTCCACAGGATCGTCTGGTAAAATAAAGTCTGCCGGAAGTGCATTCCAAGTAACAGTTGGTTCTGTTTTTTGTTTGACAGGTTGAATTTGTAGAACCATTTTTGCTTATCCATCTTACGGCTTATATTATACTACAGTGGTTTTCAGGTTGGTAAACCACAAATATCCGTAAGGGCGAAGCATTCTGGTACAAAATTTTTTATTTTGTTCCAGAGATTATATGCGGTCATGCTTTGCCCCTACAAATATATGTGGTTTTCTCAGTAGAAAAACGCTGTAATATAGGATTTACGCATTCCCTTTATATATGGAAATTTGCGTAAGTCATATTGTAATTATAAATCATTTTTTTATCATATATATTTTTTCACATAAAAATATACATAATTTTCCTTGGATATTACGTTAATAACCCCCAAAAAAACATTAAAAATGCCACTTGGCTTGTGAGCCTGGGAAAGCCTTGTCGATTATTAATTTAGATTATTGTATGATTATTGACAAATCTTTGTGAATAAACGCGAAAGCGGTAATTGATTTTTAATTGATTTTTAATTGATTTTAGAGGGTATGTTTCTGGACAACAGACTTTGATATCCGATATCTAGATGGTTTATTTTATTGAATATAAAAAATGATAATTTTTTATGGAGACAAAAAAACATGGATCAATGCTGGTTGATTATTGAGTATTTTACTGTTTTTTAAATTAAAAAAACAAATTTTTAAGATGACTTTCAATTTTAATTACTATTTTTTGAGCCAATGATTAGATTAATCGTTGCGGCTAAAACCTCAGATTTTTTGGAGCCAATTAAAATTTTTGAACCATTGATAAGTTCGATTTGCACCCCGCGATTGCCACTAACATTATATGCCGTTCCTTTTGCTCCCAAGCGCACTCCCCAACCGCCATATTCTTGCAAAGGTTTATATTTAATCGCGGTACAATTTTGCATATTTTTAAAGTAAATTTTAATTGGAAAAAATAATAAAGGATAAAAGCTGATTACCAAGCCATCGCTTCTAATTTCAGTGACTAATTTTGTGACATAAAATACCCACGGTAAGCCGATGCCAAAAATTAGCCCAAATAGGATTAAAATAATATGGAGAACCCAATGGTCTTGCCAGTCAGAATCTAAGAAAAAAGGACTCAGTGCAGCCCAAAGCGCCGTTACGGATGTGCCAGTGAGTACGATCCAAATCCAAGGCTGACGGAATTGTTGCACTTCGCGAAATAATAAGGTGGCGCAATCCTTCTCTGTGATGCTCATTTCTTCGGCCATTGATGGCCATTCGAGTTTGTCCACGACTTTCTCCTCTACTCCCTGATCGAGTTGTTTTCAAGTTTTTAAGATGATGGTGGATACTCAGTTGGTTTGAGTCTTTCTAAAATCCGCTCAAAATCTCAGCAAAATCTCAGCAAAATCTGAAACCGGAAATTAGGTGACTGGGTATCTATGGTATTTATACCCTCAAGTCTATAGTATGCCCAATAGTATGCCCAAGATGTGCTCGACCGATCGCCCCTGAAAAGACCAGCGATCGCCCCTCCAGAGGATCAATTCTGCCCCCAGATAAGGGCGATCACCCCTCAAAATGTGGCGATCGGCAGATAATCAGGGGCATTTTTTGTTAAAATTTTATAGATTAGTCAACAAAAATTAACATTTTGGTCGAGAATGGGGGTCTGGTTGATAAAATCAACCCCATTAGGTAGTCTCAGCACCAGCCCCCCTTAATTTAAAACTTCAAAGATTAGATATGGCAAAACAGCGCGTGCTCTCCGGAGTTCAACCGACCGGAAATTTACATCTGGGTAACTATTTAGGAGCAATTCGCAATTGGGTTGAACAACAAAGCCAGTATGACAATTTCTTCTGTGTGGTGGATTTACACGCCATCACCGTACCCCATAATCCAGCAACTCTGGCAGAAGATACTTACACCATTGCTGCCCTGTATTTGGCTTGTGGCATTGATTTGGAGTATTCCACCATTTTTGTCCAGTCCCATGTATCTGCCCATAGCGAACTGGCATGGCTACTGAACTGTATCACCCCACTCAACTGGCTGCAAGACATGATCCAGTTTAAAGAGAAAGCATTGCGTCAAGGGGAAAATGTCAGTGCTGGTTTATTGAATTACCCGGTACTTATGGCCGCAGATATTTTATTGTATCAAGCGGATCGGGTGCCGGTGGGAGAAGACCAAAAGCAACATTTAGAACTCACTCGTGATATTGCGGTGCGGGTGAATCACCAATTTGGCAAGAAAAAAGAGCCTGTGCTGAAACTACCAACCCCCCTGATCCAAAAAGAAGGGGCAAGGGTGATGAGTTTGACTGATGGCAGGAGTAAAATGTCTAAGTCCGATCCGTCGGAAATGAGTCGGATTAATGTGCTGGATTCTCCAGAGGCGATCGCGAAAAAAATCAAGCGCTGTAAAACGGACATGGTAAAAGGGTTGTGGTTTGACGATCCCGAACGTCCCGAATGCAATAACCTGCTGACGATTTATTCTCTGTTGAGCGGCAAAACTAAGGAAGAAGTGGCCGCCGAATGTCAGGATATGGGCTGGGGTCAATTTAAACCGTTGCTCACAGAAACGACCATTGCTGCCCTACAACCGATTCAAGAAAAATATCACGCGGTGATGGATGACCGGGGTTATCTAGAATCGGTGTTACGAGAAGGCAGAGAAAAGGCAAGCGCGATCGCCAATCAAACTCTCCACCAAGTAAAAACTGCTCTGGGTTATTCCCATCCCCTGTAACTCCATTTTCAGTGGGAAACTGAGAAGAAAAGATATTAAACTAAAATAGAAGCCGGTGAAGTTTCAAGGTGAAGTTTCAACTGGCTTCTATTTTAGTTTTTCCTGGAAAAATTGTAACCCTTAAAACCCTTAAATCTTAATTATTATGACTGCACAAACCCCTGCCAATCTGTCCCAATCAGAACCAGCCGTCTCTCGGTTTGCGGCGGCAATTAAAGCCGGTGAATTTTTAATCACCGCAGAAGTAATGCCCCCGAAAGGAGGCGATCCGAAAGATATGTTAGAAATGGCTCAAGGTCTAAAAAATCGGGTTCATGCGGTGAATATCACTGACGGCAGTCGGGCAGTGGTGCGGATGTCTCCGGTGGTCGCATCGGCAATTTTATGGCAAAATGGCATTGAACCGATTTGTCAAATTGCCTGTCGCGATCGCAACCGAATTGGCTTACAAGCAGACCTGATGGGCGCCCATGCCCTCGGAATTCGCAACATTCTAGCACTCACTGGCGACCCCGTAAACGCAGGGGATCATCCAGACGCCAAAAGTGTGTTTGATTTAGAATCCGTGCGCCTATTAAAGCTGATTAATTCCCTCAATCAAGGCTTTGACTGGAACTATAATCCTTTAACCAACGGTCCGACCAATTTATTTGCCGGTGCCGCCGTCGATCCCCAGAGTAAAAGTTGGTCTGGTTTACAAAGTCGCTTTGAGAAAAAAGTTGAAGCCGGGGCGCAATTTTTCCAAAGTCAATTAATTTGTGATTTTGACCGACTGGACAAATTTATGCTTGAAATTGCTGCCGGAAGCAATAAACCAATTTTAGCCGGAATCTTCCTGTTAAAATCCGCCAAAAATGCGGCATTTATTAATCGTTGTGTCCCCGGAGTGAACATTCCTGATTCTATGATTAGTCGGTTGGCGAATGCCAAAAATCAACTGCGCGAAGGGATGTTAATTGCCGCCGAACAAGTGAAAATGGCCAGCCAAATTTGTCACGGAGTGCATCTGATGGCGGTAAAACGGGAGGATTTAATTCCAGAAATTCTCGATTTGGCGGGAATTTCACCGCTGTAGTGATAATAAGGCAGTCTTTCTAGGTAAGATAAATCTTATTTGCCATTGCACTAATCCGCCGTGGCTGAAGACCTGATCTGTTATGTAACCTTTTAACCACAAGGAACAGAAAATGACTATTGCCACAGAGAATGCTGCAACCATTGCCATTGTTATGCTGGCTTTCGGCATATTGGCTTGGGGATATAATCGAGCGAAACCGTTTGGCAAACTGGGCATCTTAGCTTGGCTGCAATCCGTTGTGCTGATGGCTCCCTGGTTGCTATTCTTTGGTTTATTTGCGATCGGGATTTATCTAAACCTGGCGGGAATTTTATTTTTAATTGTTGCATCGGCAGGTTTATATATTTACCTGGGAAAACAATTACGGGCCGCAGGTCAAGATGAAATCTTGCAACAACGAGCCGCCAAATTGCTTGCGGAAAAGCAACAAGAAGAAGAGCAAATGCGAGAACAAAAAGCGGATAAGTTCTCTTCTTTGCCAGATTCAGCTTTGGCCGATTCAGCAAATGCCCGCACTCCAGAAATGATGCGAATGCCTCTGGAAGATTTAAAACAAATCCAGGGCATTTTTGGCATTGATACCTTTTTTGCCACGGAAACCATTCCTTATCAAGAAGGAGTGATTTTTAAAGGCAATTTACGGGGAGAACTGGAGGCATCATACCAACATTTATCGGCATCATTGCAGGAACGGATGGGCGATCGCTACCGACTATTTTTTATTGCTAACCCAGAAGAAAAGCCGGTAGTGATTATCTTACCCAAGTCCAGCGAACCACAACCGGCGACCATTGCCCAAAAAGTTCTCTCGGTTGTTCTATTCATAGCCACCATTGCCACCACCTTAGAAACTGGCGGTTTATTTTTCGGGTTCGACTTTTTTAATAACCCCAGTCGATTCACCGAAATATTGCCGATCGCATTAGGAATTTGGCTAATTTTACTCACCCATGAAATCGCCCACCAAGTGTTAGCCAAACGCCACAATGTGCGGTTATCTTGGCCGTTTTTCATTCCTACTTGGCAAATTGGCTCATTTGGTGCCTTCAACCGATTTGAGTCACTTTTACCCAACCGTCAGGTACTTTTTGATGTGGCATTTGCTGGCCCTGCGGCTGGTGGGCTGGTTTCTCTGGCGATGTTACTCATCGGTTTAATTCTCTCCCATGAAGGCAGTTTCTTTGAAATTCCTTCTGACTTTTTCCAAGGTTCAATATTAGTCGGCACCTTATCAAAAGTTGTCCTAGGAAATGCTTTACAACAGCCCGTTGTAGATGTTCATCCCCTGATGATTATGGGCTGGTTAGGCTTAGTGATTAACGCGATTAATTTAATGCCTGCGGGTCAGTTAGATGGGGGGCGAATTATGCAGGCAATTTATGGGCGAAAAATTGCGGGTCGGGCTACTTTGGCCACGATTTTGGTCTTGGGGCTTGCCTCATTTGTGAATCCTTTGGCGCTTTATTGGGCCGTGGTGATTCTAATTTTACAACGCAGTTTAGAACGTCCTTGTCTGAATGATTTGAAGGAAACCGATGATGCTCGCGCTGCATTAGGTTTGCTGGCGTTATTTCTGATGTTGGCCACCTTATTGCCTTTAACTCCCGGTTTAGCCGGTCGTCTGGGAATTGGTAGTTAAAAATTAGATGACTACCGAGAAACCGGGTTTCTTTCATGCTAAACCCGGTTTCTTTGGTTTATTTACTCGCCGTTCTTAAGTTAAACTGGTAATGTAAGAAATAAAGCGATCGTGAGGCGGCAATGGCTACACTTCAGATTGAAAATTTACCTGATGAACTATACTATCAAATTCAAGGTCTGGCCTCTGAAAAAAATTTTACTGTTAATGAGGCAGTCATTCATTTATTGCAGCAATCATTTCAGTCCGACAAGTTAATGGGCGATCGAGGAAAAGAGAGCCAACATATCTCAGAAATTTTACAAAATATTCGGAGTCGTCCCCGAGTTAACCCCAGGGATTTTGGACTCATGGATAGCACAGTTTTAATTCGCGAGGATCGCCAACGATGAGCAGTGTTATCAGATGCGTCATCGATGCAAATATTTGCATTAAACAATTCATTGCCGATCCATTGACGGCCAAAGTTAATCAACTTTTTGATCATCTTGAAAATCCATCGGTTGAGTTTTTTGTCCCCGATCTATTTTATATTGAGTGTGCCAATGTTCTTTGGAAATATGCCAGAGCTAAACTCTATACGGCTGAACAATTGCAGGCCGATTTAAGTGATTTGAAAGCTTTACCATTTAAAGTCATTTATACCAAGGATTTAATGACTAAAGCGGTTCAAATTGGTTTGGACTATGGGAGCACAGCTTATGATGGCTGCTATGTGGCACTTTCACAACAAGTTAAAGCACCGTTGCTAACATTGGATGAGCGGTTAGTAAATTCCTTAATCGGCAGTAGTTTTGATGTAAGACTATTTACCAATTTCACAGTGCCAAAGACTTAGAAACCGGGTTTCTTAATGCCATCTTTGTCACCCAACCAAGAAACCGGGTTTCTAACCCGGTTTCTTTGGTTTATTTCCTCGCCGTTCTTAAGTTAAACTGGTAATGTAAGAAATAAATTTATTCTGGGATTGCAATGGCTACACTTCAGATTGAAAATTTACCCAGCGACTTCAAAAGAAATCTATCTGAGTTATTATCTCGTGTAGAACTTGGAGAAGAAATTATTATTTTAAATCAAGGGGTGGCGATCGCCAAATTAGTTTCCGTTCGTCCCTCATCCAATCGGCGAGCCAGTTTAGGGCAAGATCGAGGGAAATTTATCGTCCCAGAGGACTTTAATGAACCTTTGCTACCAGAGATTTTGGCAGCATTTGAGGGAGACGAAGGATGAAAATTTTATTGGATACTCAGTGCTGGTTATGGTGGTTTGCCCAACCTGAAAGATTAAACGAGCAAGCAATCGCACTGATTGCCGATGACAGCAATGAATTGTGGTTTTCGGTTGCAAGTATCTGGGAAATAGCTATCAAAGTGGCCAATGGAAAATTGCCGCTACCAGAACCGATTAATACCTACATTAATAGCCGCATAGCGTTGTTAGATATGCGAATACTAGAAATTAAAGCAGGTCATGGGTTACGATCCGCAGCTTTACCATTACATCATAAAGATCCCTTCGATCGCATCTTAATTGCTCAATCTCACATGGAGGATATGACCCTTTTGAGTGCCGATATAATGTTCAGAAAATACAGTGATATTTCTCTTGTTTGGGCTGCCAGTTAGCCCAGTTACTCAGAAACCAAAGAAACCGGGTTTCTTTAGACCATCTCTGTCACCCAACCTTCATGCGGATAGCTTCAGAAACCGGGTTTCTTTAGACCATCTCTGTCACCCAACCTTTATGCTCGTAGAAACCCGGTTTCTTGATTGGTAGGGTGCGTGTTTGCGGCGACAAACTTGAGATTTTTACCGAGATTTATAAATCCGCCGTAACGCACCAATATTTATCAAAAAAGGTGCGTTACGTCGGGAATGGAGATAGTTAATTGGAGGCATAAATTTTGCCCCGACTAACGCACCCTACTACTTGCCTGCCAAAAAAAAGTTGCATTTCCGCAGTGGAAAATGCAACTCAAATAAATCGATCAATTGTTTATACTGCCTTGGGCTTATGCAGCCTGAAAAAATTAGGCTGATTTCGCCTAAACAGCAGAAACACTTTTTCTCTAGCATCCGCCAAGTCCACCAGGACCGGGGGGGAAGAGGGGGGGTACTTGTAGAATATTCTGACCCGCTGGTGGACGGAGTTGACTGGGGGAAAATGTACCACTAGAGGAAGGTAGCTGTTGAGCTAAATTTTGATTTTGATTGCACGCAGCCAGAGCAGTACCTATTGTTATGCATCCTCCCGCAACGGCCAGTCCGTCCTTAGCAGCGCCCAATTTTTTCTTCGTCTCTGGATTTTTTTCTTGATGATATGATGCATTAGCTGCCATGCTACCAGCTAGGCAGGAAATACCCAAAATGGTCAAACTAATAGGATCGAACATAAATTATTTAACCTTTTTTAAGTGTGAATCATTGATCTCAATATAAGCGATACTTGTTGAGAATGTCTACTGGGTATTTATCGGGACTTTTTCAGCCGATCGCCCACTCGAAAATCGGGAAATGTGGGGAAATGTTGGGAAATGTTGGGAAATGTTGGGTATAATACCACCAACCCTGACATCTACCGGAATCTATGAACCTTAAGGAAGTGGTAAAACTCGCAGACGATCTGGTGTTTGCTAGAACAGGTAAACATCTCAATGACTTACAAGAAACAATTCTGCGCGGAACATGGCAATATGAGGATTACAAGCAAATTGCCACAGAGGTTAACTTGTCGGAAGATCGGGTTAGAGAGGTAGGAATGGAATTATGGCAGACACTTTCAAAAGAATTAGGAGAAAAAGTCACTAAATCCAATTTTCGCTCGACAATGGAAAGGCTGCAAATCTCGATAGTTTCACATTTAGAACCGCATCACAATCAAATTAGTAACGTTAATATCTGTGGAGAAAGCAGACAACCACCAGATACACCCAACCAAAACTCACAAAATCAAGCAACATCTAACCCCCAACAAACCCCAACTTTCCATCACGATTTAAGTGAAATGCCCAAGTTAGGCAACTTCTACAATCGGACTGCTGAACTGGAACTACTCAAAAAGGAAATCCTCACAGAAAAAGCACAACTTTTAACCATTACTGGCATCATAGGGATAGGCAAAACCGCCCTGGGGATAAAACTTGTAGAAGAAATTAAACAGGAATTTGAATATGTGATTTGGCGTAGTCTGGAAACTTGCCCGACCGTCGCCCAATTGCAAAATAATTTAACCGAAATTTTTACAGAGGGGGATAATCAAACTTCACCGCTACCCCTGATGAACCTGATGAAATTTTTACAAAATCATCGCTGTTTAATTATTTTAGATGATATCCATTACCTGTTTATGCGGGGTGAATTGGCCGGTAACTATCAACCAAAATCTGAGGATTATCGCAGTTTCTTTAAACAAATTAAAGACCGATCGCATCAAAGTTGTTTTCTGCTAATTGGTTGGGAATACCCGCGAGAAATTGCTCAAATTAAACACCCAAATACCCCTAACCCCCGTCTTCACGGGGGCAGGCTTAATCTTGCAGGGTTAGACACTGCATCCGCTCACCAAATTATCGCCGAACAAGGATTAGAACCCGAAGCAAACGGCTCCCGATTCATCGATCATTATCAAGGCAACCCTTTATGGTTAAAAACTGTGGCGAATTTTATGGTTGAATTAGGCTTAACTGTGACTGATGTGTTACAAAATCAGCCTTTATTATTTCCCCAAGATTTGAAAGATATTTTACAGCAACCGTTGGCTTACCTATCGGAACCAGAAAAGCAACTTTTATCCCTATTAGCTAAAAAAGATGAGGCGATCGCCCTGGTCAAACTATTAGAAATTGCCCCGATGCTATCTTCCGATTTACTGGATATCCTACAATCTCTTTGCCGTCGTTATTGGGTGGAAAAAACCGATCATCTTTATCGGATGTCACCTGTATTGAGACAGTACCTAGGATGATCGCTTCTACCCAGAAACCGGATTTATTGCCTAAATCTCTGTCACCCAACCTAGAAACCGGGTTTCTTAAAGAAACCCGGTTTCTAGCCCGGTTTTTATATTTGACTATCTACTAATTAATTTGCCATAATTGCGCTCGTTTTTGCTCAAATACCCGATTGAGAGTTACATTTTTTTCGCTTTGCAAGTGATTTATTAAAGCATCAGAAGCCGCAAACACAAATACGGTCTGCTTCAGGGACTGCACCGCTAAATTTGACCAATCTCCCTCGGATACTAATTGCAGTGTTACCTCTGGATTCAACAGATAACTCAACGAAAGAATATTCGTTTCCGAAGTATCGCTAATCACCAGGGGATGACTCCCTTGATTAATCACCTCAGCTATTCTTGGATAATATTTAGTTTCTGCCAGATTTTTATTCCACCAAGACTCAGCCTGAGAACTCACACTATTAGAAATAACTCCAGCGGAAATCAGTAAAACTGCTACAAACTGCCAGACTCTTTGCTGCCAAACTTTGGTAAATTGAGTCAGTTTAACCGCAAACAGATAAGCCATTGATAATTCCAGGGCTAAAGCACACGGAATTAAATAGCGAGTTCTGACCGATCGCTGTCCTCCGGTGATTAAATCTGGCAGTCCCAAAGTTAACGCGGTGATGCCAAATAAGGTAAAAACAAACCACCAAACTCGTTTGGTTGTCTGGCGATAAATAAAATAGAAAGAATAAGCCCCTAATAAGACTAAGATAATATTAGCCGTTCCCAAGTCCGCATCGTGAAAAAACCGATTTACGCTGCGAAACCACTTGCCCATTAACTCTTCAACGGGGATTTCACGGCCTAATGCTGTGGTAATACTGTCGAAATAGTGGGAGTTATTTTTATATTGGATAAATACCCAAATCCAAGGGGCAACAACCAAAAGTGCCGCCGCAGAAGCTACCAAATAATCTCGGACTATTTTATTTAGTTTTATCCCTTCGATCCCTAGGAGATAAATCCCATGCCCCAGGGCAATTAAGGCAAAAAATAAATGAGTATAACAGCCCAAAACTAGGGTTATTCCATAAATTGCCCAACTGCCAATACTTTTTTGGCGCATTGCCCGCAATAAAGCAGCACTAGAGAGTAAAATTATCACAATCCAGAGACTATATTGCCTTGCTTCTTGAGCATAAAGCACGTGAATTGGGGATACGGCAATGAGTGCGATGGCGAAGCCTCCCGGTGAGGGAATCGCCCCCCAAGAAACTAACGGTGCTGCAAATAATTCTTGACATAGCCAATACATTGCTGGAAATCCCAATAAACTGATGAATGCAGGCAAACTCCGCATAGATGTTACGGAACCGCCAAACATTTGCGCCCAAAATCTGGCCATCAGATAATAGAGTGGTGGATGTTCCGCTTTATCCATTAAAACTTGTAGGGTATCCCCTAACGTTTTGCTCTGGTTGGGTGACTGATAACGTTCTCTTAACTGACCAACAGTGATGGGGTGACTATTGTAAACTTCTTGGACAAATTCTATTTTAGAATAGCCAGAAATTCTCAATGAGGTGGCGGCTTCATCTTGCCAATAGACTTTGCGATCTAGATTCACAAAGCGAAAAAATATCCCTAGGATTAAGACGATCGCCAAGAATAGCTTAAACCCCTGATGGGGCGATCGCTTTGGGAGTAACTCTGGTAGTAATTTATTTCCCATACCTGTTGACTTTTGCCCGTGTCCTTTGTGCTTGGATGAGTTTTAATTTAAATCAATCATCAATCAATACACCACAAAGACACAAAGAACACAAAGGAGACAAAAAACAGGTGGTTGTTAAATGCCCACGGGTTTTAACCGGGGGCGATCACTTTTTTGATTTTTTCACCCTTGTGTAAAGTTTTGTGAAATCACCTGGGGGGAATTTCTGGTAAAAATACTTATGAAATCCCGGAAAAATTCGCCCAGATTTTCGCCCAGATTGATTTCAAAATACTCCCCAGGGAGTGCGAAGAGAGTGCGATCGCTCTCTTGTTTTCCTCTATAACCGGCGATCCCCTCTAGGATAGAGAAGCCGCTGTAACCGTGAAACCGCAAGGATTTGAAAGCAGCATCTAGCAGCAATTTTAGTTGATTTTTTAGTCAATTTTTTAGCTATCGCCGGATAAATTGTAAACATTTGTATCATTTACTTGCACTGAGAAAAAGTTGTGATAGATTGATAACAGAAGCAAGAAAGCTTCCCTGGCAGATCAAACAGTTACGTTCACTTACTAAAAAAAGAGGTTCATTCTGTTTAATCAAACATCTGTCTCGTTTAACAACAATAGCACCCTGACCGAGGGCTGATACTTCCTAAAGTGATTAATCGGCAGCAAATTCATTCAAGATCCTTGATTGAAAATCTGCGAATAAATTATAGCAATTACAGGAAGTCACTCAGTTTTTATGGCCTGGGTGCTATTGTCTTTTAGGGTTATTTTCAGGTTTTTTTTAAAGAAAATCTTCAAGAGAATCAAGCAAACAAGTAAAATATAAAGTTTTGTATCATTTACTTGCATTAAGAAAAAGTTGTGATAGATTAATAACAGAAGCAAGAAAGCTTCCCTGGCAGATCAAACAGTTACGTTCACTTACTAAAAAAAGAGGTTCATTCTGTTTAATCAAACATCTGTCTCGTTTAACAACAATAGCACCCTGACCGAGGGCTGATACTTCCTAAAGTGATTAATCGGCAGCAAATTCATTCAAGTTTCTTGATTGAAAATCTGCGAATAAATTATAGCAATTACAGGAAGTCACTCAGTTGTTATGGCCTGGGTGCTCTTGTTTTGTGAGCAAAAATTAAACACCACAAATAATTACAGCGGTTTTCAGATTACTAAACCGCGAGCAGGCCTGTGCAATATTGTAGGGGCGAATGCGCTCGTCGCCCCTGCTGCCGGAATTCTTTGCCCCTACAACAATTTGTGGTTTACTCCACAGAAAAGCGCTGTAACGCGCAAATCCTTAAAGCACAAATAAAGCACAAATAAAGCACAAATAAAGCACAAATAAAGCACAAATAAAGCACAAATAATGAAAGCGCCGGCCAGTTTTTTAACACCTAACCCGCGCTCTTAACTTTTACGGTTGGTATGGGATAATTTAGGCTTGCAAGGCTGGGATTAGGTACTGAGTCAAGGTAAACGCATCAACACCGAGTTCAGTTCTTTCTTTAGCCGCTAAAATTCCCGCTTGTGCGTGCCACCAGACAGCAGTTTGAACTTGAGCGATTAGATTTTCCGGGTTGACTTGAGCGATCAGTCCGCCCATTAATCCGGTGAGGACATCACCACTGCCTCCTCTGGCAAGGGCTGGGGTACTGTCGGGGTTGATGTAGATGTTGCCATCCGGTTCCGCGATCGCCACTCTAGCGCCTTTCAACACCACGATCGCGCCACTCTGTTGGGCGGCGCTTTGGCCGGCGGCAATTCGATTGGATAAATCCATGATTAAATCAGGAAATAGACGCAGGAACTCGCCAGGATGAGGGGTCAAAATTGTCGGCGCCGATCGTTGGGGTAAGATTTGCCGAGGATCGATCTGGGCAAGAATATTTAACGCATCCGCATCGAGCAGCAAAGGCCGATCGCTGTCTAATATCTGTTTGACCAATAGCATGGGCTGCATGGTTAATCCCGGCCCACAGGCGATCGCCTGATAAGCACTGAAGTCTATCTCTGGGGGCAAATGGGCGATCGCGCCACTCTCGGTTTCGGGACAATCAATCACCAACGCTTCTGGCAGATGACGATTTAACAGCAGCTTGAGGGATTGGGGCACCACCATCGAAAGCATCCCCACCCCACTACCGCGAGCCCCCAGACCGGCCAAAATCGCTGCCCCCGTGTACTGCCGCGAACCACAAATTAACAACAAATGACCCAGCTTATACTTATGAACTGCTGGCGGACGGGGTAGGGGTAAACCGGATTTTGCTTGCTCGGTGACGATCCGGTGGACTTTTGAGAAATTGCCCAACACCGCTTCAATATCAGCCAAAGGCAAATCAAAATCAACTAACTCCACCTGACCGAGATACTCTAAGGCTTGGTCTTGGAGAAAAGCGAGTTTCCATAAACCTAGGCAAAAAGTGTGGGTAGCAGAAATGGCGGTGCCTAACACTGCCCCAGTATCCGTATGTAACCCGGAGGGAATATCAATACTGAGAATCGGTTTGCCCCAGGTATTCACAAGGGCGATCGCTGTGGCTACGGGGTCTTTAATTGCCCGTTCCAAACCAAACCCAAACAAGCCATCCACAAATAAAGCACAATTTTGGAGAAAGTCAATTTCTTGATAAATAGGTATGCCCAAACTCGCCGCATAATTTGCATGATGCTGGGTTAACTCCTTCAGCTTGGTAAACGGGCAATAAATGATGACTTCATAGCCCCGAAAATGTAACTCCCGTGCCACCACCAGGGCATCTCCGCCATTATGTCCCGGCCCGACTAATACCCCAACGGATAAAGTGTTGGCGGACTTAGGCAGGGGGTAAAGGGCTTGAATCCGACGAGCGACTAAGGTTGCCACTTTTTCCATTAATGCGGCCACGGGCATTCCCGCATCAAATACCCGGTTTTCAATCGCCCGCATCTGTTCGGCAGTGACGATAAATTGTTCAATTTCTGGTCGATTCATAATTTTTTGCTGATGGTTGATGGTTGATGGTTGATGGTTGTTAGTTATTGGTTGTTAGTTGTTGGTTGATGGTTGATGGTTGATGAACAAACAACAAACAACCAACAACCAACAACAAACCACCAATAACAAGTTAATTTTGAAAATGAATTCGGGCATCAAGGCCAAACTTTTGTAAATAACCACTTTCTTGTTCGGCGGTGGTGCGATCGCGAAAAGGCCCGATCGCAATATGAGGGCCAAACGGTTCTTCTCTGGTGAAAATTTCTGCACCAGAAATTCCCGCATCCACGGCGGTTTGGATCATCCTGGGTAAATCTTGGCGGTTGCCCGGAACGATCAGAAAGTACGCTCTGGCTAGTTGGCTGCCCCCACCGGGAGGGGGTGCCGGAAGGATGGAGAGTGAAGTCCCAATCGGGGGCATAGCCTGAGAATTATTCACCGGAGGAAGATTATAGCCAGAAGCTAGGGGAGGGTTACTCCAAGCTGGGGTGACATTGGTTGCCGGTTGCGGTTGCTCAATGGAGGCGATCGCGGCTCGAATGCCGCCTAATTCTAATTCTCTGGCCAATCGTTGAGCATTATTGCGATTAGCAAAAACCCCGATCTGAATCACCGTTCGTCCTTTGTACTGACTCAAAAATGCCTCTGGTTCATATAACCGGACTTGGGCAAGGGTCCGGGGATTTTGTCCGGGAATATAGACCAAATAGCGTTTACTGTCCAAATTCCGCGAATTATCCCGAAAATCTGGGTTAGTAAAATTCGGATTAACTTGAAAACTCCGGTCTTGTGGCAAAACCACCGATGGCAAAGCATAAGGATCGGGAGGCATTCCTTGATTGCCAAAAGGCAACGGGGGTAAAGGTTCCCCTTGAGCAATTTTTCCCCCTGCGGTTGAGAGTTGAAGGGCGATCGCCCCAATTAGCAGATAAATTTTTTTCATGTTCATATCCAGTATTTCTCTATTTTTAGTTCTTAGTGGTTATTTGTTGTTGGTTGTTTGTTATTTGTTATTCCTTATTAGGTAGGATATCTATTAGAGTTTCTTGCAAGTCTTAATATATATAGGTTATAGGCTGTTTTTAGCCCCTTTAACGCCACCTTCATAGCCACCTGGAGTATTATCAGAGTCAGATCCACTGTTCTCTAATAAATATATATGATTCCCAAAATCACCCCTAAGCCCAAAAAATCTGGGTCAATATTTATCCGATTTAGACTGACTCAAAACGGTAAGCAGAAAAATTATGAAATGACTTTGCCACTTAAATGGGATGATTGACGGGACCGCCGTAAGGCTGAAAAAATTGCAGATATCATTAAACAAGATATCAAACATGATTTTGTAGGATTACAACCACCGGCATTTGACCCAACACTGCAAAAGTATCGCCCTGGATTAAAAATTGCGGTGGCGCCAAAAATCCCATCATTGCTAGATGTTTGGATTAAGTTTGTTGATTTCAAAACTCAGCAAGGGAAAGTCGAAGAAACAACATTGACAAAAGCTTATCCCCTTGTCACAAAAATCCTTACAAAAGTTGACCCAGAGTTACTTAAGCCTAGTAACTATAAACAACTTTTGAGTTTTTTAACCAAACGTTACAAACCAAGCACCTTGGTTTCTTACTACACAAAGATATCTGCTTGCGCTAATTGGGCCTTAAAACAAGACATCTGGGAAAAAAATCCTTATAGCCGTGATTTAGCCATTTTAAAGAGTCAGTGTGAAAATCCTGATAAATCTGGTAAGGCTTATTCTGACTCTGAAGCTACTGTAATTCTCAACGCGATCGCCACTGACCGATTTACCCCACCCCGTGCCTGGACCAAACATTCTTACTATGCTCAGTTTTTACAATTCATGTTTCTGACCGGGGTCCGACCGCAATTAGCGATCGCTCTGGAGTGGGAACAAATTGTGTGGGAACGGGACCGGCCTATCAAGATTTACTTTGACCGTGCCTACACATCTGGGATTCTTAAACCGAGTAAGGGCGATCGCAATGGCAAAAACACCCCACGGGTTTTTCCGGTTAACTCTGAACTCGCAGATTTAATCATGGCAATTCCCAAAAAAGAGACGATTCACCGTGAACCAAGAATTTCCCGTCATTTAAAGACTATCGATCGCCCTCATTGCCCCGATCTGGTTTTTCCGTCACCCCGTCGTTGGTATATTGCCATTGACCACTTTACTAATCGGATATTTAAGCCGGTCGTTGAGTCACTGGTAAAACTGGGAGAAGTCAGCGAATACCTTCCGACATACCATTCCCGTCACACTACCCAGAATCGTTGGCTAGAGTCTGGGATGTCGGAAGAAGCGATCGCCGCGTTACTCGATACATCACCGACAAGGATCCGCAAGCATTACCGAGATGACCGTCTTGATTACGAAAATTTAGCCCAAAATATCACCTTGCCAGAATTAGGGGATTAAGTTTTTGCGGTGAGTTAAGTCTAGCGAGGTTGAGCAGGGGATTAATCCCCTGCCAGAGATACACGCAATTTGCGGGCAAAATTACAGAGTTGTAATGGCACTAGGTGGCTAGATATGTGCTATGCTGTATGTGCGGAAAACATTGTATTCATTTTCTTTTAGCTTTTAGTTTAACTCTCAAAAAAACTCTGGTAGTAGGTTGACCGGCCATACCAGAGTTTTTTAGTGAGAAAAGTTGTAATGGCACTAAGTGGACTTGACGTGGCTACTTAGTGCCATTTTGGGTTATTTTGGGTTATTTTGGGTCACGATTTTGAGGAAAAAACCCGTTTTTTAGGGTTGACTAGGGCTATTTTGGGCTATTTGTGGCTTAACGTGGCTACTTAGTGCCACTTAGTGCCACTAAGTGCCATGTCAAGCCATGTTCAGAGAAATTTTTATCATCAATGCACTATGCGGATTCATTCCGGGTTATTCCGGTTACCGTAACCAGTCACACCGCCACCGCCACACGGGGTGACAAGCCTTACATCACCCCGTGGCTATACAAAGCTTGAAACCAGTGCAGCGTCTAAGTTTTAAGCTTATTGAAAATATTGTTAAAAAGCTTGTGATGCTTGCCAGATAAGGTTTTTGGCTCCCAGCATGACACACGGGGTCACAGCAAAGTTACAAACACACTAGGGATGGGCAGAAGGATTAGTTAAAACACTAGAGATGGGCATAATGACATTTTTCCCACATCACACGAGGTAACGCGGCCCCGCTACACGGGCTGCCAGCGGCCTCGGTTCCCAACAAAAAACCTACCCGGTTAGGGGTAGGTAATTGGTCAGCGATCGAGCGTTGCGGTTATACCGCGTCATTGTCTGGGGTCCACTGAAGTAACTCACCGGGTTGACATTCGAGGGCCGTACATATTTTTTGCAAGGTTTTCATTCTGATATGACTAGGCAGGTTGTTTTTTAAGTTGCTGATGGTAGCACGGTGCAACCCAGTTATTGCAGCCAAATCGTTAACCCCCATGTCTTTTTCAGCCATGACAACCGCTAGTCGCCATTTCATCGGCATATTAAGCAAGGTTCTTGACATATTCAGTGTAGCATTTAAATTCATTATCTATACACTGTAGCAGTTTTAACGATTTTTTTTAATATTTGTATTGACTTATGTCGCCATTTCGACTACTCTATTAATAGGGTTATTTTAGTTTTGACCCTAAAAACGTTAAAACCCGCGTCAACGCTAGTTCTTGGCAGAATCGCTGACACGGGTTATTCAAACACCTTAAAACAAGGGTTCTTTTATGAGAATAGCACAAAACCACGGGGGGCACGCGGTATGAAAAGACTGTATGTGACCCTCACGATCCGTCAGTTAAAGGCTAAGGTGTCCCGTCTCAGTCGGACTGCCTTCAAAGTCACTCGCAACTTTTTCCAGTCCAGACTAGGTATCGTCAAGCGGGACTGGTCACGGTTGACTAAGGCTG
>NZ_LIUQ01000108.1 GCF_001276715.1 Planktothricoides sp. SR001 | reverse complement strand
TGATTCAAGCCGTTTTATGTCATGATCGCGTCATCTGCGAATTATTTCAGCAAACGACTATTTTACCCTTACGTTTTGGCACATCTTTTTTAGAGGCAGACAATTTACTGAACCATCTTAGTTCTAATGCCCAAGAATATCAAGAAAAAATTGAACAACTTGAGGGAAAAGGGGAATATGTTTTAAAATGTATTCCGCGTAAGCTAGAGGAGCCTGTACTCTCTTCTGAGAGCCGGGGAAGACAATATTTTTTAGCTAAAAAACAGCACTATGAAGCCCAACAAGACTTTTATATTCTGCAAGGTTCAGAATGGCAAAATTTCGTTCATTTAGTTACCCAAAGCTATCCATCAACGATTATTATTCCTTCTCCGGGTACGGAATCACGAATTTATCTTTTAGTCAATTTTCAAGAAGAACCTTTACTAATCGAGCAAGTCTTGCATTGGCAAAAAGCTTGCCCCAGGTGGGAATTACAATTAGGGCAAGTTTCTCCACCCTATCACTTTACTTAACTTAATTTCTCTATGACTAACCTTAACTTGGTAAACAACTTTCTTAGTCGTTACGACACCCGACATTTAGTTATGTTTAGTGGCAAAAGAGGAGTGGGAAAAACTACCCTATTCAATGGCCGCCAAAAATTATTCCTATGGCTAAAGCAATTGCCACAAAAATTATTCAGGAACATTGATATGGCGCTAATTAAAGCGCTAATTAAGGAACTTGCATCAAGAGGATCGAGAGAAAACTCGCAGTAGACGTACTCGCATCCTTCGATTGTCTTTAATAGTATCCCTTCATAACTATTCACGACACCTTGCTCTGATTTACTCGAAATAATCTTGTCGTTCCAATGCTGAATAATAGCTGCCCGTAATTCATCAGGAGAAGACTTCTCAGCCAAACCAGGAAAACCAAGTTCTTCAGCCTTTTTAATAATATCCGCCCTTTGAATAACAAATGAAAACGTATTGGTGGCCATGAAATTCTTCAGTTGCAAAGACTTAAAAGACCAGCCAGTTGCGATTTGTGTGTCAACAGCATCATAGAGAAGCTTGCTGCGTCCCAAGGCAGGATCGGACAAAGTAATATCTTTGACATAATGAAAAATTGCTTCCCATGTGTAGTCCTCTATCGATCCAATCATGGGAGAGGCAATAGTTGCAATAATGGCTTGCCTTAACCGTTCAATTTCATTCTCCGTCAACATTTAAGAGTTTCTCAACAACCTGCAAAAACTCGCTCATTGAGATCCCTAAAGCTTTAGTAATGTGACTAAAAACTCTAACAGATGGACTTTTTAGCCCTCGCTCAAGCTGACTGATATATGTTCTGTGCAGACGGCACAGGACCTGTAACTTCTGCCAGATACTCCTGTGACCAGCCTTGCTCTACCCGACGGCGCTGTATTTCTAGTCCTAAAATTCGATTTAGCCTGCTATTTTTCATATAAAGACAAGGCTAGTAGTTTGAATACAAAAGTTTCACAGACTAAAGTATTCAAGGTCTAGCCTTCCACTCAGGCAGTATTCGCGTTACAACAAGGAGCATAATGGGTTGAATGCGAAATATGCCTGAAAGCAGTGATAATCGATAAGATCAGATATTGATGTTCTGAGTGGGGTTAGCCATGACTGAGTTACTGGAGAAGGCGATCGCTCAGTTACAAACGTTATAATTACTTATCGCTTAATTGAGATGATCCTGGGGGCTGACTCTATTTTCCGATGAAGATCGGGATAAATTTATCATTTTTATGGAAATGAAAGCAGGAAAAGCCATAGAGAAGGAGGTAATTCAACAACTGAATGGGGCAGAATACTTAATCGCTTATTGCCAGAAAATTGGTCAGCTATTTTGGAACATTCCCAATTTTATCACGGGGTATGAATATCGGTTTATTAGCCTCAAACAAAACATCGGTTTATTAGCCTCAAACATATTAATATTGTCAAAGGTTTAACCAGGGAAAAGCCATCCCCACGAAATGGCGATCAGCCAGAAGAAAATATGTGAAAATTTTATTCACCAAGTACCTTATTCTTTAACCGTTTAATCGGGACAATGGAATAGTCTATTAGTAATATTAGTCTAGGTTTTTTGGTGAATAATTATTAAAAATATTTTTGCTATTTAATTTTTATCAAAGTCTTATTTTAAGAGGTTATACCAATTTTAAAAACTCCTGCTACAATTCCAATGGTTATTTGGGCGCTTGGACGTAGCGCCCAAATTGTATGAATTTTTATAAATAGTATTACCAATTTCAAAATAATCCACAGTCGGTTTTAACCGACTTGCGCTATTAGCCGGGGGTTTTAACCCCCGGCGGTTTATGTACCCCCGCAATTAACCGACGATTGCGGGGATTAAAATCCGGCGAGGATTAAAATCCCCGTAGGGGTCAACGGCCGTTGACCCCTACAGTCGGTTAAAACTGACTATTTTACCAATTTTAAAAACTACTACGACAATTTTAAGGTTTATTTGGGCGATTGGACGTAGCGCCTCTACTGTTGCATGATTTTTTGTAAATGGTATTAATTATATGATATTAAGGATAATTTTTGATTGTTTTTATTTCTTAATTTACCTAACACAACCTATTTGTGGTTTGTGAGTGGTTTGTGAGTTATTTGTAAGGATAAGCGTTACGGTGCGGGTTTTGGTGATAATTATGGGTTTTTATGTTGTTGCCTAACACACCCTACTTTTGAAAAAACAGATACAATAGATTAAAATTACAAAATGCCCATAAATTAATGATTATGTCTGTGGCTGAATTTGAAACTACAAATCTAAGCTGGCGTTGGCAGCAGGGTCAACAGCAACTCCAAGAATGGACGGAGTTGAAATTCTCGCAATTTTTCCCGAATCTATTCCCATCTTTAGATTGGCCAACTGTACCGACTGGCAATTTTAACTGGTTGTTTTATGTTCTGGGAATTGTGCTGACGATCGCGGTTTGTTGGCAACTCCAAAGCTGGATTGTCCAGTTTTGGTATTGGCAAATGTCAAAAACCTCTGATAGGCGATCGCATTTTTCAGAAAACCGATCGCTGACCGTTAAAGATTTGTTAGGGCGATCGCGAAAATATCAGGAGAAAGGGAATTATACCGCTGCTTGCTATTGTTTATACAGGGCAATGTTGCAGCAGCTAGATGACCGTGGAATTATTCCCCAACAAGTGAGTCGTACTGACCGGGAATACGATCAACTTCTCCAGGAACAACCGAACTATTCCGCTTATAAAGTGTTGCTAGAAACTCACGAACGGCTTTATTTTGGTAAGCAACAGGCAAATGCCGATATGTTTGCCCGCTGTCAGGAAGCTTACGAGGCTATTGTGCAGAAATGATTAAAGTTTTTCAATCGAAATCTAAATCTCAAGGGATAAAATTCGCCGCGATCGCCCTGGTGGCGATCATGTTGCTGACTTTGGGACTTGCCCCCAGTCGCGATCGCCTGAGTTCCGGTTCTACCTATAGTCGAGATCCTAATGGCTATGGTGCATGGTACGCTTTTATGGAACAGCGGGGCACGCCGATCCAACGTTGGCAACGTCCCTTATCGGCTTTGAAAAATCAACCCCCGATTACTTTATTGCGGGTACGGGGAAATTTGACCCGATCGCCCCTAGATCAATCCGTTGACCCGTGGTTGGAACAAGGTCATACCATTGTCACCTTGGGGGTTTGGCAAGATGTCACCGAAGCCCCCTTTACTAGCGAACTCAATAGTCCACACGGAACGGTGAAAATTGAAACCAGAAGAAGGGCTTCTTTGGCAACCGATCAAGTTGAATTATTAGGAGATCGCTTTGGGGCGGTGGCGTGGGCGGAAACCAAGGGAAAAGGACGGGAAATTTCTGTAATTACCCCCTATCTAGCGGCTAATGCTTATCAGCATGAACCGGGAAATTATGAGTTTCTGGCGGAACTTTTAGCCGCTACCAATCAGCCGATTTGGGTGGATGAATATATGCACGGTTATCGAGATGCGGATGCAGCAGATGAAGCGGAGGTGACGGGCAATTGGTGGGCATATTTGGCGAAAACCCCTTTATTGCTAATTTTTGTTCAAGGGGCAATTATCTTTATAGTGGCGATCGCCGCCCAAAATCGCCGCTTTGGTCAGGCAGAGGCGATCGGGTCTCCCCAAATTAATAATAGCGAAAGCTATATCAAAGCCCTGGCCAGCGTTTTACGCAAAGCCGAAAGTAGCGATTTTCTCACTCAAACTATCAGCAAAGCCGAGCAATTAGCCCTACAAAAAAGTTTAGGACTAGGCTCGAATTTGTTATCTCCGGAAGATTTAATCACCGCTTGGCACAACCAAACCGGACGCGATGCTTCTGAGTTACAATTATTACTACAATCTGACAGCGATCGCCGATTTTTATCCGAAGCAAAATTACGCCTTTGGTTAGAAAAATGGCACGCTATCCGTAAATAGTTATTGGAGTTGTTGGTGATTGGTTATTCGTAATGATAATAACCAAAGAATCCCTACCCAATAACCCCCCAACTCCCCCTTCAAAGGGGGGGACAGCCAATAACCAAAACCCAATAACCAAAGAATCCCTACCCAATAACCCTAAATGGCAATGACTCTCGATCACACAATTATTACTGATATCATTAAAGCCTTAAATAACATCGTTGTGGGACAAACAACGGTAGTTGAACAGGTGATGGTTGCCCTTTTATCCGGGGGACATATTATTTTAGAAGGTGTCCCAGGAACGGGCAAAACTTTATTGGCAAAAACCCTCTCTCATTTGATTAAGGCAGATTTTCGGCGAGTCCAATTAACCCCAGATATTTTACCCGCAGATATTTTAGGGACGAATATTTTTGATTTGAATAGTCGGGCGTTTACCTTGAAAAAAGGGCCAGTTTTTACGGAGATTTTACTGGCGGATGAAATTAATCGGACTCCGCCGAAAACTCAGTCCGCATTGCTAGAAGCAATGGAAGAAAAACAAGTGACTTTAGACGGGCAAAGTTTGCCGTTACCCGCACTATTTTGGACGATCGCTACCCAAAATTCTTTGGAATTTGAAGGTACTTATCCCCTACCGGAAGCGCAATTAGATCGGTTCTTATTTAAGGTGATGGTAGATTATCCCAATGCCGCCGCCAGTAAGCAAATGTTATTAGCCCATCAAAAGCAATCTTTAGATGTGAATAAAGTTGCGGCGATCGCGACGGTAGAACAGATTTTACAAGCCCGTCAAGCGGTTGCCAAAATAACTGTTGCTGAGAGTATTTTGGATTATTTAATTGCCCTAGGGGAGCGATCGCGACAAGATCGAGATTTAGCATTAGGGGCATCACCGCGATCGCTGGTGCTGTGGTTGCGTGCGAGTCAAGCCCATTCCTGGATCCAAGGACGGGATTACGTCACCCCAGATGATGTCAAAGCCGTTGCCCTGCCGTTGTTGCGCCATCGCCTCATCCTCAAACCGGAAGCCCAACTTGACGGCATTGCCATTGATGCGGTGATTTCTGGTTTACTGAGTCAGGTTGGGGTTCCGAGATAAGAAGCGGAGGAGCGGAGGAGCGGAGGGGCGGAGGGGCGGGGGAGAGAGGGTGTAGGGTGTAG
>NZ_LIUQ01000071.1 GCF_001276715.1 Planktothricoides sp. SR001 | reverse complement strand
TTAATTGATGACACGCCCTAGGGGGTAATACCCCTCATTGATGTGCTAGATTAAATTCAGTAGATTCACCCTGATTGCAGACGCCCTTAGTTTGGGCGTTTTTTTTGGCCATTTTCCCGGCAAGCCAACCAAAGGGGGATCCAGGGAAGAACCCCGCCCATCAAGGCAAAAAATTTTTTTCAAATCCGATTAAATGAGGGGTCATACCCCTCATTGATGTGCTAGATTAACTTCAGTAGATTCACCCTGATTGCAGACGCTCCTTGTTTGGGCGTTTTTTTATTGGATGCGTTCCCACCTAATCAGTCATCAGCTATCACTTATCAGCTAGTAGCTATTATTTGTTAGTTATCAAACAACAATTAATCACCAGCAACTAATAACTAATAACCAACAACTACCAACTAAAAATTAATAACTAACAACTATCAATCAACAACTATCAACTAACCCCTGACCTATGACGGCTGAATGCTTAAGAATTACCTAGGATTTTCGGGTGATTTTCGTGATAAATAAGTTGTAATCGATTGATATGTCATGTCCTGACTTTGACATTTCTGTAATCGATATTGCACTTCCAAGTGTAGCCAATTTTCAAATAATTTATCTAATATTTTTTCCTGAATTTCTGGGGTTAAATCAAGTTGAGTCACTTCTTCCACTAACATCAAATGATACCCAGCGGCAGTTTTCACCGGCGGAATAATTTCCCCGACATTTCCATTCAGAATCGCCTCAACGAGTTCTGGATCTAATTCAGCCATAGAAACCCAGCCACTATAACCACAACTTAGTCGGCGGCGCTGGTCGATGTCATAAAGATGGGCGGCTTCAAAAAAACTTAATTCTTGCTCTTCAATTTGATAAAATAAATCCGTGGCAATTCTTTCAAATGGTACAATAATTTGATACAGCAATATTTCTTGAAATTCACTTTTATGTTCCATGAAATATGCTTCAACTTGGGATGCAAACAAATGTTTAGCAAGTTTTTTGGCTAATAAGCGATCGCTAATTATCTGTTCCCATTCTTCATACAATAATCCGCGACCGACTAACCAAGCAATTAAGTCGGAACTGGTTTCTAGATGATGCTGGGTTCTAAACTGATGACATTCATCTTGAATTTCCTCTAAGGTGATGATCGGGTTGATTTGTTCCGCAAATTCTTTAACAATTTTACCCGATAATATCTTGACAATAACTTCTGGTAGGGTTTGTTCTTGTTTCAGAAAATTAATAATTTCTTTGGCAGTAATTCCCGCTGTAATTTGTAAATTAACCATGATAGCCCCTCATTTCTAAGATAATCTGTAGCGTTTTATGAATTGAACGTAAACCCCGGTGATAAATTTAGTAAAATTTAACTGTAAGCCCTATAATTCAATCGATTAAAATTTCAGACAAATTATTTAAAAATTTTGAGTAAAAATATCCCAATTCTGTGATTGATAGTGTTGATCGGGGTTTTTCGAGTTTACCTAAGCAATTAAATCTGATCTCACTCATGGCCGATCGGCGTATTCATGCAGATTGACTGGTCAATTCAAGATTTTCATTGAGAGATGATTGAGATCCGTGAGATCCTTTCCCTTAGCCTTGTTCGTTCGCTTTAGCGTGCCGGAGGCAATCGCTCTTATAAGCAGGAATTTGGTTAGCGAGCCAAAATTGTCACCTTGATTGTCACCTAGTTTGTTCCCTTATGTTACATATTATCTCTCTTTTTGATAAATAATGCTGCCAATTTGGCAAAATTATTTGATGGCTTCTCCTCACCGGGGCTATGGGGATAAATCTTGTTTGTGAGGATTTCTCTAGGGCTAAGAGATTTCGGGTCAGGGATTTTTGGTTCTCATCCCTAGCCCACGTTGGCGGATTCAAAAGGGCGCTATAACATAGTCATATTGGTATGGATGATCAAATAATCAAAAATGATGCAAGAAATTCCGGCTTTTAAAATCAATGGATTTATCGCTTTGGGGGCGGCGATCGCCGCAGCCTGGGTGGGACTATGGCTAACCGGGGATATCACCCAGTTAATCAATCAATTAAATCGAGGCGAAGTGGCGCCGCCTGCTTTACTCGGAGTGGTGTTATTGATGGTGGCTACTATGACGTTACTGGGTTTGACTACCCTAGAACCCAATCAAGGGCGGGTGCTGATTTTTTTGGGTAACTATAGTGGTACAGTGCGCGATCCTGGCTTTTGGTGGGTGAACCCATTGGCTTCAAAAGAATTGATTTCTTTGCGCGTGCGTAATTTTAATAGCGATCGCCTCAAGGTAAATGATGCCCAGGGCAACCCGATTGAAATTGCGGCGGTGGTCGTTTGGCGGGTGGTGGATTCCGCCAAAGCCCTCTTTGACGTTGAATATTATGAAGAATTTGTGGCGATTCAAAGTGAAACGGCCATTCGTTCTCTGGCAATTCGTTATCCTTACGATAGCGGCAACGATCAAGAAGCTTCACTCAGAGGTAGTCCTGATGAAGTCGCAGCCGCCCTCAAACAAGAGGTGCAAGACCGCTTAGGAGTGGCTGGGGTGGAAACGATCGAAACTCGGCTGTCTCATTTGGCTTACGCCCCGGAAATTGCTCAGGTGATGTTGCGCCGTCAGCAAGCCCAAGCGATTATTGCCGCCCGTCAGCAAATTGTCGAGGGGGCGGTGAGTATGGTGGAAATGGCGATGAACCAGTTGCGCGATCGCCAGATTATTGCCTTAGATGATGACCGCAAAGCCAAAATGATCAATAATTTGCTAGTGGTTTTGACTTCTGAAAATAATATTCAACCTGTAGTAAATGCCGGTCATTCCCCAGAAGCTTGAGGGTTTTGTACTTGACCAATATCATGCCAGCAGCCTATAGAACATTTACGCAAAAAAGCCGTCGATGCTTACGATCATGGCGAACGCAAAATCCACATCTGTCGAACCTTAAATATTAGCCGCAATACTCTTGACCTCTGGTTAAAGCGTCGAAAAGAAACGGGCAGGGTGGCGGCTAATACCCAGTATCGGGGGGTCTCAATCGAAAATCAATGATCTCGAAATTTTTGAGAGTTTGGCGGTCGAGCATGGACATTTGACACAAAAAGAAATGGCTGAAAAATGGCCTGCACCAGTCAGGTCTTGATGGGAAAAGCAGTCAAGAAAATTAAATTCACTCGTAAAAAAACCTATAGGTACGGGGAAAGAAATGAACAAGCAAGAGCCGAGTTCCAAAAAGAAATTAGCCGCTATGCTCCCAAGAGACTGGTTGATTGGGGGCGATCGCTAAAGATAATGTGGTTTATCGGTGGCTGTTCTCAAAGTTTATATAACTCGCTATGGCAGGATTTGCCGAGAACAGAGTCAATATACTTGAAGTGGTTGTCACCACAGTTGCTAGTTTTATTGCCAGTGTGCTTGCCAGTGTGCTTGCCAGTGTGCTTGCCAGTTTGCTTGCCAGTTTTCTGGTTAGCCCAAGTCGCATTTCTTGTTTCTACCGTAATTCTTAAAAAAAGAGATTTGCTCTGATTAATATCCAACGAGCCAAGGCTATGTTTGTAAATGCACTTTTATGTCAATTGCTGTTTAGTGTATCGAAAAAATCGAGTTAGATTCATCATTCTTTATGAAATTTTCATTATTGGCGGTATTTCTCGCTGAATTATGAATTTTTAGTAAATTTTAGTAAAATTACTTGACATTTTTTTTAACTTATGATTTCCGATTCCCAATTCTAGGGACAATTCAAAGATCGCCCATACTTCGGCGGGCATATCGGCGGGGAGAAGAGAGGCGATCGCCCTTGTCCCCTTTTTTCCCTTTTTCCCCCTTTTTCCCTTTTTCCCCCTTTTTCCCTTTTTTTCCCTATTTTTGTAAAATTATCATTAAATTTCTGAGAATGTGTGAGTTTAATCACCCAGTTTACTAAAATATCTGCCATGATATAAGTAGGACAAAATTACAGGAGAGGCAAAATGAACCACTCACCAGTAGACAGCGAAAAAGACAAAAGTTTTCCCCTGCATAAATTTCTGCAAAAATTTATCCATCCGTCGAGGAAAAAACCCCCCAAGAACGAAACACACCGCCTCTGAATTCCTCGAATTTTTCTCCGGTTATTGAGTAAAACGATCGCCCCTGGGTTGACCAGGATGAGAACACAGATAGGAAAACACCCCGATCCCAACAAGGCAATGGAATCGGGGTTTTTCTTGACTTTTTACCCTGGATCCAATGAATGATCCAGCAAATTTTTTAAATCCAATTATTGGGTGTACTTACTTCAGTCAAACCATTGTTTTTTTTACAAAACTTTAAAACTTTTTTTTTGGAAAAATAGTATAATACAAGATCATAATTCAGGGTTTCTTAACGTTTAAGCTTCTTCACAAATTTTAACGTTGGCTCAAACAGATCCGCTTAAATGAATCGATGAGTTTTTGACAGGTTCAAGGTTATTTACTCTAGAAAAATATTTTTTAGGCAATTTCAGAGGAAATGTTATGTTGAATTTGACTCAGGTTCGGATCCGGTGGCTAATTGTCATCGGCTACTCAGTTCCCATTCTTTTATTGCTACTATCGACTTATTTGATTAAAGGAAGCGTTCAAAGGGCATCTCGTGCAGTGAGTGAACTCGATGCCTACAATGTCATTGAAAAACAAGGGGATGAAGTTGCTTTTACGGTAGAACACTTGCGAGTGGTGATTCGTTGTTATATGCTGGATCCGAATGCGAAAATTTTACAGGAATTAAAACAAAATATTGAACTGTATCACAATTTAGCCGCAGCCTACCAAGCTAAGATTCAAAATTCGGAACAACAAAAAATATTTACTCAATATAAGAGCCAGGTAGATGCAGAGATCGTATTTGTAGAAACCGAATTAATTCCTTTGATGAATCAAGGAAAGTTAGCCGAATCTCGCCACAAATGGCATCAAGAATACTATGGAGAGATTCAGAATGAACTGGCAACCTTGATGGATCAGTTTCGCGAAACCGGAGAAATTAAATACGCCGATATCAAACAAGAACAAGATACCGCATTAAGTCGGATAGATCCATTGATTTTGCAAGTGACTGCCGCCTCGGTAATCGTGGGGATCGCCACAGGTTTTTTGATTATTTCTGTTTTGATCCAACGCTTGAATCAAGAAGCGATCGCGATCGCTTCTTCTTGTTCGCAAATTGCCGAAACTTTCACGGAACAAGACCGGACTGCTAGTGAACAAGCTTCGTCCGTTAATGAAACAACAATTAGTATTGAACAGTTGCGGCGATCCGCAGAAAAATCCGCTTTGCAAGCCGAATCTGCCGCCGTGGGTGCGCGTCAGATATTACACTTGGCCAGCGGCGATCGGGAACATTCGGAACATGGCAACGGAACCGTTTGTTTACAAAAAGCTTCAGAAGAAATTGCGGACAAAGTGCAGTCTTTGAGTGAAGAACTCAATCAAATTTATCGCATTACTAATGTAGTGACGGAATTAGCCAGTCAAACGAATATGCTGGCACTCAATGCCGCAGTGGAAGCGGTTCGTTCTGGAGATCAAGGAAGAGGATTTGCCGTTTTAGCCACAGAAATTCGTAAACTTGCCGATCAAAGTCGCAAGGCTTCTGAACGAATTAATCAGTTAATTGAGAATCTGCAAAAATCGGCTAATTCTACGGTGACTATCACAGAAAAAGGCACCCAGGCGGTAGAAAATATGGTCACGGCGATTAATGATATTTCTGGAAATGTGCAAGAGATTGCTTCAAATGTTCAGGAGCAAGCCAGTGCCATCAATCAAATTATGATTGCCATGAATACGATTAATACAGGAGTTCAACAAACTTCTAGCAGAATTAGTCAAACGAAAATCGGAATTGAACAACTGGATAAAACGGCGCAACATTTGAAAGCCTTGGTTTAGATTCGTGCTAGTTTTAGCCATTTTCCCTGGAGTTTATTACCTAACAATTCAAGTAATTCTTGTTTCAATTGTTCTAAATCCTGCGGTTCATCAATCGGGTTTCACTCATCTTTTGGGTAGAGAACCCAGAAACCGGGTTTTTTTCTGGCGATCGCAGTTAACTTAGGAATCCCAACCAGAAACCCGGTTTATTATGGGTAATTTAGATTAACTTTAACAATGCTTGTACCGGATGCAATGGCTGCCAACCGTCAAACCGCTTTACTTGCGATCGACAAGAATATCCGGTAGCTAAAATATAGGCTTGTTTCTCTACATTTTCTGGCAATTGCCGACCCCAACTCATCTGATAAATGCCTTGAGATTCCCCATAATGTTCCGCTTCATGTCCGTAAATTCCCGCCATGCCACAGCATCCAGTTTCTACCAGATTTAATTGTAACCCAATGGCATAAAAAATTTGTTGCCATTGTCGTTGGGAAGCTAAGACAGCGGTTTTTTCGGTGCAATGTCCGAATAATTGATAAGACTGAAAATGGTTATTATAATGCTTAACTTTCGGTAATCGATCTAATTGGCTGACTAAGAATTCTTGTAATAACTGGACAGGGAGGTTATTGTCGGTTGGGATAACTTTCTGATATTCGTCTCGATAGGTGAGGACGATGCTGGGTTCAATGCCAATTATGGGGATATTTAAACCAGCGATTTGCTGGAAATATTGGGCATTTTTATGGGCGATCGCGCCAAATTCAGTTAAAAATCCTTTCACATGGAGAGGTTTACCACTGGGAAAAAATGGCGACACATAAACCGTATATCCCAGTTTAGTCAAAAAGTCGTAAGTATCCAGCACCAAATCAGATTCATAGAAACTGGTAAACGCATCTTGAATTAAGATAACACTATTTAATTTTTCACTTTCACTCAGGTTGGCTAATTTCTCTAGGTCAAACTCTGGGGCTTTTCTTGCTGCCAAACCTTGCTGAACTGTCACCGGACTAACTACCGGGGGATCGACCATCTTTAGACTATGGCGAATTAACCAGAGACTAACAGGATTTTGGCTTAATAAATTCACCAATCCTGGGGCAAAAGATTGCCATTGTGCCAAGGTTTCAATATAACCAATGAAGTAATCTCTCAACGGTCGTAAATATCGAGTATAATAGAGAGATAAAAACTTGGCTTTCATCTCTGGAATATCCACATGAATTGGGCATTGAGTCGCGCAAGCTTTGCAGGATAAACAACCGTGCATCCCGGCATAAACTTCATGGGAAAAGTCATAAAATTCCAGAGATTTTTGCAGGGTATTCCAGACTTTAAGTGGGAAATTTGCAGATGGGAACAGGGAACAGGTCTGGGTAGGGTAAGAGGCAATATTCCCCGTTCCCTGATAACCGAAACCCGTTCCCTTTTTTCCGATTTCTAATTGCCGTAACCATTCCCGGAGTAAACTAGCGCGACCTTTGGGAGAATGAATGCGATCGCGTGTTTCCTTGGAGGAAGGACACATCACTTGATCCGGATGATAATTAAAACAAGCCCCATTGCCATTACACTTAAATGCCGCCTCATATTCTAACTGCAACTCCGGGGAAACTTGGCGATCAAATTCGCCCCGTAGCGGCGATTCTAGGGGGACAACTGCCGCATCACTGCCAAAAGGCGTCACAATTTTACCCGGATTTAATTGATTATATGGATCAAAAGCTGCCTTAATTTTCCGTAAATCTTGATAAAGTTCTTCTCCAAAGAATAGGG
The DNA here is from genome assembly GCF_001276715.1 of Planktothricoides sp. SR001. Taxonomy (GTDB): domain Bacteria; phylum Cyanobacteriota; class Cyanobacteriia; order Cyanobacteriales; family Laspinemataceae; genus Planktothricoides; species Planktothricoides raciborskii. Next base: position 18,122 of record NZ_LIUQ01000071.1, on the reverse strand, counting down.
GAGTATATTCACTTCTAAAACCCTTACCATGTTCACCCCACATCACCCCGCCATATTTCCGCACCAAAGCCACCACTCGATCCGACAATTCTCGGATTAAAGCTGCATCTTCTGGCGCTTTCATATCCAAGGCAGGACGCACATGAAGACAGCCCACATCAACATGGCCATACATAGCATATTCTAGCTGATATTTACTCAGTAAACTTTTAAATTCCCCGATATAATTGGCTAAATTTTCTGGTGGTACGGCAGTATCTTCAATCAAAGCAATGGGTTGACGTTTTCCCGGTTTATTCCCCAATAAACCCACCCCTTTTTTCCGCAATTCCCAAAGTTTTGTCGATTCCTGGGCATTTTTTGCCAAATAATAACCAATAGCAGGTTTTGTAGGGGCGAAGCATTCGCGCAGATAGGCATCGGTTTCTAGCGGAGATTTATCCGCGAATGCTTCGCCCTCGGTATGGTGAGGCGATTTATTTTTATCGGCTGCGATCGCTGCACAAATTGCCTCTATCTTGTCGTTAACTGCCGATTCATTTTCCCCCACAAACTCAACTAAATTAATTGCTTTGGCATCCCCAATAAAATCTTTAACCTCATCATAAATTTCATCATTTTTAGCCAATTGTAGAATCGTTTCATCAATCGTTTCAATCGCTGCGGGTTCTGCCTTTAATAAATTTTCGGCAGCGGATAACGCATGATCAAAACAGCGATAGTGAATCACTAATAACCTTTGGGCTTTGGGAATCGGGGTTAATCTTAACTTCGCTTCCGTAATTACCCCTAAAGTACCTTCTGACCCGGCTAATAGCCAGTTTAAATTAAAAGTATTTTGTTCTTTATCATAAACCTTAGCTAAATTATACCCAGTCATAAACCGAGTTATTTTCGGAAAAATATCGGCAATTAACTCTTGTTTAGCAGTCACAATATCATCTACTTGGCGATAAATTTCACCCAGCCGTTTTGACTGTTGCTTAACCTGGGATAAATTAGGTAAATTAATAGAGTAGCTGTTGCCCACAGTTCCATCAGGCAAAACCCACTCTAATGCTAAAATATGATTACTCGTGCGACCATAAATCCGCGACCCTTTCCCACAAGCATCAGTATTAATCATGCCGCCAATAGTAGCCCGATTACTAGGGGCTAAATTCGGGGCAAAAAATACGCCAAATGGTTTTAAAGCTGCATTCAGTTGGTCTAAGACAACGCCCGGTTGTACCCGCACCCAACCCGCTGCTACATTCACCTCTAAAATCTGGTTCATATACTTAGAACAATCAATCATAATTCCCGGAGAAAGGGATTGACCATTTGTCCCCGTCCCCCCACCTCTGGGAGAAAAGGTTATCTGACGATAAGCGGGTTGATTGGCTAATTGAAATAGGGTAACTAAATCAGCAGTAGTTTTAGGAAAAACGACCGCTTGAGGTAAAATTTGATAGATACTATTATCCGTTGAAGCACTTAACCGACTGGCTAATTCGCCGTGAATTTCCCCAGAAAAAGAGGTTTTTTTTAGGGCGGCTAAAAATTCCGCATAGTCAGGTTTTAAAGTTTGATTTAAGGTTTGAGTTAGATTTAATCTGGGAATCATAAGCGACAGAAAAGAAACCGGGTTTCTGCGTTAACTTTGATATTATGGCACAACTTATCTAAAGAAATCCGGTTTCTAACCTCTCCAGGTTTAGGGGTTGCTGGTGGGGGCAAGAAACCGGGTTTCTTGCAGGGGCGAATGGCCATTCGCCCCTACTTGCTGGGTGGCAAGGGTTGACTGAAGAAACCCGGTTTCTAACCTCTCCAGTAGATAATGGCGCTAACATAGAAATATCTCTCTCTTTTTTTGGGCATTCATCCATGAATAACCCCCAGAGTTTTTCCCTTTGTAATAACGGCAGCACCAAATTAGCCCTAACCTGAAAATCCTCCAGCATTTCTTGATGAAAATCACTCAGCCCCCGGCGTAGATATCGGCAATCACCTGCATCCGACCCTGCTGATACTGACTGGCGTACTGTCCGCCAAAGCAATTGTCGTGAACTTTGAGGGCAATCGTTGAGGGAAACGGTGGCACCACATCCTCGGAAAGGATTTCCCCATCGCTATAGTTAGAATTGGGTTCAAACCGAAAAATTGCCACGCGATCGCATTGCAAAAGTTGCCGCACCTCACAAGCGGTGGTCTGAAAAATCGTCGGTAAATCCAGCGATCGGCGAATGCGATTAATAATAGCCGCCACCGCCTTCTCTCGTCCCACCGCTTGCTCCACCACTGAGGCTAATTTCTCTGATTCCTGGCGTAGTTCTTGCACCGACTCCATTTGCTGCACCGCAATTCCTAACTGTAACGCAATATTTTGCGCCAATTTAATCTCTGACTCCTGCCAAGAACGGGGTTGAGAACATTGGTGAACGCAAAGCCAACTCCACGCTTTTTCCCCGGTTAAAATCGGCAATGTCAGACTCGCCTTTACCTGCAAACGCAGCAGCAGAATTTCCAAATCCCATGATGGTAATCCGGCTTCATAGATATTATTTACCGCCCAAATTTCCCCCTGATGATAATTAGCAATTTGGGTTTTAGCCAAACCATACTGTTCGATGGTCATTCCAAAAGCTGAGGGTAAATTTGCCGCTACATCCTCACAAATAAATTATCCTGGAGGACAAGCGCTTACTCTCAATGGCACTAAATGATTTTACGGCTGATTCATAGGATTTTACCTGACATTAGCCAGCCGATAAATGGCAGCTTAATCGACCTACATTTAAGCAGTCACGAAATTCGCTGTCTACGGTTTTAAAAATACTCTTTATATTCAGAAAATGTTTAATTTTAAAAATTAACACCAATAAAAATTTTTTGATTTTTATGGCAAAATACTGTGGAATAAATACAGCGTTTATTTCTGTTATTTTAGCATTTAATTATCGGAGTTTTTTAGGTGTTTATTTTTAAAATATTAATTAAAGTAATTAATATTTTAAAAATAAAAAAATCTGGTAGATCGCGATCAGAAAAAATAATTTTATCTAAAAGACCGGGGCAATTCATCATTGTCTTTAAGATAGATTGCGTTAGTCCTGACCTGATGGCTAGTTTCAGCATAACATTTTTAACATAATATTATCCCTGACTAAAACTTACGTCAAATTCAGAGAAAAAAACTGTGAAATCATATTTGTAATTTGTAAAAAGACGGGTTATGGCTTGTTTCAGCCTCTCTCCGGTTTTCTCTTTCCAGAGAGGCGATCGCGATCCTGTCAGAAGGCAAGGGTCGATCGGGGTTGATGACCCTTGGTTCTTGAAGCTCCTAAAGATCCTCTCTCTGTAATCATTCAGTGATATACGGCGGGCGGATCAACCATACTGCGGGAATTTGAGGATTTATGCCAGAATTGTCTCAAGAATCAGTGATAGTGATACGGTGATAGTGATAAAATGTGAGCGACAACGGATCGAGCGGTAATTTTCCCTCAGAAAAATCATCATTATCTGAGTTGTACTATGATTGCGATCGCTGTCACTCAAAGTTACAAATTATTAACGATTTTATGGATCGATTTCGTGTAGAGGTGATTGCCAAAACCTCCAATCCTCAGCAAGTCATTTATGGGGCAATGCACCAAGATTATTGTGAGGATTTTGTTATAGATCAACGGGATACATGGCCGTCGGAAAGCAAAAGTGGGGAGATTATTGTCAAGCGATTATTGGCAGGCGATCGCGGGCACTTTGGGCCTGTTGAACACCCCACTATTGTCTTTAATTGCGGATATTTTCCCCATAGCGTGATGCAACAAATTAGAACTCATCGCGTGGGAATTTCTTTCGACGTGCAGTGTCTGGCGGGAAATACTGAGGTGACATTTGTTCATGCTAGTGGCAGTTTACGCAAAATCAAAATTGCGGAACTTTACGAGTTGTGGACGAATGGAGAAAAAGCGATTCGCCAACGATTAAAACAAGGTCGAAACGGAGAAACCCCTGGAGAATATCGTCGTGATTGCAAAACCCGAATCAAAAAAATGCGGCTAAGGGTTCTGAATGAAACCACTGGTTTTTTTGATCTCGGACATATTAAGGATGTGATGGCTAAAGGGATTCAACCTGTTTATCGCCTAACTTTAGAAGATGGTAAAACCTTAGATTGTACGACCAATCACCGCTTATTTACCACATTCGGCTGGCAAACAATGGGGGAAGCGGTCGGTTTAATGACAGCCGAAGATGGTCAGGTAATCAGCATGACCAAAAATTGCTTGGTCTTATGTAATGGCATGGCAGTGGCAGGCAATAGACTTTATAGGGATAAAGAGTTTCTAGAACAGAAAAATAACAAAGAGGCGGAGTTTGCCAAACATTATCAACCAATTCTCGAACCAAAAAATTGGCAGCCTAAACCGAAATCACCAGGGAATAAACTCCGATCGCATCCAATCAAGGTAAAAAGCGTTGAATTCCTGGGGTTAGAAATGACTTATGACCTAGAAGTAGAAGGCCCTTGGCATAATTTTGTCGCCAATGGTATGGTGGTGCATAACTCTAACCGCTATACGGGAAATCGGATCGTTGATGCGGCGAAAGGAAAACGCGATTTGGAAGACGTATTTTATCTCCGTCCCGTGGGCAGCTACACCGATCGCCAAGGAAAGCGTTATGACTATACTCAAGCACAACGCGATCGCGATTTAGCCTGGTGCTTAGAAGCGGCAAAACGCTATCAACAACTGATCGCTGAAGGGGCTGCCGAAGAACACGCGAGAGGGATTATTCCCTTTGATGTGCGACAACATTGGGTGATGTCTTTAAATGTGCGATCGCTCATGCATTTGCTCGATATGCGCTGGAAAAAAGACGCCCAATTAGAATGTCAGAAACTCTGCGATTTAATTTGGCCGCATTTCCAAGAATGGGTGCCAGAAGTTGCCGAATGGTATCTCCAAAATCGGGCTAAAAAATCTCGATTAGCGCCATAAAGTAGTTATTGGTTATTGGTTGTTGGTTATTCTGTATTTTAAGCAACAAGCAACAACCAATAGCCAATAACAAACAATCAATAACCAATAACAACTAACCAATAACATTTATGATTGATTTACTGGCAATTTAACAATCACCGTTGTCCCCTGATTTTCTTGGCTTGTGATTTCAACAGTTCCGTGATGTAAATCCACCACTCGCTTGACGATCGCGAGTCCTAATCCATTCCCCGGAATTTGCATCACATTGCTGCCTCGTTTAAAGGGTTCAAACAAATTGCCTCGATCTTTTTCAGGAATTCCCATGCCAGAATCTTTAACTTGCAAGCAAATATAATCCGCATCCCCAATTAAACTTAAATAAATTTGGCTGCCTAGGGGAGAATACTTAAAGGCATTATCTAGTAAATTATTCAGAATATGCCAGAATAAATGCTCATCTAAATAAGCCTTGATAGATTCACCTTGATGGGCAAAACTTATCGCATAGTTTTTTCCTTCGCGATATTGAATTTTATCCATAAAGTTTTGACATATTGATAGCACATCTAGCAACCTAGGTTTAAAATTACTTTCTGGATTTTCTGTCTTGGCCATCAGCAAGATTTCTTCTAATAAAATATTCATCATATCCGCTGTTTTTTCAATTTCTTTGAGGGCATTTTGCTTTTTATATTCTGACCATTTTTTAGCGGATAAATTCATCAATTGAACCCAGGCTTTAATATTAGTAATTGGGCTGCGTAAATCATGGGAAACCATCAACAAATAATCTGACTTTTTATCATTTTCCTGTTCCGCTTGCTGTTTTTGGGATTCTGCCTGGGTCAAGGCTTGTTTAATTTCCAGTTCTTTTTGATAGCGCGATCGCGCCACTTCAATAGCGGCTAGGAGTTCTTTATCCTTAAAAGGTTTGAGTAAATAACCAAAAGGATAAGTGACTTGAGCTTGTTTAACGGTCTTATCATCCCCATAAGCGGTTAAATAAACCACTGGGATATTCTGTTGGGTATAAATTGCTTGAGCAGCTTGAATACCACTCATTTCATTTTGCAACATAATATCCATTAAAACTAAATCCGGCTGAGTTTTGATGGCGGTGGCGATCGCCTCTTCTCCAGAAGCGACAATATCGGCGATGGTATAGCCCATTTTTTCTAAACGAATCGCGATATCTTCTGCCACAATAGCCTCATCTTCGACAATCAAGATTTTAAACTGAGACATGACTAAAATCTCCTAAATTCTTGGGGTTGCGGAAAAGTCAGTTGGAACACTGTACCGCCTTGATTTTGCATTTCTAATTGGCCTCGAAGTTGACGGGTAAGTGCTCTTACTAGACGTAATCCCAGGGAATTCGTTTCAGCGATATTGAGGTCTTTGGGCAAACCGACCCCATTATCCCTAACTTCTAAAAATAGTGTTCCCTGAGAAATTTGAGTAAACACAATCGTAATTTCACCCATCCGAGCCTTACCTTGTCCTGGTTCTCGGTAGGGAAAGCCATGTTTCAGGGCATTCGAGACCAGTTCATTAATCAACAAACCACAGGCGATCGCGGTATCCAAATTGAGATCCACATTGTTCACCTGCAAATTCAGGCCAATCAAATTGGGACTCACATTATAAGAATCAAATAAATTTCGGGTTAAACTTTTTAAGTAATCCGCAAAATCAACCTTAGCCAGATTATTAGATTGATAGAGCTTTTCATGGATCAGCGCCATTGAACGGATCCGATTTTGGCTTTCGGCAAGAATCGACAAGATTTGCGGGTCTTGAATATACATAGACTGCAAGGAAAAAATGCTGGAAATTACCTGCAAATTATTTTTCACCCGATGGTGAACTTCCTTGAGCAGCAGTTCTTTTTCTTGCAAAGACGCTTGTAATTGCTGTTCCGCTTGCTTGCGGGCAGTAATATCCGTAATCACGGAGACGAAACCAATCACTTCCCCAGAACGATCCAGTCGATAGTTCCAAGCTACTTCTACATCAATAATACTGCCATCTTTGCGACGATGCTGAGTGGTGTAGATACTGGGGGGCAATTTGTGGTTGATCAAATTCCTAAAATATGTGGCTAAATGTTCTGGTTGTGATTCTCCGGCAGCTAAAGACCAAATAGATTTTCCCTGGAGTTCATTGAGTTGATAACCCAACATTTGTAAACCCGCTGAATTGATCAATGTAATTCGACCGCTTAAGTCAATTTCTCTAATCCCATAAGGCAATGTTTCCACCAGGACGCGATATTTTTCCTCACTTTGGCGCAATGCTTCCTCAGCCCGATAGCGATCGCTAATATCTCTGACCATAGAAATCAACCATTTCTGTCGATCGTAGGTCAAAAGTTTGGTGGAAATCAGCACCGTCCGTGTCGATCCATCTTTATGTAAAATCTGCCAATCTTGATTACTGATGTTTTTGCCTCGGAAGGCAGCGTTTCTGGCGGCCAACGCCTGAGTCCGGTGTAGAGAATCGGCATAAATCCAACTAAAATAATCAGTGTGCTCCGCTTCTTCTTTGGAATAGCCGGTAATTTCCTGCATTTTATGATTGTAAATAATAAACTGACCCTGCTGGTTACTCACGGTAATTCCTTCATTGGCCGTTTCTAAAACTGCATCGAGAAAGTCCCTAGAAGAACGCAACTCCTCTTTCACCTGTTTGAGTTCCGTAATATCGCGACTAAGAGCCATGACAAATTCTACCGAACCATCCCGGCCATATTCAGGCACTAAATGAGACTGATAGGTTTTCACTCCCCTGCTGGTGGAAAATTCAAATTCGATTAGTTGATCTTCGCCGGTATCAAATACTCGTCCAATGGTTTGATTCCAGACTAATAGAAGGTCTGGGGACATTCCCAACTCTTCATTAGTTTTACCGATAAATATTTCCGGGTATATTCCCGTGACCCGTTCCACCGCTGGGTTGACATAAACATGGCGAAATTGGCGATCGAACCGGGCAATTATATCTGGGGAATTTTCCACTAAAGCTTTAAATTCTTGTTCTCGTTGATAGAGTTGTTCTTGTGCTTGTTTCAGTGCGGTAATATCCCGATCTACCCCGATCAAAGCAAAAGGTTTTCCCAGGCGATCTTTGGCCAGAGAAAGAGAAGTATTCGCCCAGAAAGATGAACCATCTTTCCGTTTTTGCCAATACTGCCCCGACCAGTAGCCTGTTTCCGTGACTTGCTGAATTCTGGCTTCTTCTTCCGCTGCTTCATGGGGTTCGACAATAAAAGTCACCCGTTTCCCCATCACTTCTTCGGGAGTATAACCGTAGAGAGTTGTTGATGCTGGACTCCAATAAATAATATAGCCCATTAAATCCGTGACGACAATTGACTCGCGGACATTGTTGAGTAATTGGGCTTGGAATTGTAATGTCTCTTCGGTTTGTTTGCGATCGCTGATATCAACCGCTGTCCCCAGCATTGTTTCTGGCAAACCATCTGGAGTCCGGCTTAAAATTACATCCCAAGTATGCAGCCACCGCCATTCTCCGTGGGCATTTTTAACTCTAAACTCATTTTCTAAGACTTCTCCATCTTTGGCTTTAGCCAATCTTTCTGAAAGTGCCGTCATTTTTTCCATATCGTCAGGATGTAATCTTTCCACAAAAAATGCGAATCCCTGACGTTGAATTTCTTCCGGTGAACAACCAAAAAATTCTCGATGCCGCTCGTTGGCATAGATATTATGCTGTAAAATTACGTTAAAAATATAAAGCAATTGAGGTGTTGTATCGGCAATTTTTTGCACTAAATCATGGGCTTGAGTTCGGAAAAATATTTCTTGGTTTTTTTGCTTATTTATGGTATTTAAATTTACATTAATATTTTGTTGATTTTCTATTTTTTTGGTTTTTATTTTGATTTTTTTTAAAGATTTTTTGAGTTTTTTTTCTAGACTTATCCGATAAGTCACATCTTGAATAAGCGAGAGAATCGCAATCACATTTCCTGACTCATCTCTCAGAGTAGAATTATACCATTCACAAGATCGCAGCGATCCATCCTTGGTGTAATGGTGATGGCAAATAAAATTTACCGTCTCCCCTTTTTTGACTAATTTATAAATTTTTTGATGAATTAGCTTCATATCTTGAGGTTGAATAAACTGCCAATCTTTCAAATACTTGCCTACGAGATATTCTGCCGTCCAACCAAATATTTTTTCTGCGGTTTTAGACCATTTTTGTAATTGAAAATATCCGGTAAATTCAATTACCGCTAACGGAGTATTATCCAGATAACATTTTAATCGCTGATAAGCTTGTTTAAGGGCAAGTTCCGATCGCTTGCGTTCGGTAATATTCATGGTGGCACAAGTCACCCCGATGAGATTTCTGCTGCTGTCATATAAAGGATCGACGGTGAGATCGTAGAAATTAACTTCCCCTTGCATGGTTACATTCACTTCTTCTCGATGGCTGATACCCGTGTCTAACACGCGCTGTTTAATCTCAACCAAATGCAGAGCATCTTCAGGGGGCAGCAGTTCTAGATCGGTTTTCCCTAAAACCGCTTCAGCATTAATATCATGGGGATTATAAACCCAGGTGTAACGCAACTGTCGATCCTGCTGAAAAACGGCAATGGCCGAATTTTTCAGTGCTGCTTCCAAGGGAGTTTGAGTTTGAATCAGGTTATTTTCTATCTCTTCAAAACAGGGGGGTTCGGGAGAAATTGATAACTTTTGATTGTTTTGACATTCGGTGAGGTTAATACTGACACCAACCAGGCGATAAATTAAGTCTGGAGTATTGTCATTTTCCGGTATAATAACGGCGCGATCGCCTCTATCTATCTGATCTTTTTCTCCCTGATTTTGGCTGGCTGCTGAAGCTTCATTTATCAAAGGAACTAAGGTAGTAATCCATAAATTTTTTTCCCCTTCAACCGGCCAATATTCTTCATAAGCAATACTCTGATTTAACTCGATACAATAATTAAAATTAGCCGCGATCTTTTGGGCGATCGCCTCTGGAAAGACCTGACTCAGGGTTTTGCCTGAAATCATTTCTTTAGACTTTCCCATCACCGTTTCATACCGTGAGTTAACCCTGACAAAGAGAAAGTCCCCTGATGGCAAAACATCTATCACAAAGGTCAGATCCGGCAATGTTGGAGCATTCCCCTGATTGACGCATTCTGGATTACCTGATTTTTTGGGGTTATCGATATTGAAATTGATCATAATTCTTGAATTTCCCGATCTGCCGCCAAAGATGATTTATCCTGAAATCACCTTTTGACTAATTATATCAAATGCCCTGGAAGCCCGCGATGGAACTATAGGGAAATTAGCCGGACATTAGCCGGACATTAGACCATACTTTCCCCACCCGACAATACCCAGAGAATTTAATTTAATTATCTGGTAATTATCTGGAATTTAGTCACCTCGATCGCTTCTCCAGTCCTCTACATGAAAATCTACATAAAAATCTACATAAAAATACATTGATCGGCGGGGCGGAGGTTAGCCCAGGAGTGGCTCCCATCTTTCCCTTGCCGAAAAGTCCTCAACCAACCAATAGGTTATAATAAATAAGTAACTAGCAACCAAATATAAAAAATTAACCGTTACAAGTTGCAGAACACAAATTCTAGTAAAGTAATTTACCGGAGCGAATCCGGTAAGTGGTGAAGAAACAATTAGAGGGTGTCGAAAGTTGGCGGTTCAACTTGTAACAACAACGGTTAACTGGTCAAAAGCCCTTGATTTTTGCTCGGTGAGCCAACGCAACCGGAGAAACTATTTCCGCGATCGCCTGGTCTTTTATTCTGACGACAAAATATTCGGCAATATTCGGCAGATTACTGAGATGATCGTTAAAGTAAAATTCGGTTGCCGATTGTCAAGCGATCGCCACGAGGGTCTAGAAGCTTTAGGAGGTGTTTTTAATGAAGGGTAAATGTTTCCGTGGAATAATTCTTTGCTTATGGGTGATAGGAACCGTAAATTTGGCAATGAAACCGATCCTAGCCTGGGATGATTTGCATATGCCAAAATTTCCAACCAATCATCCCCTCAACGGGTTAAATCAAGAGATGATGCGCTCCCAGAATTCCCGGAATCTGGAAACGTGGCAAGTCTCAGCTAGAGGTGAAGTGAGTGAAGATTGTCTGCTGTATGGAATTTGTTCTGACAGCAAAAAAGATTAATAAACGCACAAAAAAACCGGAAAAATAAGTGAGATTGTTTTCGGCGATCGGAAAATGAGTGCATTAATTCCTCGTAATTCCAGGACAATCGGTGCTGATGGCTATTTTTTATTTTTTTATAGATTATTACTTTTCCGATAATTTTTTTTTAAATTAACCCGCAAATATTCAATGTTCTTTACCCAATAATTATCGAGTCGTTTACAGCTAATAAATCTAATACCCCGGCTAAATCATGCCATAGCATATATTCCAGGCAAAAAGATAAAAATTCTTATTGCCATGATTATCTGCCTAGATATATTTTTTTGGGGATAAATAATCAAAATATTATAATAAAATAAGTAAATATTTAAACCAAATAACTAATGTAACAGTCTATAGCTATAAGCATATTTTACGTAAAAATATGTTAAGTTATAAAATCTGAGATTTGGAAAAAATGAACCTTAACTTACGTCAATTTTATCATGCTTGTAATCCGAGTAAAACTCTGGTATTTGGTCATCCCGAACAACGACGCTATTATATTGATTTATCTTCAGTACGCGGTGGCAAGATTATTGAAGAACTAAGCCGGACGATCGTCCGCTTATCTCCCGACGATCCTACTTGTCAGCTATTTACTGGGCATATTGGCTGTGGCAAGTCCACGGAATTGTTAAAGCTGAAACAAAATTTAGAAGAAAACGGATTTTATGTGGTGTATTTTGAGTCGTCAGAAGATTTAGAAATGGCTGATGTGGATCTGACGGATATTTTATTGGCGATCGCCCATAAAGTCAGTGAAAATATCAAAAGCAAATCCATTTATACGCAATCTGCTTATTTCCAAAACCTATTTACCGAACTCTACCATCTTTTACCCAACTCTCTGGAATTTTTCAACGGATTAGACTTTGACTTAGTTATTGGGCAAATTACTGCCCAATCTAAAGAAAGTCCCAAACTCCGCACGCAATTACGCCAATATTTAGAGCCGCGTACCAGTGGAATTTTAAACTCAATTAATACGGAAATTATTCATCCGGCAACCACCCAGTTGAAGCAACAGGGAAAAAAAGGATTAGTGGTGATTGTGGATAACTTGGATCGGGTCGATAATAAACCTGTGGCGTCCGGGCGATCGCAGCCAGAATATTTATTTGTTGATCGCGGCGAACAACTGCGAAAACTTAACTGTCATTTAGTTTATACCATTCCCCTTTCTTTAATTTTTTCCTCATCTTCGGAATTCTTGAAAAATCGTCTAGGGGGTGGGGTGGCACCAAAAGTTTTGCCGATGGTGCCCGTCCATTTGCGATCGGGAGAAGAATGCCAACAAGGCTTAAGCCTCTTGCGTCAGACTGTGTTAGCTAGAGCATTTCCTGACCTGGACTCTGCCGCCCAACTGAGTTTAATCACGGAAATTGTCGATACACCAGAAACTCTAGATCGCCTCTGTCGCATCAGTGGTGGACATATTAGAAATTTATTAGGATTAATTTATCGCTGTTTACAAAGTGAGGACCCTCCATTTCCCAGAAGTTTAATCGAAATGGTGATTTCAGAACGCGCCGCTGAATTGAGTTTAGCTATTCAACCCGGTGATTGGGAATTATTGCGAGAAGTCGCCCAAACGAAACAAGTCCGAGGTGAAAGTAACTATCAAAGACTGTTACGCAATATGTCAGTATTTGAATATCGCGTTGGCAATTCTGGTCGTTGGTTCGATATTAATCCTATGTTATTTTATTAGTGATAGTTGATAGTTGCTTGTTGAGCGTTGACCTTTGCTTGTTGATAGTTGCTTGTTGATAGTTGCTTGTTGATAGTTGCTCGTTGAGCGTTGAGCGTTGAGCGTTGATAGTTGAGCGTTGAGCGTTGAGCGTTGACGATGACAGTCTGCCCCCTCCCCCTTGTATCCCCCTTGTCCCCCACCCCCAAACCTTACCTATGCACCACCAATCCCCTGGCAATTCAGAAAAACGCAATCAAGGAACCCTGAAGATGCTTCGCAGGGCGATATCCTTTTCCGGTGGGGAGTTTTCCCTGATTTTGGTGCGCTGTAACTATCAGTTATTGCGCGATCGCCTGTTGGAAAAACTGCAAGAATTCCCAGAGTTAGAAATTCGCACTATTTCCTTGATGCCATCCACACAAACTCTCTATCAAACCATTGCCGAGGGACTCGGTAAAACCATGCCTCATGCTTTTATGGTGTTTGGGTTGGAATTGTTAGAAAATCTTGATGGGCTGGTGACAGCTACCAACCAAGTTCGCGATGAGTTTAGAAAGAATTTTCCTTTTGTGCTGGTTTTGTGGGTAAATGACCCGGTACTGAAAGTTTTAATTCAAAAAGCGCCGGATTTTCATAGTTGGGCAACCAGTTCTGAGCTAATCTTAAGCCATAATGAGTTAATTCGCTTGCTGGAAGAAATGAGCGACCGTGTTTTAAGTGTATGCTTAGAAGATGGTTCAATGCAGTTTCGCTCAAATCAAGAATTTTTGGGCGATCGCTATCGTTTGGAACTAGATGCAGCCCTGAAAGATTTGCAGGCATCCGGGTTAATTTTACCCCCAAGACTAAATGCTAGAGTGCAGTTTATTTTGGGACGAGATGATTATGGGCGCGATCGCTTAGATCGAGCCTTAGTTCACTATCAAGAAAGCTTAAACGCTTGGTGGCAAGAAACCCAACTATCGGGCAATGTTGAAGCATCAGAGGTGGTGCCAATTGCCGCGATCGACGGTGATTCCTCGGCCATAATGTTGCCCAATCTGGCATCATCTTCAGACTGGGTTGAATATGCACTGGTGAGATTTTACCGAGGCATAACTTTTTGCCGAAAAGCAGATATAGAACAAACAAAACGGGAAGAATATTTAACCCAAGCACGGCGAGAATTAGAAAAATGTAAAGAAGCCCTTGAAGAGTCGGGGCGAAAAGATTTAACCGCCAAGTTTTTAGGTCAATTGGGATTAGTCTTTCAACGGTTGTCCGATTGGCCAGCGTTGGCCAAGCAAGCGAAACAATTACTCAAGTTATACCAGTCCGATCGTCATCCTTATTTTTTAGCCCAAAGTTATGGATTTCTAGCACAAGTTGCCTTACAAAAAAAGCAATGGAAAAAAGCAAAAAATTGGACAAATAAAGCATTAACCATTATTGGTAAACATGAAAATTATCCTCAGATTAGCGGGTTATATACGCTGCTGTTAGCCCGATCGCAAGCCAAGTTATGTCAGCAAGATTTAGCGATCGCCAATCTGATTGATAATCTGAAAATTGCTCGTACAGATCCCGATTACGATCCGCAAATTTATCTAGATAGTCTGAAAGAATTGCGTTCGCTTTATTTTGAACAAGAAGACTATTTAGCTGCTTATGATTTAAAGCAAGAACAACGGGCGATCGAAGCTCAATTAGGTTTACGGGCTTTTATTGGTGCCGGAAAGCTGCATTCTCAATGCCATTCCCTCAACCCCACCATTTCCCAAATATCTCTGAATAGTACCGTAGCCCAAGAAATTAAAGCTTCTGGACGGGAGCAAGATGTCAACAATTTAATTAGTCGTTTAGGACGCAATGACTATAAACTCACCGTCATTCACGGACCATCTGGAGTTGGTAAAAGTTCTTTGGTTCAAGCTGGACTGGTGCCACAACTGCGACAACAAACGATCGATGCGCGAACCCCCTTGCCATTGGTGGTGCAAGTTTACACCGATTGGTTAAATACCCTGGAAGTTGCTTTATACCGGGATTTGCAATGGTTAGGCAAAACCGCAGTAGGAGCAATTCCCCCTGTGGTTGCCCATTCAGTCAATACCGATGAGATAGAAACATTTGCCCAAAAACGGGGGAGAGTTTTGGGAGAATTACAGCAAAATGCCGATCGCAATTTGCTGACCGTGTTGATTTTTGACCAATTTGAAGAGTTTTTCTTTGTCAAAAAAACTTTAGCGGAAAAATACCAGTTTTATGAATTTTTACGAGATTGTTTGCATTTACCCTTTGTCAAAGTTATCCTGTCTTTAAGAGAAGACTACTTACATTATTTATTAGAGTGCGATCGCCTCTGTCCCATTGAAACCTTTAATCAAGATATCTTAAATAAGAATATTCGCTACTACTTGGGAAATTTCAGTAAGAAAAATTCCTATAATGTGATTAATGGGTTAATGGAACGTTCCCAAATTAAATTAACTCCCGAATTACTAGATCGCCTAGTGGATGATTTGGCGGATCAACTGGGGGAAGTGCGACCCATTGAATTACAAGTGGTTGGCGCCCAACTGCAAGCCCAAAATATTAGAACTCTGGCGGAATACGAGCAGTATGGACCAAAAGAAAAGCTGGTGGAACGGTTTTTAGAAGAAGTAATTTTGGATTGTGGCCCCAAAAACCAACGGGCGGCTCGGTTACTGTTATACTTTTTAACCGAAGAAAATGGAATTCGTCCCTTAAAAACTTTAGGGGAATTAGCTAGTGAATTAGTTGCCTCTGGGGTGAATGTTAAACAGTTAGAATCGATTTTAGAAATTCTCGAAAAATCCGGTTTATTATTTAAACTACCGGAAGTCACCACCAATCGCTATCAGTTAGTTCACGATTACCTTGTCGCCTTTATTCGTCAGCAACCGGACATTCAACAAGAACTCCGAGAGTTGCAAAAGAAATATCAAAAACTGGTTCAAGAAAAAGAATTAGCCGATCAGTTAGCAAGGGCGAAAGAAAAAGAAAAGAAAACCCTACAATTTACCCGCAATTTAACCGCCGTTGGGCTAATGATTTTTGTCGGCTTATCAGCGATCGCATGGCATCAGGCGCAAATTACTAAACAAGCGGAGCAACAGGCAAAAAACGCCGCCGAACAAGCGTCCTTAGCGGCAAAGGAAGCGAATATAGCCCGCCAACGGGCGCAAATTGCGGAAATTGAAGCCACCAACGCCGCCACCAAAGCCCTGTTACTTTCTAATAATCAATTAGAAGCATTAATTTCCGGGGTGAAAGCGGCGACCAAAATTCAAAACTTAAATTCAGCACCGGCTGATATTCAAGCAGAAACGGTGAAGCAACTTTATAAAACAGTCCATCAAACAGCGGAAATCAACCGTTTACAATCCCATCGAGATAGTGTGGTCACGGTCAGTTTTTCCCCAAAAGGAGATATTTTGGTCAGTGGCAGTATCGATAATACGGTTAAAATTTGGCATCGTGAAGGCACAATTTTACGGACGATTTTTGCTCACGACCAGCCCATTACTAGAGTCGCCGTCAGTCCCGATGGTCAATTAATTGCTTCTGCCAGTGTTGACAAAACCGTCAAACTCTGGAACCGTGAAGGCGAGACTGTCGCCCTGATGCGAGGTCATACCCAAGGTGTTACTGGGGTGAGTTTTTCCCCCACCGGGGATTTAATTGCTACCTCCAGTCAAGATGCCACCATTAAACTTTGGCAGCTAGACGGAACTTTGGTCAGAACTTTAAACGGACACGATCAAGCTGTCACCAGTGTGACTTTTAGCCCTAGTGGGCGAATTCTGGCTTCCACTTCTGCGGATAACACGATCAAATTGTGGAGCGATCGAGGTACTTTGTGGAAAACTTTAAGAGGTCATACCGAAGCCGTTACCAGTGTGAGTTTTTCTCCAGATGGACAGCTTCTCGCCAGCGCTAGTGGCGATAAAACCGTGAAACTTTGGCAGGCTGATGGTACTTTGTGGAAAACTTTAAGCGGCCATCGCGATCGCGTCTGGGGAGTCAGTTTTAGTCCCGATGGCAAAATCTTAGCTTCTGCGGGTGCGGATAATACCGTAATTTTATGGAAAAGTGACGGCACTAAAATCCGGGAACTGGGGGGACACAGGGGGGTAGTCCGTAGCGTTAGTTTTTCCCCGGATACCCAAATCTTAGCTTCTGCCAGCAGTGATAACACCATTAAACTTTGGAAAACCTTTGCCAGTGGGGAATTACCGGCGCTGAAATCCCATAATCAGCCCGTTTTGGCGGTTTCTTATTCTCCCGATGGCCAAATCCTGGCTTCCGCGAGTGAAGATAAAACCGTGCGACTCTGGTCAGTGAGCGATCGCAGAGAACTTCACCAGTTGATCGGACATCAACAAGCGGTATGGGATGTGAGTTTTTCTCCCGATAACAAATTGATTGCTACCGCGAGTGGCGATCGCACCGTGCGACTTTGGCAGATTGGAGATAAATCTAATCAAAAAATTATTGGCAAACTTATCGGCGAACATGGGGCAAGAGTTCTCTCCGTTTCGTTTAGTCCCAATGGTAAAACCATTGCTTCCGCGAGTGAGGATGGGCTGATCCAGTTTTGGGATTTAAATGGGAAAAAACTTCAGTCCATAGAAGGCCATTCATTGGCAATTAATCGAATTAGTTTTTCTCCAAAGGGCGATCGCTTTGCCACTGCTTCCAGCGATCGCACGGTGAAAATTTGGCAAGGGGATGGAACTTTGCAGACTACTTTATATGGTCATAAAGGGGAAGTCTGGAATGTGACTTTTTCCCCCACCGGCGATCGCCTCGCCACCGCCAGTAGTGATAATACAATTAAACTCTGGGATACGGAAGGAAATTTGCTGAAAACCTTAGAAGGTCATTTAGGCTCAGTTTACTGGGTCAGCTTTAGTCGAGATGGCCAATTAATCGCCAGTGCCAGTAAAGATCAAACCGTCAAACTTTGGGATGCTGAAGGAAATTTGCTAACCACTTTAGAAGGTCATACCGCAGCAGTATTGAGTCTCACTTTTAGTGCCGATAGTCAAGCCATTGCTTCAGCGTCTCAAGATAACCGAGTGATTCTCTGGAATTTATCTTTAGAACGACTGTTGTTAGAAGGATGTCATTGGCTAAAAGACTATTTGACCAGTCATCCGCATAATATGGAGCGCGATCGCAATCTTTGTCAGAATCAAGGATAGAGGGTGTAGGGTGTAGCCCT
>NZ_LIUQ01000064.1 GCF_001276715.1 Planktothricoides sp. SR001 | reverse complement strand
CCAAAACGTAGATAAGGGCGAGTATGCCCCGAACATCTATCCAGTAATTATTGTGCCACAAGGGTTTCTAGTATGTTTACGAAAATTAGTCCTGCGGCCAAAATGTCCGACTACTTAAGTGATGTCTCCATATCTGACGGCAAGAAAAAAGCTACCCATTTTTGAGTAGCAATGGGTAACTCTGTCCAACAATTACGTTACAGTTTCAAACCCCCCAAAATCAGCGCCCTTGCCAGGAGTTTAAACCCCAAGCAAGGGCTGAATTTAGCGATTAGCCGGAGGGTTTCTCACCTCCTGGCATAGATTAGACATATTCTGCCTTGATGGTAATCGACGAACTGTTATCAAACACCTTAATGTAACTGATGTTGATATTCTCGTTGTAATACCAGGCATTGCTGGCCGCATCATGGAGAGCATGACTCCGTTGATCGGCACTGCCGCTAGAGATAGCCTGCACCTGTTGTCCGGCAATGGTGACACTCTTCAACGGACCGGAACTTCCCTTGGCTTCCCCTGGATCGTGCAATACTGCCACGAAGAAATAGGTTTCGTACTTAGGCGTATATCCGTCATGGATCCGCTCGACTTTAATCTCCCGCACCTTGTCGCTGGTGTAGCAGTGGGTAATTTTAGTCTCACGATATTCGTCGTTGGCGTTGGGATCGTCCACTTCTGCTTTTGGCGCAGAAGAACGGCTCACGCCATCATCCAAATACATCGTGTATTCCCCTTCCTTCCCTGGATAAACATTCAGGGTAATCGGATTGGGCTTACCTTCTGCATTCAACTGTCCCACATATTGTTCTAGCTCAATTGTAGGAATAATTGCTCCTCCCCGGACGTACATGGGAACGATAAAGTGAATGTGATTGCCATGGGTATTAAGATTGGCATCAAAATCCCGTATCGTTGTGCCCCCTTCTACAGCCGCACCAAGAGGCATAACGTTGTCCACAAAGCAATACCAGTTGCTACCTGCGGGCAGATAGACATCCCGCCGACCATTGTTGTTATCTTCAGACTGAGGCCGCAACACTGGAGCAATGAGCAGATCATTGCGAACGAAGAATTCGTCGTTCAGGAATTGCTCCTTATCGTTGTAGAGAGATTGGTCCTGGGGATCGTTGAGGAACAAAGGACGGCAAATGGGCAGACCATCCAGGGTGTTCTCAAACAATGCATCATAGAACAACTGCATCAGCCGGTAGCGCAATTTAATATAATGCCCGCAAATTTCCGGCACCATGTAGTACAAGTCTTGGGGGGCTGGAATCTCTTTCCCCCATGCTTTAAACCACTCTACATACTGGAAGACTTCTTGGAACTCTTTGCGCCCTTTGCGGACGTAGTGGTTGCGGAACCAGGGTAAGAAAGCACCTGCCGCAGTCCAGCGAATCACCAGTTCTGGAGAAGCCCACTTCTGCTTCTCGTCAGCCGCTGACTGTTCAAAACCGCCGATATCTTGCCCCGTGATTGCCAAGGCATGCATCCCTAGAGACAGGACTTGGGAAATATTCATCTGGAGGAAATCCCAGTCGGAAGAGTTATCCCCTGTCCACAACCCTGCATATCGGTGAGAACCTACATAGCTGCCCCGTCCGATGATAAAGTTGCGTTTGTTTTCCCGTCCGGGCAGTTTATTGAGTCCTTCGTAGGTGGCTTTGTGCAGATTGTAGGAGTACAAGTTCCACACTTTGAGGGCAGGCTTCAACTCCGGGACTCCTTGGAAGTCGCTGTGGACCATGAGTTTAAAGGGGAAGCCCTTCATATCTCCACGGTTGTCGCGGATTGCCGGGGTGGTCATATCCTGCCAGACAAATTCTAACCCCTGCTCAAACAGGTATTTATATTGCTTGCCCCACCATTCACGCACTTCTGGACGGGCGAAATCGGAGTAGTGACCTGGGCTTCCCAGGGGTTTTCCTTGAAAGTCTCCGTAGTAAACTTCACCGATGTAAGGTTGGCCGCTGTTGTAACCTTCAACCCAGCCACCATTGGGACAGAATTCATGACTGCTACCGTAGACTTGGTAGTGCTTGCTGTCGGGATTGTCCGCATCGTAGCGCTTGTCCAGAACAAAGTAGCCGTTCTCTAGTCCTTCTTTGTAGGTTGAGTAGTAACCTGGGTTGCCCAGGTCTTGGCTACTGATCACGGGGGTGATGTTGGTGCTGCACTTCACACCTTGCTGGCGCAACCAACTGAACATTTCCTGGTGATTGCCAAACGTTTGCTCGTGAGGCCAGTTCTTATTAGTTTGGTAATTCGGCTTGATAGTGAAAGTCCGGTAGTTATCTTGGAGATCCACATCTACAGCCAGCCCATCAAGGGGAATGCCCCAAGCCCGATGTTTCTCCACAGCCCACTTGAGGTCAGCGGCACATTCGTACCCATAGCAACCTTGATGATATCCCAGGGCGTAGCGTGGTTTCAAACCGGGGCGACCGACGATGGCGGTAAAACTATCTAGGATGTTCTTCGGATCTTCTCCTAAGAAGACGTAGTAGTCAAGATCGCCAAAGCGAGTGCCGAACATATAGCGACTGGAGTTGCTATAGCCGATATCGATGAATACTTGACTGGGGTTGTCCAGGAGAACGGCATTGACATTATTGCTGTCGGGAATGCCATTGAACTCGTAAAAGAATGGCTCGGAGTGGTAAAGAGGCTCCCGGTTATCTAAAGGTCCGCGCTCGTAAATCTGCCGATACCGCATATTATCGAAGTTGAAATAATTCAACTGGTCGGTATTCTTGCTGAGTTTGGTTCCCCCCTGTTCGCCAAATCCAAAATACTTGGCGTTGGCAGGCTTCTTCACCGCTTGGATGACAGCATAATCCTCTGGGTTGTTGGGGTCTAGTGAATGAGGAGTGTAGTAAATTGGGGTGTCTGCGGTTTGCCAAACGGGAATCTCTGCAAACTCTGAATTGGATTCGGAGATGTTGAAGACTTTGATGCCGAATGGAGCGATGGTGACAACCACTTTCATCACGATGGGATTATATTGAGACTTGGTTGTCAAAACAATCTGACCGTTAGCCTCTTTGCAATCTACATCAAAGATAAATTTTTCCTTTAACTCTTGGTCCTCAAGATCAAAGTTGGCATTTTCGAGCAAGTGACTGACATCGCTGTATTGGTCTACTTTCGATTTTGTGGGGTTAAAGCGCACTCGGAGGGTATCGTTTTGAACGCACTGGATCAACATGACGCAGTTGCCGCCACCAGCCTTACTGAAATTAAGGCTTAAAGTCTTTTTATCCTTATCGAAGGAATGTCCTTCTACTGCTCCCAGTTTGTCCCATTCTTGGTAGCGGCCAAAATATTCCTCGACTTTGAGAAATTTGTAAACGTTCTTTGCCTTACCGTTTTCGATTTTTGGTGGAAAAATGTCGTTGGACATGACTTGACTACTCCTGTTAGTTAGAATTTTTTTTTGGGTGATATTCAATCGCCATCCAGATGCAATCGGTGTCTGAATAATACTGATGCCAGGGATAGGTATATTTCTGGTTTTCGTGAACTTCACAAAATGGAACGATCTGGGTATATCCCTCAGTCATAATCAGGTCTTCATACAGACTGTCAAAACTTTTCACTTTGAACTTCTGCATTCGTCCCTGTCCAAAGATTTGGGTGTGAATCTCCAGAAAATCATGTGTGTTATGGATGGCACAATCGGTATGGGAAGGTGCGAACCAGAGGTTCACTTTAACCGAGAACTTTTCTTTTTGACTCGGCACACTTTTCTGCCGGGACATAAAATATGGATCGACTTCTAGAATTCCCGCTTCGTCTTGGGGAGACTTCCACAACTGTACGTTTTTAGGAAAGCCAGAGTCGGGAAAATTCCCTAATAGATCCCACCCAGTTTCAAAGACAATATTGCCGATATTTTTGGTGTTTACCACCTCAAGCAACAGTAAGGACTTTGCTTCTTTAATCGTCGTATTTTCCAGGATGGTGGATGAGAAACACGGAATAATACTGCGGTTCGCTTCGCTCAAGTAAGCATCAGTTTCTTCTGGGTTAACGACGATAGTACGGTTATGAATGGGATAGTTTTCCACATTTTCAACGAACTTCGCGTCTATATAATCCCCGGAAAAGTTAAGAACTTTGACTTTGTTAGTTGACATTTGTTTGCGAGAAAAAATTGGCGATTTTGGGGTACAGTAATTGAAGCGATCGCGCGATCGCTTAACCTCCTTTGTGCGGAGCAAAATCGTTGTAGTAAACCACAATAGATGGATTATCCGCACAATAGTATCCAGCTACGGAATAACCGATAGTGGCAAAATCCAAGCGTCCATCGCCATCAAAATCAGCAACAGCTATACGAGCGGCAGAATCCTCGGAGACCCGCCATTTAGCGAAGATGCCATTTTTCACATCGATCGCCTTATAGTAAAAGACTCCTTGCCAAGGCATCGGACCGCGCAGGGCAACGAGAAACTCGTCCTCTCCATCGTTATCAAAATCTGCACAGATGGTGAAATGTCCTGGACCTTCTCCGATCTGGTTGGGATCGCCGTAAACATCGAGCACGACTCTTTTCCAGGTGCAACCCGTCAGGGAGTTTTTATTCTCCTCTGTGTATTCTGTTTTGTAATAGACACAGACCGTGTTGCCATGAAACGGTTCGACGGTGGGGATGTAAGCAAAATCGTCATCTCCGATCTTGCCAGCATCCACGTTACCACTTCCTTTGAAACCCGTTCGGTTGACTTGGGTTAGTTCACCCGTACCGAGAATTTGGCCATACCATACGTTGTCCTCGGGACAGAAGTACAGCCAGGTAATCCCTTCTTCCGAAGCAACCAGAACCGAATCAAGATTGGATCCGGACTTCTTGCCATACTTCTTGAGCGACACACCATGAATCACATGGAAAACAAGTAACCGATCTTTAGATGGATCGTTGGGATCTGGCTTGGTTTGATTGGCTTCGTAGTATTGTTTGTCGTATATTTTCAGGGTTTCTTCATGCCATTGGGAAGCCCCGTAAAGGTCATCTGGCTGAGTAAATAGTTTGATCGGCGTAATCGAGTGGACATCATTGGGCCGCCCAACAATAGGCAATCCGAGAACTTGTAGTTTGCTTTCTTGGGTAAAATAACCGACCCGCAAGCGATGCATGGAAGTGGCGCGGCCAATGTAGTGGCTATTCCAATACGGCTCGTTATTGCCCGGATTTTCCAACCAAGCAATTTTGCCACCATCGGGATCGCAATTGATCATCGTCTGACCGTACTGGTAACAAATGATGATATCGTCTCGCCCATTCCCGTTCACGTCGGCATGATGCATACCAACGGGACCGATATATTTGGCAATCAGTGTCTTTTTCCAATCACTGTTTCGATACCAAGTCACTTCTCCTAGACCCCCATTCCATATCCGATGATATCGGGGTTAGAGCCATTATCGATGTTGACTGCTTCAATCCAGTAGCCGTCTTGACGACGATCTTCTACAAGTTCCCTTCTGAATTTAGGAATCGGAAGGTTGTCTGTCATATTTGTTTCAGATCTGATTATTTGGGTAATTTTTTCCCAAAAAACCTATATTTTGGCAAACAAAGTTTTTTGGCAATTATTGTTTGTTTCGATCCCGAGTGATTTCCCCTGGCTTCAGACCATATCTTAGACCGCTGTTCTTTTAAGCAAAGAACAACATATGGTTGATTTTAATTTGCCGGACTGTCTCAATATGGTTTATCGATCTGAAAAGCGCTGTAAGATATGTATGCTTTGAGTGAGTCTCCAGTAATGTTTACGGCTTCAATTGATCGCCACTCTTAGGGAGTATCTGGCAATACCAGCGGTCTAAATTTAGGTATGTATTTTTGGTGTAGATCGATCGATCTCTTTATTGCCTCTCTTTATTGCCGTCTCATTAAATGACTGATCGACGAAATATCGAAATTGATCACGGTTTGCCTTTCGGTCTGCATTGAATCAGAGCGAATCTACTTCCTGGTATGAGAATAGAATGGCTGAAAAGTCAAAAATTTGACTCTTGTATCCTAATCAGACTGTCATCAGACTCAAACTAAGATACAGAATCATAATTTTTTTGTCAAGCCCCATTTAGGTGACAATTTGTAAAGTCTGGGTAATTTGGTAATACCATTTACCTAAATTATCCTTACGATAAGATTTTCTTGGGCTTTACTTTCAGAGTTTAATCCAGCGTTTGTTACGTTAGTGAGGTACATAACTTATCTAGATTCCCGATCCGGCGGTAATGACATATTATTACATAAATTTTTACATAACTTATCTAGATTCCCGATCCGGCGGGAATGACATATTTTTACTTTGTACCTAATCAATCTTAAACTGTATATAATAGTTTCCTTTTTTGAAATATAAAGATCCAGGTCTTGGAATGAGCCGCCATTTTGTGAATATTCACTGGTGAAACCCCCAAAATTGTATTTAATGATACTGAAATTATTCTAAGCTTTCATATCAACGCCCGTGCCAGTCAACCAATAGCCAACAGGCAACAGGCAACAGGCAACAGGCAACAGGCAACAGGAAAGAGGAAAGAGGAAAGAGGAAAGAGGAAAGAGGAAAGAGGAAAGAGGAAAGAGGAAAGAGGAAAGAGGAAAGAGGAAAGAGGAAAGAGCAAAGAGCAAAGAGCAAAGAGGAAAGAGGAAAGAGGAAAGAGGAAAGAGGAAAGAGCAAAGAGGAAAGAGCAAAGAGCAAAGAGCAAAGAGGAAAGAGGAAAGAGGAAAGAGCAAAGAGGATGCTTCTGAAAACTCTCTCTTCTCTCTCCTCTCTCCTCCGAACTCCGAACCCCGTTCCCCGTTCCCCAACCAACAACCAACAACCAACAACTAACAACCAACAACAACTAACAACCAATGACTAATTAATAATGGCTGCCGGTATTGCGATAATGCACCGCTGTTACACCGTTATCGTTGAGTAATTTACCATTTTCAACCACCGCATAGATCACCAAATGATCGCCACATTCGATGCGGTCTTTGACCACGCATTCTAAATACGCCAGAGCATCACATATAATGGGACAACCATTTGCTGCTTCCGTGGTGTTTAAGCCACTAAAACGGTCTTCCCCTGGGGCAAAGCGTTTCATAAAATGCTTTCGCAATTGCCGACCTTCGGCCAAGATATTTAAGACAAATTTATCTCTATTATGAGTTAGGGATTCCATTGCCCGGTCTTTGGCTACGGCAATGGTCAGACCGGGGGGATTAAAGGTGGCTTGGGAAACCTAAGAGGCTAACATTCCACTGGTGACATCTCCCCGTTTGACGGAAACAACGCACAGGGAACCGACGATGCGACCTACAGCTTGGGCGGTGCGATCGCTTCCTCCGGCAGTCACCGAGGGTTTGGCGGTGCGGAGTTTCTGCGATCGCTTCAGGGTTTGGGCAAAGTCAATGGCGGCTTCCTCGCAAGTTTGCAAAGTAACATCGGTGGGGGTAAATTTGACGCGAATGGGATCAAAGCCAAATTGATAGCCCGCGTCTTTTAGTTTGCTTTCCAGTAAGTCGATCGCTTCTCCACTCCAACCAAACGATCCAAACACCCCGGCTAATGAAATCTCTTTAGAGGCGATCGCCCGTCGGACTCCTGGTTTTACGGGTGCTGACCTGGCTAACCTGCTCAACGAAGCCGCCATTCTCACCGCCCGTCGCCGCAAAGAAGCGATTACCATGCTGGAAATTGATGATGCCGTCGATCGCGTCATCGCCGGGATGGAAGGCACTCCCCTAGTGGACAGCAAGAGCAAACGCTTGATTGCTTATCACGAAGTTGGACACGCGATCGTGGGCACCCTGGTCAAAAATCACGACCCCGTACAAAAAGTCACCTTAATTCCTCGCGGGCAAGCCCAAGGTTTGACCTGGTTCACCCCTGGGGAAGAGCAGTTTCTCATTTCCAAGTCTCAACTCATGGCTCGGATCATGGGTGCTCTGGGCGGTCGGGTCGCCGAACAAGTCATCTTTGGGGATGCGGAAGTCACCACCGGCGCCGGAAATGACCTGCAACAAGTCACCGGAATGGCTCGCCAAATGGTCACTCGCTTCGGGATGTCTGATTTAGGACCCTTATCTTTAGAAACTCAACAAGGTGAAGTGTTCTTAGGTCGGGATTTAATGACCCGTTCGGAATACTCTGAGGAAATTGCCGCCCGCATTGATGCTCAGGTGCGAAGCATTGTCGAACATTGCTACGACATGACCACCAAAATCATCAAAGAAAACCGGGTAGTCATGGATCGCTTAGTGGATTTATTGGTGGAAAAAGAAACCATTGACGGGGAAGAATTCCGTCAAATCGTGGCTGAATACACCAATGTCCCCGAAAAAGAGCAGTTTGTGCCTCAACTGTAGAGGAGCAGAGGAGCAGAGGAGCAGAGGAGCAGAGGAGCAGAGGAGCAGAGGAGCAGAGGAGATGAGATGAGATGTAGGGGCGCAATGCTTGCGCCCATCCTCTCTCCCCCGCTCCCCCGCTCCCCTGCACCCCTGCACCCCTGCGAAGAGAGAAAAGGGAAGAGAGAAAAGAGAAGAGAGAAAAGAGAAGAGAGAAAAGAGAAGAGAGAAAAGAGAAGAGAGAGGATCTTTCCTCTTTCCTCTTTCCTCTTTCCTCTTTCCTCCAAAAGCACCCCCGCTCCCCCGCTCCCCCGCTCCCCGCACCCCAAAAACATTAATCTGATTCAGTCGAGTGAATGCCTTGGACAACTAAGACTGAGCAAGCTGCATGATGCGTCACATAGCTGCTGACACTGCCTAGTAAGATTTCTTTCAGTCCTCGACGACCTCTACGACCCAAGACAATTAAATCCGCTTGCCATTCAAATGCGAGTTGACAAATTAAGGATTCGGCAGACCCCACATCATATCTAAATTCCGCTTCAATGCCTTGGGCTTCTGCCTTTTGCCGATAAGTTTGAAACTCTTTTTTGACCGCCTGAATTTCTGCCTGAAAACTTTCATGTTGCATTTTTTGCAGGGTTTTACCCGCTGCCAGATCCAAACCCACTCCCGTCCCCAAAATGGGAGCCACTTCTCCCTGCCCTTGGATGTTAATCACATGAAATACCATCAGTTGCGCCCCCTCTTTTTTGGCTAAATCGAGCGCTTGGTTAAAGACCAGGGGTGATTGTTCTGAGTGGTCGATCGCCACGAGAATTTTGTGAAAGCCCATAATGTTTGATCCCCAATGAGAGATGTCAATCTATAGATTAACTCTGATTGTTAATTTTTCATCACTTGGCGGATATGGAATTGGGGAAGAGAGAAAGAAACCACAAAGACACCAAGGACACCAAGGAAGTTAATTATCTTTGCTATTTTTGCTCTTTGTGTCCTTTGTGGTGCGAGTTTATATGATGAGATTTACGATAATATTATGGATTTTTGCCAGTTTTTTGAAATAACGATTAAAATTATCCGATTCTTCAATCGAGAAGGTTTGGGTAAATGATGAGAAATGTAAAATAGCTTATGATAGTAAGACAGGTGAAACTAATCGTTTAGCGGCTATTTATCAAGAAATTCTTTAACAATGAGGTGGCAATGACTGAATTATTGGAACGGGCGATCGCGCAATTGAAAACTTTACCGAGCGATCGCCTTTTCGGCGATCGCGGCAATGATTCTGGAAGAACTAGAAGACGAACGGCGCCCTTGATGAAGCGTATGCTAATTCTCCAGACATTCTGGCTAAACTCGCAGCTTCAGCAATGGCTGAATACCATGCCGGTAAAAGAAATCGATCCAGAAACATTGTGAAATCACGCAGAATTTATGAATCAATATAGCATGATGATTCAATGGTCGAATGAAGATCGGCTTTTCTTGGTGACGATTCCAGAATTTGCCGATCGCGTTGTCATGCCTTGCACTCATGGCAAAACCCGTGAAGAAGCAATTCTTAACGGCGAAGAAGTTATTGAAATGTACTTGGAAGCGTGGCAAGCAGAAGGTGAGTCTATTCCCGCTCCTAAGACCCTGCAAATTGCTTAAATATTGGTTGCCCGTGGGGTGACAGAAACCGGGTTTCTATGTAGAAAATGCTTGAAAGTGGTTGTCCTCCAGACGATTGGCATGACTTACTTAAAGAGGCAAAAGGTGAAACTAATCGTTTAGCGGCTATTTATCCAGAAATTCTTTAACAATGAGGTGGCAATGACTGAATTACTTGAACGGGCGATCGCGCAATTGAAAAGCCGACGGATAAGCAGATAGGCGATCGATCTTTCAGTGTTGGCTGACTGCTGAGAAGCTGACTGCTGACCGCTCGATCTGAAAATGTCAATCAAACTTGACGCAAATCAAAACCATGAGCTATAATTAGATCAATGGATGCAGCAGACATGCTCTAAGCATGACATCCCGTTACCCACCAGGGTCGAGGAAATTCCGGTAAAGACGTTCTGACTATTGTTCATCAATTTTCCATGTTTGACGAATAGATTAAAACTATTTTGATTCTTTTCGTCAAAATATGTGTTTTAACAAAGGCTCCCTAGTCAGGAGCCTTTGTTATTTTAGGGCTTGGGTAATTTCTGATTATGCAATAACTTGTTTGCTATGACGAAGAAGCCTACTTTCTTCACTCTACCTATGCCTTCGTATCTAGGATAAGCACTGACTATGTGTAATCTCAGTTTTTTACTTTCTCTGAAGGCAGCAAAAACCACGAAATAATCAATCTGAATATCTTCTTCTTCCAAAACTTTAACGGTAGCAAAATTTCCATACCCTGCGTGGCAAACTAAAGTTTCCCGATCGCCCAATGACTTGATAATACTCGGTAATTGTTTAGAAAGTTTGTATCTTTCAAGATTAAATGGTCTAGACTCTCTGGGTGCATTGTACATCAATAATTCTGATCCTTCGCTAGAAATATCATCTAATTGTTTAGTGAAACAATGTAAGCCATAAGTTACTATAAACTGGTAGCTGATGGGCTGGTTTTCGTCTCTTTTGTCCAGATACTCAACCCAATGAGCATTCAGATGTGATAAATCTAATGTTTCACCATTTAGGACAAAACTTGGCCATAATGTCACTTCTTTGACGGTCTTAAAATTCATAATCAACAAAATATTAATGAAAAAATATATGTAGAAATATATAGCAGTTTCACTTAAAATATGAATAAAACAAATTGCTTATACCTAATTTTTCGACAAATTATTTCCGCTGTAACTTGCGGCTAAATTAAAATTTACTTTCTTCAATTAATTCTTGCTTACATTTTCAATAAAATATATATATACAGCGTTTTCCTCTGCTATGCAGTACGTCTCGCACTTGCTCTACCTGGGGAGACCCCAAGACCGCAGTGGCTCCCCGATCAAAGGGGGAATTTACGAAGCGTTGACTGCCCCGAAAGCCCCCCTTTGATCGGGGGTTTGGGGGGATCGTTCGTAGGGTTAGGGGGATCTTAACGTACCTCAAAAAAGCGCAAACTGCTGTAATATTTTTTATTTTTTGAATCATCAGATAACTTTTAAGTGTCGCTTGTGTTGCTCTCGGTATCGGCAATACAAAAATCGAAGTGGTAGGATACGTCAGAAATATTAATATCTGACGCTCCCTAAATTATGGTGATTTAAGTCTAAATTCAGTGCAGAAATTATTTCCGATCTGGCGGCGATACTTTTAATTTTTGTTTTGCACTTTGTTTTGCACCCAATACTTGGTGGACATCTTGTGGAGTAATTCGATCGCCGAGTCGAGGTTCTTCTACATCAATCATCAGAGCTTCAGTGGCAGCATCAATAGCTTCAATTGGGTTCAACCCTTTGCGGCTAATATATTTGGCAGCTAAATCTTCAATTTGTGCTATGCGTTGAAGTTGAGTAACATGGAGGTTATCTTTAGGTGTTTCGTAGGATTTAACATCCAAAATTTGATTAATCGACTTTTTTGGCATCCCAAAAAGATGTTGATAAATCTTACCCAGAGCGGAAGCGTAAATCCCCCTCTGTCCTCCTTTGATTGAATATTGCTTTATGTATTCCTGAAGAGAGTCTTGATTTGCCTCAATCCATGCGCCAATTGCGGAGCGTAAATCTTTATTCAACATGATTGAAGCGTAGCGAAACTCAAACTTCTGAATATATTCATCTTCATCTCGAATGATACCAAAAGCATGATCCGCTCGTCTCTCGAAAGTCTCGTGCAGTGCAGCAGCCAAGAGAGTAATTGCTGGTTTACGCATACCGATTACGGCAGCGTACATAATCATTGCCATGAAATCTTCTGTGGGGATCAAATTACTCTCGATAAACCCTTGTCCTTGAGATTCAATAATCTCTCCTTTGAATCCGTAACCTCTCAACTTAGCCAGAGCATTGCCTTGAGTACGCAGCGTATCACTTAACCAACCTTCATTAAATCCAACTGCTTTACTCGCTTGTCGCATCGACCAACGATATTCCCCATCGGACATCATGTAAACCGGAATAGGAATTCCACCAATTGTAATTTCCTTACTTTTAATGCTTGCTTGCTTAGACATGAGTAAATACTTAAGTTACGACTATTTGCCATAGGGTTAACCCTATGGTAGATAATATAGTACCATAGGGTTAACCCTATGGCAAGAGTTTTGCCTCAACAATTTATTAGCTGGGAAATCGATACTATATACCTACATCCACTGAAAAGCCGCATCACCATGCTTGAAAAGTAAGTAGAGAGGCTCTTCAAGCGTCAAAGATCCGCAACGCAAAGTTTATGTGAACCACCCCAACCGCAGATTTATCGCCTCTCGTTCTTCCAATTGATCTAAAATCTCCATATTTGGCGCTGCCAGCAGAATGCGATCATCATTGTTGGTGCAATTTTCTAGTTTTAGAGTGAGGTGGCAATGACTGAATTACTTGAACGGGCGATCGCCCAATTAAAAACTTTACCGAGCGATCGCCTTTTCGGCGATCGCGGCAATGATTCTGGAAGAACTAGAAGACGAACGGCGCCCTTGATGAAGCTTATGCTAATTCTCCAGACATTCTGGCTAAACTCGCAGCTTCAGCAATGGTTGAATACCATGCCGGTAAAAGAACTCGATCCAGAAACATTGTGAAATCACGCACTAAATAATTTATGAATCACTATAGCATGATGATTCAATGGTCGAATGAAGATCGGCTTTTCTTGGTGACGATTCCAGAGTTTGCCGATCGCGTTGTCATGCCTTGCACTCATGGCAAAACCCGTGAAGAAGCAATTCTTAACGGCGAAGAAGTTATTGAAATGTACTTGGAAGCGTGGCAAGCAGAAGGTGAGTCTATTCCCGCTCCTAAGACCCTGCAAATTGCTTAAATATTGGTTGCCCGTGGGGTGACAGAAACCGGGTTTCTATTAAGCGGTTGGTGGGGTTAATTAAATTTGGGATAGAAACCCGGTTTCTTTTTGTGTCGTTTTCAACGTTGCAAATTTATTTTATTCGGGAAGATATAGGAAACCGGGAAAAAGAAAAACCACAGAGGACACAAAGGACACAAAGGCAGCAAGGTATCTGTGCTCTTTGTGTCCTGGCTGGTGCAATTTTATCCGATGATATTATTGCAGTTGCTTGGTAGATAAAACCCCGTTGGCGACATCTTCAATTAGTTGAATATGACGGGGCAATAATACTTGATGAGAGTAGCGTTCTAAAGCTGTTTCTCTGGCTTTTTTTCTAATCTCAGCCATGCGGGTGGGATGGGCAAAAACTTCATCAACGCGATCGGCAATTTGTTTAGGCGAGAAAAAGTCAGCCAGTAGGCCATTTTCTCCATCTTGAATCACTTCCGCTACGGGAGGAGTATCGGAACCCAAAACTAAACAGCCGGTGGACATAGATTCAATCATTGACCAAGATAAAACAAAAGGTCGAGTTAGATAAATATGCACATCAGAGGCTTGAATGACTTTTAAATATAAACCGTAAGGTAGCGAACCCACAAAGTGAATGCGGGATAAATCTAGGGGGACTTTTTTCAGCATATATTCTTTATAAGTCATGCCATCAGGTAAAGGTTTGCCATAGCAAACTCGCTCCGATGCCACTACCACAATATGACAGTTTGGCCGTCTTTCTTGAATATAAGCAACTGATTCAATAAATTCTGGAAATCCCCGATAAGGTTCCATCCCTCTGGACACATAAGTAACTAATTCATCCACATGAGATAGGTCTAGATTTGGTAACACTAATTTCGCCCCTGGGTTGGGTTTGAAATATTCCGTGTCTACTCCATCGTGGATGACGGAAATTTTACTGTGAAATTCAGGGGGAAATTGCGATCGCTGCCAATAAGTTGGGGACATTCCCCAGTCACAAGAATATAAATCAATTAAAATCGGCGCATTTTTAATCCGAATTCGAGCGACATCATCCACACTTAGAGGGTCATTGGGG
This sequence comes from Planktothricoides sp. SR001, assembly GCF_001276715.1. Taxonomy (GTDB): domain Bacteria; phylum Cyanobacteriota; class Cyanobacteriia; order Cyanobacteriales; family Laspinemataceae; genus Planktothricoides; species Planktothricoides raciborskii. The sequence continues at coordinate 16,620 of NZ_LIUQ01000064.1, read as the reverse complement.
TCAAAATTGGCATCGGAACCATAAGCATGATAAAACCACTCAAAATAACAGAGTAATGGGGTATCGGGAAAAATATCTTTGACAAATAAGGTTGGCCCCCAACCAGAATGACCACAAATAATATCTGGGACAAATCCTTGGGCTTTAAGTTGATCTGCCATGCGATAAACCGCTTGTCCATGAACCACCGCACTTTCTAAAGGACGGACATAGTGGTGAGTTCCCGCATGGGCATCACGACTAGGGGTAAATAGGGATTTTTTGACCCCGGGAATTTCCCATTCAGGTCGTTCATTTTTGGTGCCAAATACCACCTGATTTTTAGGATTTTGCCCTAAAATTGTGGCCACATGACGGTATTGAGCCGGGAAGTTAGGATGTAGAAAGAGAATTCGCATGATTGACTGTCAGCTATTCCTTAGATGAAAATAAAATAGTGATGGCTGGAACCATTCGATCGCTCTTGAGCATGATTTGAGCATTAATCGATCGCCGGGGCTTTACAAATCCAGACACAATCACGGGGTACAGACTTAGTATCTTGCAAAATGACCTCATAGTTAAGGTGATGGAGAAATTTCTCCATAATCTTATCGCTCATCACGGAAAAAGCACAGCCATGTCTTTGACCGAGCAGGTTATTCTGCCACTCACTTAAGAATTTTTCCCAACCTAAATCACTGAGAATATTCGTGTGATGAAACACGCATAAGCGTTTCCCCCGCATGACATGAGGAATGAGATTTAGGTAGTTAAAAATATCCCTGGGTTCGATATGCACCATTGTATCGTAACAGAAACATACATCCACGGATTCGGGAGCAATCCCATTCAGGGTTAATCCATCTAATTTGATATAGGAAATTCGGTCATCTCCTAGGCGCGATCGCGTAGCTTGAAGCATCTGGCTAGAAATATCCGCGCAAATTAGTTCACGACAGGATTTTTTCAAGAGTTTACTGGTTTTTCCCCCACCAACTCCTATCTCTAACACCGGATCATCTGAAGTAATATAAGGCTGAATAAATTGGCTTTCGATCAAGGATTCATATTCAGCCAAAGATTGGGCAGCCCCGGCGCCTTTGCCAATCCATTCATCGCCGATATGTTATAATTCGGGATGAATAGCCAAGCATTAGCATAGCTATCCCAAGCCCCTTCATAATCAACGCCTAGTTGTCCGGTTTTATTTTTTTGATTTTTATTTCATCACTACTTAATCACTCCAGTTCCAGTGAACTTGCAAATACTCAAAAAGTTTTTGGTTATAAGGGGTAAAATAGTTGACCAATTTTATTCTGATCTGGTTAGACATTGGGGGGCATTCACCAATATTATATGGTGGATAATCTCCCAAGTCCCAGGGACTTAAGCCTAAAAACTCTAAAGTTTGCTTCAGGGTTGCCGCCGGATTTGCATAAAATTCTTCACTGTTAAGGATTAAGAACTGATTCCGGGGGAAAAGTTCCATCCAAGCTTGTAATTGTTCTACATAAATGCCGCGAGATAAATAAGTGTAATGTTGGTGATTAAAGCTATAGTAATTAGGGTCGGCAAGCATTTTTTCCAGTTCGCCACTCAGACGTTCCGCTTCGCTGTCTATAGCTGCTTCAAAATCTAGAGTTTCAAATCCCCAGCGCACTTCGTGATGATAGTGTGACCAGGTTCTTTCTACCGGGTTTCTCAGTAAAACAATTAATTTGATGTTAGGAAAAAGTTGTTTAACCCGCTGCGGTGCCCAGGGATGAAAAATATAGTAAGGACTGGATTCTCCAGTTAAGGTGATTTTTTCATTGGTTTTGGCGGGAAATTGGGCTAAATACCAGTCAATCCCTTGGGCATAATTAAAGTCAAAAAAATGCAGTTCTTTTTGAGCAGCCGGTAAAATTTGCGGATGTTGAGTCAGATAAACATATAGAGAGGTGGTGCCACATTTCTGGGCACCAATAATCAGAAAGTCTGGCATATTTTTTCAGGATGATAGTGATTCAGTAATTTGGCAATCCTGGATATTCTAAGCTAAAATAGAAAATCCAGGATAATGATTAATATCCGATACTATAATCTTCGCGATCGCGGGTCAAGTTGGGACTATAACAAGGATCGTGTTCTGTCCAATCTTTCCACTTAGTTTTCATATAGTCAATTTCTTTGGCAAATCTGGCGATTTTTTCTGGGGTATCTTCATAACCTCGGCTTTTTGATTCATAGTGATACAATACTACATGAGGTAGATAAATATTTCGGTAGCCTTTGGCGGCAATTTTGAGGCAAAAGTCTACGTCATTAAAGGCAATTTGTAGGTCTTCTTCTAGCCCTCCAACTTCCTCAAAAACTTCTCGCCGACACATTAAACAAGCAGCGGTGACAGCGGAATAGTTATTCACGGTTTGAATTTGATAAAAATATCCTGGACTATCCGCCGGAAATTGCTTGTGACTGTGACCGGCAACCCCACCCAAACCAATCACAACTCCCGCGTGTTGGATGGTATCATCGGGATAGAGTAGTAAGGCGCCTACTGCCCCCACGGAAGGTCTTTGGGCTTGCTCAACCATTGCGGTCATCCAGTCAGGTTTGAGGACTTTTGTGTCGTTATTTAAAAGTAGGATATATTTGCCTTTCGCCTGTTTTACTGCATAGTTATTAATTTTGGAAAAGTTAAAGGGAATATCCAGCGGTTCACAACGAAAGCGCTCGGGTTCTTTCGCTTGCCACTGACTAAGAATATCCAGGGTTTCTGGTTCCGTACTGCCATTATCGATGACTAATACTTCATAGTTGGGATAGGTGGTGTTCGCGAAAATTGAGGTTAAGCAAGTATTGAGAATGTTGCCCAAGTTTTTGGTGGGAATAATCACCGTGACTAAATCATAATTTTGGATATGATAGCGGACAATCCAATGACCTCCTTCCGTGGGGATAAGTTTTCCCGGTTCTCTTCTTCTTTCTAGGGCTTCAGAAAGTGATTTAAATGCAGCAGTCGTGGCATAATTTTTATTGGCTAATTCGCTGGCGGTTGATTTTGAGTGAATGCGCCAGTGATATAATATTTTAGGAATATGAAAGATGTGGGAAGTTTTTTCCGTCAGCCGCAATACCAAATCATAATCTTGGGAGCCTTCGTAACCCAGCCGAAATCCGCCAATTTCTTCGATGAGCGATCGCCGATAAACTCCTAAATGACAGGTGTACATTCGGGAGAGAAATGAATCAGGACACCAATCGGGTTTAAAAAAGGGATCTTGCCGATTTCCTTGGGCATCCATTTTATCTTCATCAGAATAAATCATATCCGCTTCAGGATGCACATTCAACATCACCGCCACATGATATAACGCATCAGAAGTTATCATGTCATCATGATCTAAAAGTGCCACAAATTCGCCGGTTGCTAAAGATAAAGCTGAATTAGAAGCGGCAGAAATATGGCCGTTTTCAGTTCTAAACAGTAATTTGATTCGGTTATCAGCGGCGGCATACTCTTCTAAGATTGGCTTAATATAGGGAATCGTTGAAGCATCATCAGCAATACATAATTCCCAGTAAGGATAGGCTTGATTTAACACCGATTCAATGGCGTCCCGCAAAAACTTTTCTGGGGTATTGTAAACCGGCATAATAATGCTAATCAACGGCGTTTTTCTAAAAGCTTTCACCGCTTCTGCCATTTGCTGCAAATCCCAGGAGCGGGGGAAGCGCTGACCCAACCAAACATGATAATCCGCTACTGGGTGAACTACTTCTGGGGCACCCTGAGAAGGGAGTGCTTGGGGTTCTAATTTAAAATAGAGTTTTCTGAAGGTTCTCGCTAGGGCATAGCGAACCCCTTTTTGGGTCAAAATTTCGTACAAACGCTTTGATAAGCGCTTAATCTTGGATAATTGCTCTAAGGAGCGAGAAACAGCTTGATTTAGCATGATTGCTTTTACCGATCCAGTTAACCAGAGGTAGTCAGTAGTGGTAGGGCGGGCAAAATTTGCCTCAGTGGTAGGGTGGGCAAATTTTGCCCACCCTACTCAGAAGTTGAAAAACTCAGCCGTCAGCTTTCCGGGAAAAGCTGATACCGATCGCCATTGGAGGGAAAGCTTGATTATAGGCATTCCCTTGTTTCAGCTATTGAACCAGAATTTTTTTACTTTTGATTCATGTTTGCCTATCTTCTAACTCCTTGATAATTTTGGTAATTTGCCAATTTAGATTGGGGATTTCATTTTTGACGACATCCCAAACCACATCGTAATCAATGCCAAAATAATCATGAATTAACTTATCACGCATTCCTGCCATACGTCGCCATGGCATCTCAGGATACTCGGATCTGAAATCTTCTGACAATTTTTTGGTAGCCTCTCCAATCACCTCTAGGCTTCTTACAAAAGACCTTTTGAATGTCTCATTATTGCCAAACGCCTCTTTTTCTAAATTTTCCGATGTTGTCAATAAATAAATGATTTCATCCATAATATGCAGTAAATAATCTTTATTAGAACGAGACATACTCAACCTCCTGCAAAATGCGATCGCCAAAATGAGGACTCAAAGATTCCGGTGTCAGAACATCTACTTTGCGGTCAAAAAGATCCTCCAGGAAAAAGCACAAATCCATAAAATTATTAAAGGTTTTCTTTTCAGGATCGAAAACTATTAATAAATCTACATCACTTTTTTCCGTTGCTTTTCCAGTAACAAATGAACCAAATAAACCACATTTAATAACACCAAATTTTTGGAGAATTAAATGATGTTTTTTTAAAGATAAAAAAATATCTGTTTTGTTAATCATATAAAAATATTTTTGCTTATAAAAAATAGGTTTATGATTTTTTTTTACTAGCAAATATAGGATGGCCAAAAACCCGGTTTCGCCGGATAAACCGGGTTTATCACCGGCTTTATTCTCTAATCGTATAGTCTTCGCGATCGCGAGTTAAATGGGGACTATAACAAGGGTCGTTGTCAATAAATTTTTGCCAACGACTATAGAGAAGTTGCGCTTCTTTTTGCCATCGGGCTTGCTTTTCTGGGGTGTCTTCATAGCCCCGACTTTTTGACTCATGGTGATAAAGTACCGCATGGGGCAAATAAACATTGCGATAGCCTTTGGCCACCATTTTTAAACAAAGATCCACATCATTATAAGCCACGGATAATTCTTCATCAAATCCCCCCACCATCTCAAACAATTCTCTGCGACACATTAAACAAGCCCCGGTTACAGCGGAAACATTACCGATACTAATTACATGACCAAAAGAACCGGGGGTCGTGCGTGGAAAATGCTTGTGACTATGGCTACCAATTCCACCCAATCCTAAAATGATTCCCGCGTGTTGAATGGTATCATCGGGATAAAGTAATAAACCTCCCACGGCACCAATTGAAGATCGCTGTGCTTGTTCGACCATTGCTTCGATCCAGTCCGGGGTAATCACTTCGGTATCATTATTTAGGAATAGTAAATAATCCCCTTGGGCTTGCTTGACCGCATAATTATTGATGGCGGAAAAGTTAAACGGAATATCCAGAGGATAGCACTTGAATCTTGTCGGTTCTTTCTCCTGCCATTGGGCAATTACCTCAGCCAGTTTTTCCTCTGTACTGCCGTTATCGATGACAATTACTTCATAATTGGGATAAGTGTTTTGGGTGAAAATAGAGGTTAAACATTGGTCTAAAGTTTCCCCCATATTTCGGGTAGAAATAATAATACTCACGAGTTTATACTCGGTGATTTGGTAGCGAATAATATAATGACCTAAATATATAGGAACACTGGTGACAATTCCCGGTTCTCCCCGACGTTGAATAGCATCAGTTAAAGCTTTTTTGGCGGCTTCATAAGCATAAGGTTTGGCCTCAGCACTACTGGCAGCAGAGGCTAAGTGAATTCGCCAATGATAGAGAATTTTGGGAATATGATAAATTTTATCGGTTTGTTCGGTAAATCGTAACACCAGGTCATAATCTTGGCTGCCTTCATAACCGACCCGAAATCCGCCAATTTTTTCGATAAGCGATCGCCGATAAACTCCTAAATGGCAGGTGTACATTCGGGAGAGGAATGAATCAGGAGACCACTCTGGTTTAAAATAAGGGCCTTTGAGTTGATTATTTTCATCAATTTTACCTTCATCAGAATAAATCATATCCGCATCGGGATGTTGATTAATCGTTAAGACCACTTGGTACAAAGCATCAGGAGTCAGTAAATCATCATGGTCTAGTAAAGCGATAAATTCTCCCGTGGCGATCGCTATTGCCGAATTAGAAGCAGCGGAAATATGGCCATTTTCCTGGCGAAATACCACTTTAATACGGGCATCTTTGGCGGCATAATGTTCTAAAATTGGTTTAATATACCCTTGAGTAGAACAATCATCAGCAATACATAATTCCCAATAAGGATAAACCTGATTAATGACGGATTCGATCGCCTCTTTTAAAAAAGTCTCCGGTGGGTTATACACGGGCATAATTACACTGATGGTCGGTGTCAGGGTCAACGCCTCCACCGTTTCTTTCATTTGTTGCAGATCCGAAGGTCTTGCCCCATATTTCATTAACCAAGCCTGATATTTTTCATGGCCATATTCTTGATTGTCGATTTGATAATAGCCAACGGTTACCAACAGGTCTGGGGTCAATAAGGCGCGATTGCCCATTGACTGAACTGCTTGTGCTAAAGCATTTTTTGTCCCCTCATAAATATAAGCTGGTACGGGCGTTTTTGGCGGTTGAGATGCCAAATTAATTCGCCGATGGTAGAGAATTTGCGGCAAATGAAGAATCTGATCGGTTTGGGCGGCTATTCTTAACAACAGGTCATAATCTTGACTGCCTTCAAATCCTCGGCGAAATCCGCCGATTTTTTCTATAAGCGATCGGCGATAGATGCAAAAGTGTCGCCCATACATCCAAAATAAAAATGAGCGATCGCCCGACCAATCCGGTTTAAAACAAGGTTCTCGTAAATTATCATCTTCATCAATTTTATCTTCATCGCTATAGAGTACATCTATCTGCGGATGCTGATTAACAGCGATCGCGATTTGATACAAAGCATCAGGAGTTAATTGGGCATCGGATTCTAAAAATGTCACAAATTCTCCTGTAGCAATTTCTAGAGCAGAATTTGCTGCCGCGCAAATATTTTCTTGAATTGGCCGCAATACCACTTTAATCCGTGGGTCGGACGCTGCATAAGCGGCCAATATTTCTTTAACATTAGTTGCCGTTGAAGCATCATCAGCAATACATAACTCCCACTCAGGATATAGCTGATTTTTTACCGACTCAAGCGCCGATCTTAAATAATATTCAGGATTATTAAAAGTTGACATCACCACCGTAATCAACGGCTTATGCTTAATCACCGGAACAGTAGCCGCCATCATTTCTAAGTCTGATTTTCTGGGGCAATGCCATGCTCGCCATTGCTGATAGTATTCATTGAAAAGGTCAATAATATCTGGGGTTTCTGCCAGAATCTCTGGAGGGCGACGATCAAGTTTTTCTGAAATTCTCTGAAAAACTAAGGCAAGGGCTGGTCGGGTTCCTTGTGCTTGTAAAATTTCAGATAATAACTTTGAGAAAGCCTTAAACCGACCCCATTGATTTTTTACGTTTTCTATAGTCTTTGACATATTAATAACACTGGATATAATTTGAGAACATTTTTAGGTAATTATGAGAAATTTATTAATAAATAAATTTTCCTAATTTAAGCATAATTATGCTTATTCATTAGCGGGTAAACCCAATGATTTTTTTATTTTCAACCAATTTGTCCGTAATTTCCAGAACTTACTGGTTTTCATAGCCGAAATCATCTTTTGAGATGCTTGCAGTTCGGATTGAGAAATAGCTAATTTTGCCTGGGTTTGCTGTAGCTGAATTTGATTTTGTTCTAATTGTATTTGTAGTTGTTGGCGAACTTGTTCCAGTTCATAAAATCGCTTTTCCCATAAATCGATAGATTCGCCGGTGTTAGCTTCACTTAGTTCAATGTCGATCGCTTCCAGCATTTCCAGTCTTGATTGATGAGTCTCTTTTCCTTTTCTGCCTAGGGTTATATAAAATTCGCAACCTTCAGTGGGATAAAAATCTACCTCTTGCAAAGAAATGAAACCCAGATGAAAAAGATCGTGAATCATTAACCTGAAAGAATGCGGCACAAAACACCAACCATGAGTATCTATATAGGTCTTTCCATCGATCGCGCAATTCATTATTTGCCGCACATATTCCATTGAATGAAGCAACTTATATTCTCCGCTCGTGTGGGATTCCCATGCTATTCTGCCCGATCGAGATACCGCATTTAAAAAATGATCGGCCACCGTCCCTGGAGTATGAAAAGTAGCTTGACTCAAATGGGTATCAATCACTTTGGAAATTCCCGTAATCGCTCGATAGTGGTCAAAACAATAGCGCTTATCGGGTATAGCGAGGGAGAGAACTCCATCATCTGTCAAAATGGCATCGCAATCATTAATAAACCCAATAATATCCGGGGTATGTTCAATCACATGAGAGGCAATAATCCAATCGTAATACTTATGTTTGCCGGTGAGTTCTGCATAACTTTCTCCTTGCCAAACAAAATCAACTTCTTCAATGTTGTCAAGATTGACTCCATGACCATCGTATTTGGCAATTAACTGCTCGCGACTTGCATGATCGATAACATCGACTTTAAAGCCTGCTTTTTTAGGCGCGATCGGGTTATAGCTAGGACCAATTTCAATTCCCTGGCCGTTTTTGTTAATATGTCGTAAGATTTTCTCGTTTCGATTCATATTACCTCTTGATGGCTGAACGATTGCTGAACGATTATTTTTATATGGACAATTTAAGTTTTAGCTAAACCTAAAGCCTGTTTTATTCTAAACCAATTTGTTCTTAATTGCCAGAATTTGCTAGTTTGCATAGCTTGAATCATTTCTTGAGCTTGGTGCAATTCTAGGGTTAACCGTTGAATTTCTGCTTGAGATTGTGCCAGATTTGCTTCCGTTTGGGATAACGTTTGGGCTAACTGATTTTGCTGTTGATTTTTTATTTCTTCTACAGCGGCTATTTGACTTTGCCATTGGGCTTTAGCTTGTTGAAGCTGGCTAGAAAATTCATTTTGCGATCGCGTTATTTCTCCTTGTAAGTTTACCTCAGTTTGTTTTTGTTTTAATGCTATTTCTTCTTTTTCAATTAACAATATTTTATAAGCATTTTCTAGTTGTTGCAATTTTTCCTGGGTAGCTGCCAGTTGATTTTTTGTTTGCTGAAGTTCTGATTCACAGTAGGTTAGGGTATTTTGTGTTTCTGTCAATTGAACTAGGCGATCGCAGTTTCGCGATCGCTCTAAATCCAGTTCTAGTTGAATTTCCTCTAATTTAGCTTCTAGGGCTTCTCTTTTGTCCCGTTCAACTAAATGGTCATATTCAACATTGGCGAAAATATGGGCAAAATTTGTCTGATAAAGGCCGATATGCTTGGTGCTAATATAGCGAAATAATTCCCAGCGTTTCTCTGGAATATTACAGCCGCTTACCATTGAATTGCTACGCAAGCGATAATCAAACAAAGCCTGATCAATATGATAAAAATGCCAGCCTTTTTCGGCGACACTTAACCAAAAATCCCAATCTTCATAGCCCAATTGTTCCGGGATTTTGTCATCATAGCCGCCCGCTTCTTCCCAAACGGTTTTGCGAAACACCGCACAAGCATCAATATAGTTTCCTCGGAGGATCAGGTTAATATCAAATTCGGGAACTTTTTTAATGCCGGTTACACCGCCAAAAAACTCAAAATTCCCATAGACTACCCCTACTTCTGGCTGAGTATCCAGAATTTCAATGGCTTTAGTTATATAGTTGGGTCTAATTTTATTGTCTGAATCTAAGGGCAAAATATAGCGACCTTTGGCCAAAGAAATCCCATGATTTCTGGCGATCGCCAACCCTTGATTTTCCTGATGAATCACCGGATATCCTCGATCGCTTAAAGCCTGTAAGACTTTTTGGGTCAAGGGATCCGTTGAACCATCATTAATAATCAGAATTTCATAGACTTTAGCTTGGCAACTTTCCACACTGGCGATCGCCTCTAAGATAAATTCGCCGTGATTATAACAAGGAATTACCACGGAAAGTTTAATCGGATAGGTCAGATTTGGCTCGGATGCCTCCATATTTTCCTCGGTTGATTAAGGGCTATTTCCAGCAAAATTTTCCGGCTTGAGCAATTATATATCTAAAATTATATATCTAAAGGAATCTTTTTCTCCTACTTAAGTCTAAATTTTTGACTGAAATGAGCCAATTTTCGCGCCAATTTCCAACTCCGCGATCGCTTAATCGTCATCAACTCTAAGGTTAAGCGGTCTAACTCTGACCGTAATTGGGCCACTTCTGACCGGAGTTGGATTTGTTCTTGGTGAGATTCTTGATGCTGTATCAGGGATTGATAATGCATCAACAACGGCAAAGCTTCTACGGGCAAAATTGGCAGCGGATCCGCATTTAACTCGCGATCGCCGCGATCGCCTCTAGGAATATCGGCAATTTGATCTAACTCTGTCAACAAATTGGCAACCTCTGGCATCAAATGGTTAATCAGTCTCACCATTGGGTGATCTGTGGGCAAACTCCGTAATAAATTCGCATCATAAATTTTCGCAAATTTCGCCGCATCCCAAGGTTCTCGTGGGATTAAACCCAATTTCCCCTCTAATAGTTGCATCAATCGAGTTGGTTGTTGCACAAAGCCATTGACATTAATCAGAATACAGCGATCGCGATGTTGCCGATAAAAAGATAGCAAATGCCGGTTATAAAATCCCCAACTTTTCAAAGCATATTCTGGACGTTGAGGAAACACTCCGCGATTTTGCCGCAAAATAGAATCCACCACATCCCAAGGCGATCGATAAACCAAAATATATCGGGTATTAGGCAGTAATTGATGCCAAAATTCTAACAATAAAGAAGTCCGAGGATCTTTCCATCCCCAAATATTTCCGTGACGACTGGCAATTAACTTTTTCGCCTCTGGAATATAAGATGACCAAAGGCTGCGATCGAGGGTTTCGCTTTCTGTCCAACCCCAATCGGGCCAGCCTGGATCCCCAGGAGGACAAGATTTTTGCAGCAGCGATCGCTGAAATTCTAGAAAATCAATATCTTCAAAATAGCCTTTCACATTACAAATATCAGCCGGAAACATATTTTGGCCAATATTTACTCCAATTGCTTGAATAAAAGAAGCAGTTAGGGATGTTCCCGAACGGTGCATTCCTGTAATAATTATCGGTTCTGACATTTATTATTTATCGGTTATTTGTTGTTAGTTGTTAGTTGATTTGGGAAGTGTTGAATCATTAAATAACTAATATACGCCCTTAGTCCCCCATTAACAAGGCTAATCTTGTAGAGATTTTGAAACCGCTTAAGGAAAATCGTTATTTCACGAAAACCACCCGGACAGGGTTGCTAGACGAAACTCCTAAAAGATTAGCTTAACAAGGGGGGAGATCGATCTAATACCTCTTATTCCCCCCTTGAAAAGGGGTAAAATTGACAGCTATTTACAGCTATTTATACCATAATTTCCATTTCTGGAGAAACGGGTAAAGTTTCATCAACTTCATCAACGGTCAGGGTAGGTTTAATCATAAAGTCAATGATCCCAGTGGCGTCAGAATCTTCCTCTGGGAGCACTCGGAACATCCCCACATCAATACAGCGGGCTAAATAAGTAAAGTGTCCATTGACAATGCCAGAAACTCCCGCGTTTAAAAAGTAAACTCCAGGATTTAACAAGCAATTAAATCTAAATTTAACCACAACTTTGGTGCCCGCTTTCACCACTCCATCTTCTAGCTTTTCTTCGGGAAAGCGATAAGAAGCACCGCCTAATTCTGAACCCTTAATCGTCTTAACTAACATCCCAAATCGGACTTTCGACGCTTCCTGTAAAAACTCTACCTCATAAGTATAAATATAATTCTCTCTGCCGATTAAGTTATTCACAGGTTCCTTGCGGCGAGTCAAAATCTGAGGATTAGAGATTTTCGCCCCACGAGATAAATAAGAAATCGTTTCCGCCGGTTTCAGGTTCTGGTCATAAAATGGCTTTGACTGGAGGGCGAATGTGGGCAATTCTTGGATAATTTCTGCCGCCGTTTTTTCCGTAATAACCTCACCAGCTTGCTGAGTTACTCCGCTTGAATTTTGGCCGATATTTTGGGTCAGATTGGGAGTAATAGTATCTTGGCTGAGATTTGGGCTGAGATTTGGGCTGAGATTTGGGCTGAGATTTGGGCTGAGATTTTGATGATATTGTTTTTGATTTAACCGGCGAAGTTCTTCCCGAACACTTTGGATCTTTTCCGTCGGGGCATAAATTAACTTATGATATTTATCGATCACATACTTAGGAGTATTGTAAAGCAGCAGTTCGCCTTCTGACATAAGAACTGCTGAATCACATAGGTCAATTACCGTGCCCGCAGAGTGAGAAACAAATAAAATTGTTCCCCCTCGGTCTTGGATTTTTTCTAATCTGGCATAGCACTTACGTTGAAATGCTTCATCTCCCACCGCGAGGGCTTCATCAACTACTAAAATATCCGGTTCAACGCTGGTGGCTACGGCAAAAGCTAACCGGACAAACATCCCACTAGAATAAGTTTTTACCGGCTGATCGATGAAGTCGCCAATATCCGCAAAGGCGACAATATCATCATATTTGTCTTCAATTTGTCTTTGGGTTAAACCGAGTACCTGCCCATTGAAAAAAATATTTTGTCTGCCGGTAAATTCTGGGTTAAAGCCGCTGCCTAGTTCTAAAAGGGCAGATATTCTTCCTTGAACATTTACATGACCTGTGGTGGGGGCTAGGGTGCCCACAATGATTTGTAATAGGGTACTTTTTCCCGACCCATTGGCGCCGACAATGCCCAAGGTTTTTCCTTTAGGAATTTCTAGGCTAATATCTCGCAATGCCCAGAATTCATCTGCCCTTTGTTTTCCAGGAAATAATAGTTCTTTTAAGCGATCGACCGGATGACGATATCGCTTGAAGCATTTAGAAACGTTTTGGATGGTAATAGCAACTTCACTCATGGTTTTATCTCATGGTAATGGTTGAATAACAGCGATCGCACCTAAACAGGATAGGCAAAAATAGGTAGCCAAAAGGCGCATAAATTAGGGTAATTTAGCATAAGTTAGCGCAATTTAGCCTAATTTAAATTACATCTGCAAAAGCGGGACGTAATTTGCGGTAAGACCAAATTCCTACACAGAAAATAATGGTAGAAATGATCGAGGCAACCCCCCATTCTGCCCAGTGTTGCACTTCACCGACTAAAATCACATCGCGATAAAGTTCGGCGATCGCGGCAACAGGATTAAACCAAAATATAAAATCACGCCATTGTTCAGGAATAATATTCGCGGGATAACAAATGGGAGTCATGTAAAACCACAAGTTAAGCACCACCCCAATAGTTTGAGGAATATCGCGCAAAAATACCGTAAATCCCGCAGCTAAATAAGCCAAACCTGCGGTTAACAATAATTGAGTCACCCAAACCAGAGGCAACAATAATAAAGTGCTATGCAAAATCGAAGTGGACATTCCCAAAAGGAAAATTAAGGCCATTAACCCCAAGGAACTTTCGATAAATGCCGCTAATACTGGCACTAAGGGCAATAACCCCAAGGGAAACACCACTTTTTTGACTAAATTCGGTTGTCCCACCACGCAATTACTGGCTTGAATAAAGCCACTGGTAAACGCGATCCAAGGCAACAAACCAGCAAATAACCACATCCCAAAAGAAAAGCTATTTTCTGGCAACCCATCCGTGGGCAATTTAACTTTTAAAACAATGGAAAACACATAAGTGTAAATCAGCAATTGGGAAAGCTGATTCAGTAACGGCCACAAATTCCCCAGTACCGAACCTTTATAGCGTCCTTCTAATTCGCGACGGACTAGGGTTTGCAATAAATTTAACTTGAAACCCAACTGGGGATCGATCAATGGTTGCTGATAAAACTGGCTACCTCGACGGGCAACACTTTTAATTGATTTGACCAATTTTCACCTCCTCACCCACAACTAAACAATTAAACAACTAAACAGCTAAACAGCTAAACAAATTCGTTCACACCACCAGCGCTAAAACATCTCCAGGCATTTCCAGGAAGTTTTGGCGCTTTCGTTAATTCACTTTAGCAGTCAAAACTACTCATAGCCAATTCAGACAGTAATTTATTTTGATTAATTTTGATCTATCTGTTTGATCTATCTGTTTGATCTATCTGTTTGATCTATCTGTCGGGGCGCATTGCGGGCGCAAGCCGCCGCGCCCTTATGGTTGTATCCACATATCCACATACATGGACGGTTCGCAAATATCCGACTAGACTGCTAATTTTAATGCCGCTTTTACTTTAGCGATCGCTTCAGCTATTGCCTCTCGCTGTTCTGGGTCATAGTTCCATCGGTCTAGAAATGACTGATAAATTCCTTCCCCAGTTTGTGCAGCCACAAGTAATTGCGCTAACTTTTCCGTAAATTCCGGTAAACCCAACGACGTGATTAACTGACTGGATCTGTCCCGGACTCGTTCTGACTGTTTTGCCATCGTTTCATCATCTCGACGACGGTGGGTCAGCACCATTGCCGAAGACATGGCCAAATTTTTCACCAATAATTCAGATACAATCTCTGGAGAAGTGGTCAAGGCTGCTAGGGTCGCTTCAGTAGGCAGATCCGCAAAGGGGCGATCGTCCGTAAGATAAGATACAAAAAAACCCCGTGCTCCGGCCAGAGTGCTGACCAGCTTTTGGATCGTGGCCAAGATATCTGATTCTGGGATATGCCCTTGTTCCATCTGGGAAAGCAAGGATTGGGTTAAGGCGATCGCCTGCTCAAACGTCACATCATCGGGAATCGAATCACTCAGCTTTACTGTCATCAGCACTCCACTATTAATTCACTGTCATTGTTCATTGGTCATTTGCGATTGGTTATTTCTTATTGTTTCCCAGGACAAAGGACAAAGAACAAAGGACAAAGGACAAAGGACAACAATTAATCACAAATCTTAACAATAAATCGATATTATCTTGCTTCTGACTCTGATTTACCTGAAATTTATGGCAATTATTTCTTCCAAACAACCCTCTGGCGAACCTGAACCCAAGCCAAATCAAGCCCCATCAAACCCAGCACCGTCAAAGCAGCCCAAATCAAAAGCCTCATCCAAAGCCTCATCAAAAGCAGTCGAACCACCGACAAAAGAAGAATCCAGTAGGGGCGAAGCATTCACGGCAAAAATGTCCCCGTTTAGCCCAGGAGATGTGTCCGAGAATACTTCGCTTTTACTTGCCGAAGAAACCCCGGAAGATCAACAAAATATTTCCCAAGATGAAACCATCAGACCGCAAAGCTTACATGACTATATTGGCCAAAAAGACCTGAAAGAAGTGATGGATATTGCAATTCAAGCAGCAAAATCTCGCCAGGAACCTTTGGATCATTTGCTACTTTATGGCCCGCCCGGTTTGGGCAAAACTACAATGGCGATGATTCTCGCTTCAGAAATGGGAGTTACTTGTAAAATTACCAGTGCCCCAGCTTTGGAACGTCCGCGAGATATTGTCGGTTTGTTGGTGAATTTGCAACCCGGAGATGTGCTGTTTATTGATGAAATTCACCGCTTAACTCGCATGAGTGAAGAAATTCTCTATCCGGCAATGGAGGATTTTCGCGTTGATATTACGATTGGTAAAGGTCAAAGTGCCAAAACTCGCAGTATTCCTTTAAAACCCTTTACTTTGGTGGGGGCAACGACCAAGGTGGGTAATTTAACTTCACCGTTGCGCGATCGCTTTGGTCTGATTCAACGGCTGCGATTTTATGAAGTAGATGAACTGACTTTAGTAGTATTAAGAACGGCCAATATTCTGAATATTCCCGTCACCGAAACAGGGGCGATCGAAATAGCCCGCCGTTCTCGTGGCACTCCGCGCATTGCTAATCGATTGCTTAAACGAGTGCGCGATTATGTGCAAGTGAAAAAAGCCCCTACTATTACAGCCGAATTAGCCCAAGAAGCCTTAGAACTTTTTAATGTCGATCCTCGTGGACTCGATTGGAGCGATCGCCTCTTATTAACGGTAATGATTTCTAACTTTAATGGCGGGCCAGTGGGCTTAAATACTCTAGCGGCTGCCACGGGGGAAGATGCCCAAACCATTGAAGAAGTTTACGAACCTTATCTATTACAAATTGGCTATCTTAATCGCACCCATCGCGGTCGCATTGCCACCCCAGCCGCATGGCAACATTTAGGTTATCATCACCCCAACAATGAACAACAATTATCTCTGAATATTTAACAGAATCAGTCTGCAAAAAATTGGTTTATTTCTTCTGCTTATATCTGTGTTTATTTTATGCCTTTGTGGTAAAAAAATAGAGAATTGAACCACAAAGACACAAAGAACACAAAGGTTCATTAGAAAAACTGTCATTCCCGCGAAGGCGGGAATCCAAAGCCTATCGGTGGAGAACGAAAAGTGCAATTAATTATGTTCACCTATT
>NZ_LIUQ01000045.1 GCF_001276715.1 Planktothricoides sp. SR001 | reverse complement strand
GCGTCAGCGAAGGAGACACCGCCTTAGTGGATATCAACGAAGAAGGAAAAGTCATCGTTCAACCCGCCAAAGATCGGGAATTACTAACACCTGCGGTTTAATAAATCCGCGTAGGGTGGGCAATTGCCCACCCTACATAACTAACTACATAACTAACACCTGCGGTTTAATAAATCCTCGTAGTAGCGCGATCGCCATTAATGAATAAACCAGGGATTTTTTCTAGTAATAAGCTTTGCAGGCGATCGCGCAAATCGGCAATTTTTGCCTCATCTTTGGTCATTTCTAACTGTCGCAGTTCACAAGCTTCTCCTAACCCGACTATTCCGGGAAAATTCAGAGTTCCTGACCGGATTCTTGTTTGATCTCCGCCACCAAAAATTATCGGTTCTAAGTGAGTTCCTTTTCTGACGATTAAAGCCCCAGAACCTTTAGATCCCTATAATTTATGGGCAGAGATGGCTAAATAAGTGATATTAGAGGCGACAAAATTAGTCGGGATTTTTCCTACAGTTTGGGAGGCATCACAGAGAAAAGGGATATTATATTTCCCAATCTCTAATATAGGGTAAATATTGCCGATTTCATTATTGGCGGCCATGACGCAGAGTAGAGAAATACCGCTGCGACAGATTTGTTCAATTTCGTCTAAATCTAATCGACCCTTTTGGTCAATTGACAGATAAATAATTTCCGCTAATCCTTTTTTAGCTAATGCATTACAAGTATCTAAAACCGCTTTATGTCCAACCGGAGAAACGGCAATGCGCGGCGGTTTAGATTGTTGGTAATTTACCGATAAAATATGCCCTTGAATCGCTAGATTAATGCTTTCTTGTGCTCCAGAGGTAAAGATAATTTCTTTGGGTTTAGCGTTGACTAACTGGGCGATTTGTTGGGCGGCTTTTTAATCCCTTGTTCGGCTTCATCTCCATAGCTATGTGCTGCTGGCATTTCCATAAGCGGTGGTCATGTAATGTAGCATCAGGTTGGCTACTCTGGGGTCAACGGGAGTTGTAGAGTGATAGTCGAGATAAATTGGCTGAGATTTTACGATCATATTCGCTTCGGTTGATTGTTTAAATTAAGTCGCTATTATTTTAATAGTTTAGCGTAAATTTTATTAATTAATAAATGTTAATTTAATCTCAATTTATTAAAATATATGCATTACTAAATGTAAAAGATTAATCCGACTATTTCAGGAGGAGATTATGCAACCAACAAATCAGCAGGATATGGGTAAAGTTTTTACAACTCTGACAATTATTAATCGCCCTGACCAAATGCTGACCAAATTTTGGCCGAAGCTGGGGTAAAAACCGCAGATCAAGTGCGATCGCTGACCTTAGAAAATGTCTTAGTTGATACCGGGGCAACGACTTTATGTTTACCCCCAGAGGCGATCGCGCAATTAGGCTTAAAAATCCTCAAAGAAGTCGATGTCGCTACGGCAATGGGGATTGATAAAGCCCGCATTTTCCAAGATGCAAAAATATCCATATTTGACCGAGAAGGAACTTTTGAGTGTTTGGAGTTACCGGGAGGACATGACCCGCTTTTGGGGGTAATTCCTTTAGAATCTTTGGGGTTAGAAGTTGACTTAAATCGTCAAGTATTGAAGCCGTTGCCGATTAGCCCCACGGAAACCTATTTAACAATTTTGTAAACATCAAGAAACCGGGTTTTCCGTTGCTTTTGCAACAATATCGAGGTTTAAAGAAGAAACCCGGTTTCTGAATTAGGGGCGATCGCGCTTCAACTACGCAACCAATCAAGCAACAAAGAAACCGGGTTATCCGTTGCTTTTGCCACAATAACCAAGATGTAAATAAGCCTGCCCCCATGCAGCCTGCCCCCGTGAAGACGGGGGAATGCAGGGGAAACCCGGTTTTTGCTACCCCAGATTATGCTATTGTCTGTTTCTCATCTTTGTCTTTAGACTTCAAATACCAATACAAATTAGCCACGGTAATATCGGAGATTTCCTGCCAGTTAGATGCAGCCAGGGCTCGATATCCGTGATGGGGCGATCGCGCAGAAATATAGCTTTCGTAGTTCTGCCGCGCTTGGGGATTAATGGTAAATTTCAGATGGTCGCGCAAAGCCAGAAAATGAGATGTATTTTTCAACTGTTCATATTGAGTTTGTTCGATTAGTTCATTGTTTTGTTCGATTAGTTCATTGTTTGGAGATGCGGCTAAGGTTTCTTGCGGGCTTTCCTCGGTATTTACCAGATTTTTAATTGCTTCTAATTCTTCTTTCGGTGCGGTTTTCAAATAATCCACTTGAGCGTGCCACCCAGCGATCGCGGGTAAATCTTGAGTGTGAATTCGCATCAGTTCAGGATAAATAAAATCAACTTCTTCCTCGGTTTCACAACAAGACAAGATATCCCATGTATCTTGATAAATATTGTCCCGCAACTGCTGCATTTGACTACTCGCTGCCCCAAACTCACCTTTCCAGATAAAAATCATCGCCATTGCTTGTTCCATTTGCCATGCACATTCATGCCGTCTTAGTCGCCCCGGAGCATTTGTGTTTTGATTGTATATTTGAGGATTTTTGTAGTCAGCTAAAACTTGAGTTAAATTTCCGTATATGTTTGCCAAGTTACTCAGGCGAGAATGACTATCTTGGATTTCTAAAATATTTTTAAGACTACGAATACTTTGCTGAAATCGCCCATAAGCTTGATCTAATATGGTGCGGTGCATCTTAAATTCAACATCCTGCGCCACTTGATCGATTCTTTGTTTGATATCCTCCGACTCTGAACTAATTTTATCTAAAACTTGATCGATTTTTAAATCGATTTTTTGGAGACTTTCTCTAATTTTCAGAGTTTGATATAAATTTACGCCAGATAAAGCGACTCCGGCAAAAGTCCCCACCCCAATCACCGCCGTTGTCCCCTGCAACACTGCTACACTCTTCTGCAAAGTATCCAGCATTTGATAGGTTTTTTGGAATCCCAGGTGAGTTTGAACCATCTGAATTGGCCCCATGATCAGTTGAGCAGGAGCGGCGATCGATTCCAGGGAAAATCCGGCGGTAGCTTTGGCTATCTCGACCATTCGACCTGTGGTGACATCTCGCAATATCGGTAATAACGTTCCATCTGCTGTATGTGCTTGCACTAGCTTGCCTGCGTGGAGCAAAGCTTGACTGGCTGCGCTGAAATAGTAGTTCATTGTTTTTGCTTTTGAGTCTACATATTGGCTAATTCTTATTGTATTATAGATCGATAGTTATTCCGACTATGCTTTTAATACAATGACTACCAATCCCCTCATCCCTATCCGTAAAATTACGGAATCACTGCGTCAAGTTCAAGCGGAGCCTGCACAGCCTGAAGTTTCCTCAGAGTTAAAAGTATATGCCCAAGAAATTGATGAATCGCTGCGTCCTGTCTTAAAAATATTCCAGGAATCAATCAGTCAAATCCAAGAGAGTTTATCGGTTAGCTTTGAAAAAATAAATCTGGCTAGAGAAACTTGGAAAGCTAAACAAAGAATCTGTGAAATTAATCCCCTAGAGATTTGGGAGGAAATTGGCAAGGTTAGTGGGTTTATTCAAAAAATTAAATTAGAAAAAAGCCGATTAAGAATTCTCACAGTAGATGCCGTGAAAACCAAATGTAATTCTCAATTTATTCTCATCAAAGATCAATACTTAAAAGACTCTCAAGGAAGTCCTAAGTCTTTATCTGTGTTCGATATCCCTAAATTGCAAAATAAAATTACTGAGGCGATCGCCGAGATTTCTCTATTTTGTTCTCAGATAATCCTGGAGCGATTACAGGAAATTTTCGATTTATACGATCGCGGAATTAATCGGCAAAAAATTACTGAATATCTATTTTGGGAGGATCCGAAAAGCCAAGAAAAATTTCAAGCTAGTTTAAATTTAGCGGAACGTGAATTAAATGCATCTTGGGAAAATCATAGTGACATTATTAAAGTCTATTTAAGCAAGTTTGAAAAAGAGGCTATCGACAAGTTTAAATCCATGAAGAAATCAATTTCGCAAAAAAATACACAAATTGAAGCTTACGATCGCTTTGAGCAAGAGGTTTATCAACTCATTTCACAAACCATTGAATCGATATTTGACGAACGAGTAGAAATCACCACAGTGATTTTAGACGATGTTTTATCGTTTTATGATTACTTGCTGGAACAACAGCAAAGATATAGTCAAGAGTCCCCAGAAATGATCAAAGCTGAGAAAGATTGGATTGATACTCAAGAAGATCGACTCAAGCAAAGTTCAAACCAAATGTCTGAAATGATCGATATTTGTAATATTTTATTGAATTAGTTTGATTATTGCCGATATCTGGCAGATACCGGGTTTCTTAAAGCAACCCGGTATCTAGCCATCCTTTGACCCGCTAACCAGCTAGTTGTCCAAGCATTTAGCTGCATTTGAAATTCGGGATTTTGCACCAAATGCCGCCCCCGAATTCGCAGCATTTCCCCGACCATAATATTAGCATCTACGACTAATTTCATAATTTTATCTAACTCCGATCGCCGGCTTCAAATCTTAAATTTCGGATGAATCGGTAATAAGCTGCGAATTTTCTTCAAATGGAAAAGGTTGACTAGGATCTAAAGCATCAATTAAAGCTTCTCGATCGATCCCACTTTCTGCTACAGCTTGAGCCAAAACTTGATCCAACCGCTCCCAAACAGCATCGACTTCAACTGGCTGTAAAGATGCCGGGTAAAAATATCCCAGCAACTTGCCATTATGCTCTACAGACAGAGCCTCGTTATTTGCTAATAGCACTTGTTCTGATAACTGGTTTAATTTGATATTTTTCATGGTGTACCTATTTTTTTACCAATTCCATAATTTATCTGTAATTTAACTAGATAAATTTTAACATATAAGTAGGTGAACATAATTAATTGCACTTTTCGTTCCTCGCCGATAGGCTTTGGATTCCCGCCTTCGCGGGAATGACAGTTTTTTTTCTCATGGGGTCTGTGGTGCATTTATTTCTGCCCGTAAACTTATAATAGCGGTTTTTATTGGATTACAGATTTTTTGTGGATTCCCACCTGCGCGGGAATGACAGGTTTTTTTGTACTTCATAACCCTGAAAAGTGCTATATCTGGCAGATACCGGGTTTCTTTAAGAAACCCGGTATCTAGCCATCCTAATTTGCCATCCCTTGCCCCGCTAACCAGCTAGTTGTCCAAGCACTTTGGAAATTGAAACCCCCGGTAATTCCATCAATATCTAAGATTTCTCCCGCAAAAAATAGACCGGGACAACGGCGACTTTCCATTGTTTTAAACTCGACTTCTTTTAAAGAAATGCCCCCACAGGTGACAAATTCTTCTTTAAATTCACCTTTGCCGACGATTTGATAGCGACTTTGAGTTAGTTCGGTGATTAATTGATTAATTCCTTTATTAGATAACTCTGACCAACGCTTTTCATGGTCAATTTCCGTCACATTAAGCAGCCTTTCCCAGAGACGACGGGGAACGGGAAAAGGGCAACTGGTAGCGATCGCTTTTCGGGGAAGTTGCGATCGCACCGCTTGCATTTGTTCTTGCAAAACTTCTAGCTTATATTCCGGCAACCAATTAATCATCAGGGGCGTATCATATCGGCGATCGTGGAGAAATCTCGCCCCCCAAGCGGAAAGTTTCAACACTGCCGGACCACTAAGTCCCCAATGCGTAATCAACACTGGGCCAGTTTGTTCTAATTTCGCCTCTGGCAAGCGGACTCGCGCTGTTTTCACCGCCACTCCCGCCAAATCTTCCAATCTGGCATCCCGAATTTTAAAAGTAAATAAAGAAGGAACTGGCGGTTCAATAGTATGACCCAAAGATTTAGCGATCTGATAGCCCCGTGGACTGCTACCTGTCGCCAGCAAAAGTTTGTCACATTCCAACATTTCCCCAGATTTTAACTCGATTTCAAACCCAGGGTTTTTGTCCCTAGGATACACCGCCATCACCGGGCTTTCTGTCCGCAGTTCCACCCCCGCATCCTTTGCCGCAGTTAACAAACAATTCACCACCGTGGCAGAATTATCGGTAATCGGAAACATCCGCCCATCAGCTTCGGTTTTCAGTTCCACCCCCTGCTGGTTCAGCCAAGCCACCATATCTTTAGGCTGAAACCGGGTAAATGCCCCCCGTAACGCTTTGCCCCCTCTGGGATAATTTTGGGCTAAAACTGCCGGTTCAAAGCAAGCATGGGTGACATTGCAACGACCTCCACCAGAAATCCGCACTTTAGTCAGGGGTTGCCGTCCTGCCTCTAATAAAATTACATTCGCTTTTGGGTTGGCTTGTGTACAGGCGTTCGCGCCAAAAAAGCCAGCCGCCCCCCCGCCAATTACCACAACTTGTAAACGATTTAAACTCATTTGAACTGACTCCGATATTTGTTGGTTTACATATTTGTTTACATATTTGTTTACATATTTGTTTACATATTTGTTTCTGTAAGCAACTCATTAATATTAACCCAAAAATACCCATTACTGGATTGTTATAAACCTAAAAATGACCTTTTTGGGCAAGATATTCAGAAATTTTCCTGATGGCATCACGAATCGCCTGATCGGAATATACCCCATCATCAATCACTGTTAAAATATATTTATTTCCCGAAATTTCCATCGCTAAAGTGGTGCCAATGACCCAGGAATTTTGCCCGGTTTTTTCCCCCAACCACTTGGCAGAGGAACCTTTTAATGCGGCAAATCCTAATTCGCGATCGTGTTGTAGCCCAAATAGAGAAATTAATCTATCATCTCCAGGATGCTGACGATTATAAATTTGCACCATCATTTCCGTCAGTTCATTGGTCGTTGAAGTATTTAACTTTTCTCCAGCATCATCAGGGATGAAAATATCCCCAATAAATTTAGCATACACACGGGTGGCTCGGTAGCCGCGACTTTCTAACACTTGGTTAATATAATTTCTGCTTAAGTAGTCTATCAGTTGATTGGGAGCAATATTACTGCTGTTGACAATCATTTCCAATAATAATTTACCCAGGGGATATTTTCTTTCTACTTTTAAATCGGAGGCATCTTCGGTAAAGTTACCTTTACTGATATAAATCTGGTTATTCAGAGGAATCTTTTGCCGATTCACTTGATCTAAAAGAGTGACGGCGATCGGTACTTTCATTAAACTGGCTAAACTGATTGGGATTTGGTTTCCTCGGAGGTGCGAACAGGTTCTCTGGAGATTACAAACGGTAATCTTCACTTTGGTTGATAAGCCACTTGTTTGGGCAATTTGATCTAATATCTTAGAATTAGAATACTTAGAATTAGAATACTTAGAATTAGAATACTTAGAATTAGAATACTTAGAATTAGAATATTCCGGAAATACCACAGATTTTTTGTCTGATGGCTTGGTTTCCACCGCAGAATTTATGGCCAAAAAGTTTTGCCCGAACTGGGAGCCGAAAATCAGGTAAGCCACTAACCCAATTATACTAGAAGCGAAACCACAGCCAATCAGAAAACCTAAACAGTGCGTCCAGGTAAAAAAAGTAACAGGTTTCAGGAGAGAACCGACCGATCCGGAAATCCGGTTCTGAGATAACATATTAATGACAGTCTCAATTTTAGCTATTCTCTTGATATATTAAAGATTAAAATACAAATCGGTCAAGGTTTTTGTCCAGATTTTTTGAGATTTTTTTGGCGATTTTTCGGTCATCTTGCGGCGGAAATTGTCTGCAAGCCTTCATTTATGGGCATTCTTGAGGCAATCGGCTGGCAGTGATTGCCTCTAAAAGCTTTAGACAGCCAAAATTTACCATAAATCTAGCTGGAAATATGCCGGGAAGATGAGAAGGTTGTTGAGAACTGAGAACCCGCGACGCGATCGCTGCCCGATCTAGTGATTTGCCAGAAATTACTTATTATGTCATAATGAGGTCAGGGACGATCGGGTAAGAACGAGACTCAAACCATCGAGTAAAGTCAATGGAAATCCCGCTTTTTCAAAAATGGGAAAACCTTCGATAAAAGCATAAGTTATTTCCCAGAAAAATCCAGAAAAATATTATGATATTTCGTTGGTTTGACAAAAAATATCATAGCCGATTGTTGATGAATTTTGATCGGCAAAATAATATTCAGTAATAATCATGCATAGCTGGAGGTAAATTTTATGAATTCAGAGTTGAATATTAATGGGGTTTTAGCTTCAGTTTTGCTGAATGATGAGGAAGAGGACGATCCTGATATCAGAAGCATTGACGAGTTAGAAAGTGCGAACGATTTGTTTGATAATAACTTCATTAATCCAAGCAATTTTGCCCCAGCCAATAATTTCATTGATGAAGATTTATCAGTATTGATGTCTAATAGTGATGGCGATCGCGACAATCCTGAAACCGGATCTAGAACGAATAATAATCAATATTTCGCAGATGAGGATTATTTTTGGGATTCACCCGTTCAAACTAGCGTGGTAGAGAGTCAACAATCATTCAACCCCGAACTTTTTGAGAGACAGGGCATTGATATTCCAGGGCTGAACGAGGATCCTGTGGCCAACAATCTTATGAGCGATCGTCAAATCACCGAGGTTTCTGAAAATGATGTTTCAGGCAGTTCAGTCGTAGATCCAGATTTTTTTGGGGACTTAAATGAGGATTTTTTTGGAGATTCAGACATATTAAACTTCACCAGAGATTCTCAAGTAAATGAAACAGAAAAGGAATCTGTTGGTGACAATAGTTCTGAAAAAGAGCAAACCACCTCTGGGAATCAGCAAAATATTCAGGAAAATATTGAGGAAAATATCGATCCCCTGACTGGCGCTCCTTTCAATGATTTTTTAGCGGATCCCAACGTTCAAGAAAACTTATTAGCCTATTTTAATGAGCAGTGGTATCGGCAGCAAAATCCCGATGTGGATGCGGCGATCGCTCAAGGATTCTTGAAAAGTGGTCTAGAGCACTTTATTTTATTTGGCCAAAAAGAAGGTCGTCCGAGTAACCCATTTTTTGATGAAACGGATTATTTGACTCAAAATCCTGATGTTAA
The DNA here is from genome assembly GCF_001276715.1 of Planktothricoides sp. SR001. GTDB lineage: Bacteria > Cyanobacteriota > Cyanobacteriia > Cyanobacteriales > Laspinemataceae > Planktothricoides > Planktothricoides raciborskii. The sequence continues at coordinate 46,918 of NZ_LIUQ01000045.1, read as the reverse complement.
TCAGGCAGTAATATCCGGGTTTTTTCAATCTGGAGTAGAGCACTTTCTCATACATGGCTTAGATGAAGGACGCAACCCAGGCCCAGGATTTGATAGCAATTTCTATCTGAATCAAAATCCTGATGTGGCTCAAGCAATTCAAAATGGGGCTTTTGATAGTGCCTTTGAGCATTTTTTGCTGTTTGGTCAGCGTGAAGGACGGATCTCAACGGGTGAGACATAGCAATCCTATTTAAGTTGTAATATTTTGGGAAATTTAACCCATATCGTAGGGGTATTTTATGAATTACCCCTACCAAAACCTCTAAACGGATTGCTATATAATTATAGCAATTGTCATGGTCATGAAGTACAAAAAACCTGTCATTCCCGCAGGGATTAAAACCCCCCTTGGCTAATAGGGAAAATCATCACCACAAAGACACAAAGGAACACAAAGGCGACATATTCTCTGTGTTTCTCTGTGTCTCTGTGGTAAAAAATCATCACCACCGTAAAAACTTAGGCTTCCGTGTCCCGACAGAGACAGAGAGAATTATTTTAGTTTGATAAGGCAAGAACGCGATCGTATAGTTGGGGACTAATCCGAAATCCCGCTTGTTTTACCAGATCATCCATGAGAGTTTGTACTCTAGGAATTAAGCCTCTTTGTTTAGGGATCATCAAAATACCCAATATGCCAATTACAGATAGTCCCAGTTTCAAGGCTTCTCTGCGTCCGAGTCGTTCATCAATTAGCAAATCATCTGCAATTAATTCAATGGTTATCGATAAAGGTGATGTGTCGCTGACGACAATCATAACCAACCTCGATCGCGCAAATGCTGAATATCTTCTTCAAATTCTTCCACATCATAATGAATACAAATGCCTCGACTCGCTAAAAGCTGCTGAAATTCAATGGGGTGCATTCTGGCAATTTTGCTGCCTCGACCCAGGGTAATCAGTTCTTGTTGAAATAGCGCGATTCTCGTTCCGAGACGCTGCGCGATCGCAATTTCTCTTAACCAGTCAGCATCACTTAATTGACTTGCTTGGGCGATCGCCTCATCAGAAATTTCTAGAGTTATTTGCATTGCGTCCCTCGTCTATTTTATATTGCTTTATATTGCTTTATATTGCTTATTTCTTAGCCTATCGCCAATACCTTGTAGGCTGACACGGATTTCCATTATATTTTTATAAGATTATTTTGCCAGAAATAGGGAAAATTGTCAATAGGGGCAAAGCGTATAGCTTACCCGGATGCTGCTTCGCGTCTACGGCATCGAAATTACCGCGCAGATATTTTTAGGAAAAATAGACAAATTTTAGCCGCGAATAAAAAAGCCCTCACTTGAAACCAAATTCTAAGCAATAAGTTATTTCCCGGAATGCTTTGCCCCTAAAAAATTATACCAAATTATACCATTTACAAAAATTCATGCAATTTGGGCGCGGCGGAAAAACGCCCAAATAAGCCTTGGAATGGTAGCAAAATTTTAAAAAATTGGTATCAAATTTTGGTGTGTTTTGGCGGAGAGAACCCCCCAGCAAGAAGCGTAAGTCCGGTAAAAAGGCTAATATGAGATTGGTTTATCGATCATAAATCAGATGATATTGCGACAATTTCCGGCAAAGTTTCTCTGGGGGGCAGCCACTGCTGCTTATCAAATTGAAGGGGCATGGAATGAAGATGGTAAGGGTGAAAGTATTTGGGATCGATTTGTTCACCAACCTCAGCGGATTTTAAATGGGGATACGGGGGATATCGCCTGCGATCATTATCATCAAATGCCGGAAGATGTGGCCCTGATGCAAGAATTGGGGCTGCAATCTTATCGTTTTTCGGTTTCTTGGCCACGAGTGCTGCCCGAAGGACGAGGAATGGTGAACCAGAAGGGATTAGATTTTTATGACCAGTTGGTCGATCGCCTATTGGATGCGGGGATTGTGCCGAATGTGACTCTGAACCATTGGGACCTGCCCCAAGCATTGCAAGATTTGGGTGGCTGGCCCAATCGGGATTGTACGGATTGGTTTGCAGACTATGCCGGGGTGGTGTTCGATCGCCTCGGAGATCGGGTGGCGCTGTGGTGTACCCATAATGAACCGGGGATTATTGCGTTTTTGGGCCACGCTTACGGGGTTTTTGCCCCAGGAATTGCGGACTATTCTCAAGCGTACCAAACCGCCCATCATTTGCTGCTGTCCCACGGCAAAGCGGTGCAGCTATTTCGCCAAGGGGGATATGCGGGGGAAATTGGCATTGTTCTCAGTGTGTCCCATTATGAACCGGCCAGCGATCGCCCGGAAGATGTTGCTGCCTGCGATCGCGCTGATCAAAATGGCACCGCTTTATTTATGGATCCGCTGTTCAAGGGTCACTATCCAGAAATGTTATGGAATTGGATCGGTACTCATCAGCCAAAAATTCACGATGGGGACTTAGAAATCATTCGTCAACCCATTGATTTTTTAGGGGCAAATTATTATTTTACCGAGGGGATCGCCTTTAAACCCTGGGGCGGTTTGCTGAAACTGGAGACGACGCCAATTTCCGCATCCGGTTGGGGCAAAACGGAGATGGGCTGGGGAATTAATCCCGCTGGGTTTACCAAAATTCTGCGGAATTTTCAAGAAAATTATGGCAATCCGAAAATGTACATTACGGAAAACGGTTGTGCCATCAAAGATATTCCCAATGCGGAGGGATATGTGTGCGATCGCCAAAGAATTATGTTCATACAAGAACATTTAATCGCGATCCATGATGCGATTCAAGGGGGCGCGAACGTGAATGGTTATTATGTCTGGACATTAATGGATAACTTTGAATGGGCGCATGGTTTTTTCCCGCGCTTTGGACTGGTTAGAATAGACCCGCAAACGGGCAAACGCATTCCTAAAGAAAGTGCTTTTTGGTATCGGGAGGCGATCGCGAAAAATGGCGTTTAATGCAGTATAATCCACCAGGGGCGAAGCATTCCGGGAATAAACTGAAGCTTTTAACCAGAAATATCTGCGGTCATGCTTCGTTCCTACGGATATTTGTGGTTCACTAATCTGAAAATATAAAAACTGGGGGCTTTGCGCGAATCAAAGCACTCGTGTCTAATGTGATAAATAAAATGTGATAAATAAGATGTAATCTCAGCCGCATATGTGGTGTTGATACCTATGAACCAGCAACATGAGCCTAACTCCCAAACTGACAATTCTCAGCCGTCCCCGGCACCAATTTCCGACCCATCTAGGAATGATGAAAAAGTAGGAGAGATTCGCGAATCGCCCCTAGGATGGAAAAATCGCCTAAGTGGGATTTGGCATAACTCCACTGACCGAATTAAACAACTTTTTCCCGTGGGCAAAGCCGCTGCCCAAAAACTGTTGCAATCAATTTTACAATCATTAACAGTCAGTGAAGCAGAAATTGCCGAAATTTTAGAGAAAGTTAGGGCAGAATTACCAACTACAGAAGCGACGTTAATTGGCAAACCCCAAGCGGGAAAAAGTTCGATTGTCCGGGGACTAACCGGGGTTTCCTCAGAAATTGTCGGTCAAGGTTTTCGTCCCCACACCCAACATACTCAACGCTATGCTTATCCTTCTAATGACCTGCCGTTGCTGATTTTTACTGATACGGTCGGACTCGGTGATGTGAGTCAAAATACAGAAGAGATTATTCAAGAATTAGTGGGAGATTTGCAACAACCTAGTCAGCGGGCAAAAATTTTAATCGTCACGGTAAAAATTAACGATTTTGCCACAAATACTCTAAAAAAAATTGTGCAGCAATTGCGACAATTTGATGCAAATATTCCTTGTTTGCTGGTGGTTACTTGCCTCCATGAAATTTATCCCCCGGAAGTTGATAATCATCCGATTTATCCCCCGGAAGATCCAGAAATACAGCGAGCATTTGCTAGTTTGCAAGAGGCTTTTGGTAACTTGTGCGATCGCGCTATTTTAATTGACTTTACTTTAGAAGAAGACGGTTACACTCCGGTATTTTATGGCCTAGAAAATCTCCGAGATACCTTGGCGGAAATGCTGCCAAAAGCTGAAGCCCAAGCGATTTATCAACTATTAGATGAAAATGCCAGCAAACAGTTAGGCAATCTTTACCGAGATGTCGGTCGGCGCTATATTTTGGCCTTTTCCGTGATGGCGGCCACCCTAGCAGCAGTCCCCCTGCCTTTTGCCACCATGCCCGTATTGACCGCATTGCAAGTGTCAATGGTGGGTTTATTGGGCAAATTGTACGGCCAAACCTTGACCCCATCTCAAGCGGGAGGGGTGGTCAGCGCGATCGCTGGGGGATTTTTAGCCCAAGCAGTAGGACGAGAATTGGTGAAATTTGTCCCGGTACTTGGTAGTGCGATCGCTGCTTCTTGGGCTGCTGCTTACACCTGGGCATTAGGGGAAGGGGCTTGTGTCTATTTCGGTGATTTAATGGGGGGCAAAAAACCCGATCCCCAGAAAATTCAACTAGCCATGCAAGAAGCATTTAAAGCCGCCCAAGAACGGTTTAAAAAAAATTAACCGTCAACAAAATTAACCGCAATACTCAAAAAAATGTGCAAACAAATAAAAACCGGGTTTGGCTGAAAAACCCGGTTTTTGAAGATTAAAGTTTAAGATTACTCAGATTAAGAATTGTTCCCAGGTCGTCAATAATACTTTACTTCTGTTTCTGGCTGAAGTTCAGGCATGGCAAAATTAGAAGGATCGTAAATAAACCGATGAATTTCTTCTTCTAGCCTGTTAACTAGATAGGCTTCGATCGTATTGGTCTGTCGCAATGCAGCTAAATAGCCGTCTAAATACATTCGCATATCGTCATAACGATAGCCCCGATTCCATAATTCTACGAGGGCGTCAGAAAGTTTTTGGTAGTGACGGATAGTTGCGGTATCTTGTAGCATGGTAGCCTCTTAAGATTGGGTAGATATAAAATTAGAAGTGGATTTTTATCAACGGGGATCGGTAGGTTTATTTCTGGTTGAACATCTTCAGAGATTGTTCAAATGAGAGTGATTTCCTCGAACCCAAATTTAACAGCTTGCAGGGGTTGGCGTAGCCTACCGTAGGTAATCGCCGATGGCATTGAGAATGCTAAAATAGATTAGCTAAGTGATAAATTGAATCAATGAACTTGACTCAAAAGACGAAAAAATTCTCAAAATTGTTCGCTGTCAAGCTCAAACATAGCCGTCGATCGCTCTAAGGATTTAAAACATTGGGCTTAGTCTCCTGTAGCCATCGCTTTGGGTAACTTTTTCCACAAAACTCGTCTGAAAAAACGAGAACCTTAAAAGATATCAGCAGCAGCGATCCAGGTTATGAAAATGCTCTGGTCTGAACGATCGCATTTACAGCGAATATACACAGCGAATCTACAATGATCCGTACCCGAATTGTTGAGCCAAGGAGAGTGGATCGTCATCAAGAGGCATCAATTGTAAGCTGTGGCAGAATTTGACCCGGAAATGGCACCCGGAAATGGCACCCGGAAATGGCACCGAGAAATGGGGTTTTCTGGGTATGTTAATCTGTTATACCCATTTTAGCCAGAATTCAGATGAGGCAATCATTAAAGATGGCTATCCCTTTAAAAATGAGCGAATTACCCTAGCTATAGGGTAATTGTTCCCTTAAATACCCCAATCTTACACCAAATATAGAGATGGTGCATTAGTCTTAAGTAGGGGCGATTCGCTTTCTCCTCCCGTAAGGGATTTTCGTGGAGATGGCAGCAAATCGGCGGCGATCGGGGGCAAGAATCCCCGGAAAATCGAGGCGTTTACCGGAGATTGCTCTCTGAATCGGATGGTTACTGATTCTCAAAATTTAAGCCGAAGATCAAGATGAATCTTATGCGTCTTCTGCCAATTATTTAATAATAAATTAAGATTTAGAGTAACAAATGTGACAAAACCTTGACAAAAGCTCTGTTAACGTGAAAATCACTATTTTGCCAAGCGAAAGTCTTGTGTGAGCAACCCTTATGGGAAATTTGCGCCTAGGGAAATATAAACAAAGAGGGTTTTACAGGCAATTTGTCAACCAGCAATGGCGATCGCTCCCATAACCGCGATAAATTGTCTGATATTAAGGGTTTGAAGCATCCGCTCTATCAGCCCAATTCAGAAAAGTTGGGTCAGCACTCTAAAAAACAGGCGCTTGTAATTGATCCTAGGCAGAACCTATTTTCATACAGTAAGGTAAACCCAAGGTTAGTTATGATGTTGCCCATCCAAAGGATCAAGCATACTTGGCCTGTAATTTCTTGAGTTGCCATGAGCGCGAACCAAATCATCGGAGATGACTCAAACACAGTACCCTTTGAATGAAACATCTCTGCGAACTAGCCAGTTCTCAGAAGGCGCAAGTCTTCTGTATAAATAAATTTGTCTAGGTGTACATAGTCGGTCATGCCGACAATTAGGAGGTAGTGGTGGGATCAATTTCTATTTTGATTGTTGAGGGAAATCCTCACCTGCGATCGCTATTAGGTTGGCATTTGCAGCAAGTCGGTTACAGTGTCTATCAAGCCAATGATATCCGGCAGGGACGCGATTTATTTTCCAATCATCAGCCAAATCTGATCGTGCTTGATTCGGAACTTCCCGATGGGGATGGTTTGGAATTTTGTCAGTGGCTGTATCAGCAGCAACAAAGCATGGTTTTAATTTTATCCGCTCGCAATAACGAAGCGGATATTGTCAACGGCTTAAAAGCAGGCGCGGATGATTATCTGAAAAAACCTTTTGGGATGCAAGAATTCCTGGCTCGAGTCGAAGCCCTGGTGCGACGGCAAAAACGCATTGCCCCACCGATTTCGCTGGATTATGGGGATTTGCAAATTGACTTGGTGCATCGTCGGGTTCGCTATAAGGGGGATCTCATCGAACTCACTCCCCAGGAATTTAGCTTGCTTTATGTGTTAGCTCAAGCCGGAGGACTGCCCATGAGTCGTCCAGAACTGCTGCGGAGAGCTTGGCCCGAAGCCATTGATAATCCCCGCACCATAGACACTCATGTCTTGTCGTTGCGAAAGAAAATCGAGATCGATCCTCGGCAACCGAGTTTGATTCAGACGGTGCGAAATGTGGGCTATCGCTTGAATATGGAGATTCTCAGCGATCGCGTCATCTCGAAAGTGGAATCCTTGCAGGTGAATTCCCACGGCCAACAAAAAATGTCCATGCGTCATTTTTCTGAGGTTGGCAGCCGGAATAACCCTCGATAAAAAAGCAAACAAAATATGACGCACTGCTCTTAAGTGTGGGGTTCCACTTCAGCAATCCGGAGTTAATTTCGGGCTTAATACTGAGGTGGATATTTCTATGACTGGGAATCATTGGGATCATTTAATTCCATTCATCCACCGTTTGAGTTTCGGCAATTTTCAGGCTTTGCCGTAATTGGTTCCAGTCCATTTGTGCTGCCAGCACATCTTGAATCAATGATCCTTGTGCTAAATGCAAGACACGGGTGCAATATTGTGCAGCAAATTCTAACTGGTGATTCACCATTAAAATTGTGGTTTGACCATTAGTGGTCAATTCTTTTAAAACTGCTAAAACATGAGCGGAGCGACCCGTATCTAAAGCAGAAGTCGGTTCATCTAATAACAAAATCTGCGGTTGAATCACCCAAGCCCTGCACAAAGCGACCAGTTGACGTTGACCCACCGATAGTTGGGATTCTGTTTTTTCCAACCATTGATCGGGAATGCGCCACTTTTCCAGCCCTAGGGCAAGTGTTTGCTTGATATCGGGAGCCGCCATTCCGCGTAATTTCAACGGATAGGCGATCGCCTCTTTGACCGGCATCCCCAACAGCTTCGACTCTTGAAGTACCAGAGTCACTGAAGTCCGTAAATCCATCACGGGGATCTGGCGGTAATCCCGATTTTTCCAATAAATCGCTCCCGACGTTGGTTCATTCAGCCGATTTAACAACCGTAATAAAGAAGTTTTGCCCGCTCCCGTAGCCCCCACAACCGCAATAAACTCACCCTCCCTAGTCGAGGCATCATCTCTACACACCTCAAAAGAAATATCTTTCAGCAAATAGCTATTGCCGATTTTTGCGGTTAAGCTCACTTGCTCTAAGCGGAGTAAAGAAGAATTCGGAGAACTTGGCAAATTCATAATTTATTTGTTGTTGGTTATTTGTTCTTGGTTCTTGGTTCTTGGTTATTTGTTGTTTGATTCTAGTCAAGAATCACCAATAACTAATAACTAATAACTAATAACTAATAACTAATAACAACCATAGCTTAAATATTGGTTCATATATTATGGGCTATTATGGGCGATCGCCGTGGAAATTGTCCAAACATCCATCAGCAATAACAACAAAGTACAGCCCAACAAAATCAGATACATCCACGGTTGCGCCAAAGGACGGACATCCCTTGTATCAATTCCGGTTTTGGCTTCCACCAGCTTCACCAACTTAGCAAAACCAGCCACCCGCATGGGCAGCAAAAATCCTTTACCCGACTCACTCAAAAAATAGTAAACCAATCCCCCTTGACCTGTGGTGCGAGGTTTCAACTCTTTCACCTCTGCCCAAGGTAGGGACCACCCAGAGCGAAAAAAACGCGGCACCCATTGAGCATAAGTCACCTGAATTCCTTGGTCATCCAAAATCACCCGCTCAGTCAGCGCCCCATACAAAGCCACGGCACCCAATCCTAAGCCCACCCATAACATCCGAGGATCCACGGGCGCGGCGGTGACTTCCGCCAGAAAAGGCAACGGCACCGTTAAAGCCACATACAAAGATAACAGCGTGATTCTAATTAATGGAGAAAGACGGAAAACCGCCGGAAAATCACTGGTCATGGTAGAGATTTCTTGGTTCATTTTCTGAGGATTCACGGGATTAATTGGTTCTTTTGTTGTTTGTTGTTTGTTGTTTGTTGTTTGTTGTTTGTTGGTTGTTGTTTGGGGAACGGGGAACAGTTATCAGGAGCCACTGCGATCTTGGGGTCTCCCCAAGTCTAGCAAGTGGCGTGGAACGGGGAAAGTGAATAGTCGTAGGGGCGAATGGCCATTCGCCCGTACAAAAGTCGTAGGGGCGAATGGCCATTCGCCCGTACAAAAGTCGTAGGGGCGAATGGCCATTCGCCCGTACAAAAGAAGTATCACTATTCACTATTCACCACTGTTGCCTGTTGCCTGTTGCCTGTTGCCTGTTCCCTGTTCCCTGTTTGTTGTTTGTTGTTTGTTGTTTGTTCCCGATCGTTTCATCGGTAGGGTGGGCAAAATTTGCCCACCCTACAAATAACACATAACCAACAACCAACAACCAACAACCAACATTAAGGTAAATATTTCTGTACCACCGTCCAACCAGTCCAGGAAACCCAACTTAAACCGAAAAATAGTAAAGCGTTAATACTGATATGTAGCGGTTTTGCCCAAGGACGTTCTGGGGAAATTTGGCTGGCAGCCCCCGCAGAACATAAGACCAAAGCCACTACCATCAAACCAGCCAGCAAATGTGGGGAATGTCCCAGGTTTCCATAGTGACCCAAAGTGCCGACGATGCCTATGCCCAGCAGTAGTAAGACTAGGGCGACTAGGATCCAGCCGATCGCATAATGAAGCGATCGCACCACTCCGACCCTAATGGGGTTTGGCGGACGGACTGCTGGGGGATTGGCTGCTGTGGGGAATTTTCTCATCCAAAACATCAATCCGCCACTGGCAGCCAACAGAACATAAGCCAACACAGACAAACCCATTGACCAAGCGGCGATTTTCCACAACCAAAGAAAAGAAGGCAGATCCAATGTAAACAAATGTAAAAAAACGATTAACAAACCTACACTAATCATAGCCTGCGGGATTCCTCCTGAGCGAATTCCCGTCGTCAATTTTGAGACGTAGCAGCACAAATTAGACGTAGCAACACAAAAAAAAGAAGAGTCATTGGGGTTTTCCACCAACGACTCTCCTGATTTTTCAAGCTGATTTTTCATTCTTAGGTTGCACAAACAACAATCGTTGAGTTGAGCCACCTATTTTTTTCATTTGTCTTGCTTTAAGGGATATTCAATGAGGAGATGTTTCTCCCAAACCCCAGATTAGTATCAACCTATAATCCCAGTTTTTCGTCACTTAATCATCTAAAATTCAGGTCAATCAAACCTGAAACATCGATGATGACTATTTTAACTAGGACTTTCACTAAAACCTCGGTCAAAAATTTCTCAGCATTCCGGGATTATGAGGAATCAGCGTCCTACTTGACAGCGAATCTACAGCACATCACATCAATAAACCCACAAATTAACTAACAGCTTACCATTTAATCCGCGAAATCACTGTTAGATAAAATTCTGGTGAATGAAGGCTGATTACTGCAAGATCAATCCTGACAAAAATGCGTGACCCTTCAGATTGATCCTGGAATTTTGTCCGATCTTTAGATCTAAATTTTCTTTGATAATTGTCAAGCATCAAAGCTTGATAAAAGATGCACTCAGCAGATGTATCCGTTTCTCGGAGAACGTTCCCGGCACTGGTAGGACTAATCTCAAAACCAAAAAAAACGGTTGATTGGCATCAATCCACCAAGGTTAGAGCCGGTTCCATGAAGGATTCTGCGATCTCTTTTACCTTATTCGGTGTGGCAAAAGGTTTGGAATTATAAAGTGATTTGGCAACGGACTCTAGGGTTTTTTCTGAGTCAGGTTGCTGATGAGCATCATTGGGTCTGCCGATGATTAAGCGATCGCAGGGAATCGTATCTGATAAAATCGCACTAGCCATCATCCCTGTATGAATTTCCAACAAAGCTTCTGGCAACGCTTCAAAAATCAGCCGCTGTCCAGGGAAGACCACGCGCTCAAAATACCAATTAGAAATATTTGTCACGCGAGCAATCTGAATCTTGCTGGTGGCATTCACATAGCAGCAAAGAATGTGATTCGGGCGATCGGATGGAACGGGATCTAGTATTTGAGACATATCTGCACAGGAATCTTTATTGTAAAACCTCTTATCGTATAAAAGAAATAACATTCACCGATCCCGAATCGCTGTAAAGAGGAATACCAACTGCCAATAAATCGGCAAAATTTTTCTCAAAAATCTGAGAATCATTGATTCAAGGATTTTAGGCTTGAGGGATTCTGATAGGGATCATTAGATTTTCTTGTGTTGGCACCGGACGGGGCAAGATACCGGCAAACTCTTGATTAGAGATAGTTTCAGCGATCGCGAGCCTCTGGGGATCTGGAGCGGAAAGCGCCGCCAAAATCATGCTTGTGTCAAGAATAGAGTGGTATTGTTAAGTTATATGAACCGCGCTTTCATAAAACTGTGACAGTTGAGACAGTATGGAAAATCGTATCCTTTACGTTCGCCTTCCGTGTAATCCGATCTTTCCCATTGGGGTGGTCTATCTCTCGGATCATGTCCACAAACTTTTTCCCGAAGTTGAGCAACGCATTTTCGATCTGGGGACTATTCCTCCCCTAGACTTTGGGAAAGCCCTGGATGCTTGCATCGATGAATTTAAACCAACCCTGTTGGTGTTCTCCTGGCGAGATATTCAAATCTACGCCCCAGTGGGAGGACGCGCTGGCAACCCGTTGCAAAACGCTTTTGAGTTCTACTACGCCAAAAACCCCTTGATTAAACTACGGGGAGCCCTGGGAGGCTTAAAAGTCGCCACCGCGTATTATGGGGAACTTTGGCGCAACATTGGCTTGATCAAACGGGGATTGAACCGTTCTCGCCAATATCATCCTGAAGTTCGGGCGGTGGTTGGGGGTGGCGCCGTGAGTGTGTTTTATGAACAGCTAGGGCGAAGCCTGCCAAACGGGACGATTATCTCCGTAGGTGAAGGGGAGGCTCTGTTAGAAAAACTGTTGCGGGGTCAAGATTTGAGTGATGAACGCTGTTATGTGGTGGGAGAAACTCAACCACGCGATCGGCTAATTCACGAACAACCCGCCAACATTGAAAAAAGCGCCTGTAACTACGACTATATCGAAAGCATCTGGCCAGAATTCCCCTATTACTTCCAAGAAGAAGACTTCTATATTGGCGTCCAAACCAAGCGCGGTTGTCCCCATAACTGCTGTTACTGCATTTACACCGTCATTGAAGGCAAACAAGTCCGCATTAACCCTGCGGATGAAGTAGTCAAAGAAATCCGCCAATTATATGACCGAGGTATCCGTAACTTCTGGTTTACCGATGCTCAATTTATCCCCGCCCGTCGATTTATTGATGATGCGGTGGAACTGCTGCAAAAAATCATCGATGCGGGGATGGATGATATCCACTGGGCTGCCTATATCCGCGCTGACAACCTGACGCCCGAATTGTGTGATCTGATGGTCAAAACGGGGATGAATTATTTTGAGATTGGCATTACCAGTGGTTCTCAAGAATTGGTGCGAAAAATGCGGATGGGCTATAACTTACGGGTGGTCTTGGAAAACTGCCGCGACCTAAAAGCCGCTGGATTTAATGACTTAGTTTCCGTCAATTACTCGTTTAATGTGATTGATGAAACCTTTGAAACTATTCGCCAAACCATCGCCTATCATCGCGAACTGGAACGAATTTTTGGGGCTGATAAAGTTGAACCAGCGATTTTCTTTATTGGGTTACAACCCCATACCCATTTAGAGGAATACGCTTTCAAAAACGATATGATCAAACCGGGTTACAATCCAATGAGTTTAATGCCTTGGACAGCCCGGAAATTACTCTGGAATCCTGAACCGTTAGGGTCTTTCTTTGGGGAAGTTTGTCTGGAAGCTTGGCGCCGAAATCCCAATGATTTTGGCCGTGAAGTGATGCAAATTCTCGAAGAACGTCTCGGATGTGCAGATTTAGAAGAGGCTTTGTCTGCCCCGATTGAAAGTAAAAATCCGCCTAAACAACTGGTGACTGTTTAATTCCATTATGGTTTTTTTGTAGGGACACGGCACTGCCGTGTCCTTATTTTATTTCCTGATTGATTGGCCATCAAAATTATGGTTTTCACCTCCCAAGATTATTCCGGTGAACCGGGAAAGATTCTATCCCCAAACTTGTCACCAAAATTGTCACCAAAATTAAGCGGTTCGTTCGGTTCGCTGTTGAGTAGTTCCTCAATTAAAGCGGGGGGTGTGGCGGAACGATACGCCCCACAATAAGCCATTGTTTGCACGGCTTTAAATGCCCAATGATTCGCCGGGACATCGCTGTATAGTTGGGGCAAAGTTTCCGCTCTTTCTTGAATACAAGCGTTGAGAATTTCTGCTTTGGTAAGTTCTCCTTGCTGCGGGTTATTTTGTGCCACTGTTTCAGGGTTTTCTGGGGAAATTTGCTCCGATCGCGCAGCGGCGAGGATGCGCGATCGCCCCGGCAAACTACTCCCCACCCAAAGCATCAAACTGATTAAAGGAATAATACTATATTTCATTTTTTTGCCTCTTGATTGCCTATTTTAATAATCAGAAAAAAATCCTGATTAATAATTATTAATCAGTGAAATATGGACTAGGGCTGGATAGAACACAAGGAGCGATCGAACTATTACCAAATTGTCGATAAGTCTAAGACAAAACCGGGTAAAATATTCTCGCCCGATACCGTATCGGGATTATCCAAAATTTCTACCTCTTTATCCGGGTGATAAACTTCTACCTGTCGCTGTTTTCGGTTAATTAACCAACCTAACTGGGCGCCATTGGCCATATATTCTGCCATCTTTTCGCGGGTTTCTGCTAAAGTATCGTTTGGCGACATCAGTTCCACCACAAAATCAGGACATAAAGGGAGAAATTTATCTTGTTCTTCGGGAGTTAAAGCATTCCAACGCTCCATCTTTAACCAAGACGAGTCCGGGGCACGTTTTGCTCCATTGGGAAGTTGAAATCCGCCATTAGAATCAAAGACTTTACCAAGATTATTCTGGCGACTCCAAGCTCTTAATTGATAAGTTAGATCGGCATTGCGATCGCTAGTGGTTCCTCCAGTCGGTGGCATGATAATTAATTCTCCGGTCGCGGTAGCTTCAAATCTTAAATCGTCGTTTTCCTGGCAGAGTTGCCAAAACTGTTCGTCAGTCAGGTTGAGTTTTAGCTCTAATCTTGGGGGTAAACAAATGCCTGCGGTTTCCATGATGTTTTTCTCCTAAAACCCGATATTATCTATTTTAGCTCAATATTTTAGTATTTATATTTTAGGGTGGGCAAAAATCCACACTGAGGAAAGAGAAAAGAGGAAATAGGAAAGAGGAAAATTCTTTTTTCTCTCTTCTCTCTTCTCTATTCTAGGCATTTTTTGCCCACCCGAAGAATGTTAGGGGCTGTTGGATGAATTTTTGTAAATGGTATTATCTATTTTAGATCAATATTTTAGTTCAAAATAATACAGACATATTTGTAAATAGACTTTGCCTTTAACCTTATTCCTCTTCCCTCTTCCCTCTTCCCTCTTCCCTACACCCTACACCCTACACCCTACACCCTACACCCTACACCCTACACCCTACACCCTACACCCTACACCCTACACCCTACACCCTGTTGCCTATTCCTTTGGTAATTTTGCCAAATTACCCTCGCGTCGCCCCACGCCGCATAAACACCGCAATTATACCCAAAAATAAAATACCCATTAATCCGGCGATCGGATTTTTGCCAATTCCCGTCAGCCATTCAGAAACCTGGTCAGAATAAACCACTAACTGACCCGTATTAATAATATAATAACCCCAGACTAAACCGCCATGAAAACCCATCGGCAAACCCAACCGACCTTGACTACTTCTCTTTGCCCAGACTAAGGTCAAACCCAACAACAATAAACCCGGAAAAGCCGGTAAATTTCGCACCATTTCTTCAACAGGTTTGATATAGTGCAAACAGGCAAAAATTGTTGCCGAAGCCCACAGGGATGCGGTCAAACTATAGTCCCGCTGCAACTCAGTCAACAGCCAACCCCGAAATAACAGTTCCTCGGCAAATCCCACCCCCAGAGACACTAAAAAGCCTTCTAAAATTACCTTGGGTAAATTGCTTGGTTCTGGCAACTGCCAGGTTAACCAACCTAACCCGGATTCTAAAAGTAACAAACTCATCACAACCACCAAACCAAAAGCCAAGCCTCTGATTAATTCTTGGCCATTGCGTTTGGTAAATTCCAGCCCTAATGAGTGGAGAAGTTTGGGTTCTTGGTAAACGTGCTTGCCCCAATATTTGACTAGAAAAATAAATTCACCATATAAAATAGCCATTGTCAGGATGCTTTGCCAATTCGGGTCACTGACAAGCCAATAAATGGGGATAGCTAAGGGTGCCCAGAGGCACAGCAGAGTCAGCACAAAAATTGCCAGCCTCAGCGGTGCTGAATATTCACTGAGACTGGTGGAAATAAGTTTCACAGGATTAATGCTTAAATGGTTACTCGTCCGGTTCGATTGTGCTAGTTAGCCCGTGGTTTTTCAAGGTTTCACAGTAGAACTCTGCCGGTTCTAAGGCACAAGTAATTACCAAGGCAAGGCCATTGGTGTGGGCTTCCATCATAATGCTGACCGCTTGGGGCTGAGTCAGACTCGGCACTGTGGTCAACAAGGTTTGTACGACATGCTCCATTGAGTTGAAATCATCGTTATGGAGCAACACCCGATAACGCGGTGCTAACTTCCTGACTGTTGAACGTTTTTCAATGGTTTCAACTGACACGGCTGATAACCTCTTTGGCAAAAATGGACGTTGATGTGATTTATCCTAGTATATATAGTGTGTGGGATTCTACTTGACCAATATTCAGCCGCCCCTGGCTAGTGCCTCAGATATTAGCCGTTGGTCGGTTCGGGTTCTGTAAAAATTTTAGATAAGTTTAGATCAGATTTAAAGAAATCAAGCAAAGATGTGTGCGATCGCCAACTTAGGAACGATGGACTCTGACACCGAAGCTTTTCAACCTTGTCAGATTGTTTGCCTAGAACATCAAAATCGCTGTTTATACGCCGAAATTATTCAAGTTTTGCCATCACGGGGTCGCTTTTGGCTGCGACCCTTGATGCTGGGCATTTGGCCAATTAAGGATGATCTCCGTTTTACCGAACCTCCTCAAGAACTCTACGATCTGCGTCAAGGGGCCGATCTGGTTTGGCCTACTACCGGATTTCGGTTAGCCTGGGACACGGAGGTGATTCCTCTGTTGATGCAGTTGGAAACTTTGGAAAAATCCCCAGATCATCCGATTTTGGCCCATCGTCAACTGAGAGATTTTGTGGATCGAGTTTGGCAAGCCTCCTCTGAACCCGTCTAATATCTACCAATACCAAAAAGGACATGGGAGCGATCGCCATAAAGTGAATAAAGTGATTGGTTTTCCAGATATCTGTAATTTATCTGTAATCTATTGGTAGCGAATTCCTGCCGCTTTCATGCGAGCGATCGCCTCTTGGATCCGTTCTTCTCCCAGGGTAATGGCAATACGGAAAAAACCCTCACCATTTTTGCCATAAGCATTACCCGAAGGCACAATAATCCCACATTTGTCCAACAGTAACGAGACAAACTCCTGGGAAGTATAACCTGGGGGAACCGGCACCCAGATATAAAGAGTCGCCCCAGGGGGTGAAATCGGCCAACCCAGAGATTTTAATCCTGCCACCACCAAATCCCGGCGTTTTTGATACAGAGAAATCATCGGTTGGATTTCTGCCTCGGTAGAATCAAAAGCGGCGATCGCGGTTTTTTGAATTGCCTTAAACACCCCAGAGTCCACATTCGACTTCACCTGTCGCAAACCCTGAATCCCCACGGCATTACCCACCACAAAGCCAATCCGCCAGCCGGTCATATTATAGGATTTCGACAAACTATGAAACTCGATCGCCACATCCTTAGCCCCCGGAACTTGCAACACCGAAGGAGGCTGATACCCGTCATAAGCGATCTCAGAATAAGCATGGTCATGGCACAGCAAAATATCGTAATGACGGCAAAATGCCACCAATTCCTCAAAATAAGCCAAACTTGCCAAAGCCCCCGTGGGATTATTGGGATAATTCACCCACAGCAATTTCGCCTGTTGCGCCACCGACTCAGGAATAGCTTTCAAATCCGGCAAAAAATGATTTTCTGGCGTCAAGGGCATCACAAAAGGCTCCCCACCGGCAAAAATCGTCGCACTCCGATATACCGGATACCCAGGATCGGGAATCAGGGTATAGTCACCGGATTCCACAAATGCCAGAAAAGTATTATGAATCGCTTCTTTCGCCCCAATAGAAGAAATAATTTCCGTATCTGGGTTTAATCCAGAAACCCCAAACCGCCGTTCCATCCACTGACCAGCCGCTTTTCTAAACTCAAGGATGCCCTGATAAGGCGGATAACTATGATTAGACGGATCATCCAGGGCTGCGTGCATCGCTTTGAGGATCCGTTCCGGAGTGGGTTTATCTGGATCTCCGGCTCCCATATTGATAATATCAACCCCTTGAGCGATTAGCTCCTGGCGTTTGCGGTCCATTTCCGCAAAGAGATAAGGGGGAATTTTTTCTAAACGTTTGGCAAACTGCATGACAATGTGACAACCCACTCCAGATGGTAACGAGAATCAAGCCTTTGCAAAGTTTACCGCCAAGTGGTCTCCTGGATCGTCAAACGGCCAAGATAAAATCAGGAGTTACCCACAGAAACTATATGTATGGGCAATATCCCCGTTTTTGCCCAATATTGCGCTAAATATATAAATGTTGCGTAAATCCTCAAAATGCCAAGTTTAGGATCCAAGGTGTCTATCAGAGAATCGGGACTGCCATCCCTAGCAGATTCGCCAATCCCGCATCTCAAGCTGATGGGTAAGCTGATGGATAAATAGTATGGCCGGAATTTTTCTCGTTTTATGGGTTAATTTTGTCATTTACAACCTGTAATGTGTCAAATCGTCACCCACGAGAGGACTATTTTACTAAAACAGCGGTGATGGCGAAACTTTTTCGATGGAATTTCGTCCCAGGCTTGGTCTTGATATTTGCAGAGCATATGGGATAAGTTTGACAAATTAGCTGAGTGATTTGAGTGATGAAAAATTAGCCACCAACTCAATCTGCCCAGCATCCATTTCACTCATCAATAATTCGAGGGCTTCATAATCAGCATCATCAATATAACCAAGCCTGGTAAGCTCTACATTAATTGCGTTCTCAATCTCAGGGGTTAATCGTTTAATGTAAAGAGCTTTTTCGACTAAATGACGAATCATTTTTTTTACCGTGTTGAAATCAATGAATGTAAGCTATCAGCATTAAGCTATCAGTCAACAATTAAAAAGCTAATAGCTGAAGGCTGATAGCTAATAACTGAATGCTTAAGGTTTATTAAAACTGTTTTTTGCCAATTTATAATCTATGTCTGAATTTTAGACAATTATCGGTATTAGATCAGTGATCTAAATCACTTCCGTAAATTCACGGATAATTTTGCACAATCTCCAAAATTATGCAAAATTATACAAAATTATTTAAAATTATCGGAGTGGCTTCAGCCGAAAGTGTTGGCGATTCTGCGGGGATGTTAATGGCCAGCAAGGGTTTATAGTTCTGTTTGTCAAGTAGAATACAAATTATTTTTTTTAGCCAAATCTTTATAAACTATAAGATTTTGATATAAAAGCTCCCTTTTTTTTAAAGATTTGGCAAAATATACTCTATTTTGTAGCCAAACTAGGCAAAAAGCGATTATGCTCAGAGGTAGTGGCGATGATTAGTCGGTGTCGATCGCTTATAAGCCTTAAGCCGATAAACTTTTGTAACGTATTGCCAATATGGCAACACAGTTATTAAAAAATATTGTTTGATCGGCACAGGCTTGCTGTATTTAAGTTGATCTGTGGTTTAGCTTTCTCTTGGGAGTTTCATTATGTACGGAACGGCTTGTGTTTCAGCCAAAGAAATTACGGTGGTTCAGCCTTCTGGGCCAATTAATGCCGCCAATGCTGCTGCATTTAGGTCTGAGTTGCATTGGGCAGTAGAATCAGCCGTCGATTCTCCATTGCTGGTCGATATGCAAAAGGTAGAATTTCTCGACAGTGCCGGACTGATGGTTTTAGTTAGTGCCCTGAGTCGCGCTCAAAAAGTGCAGCGGAAATTTGGTCTTTGTTCCGTTGATCCAGCAATCAAGATGATTTTTGAGTTGACCCAGTTGGAGAGAGTCTTTGAACTGTATGAAAGCCGTGCCGCTTTTGAAGCTGCAATTGATTAAATTTGGCTAAGGTTCAAATCCATGACTTCTAACCAAAGCTGAAGACACCACCGAATGATGATGGTGGTGTTCGGCTGGAGGTGACACCTGGTAAAATCATTATTTTTTTTGATGGGTCATTTTTAAATCATTTGTTTGGCAAATCAAAAACGGCAATGAAAGTGCTTAACGCTTCAAGTGAATAAAAAAACACCGGGCAGTCCCATCAGGAAAGTTGGCATATTTGGGGCTGCCGTTTAGTTTTGCCGTCAATTTTGGCCTGGACGCCTGAATCTGTTAATAGATCGATCGCCTCGATCGCCCCGATCGCCCCGATCGCGATCTCCTCATCCACCGTAGGATAAATTTGAAGTTCACGATATAATACTCATCACGCCACCGAGTCTTCTTTGTCTGGAACGATTTTTGATGTCGCGCTCTCATTGAACTGGACAAAAAATATATAAAAGATAGATTATATAAATTAAATGTGCAATTAAATCGGCCATAGACTCGGTAGTAACTTGAGATTTAGCAGCATAGAGAAGGTAGAGTAATATCGTGGCGATCGCAATCGAAAAACTTATTTCCACTGAAATCCTACAACCGGCTCGTTATCTGGGCAAAGAACTAGGGACAGTTCACAAGCCCTGGGAATCCGCAACGGTGCGCTGGGTTTTGACCTACCCAGAAGTGTATGAAGTTGGGGCATCTAATCTCGGTCATATCATTTTGTATAACATCTTAAATGCACAACCGAGGCAACTGTGCGATCGCTCCTACCTCCCAGCCCGCGACCTAGCCCAAAAACTCCGAGACAGCCAAACCCCCTTATTTGCCGTGGAATCTCGCCGTTATTTAACGGATTTCGATATTCTCGGCTTTAGCTTAAGCTATGAACTGGGCGCCACCAATATTCTAGAAATGTTGGACTTGGCAGGCATCCCCCTCACCTGGAAAGAACGAGCGGAAAACCCCCCAGCCACCGGGGAGTCAGGGGCAGGGCAACCACAATGGCCGCTGATTTTTGCCGGGGGTCAAACTGCCACCGGCAACCCAGAACCTTTCTCCGACTTTTTTGACTTTATTGCCCTGGGAGACGGGGAAGAACTCCTGCCAGAAATCGGCTTAGTCCTGGAAGAAGGCAAAAATGCTGGCCTCAGTCGGGAAGAACTGCTGCTAGATTTAGCCCAAGTCCCTGGGGTCTATGTGCCTCAGTTCTATGATTTAGCTGCCGATGGCGCCGTTTACCCCAACCGCCCTGGGGTGCCTGCGCGGGTGTTGCGGCGCGTGGCTACTCCCATTCCCGCTTATTCCATTGGTTTGGTGCCTTATACGGAAACCGTCCATGACCGGCTGACGATGGAAATTCGGCGCGGTTGTACCAGAGGCTGTCGTTTTTGCCAGCCCGGAATGCTGACCCGACCAGCCCATGATGTAGAACCAACGGTGGTGGTGGAGGCGATCGAGCAAGGAATGCGAGCCACGGGCTATAATGAGTTTTCCTTACTTTCCTTGAGTTGTTCTGATTATCTGTCCCTGCCCGCAGTGGGGATGGAAATCAAGAATCGCCTGAAAGACCAAAATATTTCCCTTTCTTTGCCGTCCCAACGGGTCGATCGCTTTGATGAGAATATCGCTAATATTATTGGCGGCACCCGCAAAAGCGGTCTGACCTTTGCCCCGGAAGCCGGAACTCAGCGAATGCGGGACATTATTAATAAAGGGCTGACCAATGAAGAACTCTTGCGCGGGGTGAAAACCGCTTTTGAGCAAGGGTGGGATAAAGTCAAGCTCTATTTTATGATTGGCTTACCGGGAGAAACCGATGCGGATGTTCTGGGCATTGCCGAAACGGTGCGCTGGTTACAGCAGGAATGCCGCGCCCCCAAACGCCGCCCACTGAGTGTTAATTTGACCATTTCTAACTTTACGCCGAAACCCCATACGCCGTTTCAGTGGCATTCTGTCTCTACCGCAGAGTTTCAGCGCAAACAAGAAATGTTGCGCTCCTATTTTCGCAGTATGAGAGGAGTTAAGGCCAATTTTACGGATGTGCGGATTTCGGCGATGGAAGATTTTATTGGTCGAGGCGATCGCCGTCTCGCCCCCGTGGTGCGTCGGGCTTGGGAGTTGGGCGCCGGGATGGATTCCTGGTGGGAAAGTTTGGATAATGCTTTTAAAGCCTGGACTGAGGCGATCGCCCAATCGGGCCTAACCTGGAAATACCGGCAAATTGAAAATGGGGAATGGAATTTAATTCCCGGATCCAGTCATCCAGAATCTACTCAGACTCCAGAAATCCTCGATGCCCAGTTAGATGCCCCACTACCTTGGGATCATATTAATACGGGCATTGATAAAAATTGGCTCAGAGAAGACCTGAAACGAGCGATCGCGGCGACCACCGTGGCCGATTGTTCTTTTGATGGCTGTTCTCACTGTGGGGTTTGTGGCACAGATTTTGGCCATAATATTGTCTTTGAAGCCCCACCAATTCCCCCATTTATCGGTCAAGTTCAACCCCTACAAGACCGCACCCAACGGCTGCGCGTCTGGTTAGGCAAACTCGGCGAGATGAAATTTCTCAGCCATTTAGATTTAATGCGTCTCTTTGACCGGGCAGTCCGACGAGCCGGATTACCCATTTCTTACTCTGGGGGCTATCACCCCAGCCCAAGAATCTCTCCCGCGAATGCCCTGAGTTTAGGTGCGACCTCTAGCGGCGAAATTGTCGATTTTGAACTGACTCAGACTATGGATCTGGGGGATTTTCAAACTAAATTGGCGGCTCAACTGCCCGCTGAAATTCCCATTTATCGGGTAGAGGAAGTGGAAGTTAAGTCGCCGTCCGCCACCCAGTTGTTAGAACAAGCGGAGTATTTATTGACGGTGGCTTGGGTGCCGTCCCCAGACCAGTCCCCAAATCCGGTTGATGAGCAATTGAGTACAACCCAGTGGCAGCAGTGGCTTGACCAGATTTTAGGGACCGCAGAAATTCTCTGGGAACAGACCACGAAAAAAGGCAAGGTGAAACAGGTAAATCTGCGCGATCGCCTCCTGGAACTAGAATTGCTAGAAGTCAATCCCGATGCTCAAACCAGCCAGATCCGGTATCGTGGCATTTGCCGCAATGATGGCACCAACCTGCGTCCCCATCAAATCATCTATTTATTGGAACAAGTCACCCAGGAGCAATTTCAACTTTTAAATATCCATCGGCAACAACTCATATTAGGATCGGGATTGAAAGAATTTTTGTAATCTCACCCGTTTCCGTAGGGGGAATTGATCGATTTCCCCTATTAGGGAGAAAGGTGATCCGATCAGTCCGCTCTAAAAAACCAGGGATCTGGCTAAAACCCTTGTTTTCACCACGAGGGTGAATATTTATAATCAATCTAGCCACTTCAACTTCAGACTAGAGACGGAACATTAACCCGGAAAATGGCCAATCGATTTATTCGTCATGTAAACCGATGGTATCCACCAATTCCTTGACAGTGATTAATCGGTGACAAGGTTAATCAGAATCTTGTTTAAGCCCTCAAAAAGCTTGAATCCTAAGCAGAGAGCCTTTTCCTGAGTCTAATCCACTCAATTCCCCAATGCCGAAATTTTTGAGCGTGATTTTTTTTCAGCCTTAGCATCGGGTATAATTCCGAATAGAAAGAAGTTGTTGTGGCTTGAGAAGCCAATTAAACCGATCTCACTCAAGCTTTCGCAGTTAGAGAAACTGGGCGTAATTCCAACTAATAAAGAATTTCAAGCTTTTGATCGATTCTTGGTAAAATTGGGAAAATCACGGTTGTATCCCAGTATTAGCCTTCCGGCCATTGGGAACATCGATTCCAAAAGCATGGACAGTCCTTTGGTTCCATCCAACCATCGGCTCCTTTGTTCGCGATCAGGGAGTCCAATGTACCCCATCAAGTCCCTAAGCTTGAATTCTTTAACAAGAAATTTTTCCGGCGCGATGGATCGGTTTTTGGGTCATGGTTGTTGACATTCTCCATTGATGATTGGGTAATGATTTTTACCATCAAGATTCTGTGTTGATTAGAAAGAAATGGTTTCCCCTGGTTAGACCACGGACAACCGGAGGCTCTTACCACACAGTAATCAAATCAATGCTGATGTAAGGTGACAGCCTCCGCCCACAAAAAACAAATAGCTGATAGTGAATTACTGTTCAGCCAAGTTTTGAGGAAATTGAATGCCGAAACAAATTATTATCGCGGAGCAATATCGACTTGCTGCCGTTTTTTCTGAAGATCAAATCCAGGAACTGGTTGTTGCCACAGGACAACATCAGGTTGGTGATATTTATCTGGGCGTTGTGGAAAATGTACTTCCTGGAATTGATGCTGCCTTTGTCAATATTGGCGACGCCGAACGCAATGGATTTATTCACGTCAGCGACCTCGGTCCCCTGCGCTTGAAACGTTCTGCGGGCGCCATTACCGAACTGTTGGCACCTCAGCAAAAAGTGCTGGTACAGGTGATGAAAGAGCCAACGGGCAATAAAGGTCCTAGACTCACGGGTAATATCACTCTACCCGGTCGCTATTTGGTCTTAATGCCCTACGGTCGAGGGGTGAATCTTTCGCGGCGAATTCGCTCGGAAGCGGAACGCAGCCGTTTACGCGCTTTGGGAATTCTGATTAAGCCTTCGGGGATGGGTTTGTTGATCCGTACCGAAGCGGAAGGGATGGCCGAAGAAGCCATTATGGAAGATTTGGAATTTCTCCAAAAAGAATGGGAAGAAATTCAGGTAGAAGCGGCGTCCATTAGACCTCCCGCCCTGCTAAACCGGGATGATGATTTTATTCAACGGGTGCTGCGAGAAATGTACAGCACTGATGTGAATCGAATTGTGGTGGATTCGCCGATCGCCGTCAGTCGGGTGAAGCAACAGTTAATTAACTGGAGTGGTGGCAAGTCACCCCAAGGGGTCTTGGTTGACGAACACCGAGATCCTCGCTTGCCGATTTTGGAATATTTCCGGGTGAATGCGGCTATTCGTGAAGCCCTGAAACCCAGAGTGGATTTACCGTCTGGGGGCTACATTATCATTGAACCCACGGAAGCACTGACGGTGATTGACGTGAACTCTGGTTCTTTTACTCGTTCGTCTACAGCGCGGGAAACGGTTCTCTGGACTAACTGTGAGGCGGCTACAGAAATTGCCCGTCAATTGCGATTACGCAATATTGCCGGTGTGATTATTGTGGACTTCATTGATATGGACTCCCGGCGGGATCAGTTGCAGGTGTTGGAGCATTTTACTAAATGCCTACGAGCGGATAAAGCTAGACCCCAAATTGCCCAATTGTCTGAACTAGGTTTAGTTGAACTGACTCGGAAACGCCAAGGCCAAAATATTTATGAGTTGTTTGGTCGGGTTTGTCCAACTTGTGGCGGTTTAGGCCATGTGATTCATTTGCCCGGTGAAGGGGAGCCGATCGCCCCTGAACCCTTCCCCCCCATCAGTCGCCCGGTGGTTCCCAGCGAGTCCCTGGCTCAGTTGGCCCAAGAACGAGAACGTTCGGTTTCACTTCCCAGTCGAGAAGTTCCACCCCTGGAGTCCCCCGCCCGTGATTTGCTGGATTTGGAATCGACCAGTGATTTACAAGAGCTTGATTTGTTGAATCATCCCAGCTATCAGGAAATTGGTGGGGCTGCCAGTCGTCGTCGTCGCCGCCGTCGCCTGGAAGTTGGGGAAAAAGATGCCACCGAGGACTTGGGTCTGCGATCGGGGGGACGGCTTTCGGCTCCCACTCTCTCCCCTTTGCGGGAAAGTAAAGGGGAATGGGATGAACCCAGTGAATCTTTATCCCCTACGGGACCAATTCATAAAGAGGAACGTCTGGAAAAAACCGATCGCCGCTCTAAGCGTGACTATAACAAGTCATCCGCAGAACCCCCGGAAATTATTCCGGTACAAATGACCGAAGATGAACAAGATGTTTATGCCTTGATGGGAATTTCACCCCTGGTTTTGTTTGATGGTGAGGTGAAAAATCCTAAATCAGCAGTGATTGCGGTTTATGAACCCGGAACCACACCGAATATCCCGATCGCTTCGGTCAGTTCTGCATCTAAACCCTTGGAAGTTGTGCAAGTCGTGCAGAATAACCCGGCGATCGCACTTGATGAGATGGATGAGATCGACGAGATGGATGACATCGATGAGTCTGATGAGTCTGATGAGTCTGATGAGTCTGATGATTTTGATGAGTCCGATGATTTTGATCGGTCTGAGGCGATGGATTTCTCTGATGACATCGATGAGTCCGACCAGTCCGACCAGTCCGACCAGTCCGACGATGTTGATCAGTCTGAAAAGTCCGATCTCACCCTGGGTACTAGCGCACCGACGAGTCGGCGCCGCCGCCGACGCTCTTCGGCTTTGTAATGGTGAGAAAACTTACGCCAATTTTCAGATTTATCAGATTTAAAGAATATCAGTGCCACCTGGTTGTTCGCTCCTAGGACACCAACGGTTGACTATATCTCAAGGTGATGCGTAAGTTCTCAGGGATTTAGTTTGAACGATTAATATTGCTATACTCCTGGCAAATTCCCGACGATAAGGTTAACGGTTAATGATTAACTGTTAACCTTATATTCTTTTAATTCCACCAGATATGACGTAGCAGCACAATTGTGAATATTCAACAGGTACTTCAACAGGTACAAAGACAGAAGCTATCATTCGATCGCCCGGTGGCTGGGGTCGATGAAGTAGGCCGGGGTTGTTTATTTGGTCCGGTGGTCGCAGCGGCAGTGATTTTGCCTGACTCAGGTTGGGAAATGTTACAAAATGCCGGGGTTACAGATAGTAAGAAATTGTCCGCAAATCAACGAGAATCCTTGGTTCAGTTGATTATAAAAGTGGCCATTGATTGTAAGATTGGTGTCGCTTCGGTGGCAGAAATTGACCGATTAAATATTTTACAAGCGTCTCTGCTGGCCATGAGGCGATCTCTCCTGAAACTTTATCCCCAGCCAGAACTTTGTTTAGTGGATGGGAATCAGCGCATTCCGGGATTATCTCTACCCCAAGAAACCATTGTTCAAGGAGATAGTCAATGTTTGCCGATCGCCGCCGCCAGTATTCTGGCTAAAGTTTGGCGCGATCAATTAATAATTCGCTTGGCAGATCGATATCCTGAATATGACTTAATTAATAATAAAGGTTATGGCACAAAAGCCCACAAAAAAGCCTTAGCTTTGTATGGTGCATCGCCTCAACATCGACTCTCTTTTAGTCCTTGCCAGCCCAATCTTTCCGCCCCAAATCAGCTTTCACTATTTGATATAACACGATAATTTGTATTACTTTTTTATCCTTGAAAAATATCCACGTATTTACTGATTATCATAGCAGGGGCAACCACCAATACCAAATAAACCCTAAAGACCAGTTGCTATCACTAATTCTGAAAAAAATCAGCTTTGATCTTGACAATTTCACCAAGCTATGTCAAAATAATATTATCAAGATATAATCGGAGTCCGTGTCGGCCTACGAGGTATTGGTGACAGGCCACGTTAGGGAACCCCCCGTCGGCAGAGGGGGGATGAGGGGCAGGGGGCTGAAGGGCAGGGGGGAGAGAGAAGAGAGGAGAGAGGAGAGAGGAGAGAGAAGAGAGGAGAGAGGAGAGAGAAGAGAGAAGAGAGGAGAGAGGAGAGAGGAGAGAGGAGAGAGAAGAGAGAATTTTCATGGTTCACCTCTTTCATTAGCATCCTATGCATCCTATGCATAGGATGCATCCTCCCCACACTTCCCACACTTCCCCTGCACCCCCGCTCTAGAAGATCCCCTACAACCTGCACCCTGCAATCAATTAAGCGGCGATCGCCTCTTCGGGTTGGGCGATCGCCCACTTACTGTAATCTAACAACAACTGCTGCATTAATTGTTGCTTCATTTTCAGCAAAATACTCCGCAGCAAACTATTGCCCGTAGACTGTACCATTTGCTTTGGCATCATAGAAAACGGCGGGGGTAGAAAAATCTTTAATCCCAACTCAGCCCCACCTTTTAAGTAAGTTTCTCCGTCAACTTTACACGGCTGCATCGTCCCCTGAAGTTGGATATCAAAATGTTCGTTAATTGTCTCAATGCCTTTCAGTTCACAACCGACGGATTTTAAATGAATTGTCCCATTAGAATCAGCCCATATTTTTAAATCCACCGTTGGCTCTATTTTTAGGGTAAAAAATTTTAATGGTCGCATGGTCAGCCGATAGGAATCGTGGCCAATTTGGTGGATCCTGCTGGAGTCGGCGATCGCCCGCACAATCCGCTTTGGCTGCCGTAAATAATGATGAATCGGTACAGCTTGCTGGGGCACCGCTAGTTTTACGGACTGAGAGGCAAAGAAATTGTTATACATTTTATAAATTTACGCAAAAACACAGGGACGTTTTGATGATTTGATAAAATTTACAATACTTTAAGGAATGTTGCAAGATTCTCAGGAATAAATTTTGTTATTTATTGGTTATTAGTTATTATTTGTTAGTTTTATTCATCAAATAACGAATAACGAATAACCAATAAATAACAAGCAACAAGCAACAAGCAATAGCCAATAGCCAATAGCCAATAGCCAATAACATTACGCACTTTGACCATTGGGGGAAAATACTGGCTGCTGAGAGAAATTCGTTGCCTCAATTTCATCGGAAGCCCAACGACGATAATCGAGTAATAGTTGCTGGGTTAACCGTTGTTTAATCGTCAGCAAGATACTCCGCAGCAAACCATTGCCGGTGGTTTCTAGTATCATCGGTGGGGTGATATCCAACGGAGGGGGTACATCTACTTGAACAATTAAATCCGCTTTTCCTTTGAGATAGGTGATACCGTTGACTTCACAAGGGGACAATTGACCCACTAAATCTAAGGCAAACCGTTGGTTGATATAGTCCACTCCGCGAATTTCACAGCCCACGGAGGCTAAATGAATGGTGCCATCAGCTTTTGCCCAGACTCGCAGATCCACCGTTGGCTGAAGCCGAAACATCATAAACTCGCGAGGACGCATTTTCAGGCGAAACTTTTCTGGGCTTAACTGTTCCATCCGACTGGGTTCGACCAGGCTATGTACCAGACGCTGGGGTTGGCGTAAATAGTGACTGATTGGTATGGGCTGCTCTGGAACCACGATTTCCACAGATTGTGAGGCAAAAAAATGAGTCAACATGAGAAACCAGTAATCATTGTTCAAATAATTTGTGATAAATTGTAACAAATATTAATAATGTATGAAGAGGCGATCGCGGCTGTGGGAATTTTTTGCTCGTCAATCAGCGCTGGCAACTGAAACTATTAAATAACTTGGCGGATAAACTTGGCGGATAAACTTGGCGGATAAACTTGGCGGATAAACTTGGGTGATATTTTTCACCTCACCATCAGACTTTTTCCCGATCATCCTAGGGCATTATGGTGATAATTCCCCAGAAATTCCCAGGTAATGAAAAAAATCTCTTGATTACTGAATCAGCAATGACTAAATCGAAATATCCGGGCATATCCCTAAAAAATTCGCGATCGGCTTTCCCTTGATTTCTGAGACGGCGGGGAAAATTTGCTGAATTTCCGGGATTAAATCAGTACAAATACTTAAATAAATTGCGATGATTTCCAGGATCAATACCAGCATCAATAATTATTGAATGTAGAATCAAAAATTCTTATGAATCAATCAATTGCGTATTTAGGCCCTGCGGGGACTTATAGTGAAGCCGCTGCCCTGGCATATCTGAATCAACAATCGGTAAAATTTTCCGGGGAATGTTCGTTGTGTCCCTATCCGACGATCGCCCAAACTTTGCGGGCAGTGGCAGAGGGTGAAGTTTCTCTGGCAGTGGTGCCGGTGGAAAATTCCATTGAAGGCAGTGTGGCCACAACTTTGGATACGATTTGGCAGTTAGATCAGTTGCAAATTCAGCAAGCTTTATTGTTGCCTATTGCTCATGCTTTGCTGGCAAGAACCAGTAATTATGAAGGGATTAAAACTGTGTATTCTCATCCCCAGGCTTTGGGGCAATGTCAGCAGTGGTTAGAAAAGTCTTTGCCCGCAGTGAAATTGATTGCGACTAATTCTACTACTGAGGCAGTTCAGCAATTAGATCAAGATGAGTTTGGCGGGGCGATCGCTTCTATGCGAGCCGCAGAATTATATCAGGTTCCCGTACTCGCTTATCCTATTAACGATCGCCCAGATAATTGTACTCGGTTTTGGGTAGTGAGCTTGCAACCTTCTCAAGAGGGAACTCACACTTCTCTGGCTTTTAGTTTACCAAAAAATATCCCCGGTGCTTTAGTCAAACCGTTGCAAGTTTTTGCAGAAAGAGGGATTAATATGAGTCGGATTGAATCCCGTCCCACTAAACGGGCGATCGGTGAATATTTATTCTTTATTGACATCGAAGCGGATGCGGAAGATCCTTTAGTTCATTCGGCATTAGATGAACTCAATGCTTGCACCGAAACCCTCAAAATATTTGGCCGATATCCGGTGATATTCATCAAATACTAATTAACTATGAGAATCATAGATACCTGGTTGCTAAAATAAACCTGGTATCTTGTCTTTTTTTTACCACAGAGACACAGAGATTCACCGAGTAAATACCGAGTCAATATTGTATAACAAAAAGTTTTCTCTTGGTAAGCGATCGCTATCGCCAGGAAAAGAAACCCGGTTTCTTCTCTGGGAAAAAGAAACCCGGTTTCTGAGTCTAATTCCCGGTTGTCTTATCTAAAATTGAAATATATTCCACCACCGAAGCAATCAAATGCAAGGCCAACTCCTTAAAGGACGCTATCAAATCTTACAACCACTGGGGCAAGGCGGATTTGGTCAAACCTATCTCGCTGCGGATACCCAACGACCAAACCACCCCCAATGTGTAGTTAAGCATCTCCAAGTGCTGTGCCGTCTTCTTTTTGGTCATAACTGCTGACACGAGCATAGTTTATAGTTATGCGCTCATCTAATTGACTTCGCCCTCTTGGTGTTATGCGTTTTATGTCTGTCAGGTAAAACCTCACTCCCGGAAGATTTGAAAAGATATGAGTAGATATCTTGTTACAGTTCTTTACCCTGGAAGGGCGACTTCTGAACTGAACGCAAACCAATCCCCGGGCAGCGATCCCAGGGATCCGTTGCCATATGATTAGTTCACAATTTTCAACTTATCAAGAGACACTCTTTAGGGGTAAAATGCTTCTGATCTACCCCAAAGAGATTCTCAAAAGCATCGTTATTTATATTTTTAACCATAACGATTCTCGCTGATTATTTTATTCAGACTGCCGCTTGCACCAGGGTTGCGGACTCCGTTGCCCTGGAAGGGCGCAAAATTTTAAAAGTCGCCCTGGAAGGGCGCAAAATTTTAGAAGTCGCAGCCGGAGGATAGAACCCTGACCACTCGCGTTATTTTAGTTCGTCATGGCCAGAGCACCTATAATGTAGAGCAGCGGATCCAAGGCCGCCTAGATCGATCCGTGTTAACGGATGTCGGTCGGGAGACTGCTCGTCAAGTTGCTGTAGCCTTACAAGGCATTGCATTTGATGCCGTTTACAGCAGTCCCCTGCAACGGGCGAAAGAAACCGCCGAAATTATCGTTGCTGCCCTATCAGAAAAAACGGCGGCAAACACGGCGCACCCTGCTCCTGCTGCTCAACCAATTGACCTTTTAAGAGAAATTGATTTGCCCTTATGGGAAGGTTTGCGGCGCACGGAAGTCCAAGAGAAGTATTCTGAAGATTACCGACTCTGGAAAGAACGCCCCCATCAGTTATGCATGATGACCCCAGAGGGAGAACATTTCCCGGTGTTAGCATTGCATCACCAAGCGAGGCAATTCTGGCAAGACATCCTGACTCAGCACCCGAATCAAACGATTTTAGTGGTAGCCCATAATGGGATTAATCGTTGCTTAATTAGTACCGCTTTAGGGATTTCCCCAGACCGCTATCATTCGATTCAGCAATCTAACTGTGGCATTAGCGTGCTCAATTTTGCCGGAACCTTGGCCGATCCGGTGCAGTTAGAGTCGATGAACTTAACCGCCCATGTGGGACATAAACTCCCCAAACCCCGCCCTGGTCATCATGGCCCGCGTTTGTTATTGGTGCGCCACGGGGAGACGGAATGGAACCGTCAGCAGCAGTTTCAGGGACAAATTGATATTCCCCTGAATGATAACGGCAGAATCCAAGCCCAACAAGCGAGAGATTTTCTCGCCTGTGTGCAGATCGATTCAGCAGTCAGCAGTCCGTTGTTGCGTCCCAAAGAAACGGCGGAAATTATTTTACAAGCACATCCAGGGGTGACGCTGCAACTGGATGAGCGGTTACAAGAAATTTCCCACGGCCTCTGGGAAGGTAAGTTTGAGTCGGAAATTGAGCAAGCTTTTCCAGGGATGTTGCAGCAGTGGAAAATTGCCCCGGAAACGGTGCAAATGCCAGAGGGTGAAAATTTGCAGGATGTCTGGAATCGCAGTATCCCCGCTTGGCAGGAGATCGTGGCATCTACGCCACCCAATACCACTTGTTTGGTGGTCGGTCACGATGCAATTAATAAGGCGGT
Organism: Planktothricoides sp. SR001; assembly: GCF_001276715.1. Taxonomy (GTDB): domain Bacteria; phylum Cyanobacteriota; class Cyanobacteriia; order Cyanobacteriales; family Laspinemataceae; genus Planktothricoides; species Planktothricoides raciborskii. Next base: position 15,090 of record NZ_LIUQ01000045.1, on the reverse strand, counting down.
GATGTGTTATCTGTCTGGCTTAGGTCCAGAACATTTCTGGAATTTTAAGCAAGGTAACGGCAGTGTGACGGTGATTGACTATCCTGATGGGCCTGATGGTCTGCCGGTGATAGAAGCTGCCAATATTACGATTCACCTCGGTGGGATTTTGGATCGAACCGCAGCCGGGGCATTATAACATTAGTTACTGGTTATTCGTTATTCGTTATTTGAGCGAAATAACCAATAACAAATAACCAGTAACCAGTAACCAGTAACAATCTGTGAACAGTCAATTAATCCAACAAGTCCGCGTATTAGACCCAGTTGCCAATACAGACGAAATCGCTGATGTGCTGATTGTTGATCGCACCATTCAGGCGATCGCCCCCCACTTGTCTGAAGCGATCGGCGCTGATACAGAAGTGATCGATGGTCGGGGATTAATCTTGGGGCCGGGTTTAGTCGATTTATATAGTCATAGCGGGGAACCAGGATTTGAGGAACGGGAAACCCTGGTATCTTTGATGCAAGCCGCTGCTGCTGGGGGTTTTACCCGGTTAGGGATTCTGCCAGATACTCACCCAGAGATTGATAATGCTACCGCTGTCACCGGGTTGCACCGTTGCCTCAACCTGTTACCCCAACAGTCACCCCAAAAGCTGCCTCAATTCTACATTTGGGGGGCGCTGACCTTGGGGGCAAAAGGAGAACAGATGACCGAGTTGGCAGAGTTAGCCAATGCTGGGGTGGTGGGATTTACCGATGGTCAGCCGGTGAAAAAGCTGGGTTTGTTGCGTCGGAGTTTGGAATATTTGCAACCCCTGGGATTACCGATCGCCCTGTGGCCTTGCGATCGCGATTTAGGGGGCAATGGTTCCGTCCGGGAAGGCAGCACTTCCATTCGTTTGGGGTTAGTCGGTTCCCCAGCGATCGCGGAAACTTCTGCCCTAGCCGCAATTTTGGAAATTGTCGCCGCTACAGGGACTCCCGTGCATTTGATGCGAATTTCCACCGCCCGCAGTGTGGAATTAATTCGCGCTGCCAAAGCCCAAGGATTGCCGATTACTGCTAGTACCACTTGGATGCATTTATTATTAAATGTGCAAAATATTCGCGGCCATCTTAACCCCAATTCTTCTTTATGTCATCCAGCCCCAGAAATTCCCTACGATGCCGCGATGCATCTCGATCCCCCGTTAGGAAATATTGAAGACCAATTAGCTTTGATTTCTGCGGTTGAAGATGGGGCGATCGATGTGGTGGCGATCGACCATAGTCCCTATTCTTATGAAGAAACTCATGTGGCTTTTGCTGAGTCTCCCCCAGGAGCGATCGGGTTAGAATTAGCCCTACCTTTATTGTGGCACAACTTAGTAGAAACTGGCAAGTTAACCGCCCTACAACTCTGGCGAGTTTTAAGTACCAATCCCGCTGAATGTTTCCAACAAAAACCGGCAACTTTTACCCAGGGAAGTTCCGCAGAACTGATATTATTCGATCCGCAGAAAACTTGGAAAGTAGAGATTAATCATTTAGCTTCGCGATCGCACAATACCCCTTGGTTGGGACAAACTCTCACAGGTCAAGTGGTGAAAACTTTGGCTTAGAAACCTTCCCAGAAACCCGATTTCTTTTCTCGGAGAAACCGGGTTTCTTGTTGGCGATCGCTCCTAACTTTAAATATCACCTAGAAGGTTTACCTAAGTAGATTTATGGAGAAATGGAGGAGTGTAGGGTGTGGGGCAGTGGGGTTTACTATTACGATGTAGTTAAGGGAGAAATAAGTAAATTGAACCACAGAGACACAGAGGTTCACAGAGATGCTTCCGGAGCAGAGACGTCAGCATTGCTTCCGGTGTAGGGACGCAAGCCGAAGCGCCCCTACACCGGAAGCCGACGGCGGACTCCTCGGATCCTCGGATCCTCGGATCCTCGGCTCCTCTGCACCCCAAACCCCACACCCCACACCCAGGGACTATTCAGACAGTTTTCGGGTAAGTCTGGTACAATTTACCTTATCTAAAGCTGGAAAGATGAAACCACTAAATGAAAGCTTATTCTAATGACTTGCGCCAAAAAATTATTCAGGCTTATGAAAATAAGGAAGGCTCTTATCGTCAATTAGCCAAGCGTTTTAGTGTCAGTCTTGGTTTTGTGCAAAATTTGATGAAACGATATCGGGAAACCGGACAGGTTGACCCCCTACCCCACAGTGGAGGTTCGACCCCGAAGTTAACAGCGAAGCAAATGGAAATCGTGGCTGAATTGCTGAGAGCATATCAGGATGCTACTTTGCTGGAATTGTGCGATCGCCTCGATGAAATGACCCAAGTTAGACTCAGCCAAGCCACCATGAGTCGGATTCGCAATCGACTCAAGCTAGATAAAACAAGAAATAATTAAGGCTGATTGATTAGCTATTTATTTATATGTTAAATAACATTAAATTTGCTGATTTTTAGTTTACATTAATTCAGTAAAATTTGATGAAAATTCACTGAAAAATATTTTAATTAAAGTGATAATTGTGCTATATTATAGTTGCTTAAATCTGGGCATTAATGATAATCTCAAAAATCAAAAAAAATTACAAAGCCGATTTAACCATGACAAATGCGATTACAGCGGTTTTCACGTTGGTCAACCACAAATACCCGTAGGGGCGAAGCATTCCGGGACAAAATTTTTTATTTGGTTCCAGAGATTATTTGCGGTCATGCTTCGCCCCTACTAAGCATATGTGATCTATTCAGCAGAAAAACGCTATAAATTAATAGAATATATGAATAAAATATATGCAATATAAGGAAGACAATAAATATATGCAACTCCTGAGTAATTATTGGCGACGGTGTTTCGCGATTCCGCGAAGAGGATCCCTCACGGGAATCGCCCTAACTTTTGTATGTGCGATTTTATGCGCGATCGCTCTTTCTGGGTGCAATCCCGCTCAATTCAAAAGTCAAGCCGCAAGTGTGAATCAAGTAGTCTTGAGCGTACTCAGCGATCCCAAAACTTTTAACCCAGTTCTCAGTACAGAATCTCCCAATATTTTTGGGCTAACTTTTGAGGGCTTAACCACGCAAAATGGTATCACCGCGATGGTAGAACCGGGACTAGCAGAATCTTGGAAAATTTCTGAAGACAAACTAAGATTTATCTTCACCTTGCGGCCGGATTTAAAGTGGTCTGATGGGCAACCTTTGACCGCTGATGATGTAGTATTTACTTACAATGAATTGTACTATAACGAGAAAATTCCTACCAGTGCTAGAGATACTTTACGCATTGGCAAAAGTGGCGCTTTAGCCCAAGTGAGAAAACTAGACGATCGCCAAGTAGAATTTACGCTACCCGAACCATTTGCGCCTTTTTTACGCACCACTAGCCAGGAAATTTTACCCGCCCATATTTTGCGTTCTACCCTCAAGGAAGAATCTGATGGAAATCTGCGGTTTCTCTCCACTTGGAATACCAATACACCACCGGAAAAAATTATCGGCAATGGCCCATACCAATTAGCCGGTTATACTACCAGCGAGCGCTTATTTTTTCAAAAAAATCCCTACTACTGGCGCAAAGATGCTCAAGGTAATTCTCAGCCTTATATTGAAAGGGTAGTTTGGGAAATTGTCGAATCTCAAGATACCTCATTGCTGAAGTTTCGCTCTGGTAATTTAGATTCTATTTCGGTTTCTCCAGACAATTTTGAGTTACTCAAGCAGGAAGAAAATCGGAATAATTTTACCATTTATAATGGTGGTCAAGCACCGGGAACCACCTTTATGGCTTTTAATCTGAATCAAGGTCGGAATGCGGATACTCAAAAACCTGTGGTAGACCCGATTAAATTGCGGTGGTTTAGTAATGTGGCTTTTCGACAAGCTGTTGCCTATAGTCTGAACCGGGACCGAATGATTAACAATACATTTCGCGGGCTAGGAGCACCTCAAAATTCTCATCTTTCCATCCAAAGCCCTTATTATCTTTCCCCAGAAAAAGGCTTACCCGTCTATGATTACAATCCCGAAAAAGCTAAAGAGTTATTATTAAGTGCGGGGTTTAAATATAACGAGAGAAATGAACTCCTAGACCAAGACGGCAACCGAGTTCGCTTTACTTTGATTACCAACGCGGGAAATAAAATTAGAGAGGCAATGGGCGCACAAATTAAACAAGATTTGAGTGAAATCGGCATTACCGTTGATTTTCAACCGATTGCTTTTAATGCTATGGTTGCCAAACTGACGGATTCTTTGGATTGGGAATGTCATTTGATTGGATTTACCGGCGGAGTCGAACCCAATAATGGGGCAAATCTTTGGGCTCCTGATGGTCGATTGCACGTTTTTAATCAATCACGCCAACCGGGGCAAACTCCTTTGGTGGGCAGAAAAATCGCTGATTGGGAACAAAAACTCGGTGATTTGTATGTCCAAGGAGCCCAAGAATTAGATGAGGAAAAACGCAAGGCTATCTATAGCGAAGCCCAGAAATTAGTGCAAGAATATTTGCCGGTGATTCATTTGGTGAATCCTTTGAGTATGTCCGCAGTGCGCGATCGCATTCAAGGAGTGCAATATTCGGCCATCGGTGGTGCATTCTGGAATATCTATGAACTAACAATTAGCGAATAATTTCAACAAATTTCAGCAAATTTCAACAAACATCTAGCCGTGAACTCACAAGCCTTACAAACCTTACTCGAAGCCGTCGCCAACGGCACCCTCAAGCCCGATGCTGCCTTGGAAAATCTCAAAATTATGGCCTTTGAACCTGTCACCAGGGACGGAGAAACGGAATTTGCTCGCATCGATCATCACCGCAGCCTCCGCACGGGATTTCCCGAAGTTATCTGGGGGCCGGGGAAAACCCCAGAGCAAATTGGGCAAATTATGCAGGTGATGCGCGATCGCCATCCCGTGGTCATGGCAACTCGCATCGACCCAGAGGTTTATTTGCAGTTAGATGAACTATTGCCCGGTTTGGTCTATTACCGCAGTGCGCGGATTTGTGCCACCGCTATTCCCCCCATAGAACCGGAATATCCGGGCACCATTGGGGTAGTTTGTGCCGGAACTGCCGACTTGCCCGTAGCGGAAGAAGCGGCAGTCACCGCCGAACTTTGCGGCTTTCGCGTCCAACGTCTTTGGGACGTGGGAGTGGCGGGAATTCACCGTTTATTGGCCAACCGCCATATCCTGATGGAGTCCGATGTGTTGATTGTGGTCGCCGGGATGGAAGGGGCTTTACCCAGTGTGGTGGCGGGTTTGGTGGAAGCCCCCGCGATCGCTGTTCCCACCAGTATCGGTTATGGGGCTAGTTTTAATGGGTTGGCCGCTTTATTGGGGATGCTTAACTCCTGTGCTGCTGGTCTGGGGGTGGTGAATATTGACAATGGCTTTGGGGCGGCGATGTTAGCGGCTAAAATTCTGCGTACCAGAAACCAGGTTGCTTGAGTCAGAAACCCGGTTTCTGGCGTCAACCCTTGCCGAAGACTCAAACTAAAATAGAAACCGGGTTTCTGGGTTTCTTGCGTGAAACCGGGTTTCTGGGTTTCTTACGTCAGCCTTTGCGATAAACTCATTCATACATAAAATAGAAACCGGGTTTCTGGGTTAAAAAATAATGATTGTCACCGATGACGCCAAGAATTTACTTTCAGACTTAATTCGGCGATTTGCCCACCGAGTTGATTATTTGGCCATTCGCCTAGAAGCCGCCGAGGGCACCGATATCTTTTTGCGCGGGGAAAAGATTGAAACCCTCAGCGAAGGGGTGTCCACTGGGGGACAAGTTCGGGCCTGTTACAAGGGAGGCTGGGGTTTTGCCAGTTTCAATAATTTGGAACATATCCAAGCCAGAGTGGAAGAAGCGATCGCGGCTGCCCGTTTAGTCGGGGATGACACCACTTGTCTGGCTTATGTGGAGCCCGTGGTCGGCACTTATCATTTACATAGAAGTGGCACCAACCCCAGAACTTTGCCCCTGTTGGTGAAAAAGCAACTCTGCGATCGCTACAGCGAAATCCTCCATAGCGTTGACCCTCGGATCGCCACCACTTCCGTCCGCTACGGGGACATTTCCCAGCGAATTATCCTCGCCACCTCGGACGGCACCTTATTAGAACAATCTTGGGTAGACATGGAAATGCGCTTTGCCGCCACCGCCCGAGACGGGGAAATGGTGCAAACCGGGCGAGAAACCACCGGATCTCGTCAGGGTTACGAAGACCTGACCAACTTGGATCAGCAAGTGCGCGGGGCTGCGGAAAGGGCTGTGAATGCCTTATCCTTACCTCCAGTTAAGGGCAACACCTACACCGTAGTAATTGACCCTATTCTCTCCGGTTTATTTGTTCACGAAGCCTTTGGCCATCTTTCCGAAGCGGACATGGCTTATGAAAACCCCGACTTATTAGAAGTAATGACCTTGGGGCGGCGGTTTGGCCCAGAAGACTTGCAAATTTTTGATGGGGCAGCCCCAGAAGGGCATCGCGGCAGCTACCTCTACGACGATGAAGGCACCCCAGCCACTACTACTCAATTAATTAAGGATGGGGTATTAGTGGGCAGGCTACATTCCCGCGAAACTGCCGGGAAACTGGATGAAGCCCCTACCGGCAATGCCCGGTGTTTGAATTATCACTATGCGCCCATTGTGAGAATGACGAATACTTGGATTGCCCGTGGTAAAACTCCCGCAGCAGATTTATTTAGTGATATTTCCGAGGGAGTCTATGCGCGAAATTGGTTAGGAGGCATGACCAACGGGGAAATGTTCACTTTCACCGCTGGGGAAGCGTGGATGATTAGAAATGGTCAACTCGCGGAACCTGTGCGGGATGTCACCCTTTCCGGCAATGTGTTCAGCACTTTGGCAGATATAGAAGCGATCGGGGATGACTACTACTGGGATGAGTCCGGGGGTTGTGGCAAAGGGGGCCAAAGTGGTTTACCCGTCGGCTGTGCGGGGCCCAGTCTCCGCATTAGCAACGTAGTAGTCGGTGGAGTGTAAGAAACCCGGTTTCTTACGTCAACCTTTGCCGAAGACTTAAATTAAAATAGAAACCGGGTTTCTGGGTTACTCAGCCCAAGAAACCCGGTTTCTTTCCTCAGCCCTTGTACTAAGAAACCCGGTTTCTTTCCTCAACCTTTGCCGAAGACTTACAGCGGTTTTCTATTAAATAAACCACAATGATTTGTAGGGGCGAAGCATGACCGCAGATAAATTATGACTTAAAATATTGTAAGGGCGAAGCATTCCGGCAGTGTAGGGGCGAATGGCCATTCGCCCCTACTGCTTGGAATATTAAATGGACTGCCGGAATGCTTCGCCCCTACGGAATGCTTCGCCCGATCGCGATTTATTAACCTGAAAACCGCTGTAAACTAAAATAGAAACCGGGTTTCTGGGTTAACTCTGAAAACCACCGTAGGGGCGATTCGCGAATCGCCCCTACAATATTTTAAGCAATAATTTGTCTGCGGTCATGCTTCGACCCTACCCCAAGAAACCCGGTTTCTTGCGTCAACCTTTCCCGAAAACTTAAACCAAAATAGAAACCGGGTTTCTGGGTTTTCCTGGGTTAACTCCCAGCCCAAGAAACCCGGTTTTGTGCGTCAACCTTTACCAAAAACTCAAAATAGAGACCGGATTTCCCGATAAACTAAATAACTAGCTAGTAACCTGGTCTTGCGAGGCTGGCCAAAAATCCCTGAAACTTAGCTAATTCGTCGGGAGCCTCGCACCCTCTCTGGGTAACGGTTTCAGCGATTTTTTTTTCGGGGTTTAGCAAAATTGTAGCAACAAAATTCCTGAGCCTCGCAAACCGCCTCTAGACATCCCGCAGGATAAGGGTTATAATTTTTGCTATCCCCACTCGTTGGGGATATTAATTGATTGGAAACCGTAACAATCAAGAATCTTACAATAGTTGCTAAGTCAATATCCCCACTCGTTGGGGATATTAATTGATTGGAAACGCATTGTTTTTTACCTCGATTAAGTTGAATTTTCCCTAATCCCCACTCGTTGGGGATATTAATTGATTGGAAACAAATCGTTGATCGGAGTATTTGTTTCAGCGTGTTTTAGAATCCCCACTCGTTGGGGATATTAATTGATTGGAAACAATTTCTACGTAGCCGTCATCATGGAAAAAATAAAATTCTATCCCCACTCGTTGGGGATATTAATTGATTGGAAACTCAACGGGGGACATCCCGCTTTTTAATGCGTGACTGATATCCCCACTCGTTGGGGATATTAATTGATTGGAAACTATCCCAAAATCCACCCCACCAAGATTTGATGGTGTCAAATCCCCACTCGTTGGGGATATTAATTGATTGGAAACATTAGAGAGAGGTTTGGCTGAAAAAAATGCTAAAAATCCCCACTCGTTGGGGATATTAATTGATTGGAAACACTTTTTCGTTCAGGACAATCTTGTTCATAATCTTCTCCTATCCCCACTCGTTGGGGATATTAATTGATTGGAAACTCGAATACGATACCATCAAGGGAATCTAGATTATCCCCACTCGTTGGGGATATTAATTGATTGGAAACCATAATACTGTTCTGTTCCCTTGCTTTGTACTACAATTATCCCCACTCGTTGGGGATATTAATTGATTGGAAACTTAAGGAATTAAGGAATAGCTCTTATATTCAAAGAATTTTATCCCCACTCGTTGGGGATATTAATTGATTGGAAACATTGATGATTAACGTTTAACTACACGGAAATATTTAGAATCCCCACTCGTTGGGGATATTAATTGATTGGAAACAGATACTTGCATTGCCTTTCTCCTAAGAGTGTACTTCAATCCCCACTCGTTGGGGATATTAATTGATTGGAAACAGATATTGGAGAACTTTTAGGATATTCTCGTAGTAAGGGGAATCCCCACTCGTTGGGGATATTAATTGATTGGAAACACACATAAAGTAATACTTAAGATTATGGGAAAAACTAAGTATCCCCACTCGTTGGGGATATTAATTGATTGGAAACAGGGCTATGGTACGTGAATTTGGATTTTGAGATTATCCCCACTCGTTGGGGATATTAATTGATTGGAAACCCTTCCGGGGCTTGACCCTCAATCATCTTCAATAGTTGAAATCCCCACTCGTTGGGGATATTAATTGATTGGAAACTACACATTTAAATTACAAGTACCCTTTCTAATAACCCTTAATCCCCACTCGTTGGGGATATTAATTGATTGGAAACGAGTCCAAAAGGCTCGGTTTTCATTTAACTTAACATCCCCACTCGTTGGGGATATTAATTGATTGGAAACGCCTTAGCTTGAGAATTAATTTTGTTGGAAGCATCAACAATCCCCACTCGTTGGGGATATTAATTGATTGGAAACCCAGTGAGGTTCCCACAGTGGAGGATATATACTCCTATCCCCACTCGTTGGGGATATTAATTGATTGGAAACATACTTCTCCCTTAAGGATACAAGGGGAAGACCCTAATCCCCACTCGTTGGGGATATTAATTGATTGGAAACTCGACATAGGCATCATGCCGACAAGCTGGAGTACTGATTAACTATCCCCACTCGTTGGGGATATTAATTGATTGGAAACTTAAGTAATGCGGTCTGCTTGTCACCCGTGTTCGGATTTGTTAATCCCCACTCGTTGGGGATATTAATTGATTGGAAACACTCTATATAGTCGTTGGATTTTGCCGTTAACCCAGGAACCGATGATCCCCACTCGTTGGGGATATTAATTGATTGGAAACCGTTAGTGGACTGAGGGAAGTTAATAGACATGATTGATTATCCCCACTCGTTGGGGATATTAATTGATTGGAAACGATAAGGCTATAGCCCTATCTCAATAAATCTTATATAGGATGAATCCCCACTCGTTGGGGATATTAATTGATTGGAAACATATTAATTGATTGGAAACTTTGCTTACCTACCAAAAATCCCCTCTTGAGACATAAGAATCCCCACTCGTTGGGGATATTAATTGATTGGAAACAAATTCGCGGAAATCGTTACTTTTCCATAGTTCGTCTTTAGATCCCCACTCGTTGGGGATATTAATTGATTGGAAACAGTAATCTGAGGCATGGTGAACGAGTGAGTCGATAATCCCCACTCGTTGGGGATATTAATTGATTGGAAACCCGAGACCTGAGACCCGGCCACGGATATCACTATCCCAGCATCCCCACTCGTTGGGGATATTAATTGATTGGAAACAGTCCAAAAGGCTCGGTCTTTATTTAGCTTAACTAAGTCGCTTTATCCCCACTCGTTGGGGATATTAATTGATTGGAAACTCACCGTTCCCGGTGAAGTAATGGGTTACCCACTCTATTAATCCCCACTCGTTGGGGATATTAATTGATTGGAAACAGTAAAGCGTTAAACATGGTCTTGATTCTCCTAAGATTTTTACATCCCCACTCGTTGGGGATATTAATTGATTGGAAACCTCCTTTTCCACATACCTCAGTGTTCAGATATAGGAGATCCCCACTCGTTGGGGATATTAATTGATTGGAAACCTGCATTAAGTAAGCGACCATTGTGAAGAAGCATATCCCCACTCGTTGGGGATATTAATTGATTGGAAACATTGTCTCCGGTGTATCTAAATTGAGATTCATTATCAAGTATTTATTATCCCCACTCGTTGGGGATATTAATTGATTGGAAACGAGTAGTTACCCTTTACTTGTATCCCATCAATCTCTTCAATTAATCCCCACTCGTTGGGGATATTAATTGATTGGAAACCAGCCGTCTGGGAATTCCACCTCTAGATTTAGGTAGGTATCCCCACTCGTTGGGGATATTAATTGATTGGAAACAGATTTCATAGATTAGAAAGTAGTAAATCTTAATTACTTACAATCCCCACTCGTTGGGGATATTAATTGATTGGAAACTCCATACCTTCCTTGATAGCTTTAATCCATTGGGTGAAATCCCCACTCGTTGGGGATATTAATTGATTGGAAACAACCATTCCAGTTGTGTTGACCTGGAATAAAGCGGAACTATCCCCACTCGTTGGGGATATTAATTGATTGGAAACAGTGGGACAAGCCTGACTTGGAGATTTCTAAGTCGGTGATCCCCACTCGTTGGGGATATTAATTGATTGGAAACTCAGTTTCATCGTTCCTTGCGTTGATTGATGCTATTAAATCCCCACTCGTTGGGGATATTAATTGATTGGAAACTCACGGAATAAGGCATCGAACAGTTGTCTTCTAGGTAGGAAATACCGAATCCCCACTCGTTGGGGATATTAATTGATTGGAAACCATAGAGAGCGTTATTGTTAAGCGACAGCATCTTCCAATCCCCACTCGTTGGGGATATTAATTGATTGGAAACTGAACTGTCCGTTTACTGGGGTCAGACCGAAAGGCATAGAATCCCCACTCGTTGGGGATATTAATTGATTGGAAACATATGTCCCCATTTAAGGGTTCCCTCTTTAGGACCTATATCCCCACTCGTTGGGGATATTAATTGATTGGAAACGCATCAAGCATCCCTTAGCTAAACGGAAAGAGTATAGTATCCCCACTCGTTGGGGATATTAATTGATTGGAAACATAGGTTCCCGGCTTGTGACGGGTTTAGCTACATTAAGACAATCCCCACTCGTTGGGGATATTAATTGATTGGAAACTATCTTGGTATGAATACCCGCTTTCCGAGGGAACCCAATATCCCCACTCGTTGGGGATATTAATTGATTGGAAACAGGCACCTATCGCCATGTAGGAATTCAGACGACTGGATTATCCCCACTCGTTGGGGATATTAATTGATTGGAAACTTCCGCACCTTTTAGGCAATTTGTTAAGTCTGGATTGAATCCCCACTCGTTGGGGATATTAATTGATTGGAAACCGGAATCGAACCGGCAGCGGCATCCACTATGCGCGATCGCGATCCCCACTCGTTGGGGATATTAATTGATTGGAAACTGCATAAAGCACTAACCCCTTTTTCACCCAATCAGGTAAATCCCCACTCGTTGGGGATATTAATTGATTGGAAACAATTGCGGCGGCTTCCACGAACGGTTCTCTATATCCTTACCTAGATCCCCACTCGTTGGGGATATTAATTGATTGGAAACGTGAAAGTGGTGAGGAAAGCCTCCCGGGTACCTACCTATCCCCACTCGTTGGGGATATTAATTGATTGGAAACCCTCTATTTGTTCATTAGCTTTTTTTGCTTGGGTTTCCTGATAAATCCCCACTCGTTGGGGATATTAATTGATTGGAAACCGCCCGGTTCCGACCCCGGCAAGGCATCCAATATGCGCGATATCCCCACTCGTTGGGGATATTAATTGATTGGAAACGTTTCAATTGTTGACGGCTCGCATTTACATTTTTTTGCTGCATCCCCACTCGTTGGGGATATTAATTGATTGGAAACCGCCAAACTTTTTCGCTTCAGCCAATTTTTTGTTGAATTATCCCCACTCGTTGGGGATATTAATTGATTGGAAACGAACCGTTCTCACTGTATTGGATGCCGTTTATACGGCATATCCCCACTCGTTGGGGATATTAATTGATTGGAAACTTGATTTAGGGGTTTTTAGTGCTGGCTAACTCGGACTATCCCCACTCGTTGGGGATATTAATTGATTGGAAACTCATCACAGAAAAGCAACCCGCCAAAGTCGCGGCACGGGATCCCCACTCGTTGGGGATATTAATTGATTGGAAACCTTGTGTAGTTTTTCGATTTTGTATGGCTTGGACATTATTTTAAATCCCCACTCGTTGGGGATATTAATTGATTGGAAACCAGGGCTGTGGTACGTTGGACTGGGACTTGAGATTGAATGGATCCCCACTCGTTGGGGATATTAATTGATTGGAAACGGGGCCCTCCTCCATTAATTCTACCCAGGAGCTATAGAAATCCCCACTCGTTGGGGATATTAATTGATTGGAAACCTTGATATACTCCGTTGACTTTAGAGCCTCCTATCTTAAATCCCCACTCGTTGGGGATATTAATTGATTGGAAACACTCCATTCAGGAAGGATACCCTCGCCTTCTAAGAGTTGATCCCCACTCGTTGGGGATATTAATTGATTGGAAACTTAAGAGGAAAATAATAGGAACGTTAAGTCTAAGTTATATCCCCACTCGTTGGGGATATTAATTGATTGGAAACAACAGGACATCCCTTGAACCGGAAGCTAGACTCTGGAGTCATAATCCCCACTCGTTGGGGATATTAATTGATTGGAAACTGTACTTGGCTATTTGAGCAAGGCTCACCTTTTCCAAGATCCCCACTCGTTGGGGATATTAATTGATTGGAAACTGAACACAGTCTTCCCATTAGTGGAAGAGACTACCGATAATCCCCACTCGTTGGGGATATTAATTGATTGGAAACATTGTTATGGTCAACCGGACAATCAGGAAGATTAGCTATCCCCACTCGTTGGGGATATTAATTGATTGGAAACGGTTGAAAAGCTTAGTAGCTTTATCCACAAGGAACTATCCCCACTCGTTGGGGATATTAATTGATTGGAAACCCATTAGCAAAGATGTTAGAAGTAGCATTAATGCTAACGATCCCCACTCGTTGGGGATATTAATTGATTGGAAACTCGGTCTTTGTTTAAATCGACCAAATCCTTTTCATATACTATCCCCACTCGTTGGGGATATTAATTGATTGGAAACGATTTAAGAGCGTGCTTGCCATATTCTTCAAACCATACTATCCCCACTCGTTGGGGATATTAATTGATTGGAAACGTTGTAGCCACGGGCTACCTCTGGAAGCATATTACATCCCCACTCGTTGGGGATATTAATTGATTGGAAACTATCCTTCGGGGGTATAAGTCATAAGCTCTCCCTTATATCCCCACTCGTTGGGGATATTAATTGATTGGAAACCCAGAAGCCTTGCTCAATGCAAGTCTCAATAACAGTATCCCCACTCGTTGGGGATATTAATTGATTGGAAACCCATTAGCAAAGATGTTAGAAGTAGCATTAATGCTAACGATCCCCACTCGTTGGGGATATTAATTGATTGGAAACAGTCAGCTGCAATAGCTTGCATACGACGCTTCCAGTGATTATCCCCACTCGTTGGGGATATTAATTGATTGGAAACGTAAATATGTTCTTTTTGATAGCAAGCAAGCATATTATATCCCCACTCGTTGGGGATATTAATTGATTGGAAACGATTCTTTACGTTCTTACCGTTAGAAGCAGCGACCTGTATCCCCACTCGTTGGGGATATTAATTGATTGGAAACCGGTCATTATGGCTAGTGGCATACAAGAGTTTGGCAAGATCCCCACTCGTTGGGGATATTAATTGATTGGAAACCTTGACCATGCTTCAGCTTAAGAATCTTCTTAGCTTTATCCCCACTCGTTGGGGATATTAATTGATTGGAAACAGAAAGTTTGCAGCTTTCTCAAGGAGATTAGTGTCCTTATCCCCACTCGTTGGGGATATTAATTGATTGGAAACACCTTTCTCTTGGTCCAACCGAGGCTTAACACCCAATCCCCACTCGTTGGGGATATTAATTGATTGGAAACGCCTCCTTCTACTAAGGCCGCTAATGTTTTACGGTTCTATCCCCACTCGTTGGGGATATTAATTGATTGGAAACATATGCTTCCTCACAATTAACCGCCTTGATAACAGTTTGAATCCCCACTCGTTGGGGATATTAATTGATTGGAAACAATAAACCATAAGCCTAGAAGATTAGTTCTTCTAGATCCCCACTCGTTGGGGATATTAATTGATTGGAAACTTAGGAAGCATAATCACTACTGCTGATCCGTGGAATATCCCCACTCGTTGGGGATATTAATTGATTGGAAACACCACTCGGTATCTGAGGTAAACCCTCCCCGGACACACCATAATCCCCACTCGTTGGGGATATTAATTGATTGGAAACAATGTCATATTTTTCAGCAATAAATTTGTCTAGATTTATCCCCACTCGTTGGGGATATTAATTGATTGGAAACTCCATTCAATTAAACGATGCAGTTAAGAAACCCGGTTTCTTGCGTCA
>NZ_LIUQ01000143.1 GCF_001276715.1 Planktothricoides sp. SR001 | reverse complement strand
TGAGAGTAATCACCGAGATGTATTTTGAATATTTTTATTATAGAATCACCATTTTTGGCGTTTTATGCGATAAATAAAGGTTGAACGCACGATAAATTCACTTTTATAGCAATCCTAAATCAATTGGGAAATAAGCCCTCACCCCTCTCCCCTCTCCCAAAACTAATCTTGTAGGGGTTTTGATTCATGCAGTAGAACCAAGCTTAATAAAGAAAAATCTTTCGATTGCAGTAGCTAGGACTTTAACCCCAGGGTATGGTTGCTTTTTGGTAGGTGCAAAGCCGACAATTTTGGCCACAGCTAAGACAGCATCACGTATAGAGATGATTTTTTTAGAAGATACTTTTTCTAACAGAATCACCTCAGACTCATCAAACAGAATACTGGCACTTTGGTCTGGGTTTTCTCTGACGGCATAAGTAAGAGCGAGAATCTGCCAAGCCACGACCGAATAAAAAGCCAAGGAGTTAATCAATGTCTGAATATCATCTTGCTTGTAATTTTTCCACCTGTAAAGCACCAGACTTAAGAGTGTAATGAAAGCGTTCTACCCGCCATCGCAGGGCATAAAATCGAGTCACCCTTTGGACATTACTGGTAGTGGCAATCGGAAGACTGGTCAGTAAATACCATGTGGCTGCATCTTCTGAACAGAAGATATCTTCGTTTGTTTTGGGATCGATACAACCGATCTCTTGGGCGACCACCAAAGATAAACCTTGGGTTTTATGCTTGTTGGCACTCAAATTTTTATCTGGATAAACATTGACTGCCCCTGCCCGTAAGCGAAGAATCAGTTCTACTTCCCGGTTTTGACGATAAATGCGTACTCGTTGGGTTCCATAGTCGGGCAAGTGAGACGACACATCGGGCAATTGGCAGACTATATTACTGCTGACGATTTCCAAATTACGAGCTTGATATACCCTGACGAGCAGATCTACATTTGTCTTTCGTTCGGCTTTAAAAAAACTAAAAACATCTCCTTCTCTATCTTCTACGGTCACAAAGCGTTTGCTCGATTGACTGGCTTGCTGATTGATGGCATTCAACCCCTTGAGCCATTTACTACTTTCTTTTTCTCCTTCTGGCAGGTCTAAACCTCCGTCTCGAGTCCAGTATTGTTGTCCTAAGAGTCCTAGGGGTAAACCTTGTTCATTGAGCAGTAGTACATTATGTTGCATCAATCCTCGGACATTCCCTTGTATTACCCCTAACCCAGACATTTTTTTATGTCCTGAGTAGTTGTAATAAGTTGTGTCTTGCGCGGCGATCACATATTCCCCAACCGTTGCTTCGGCTCGTTCCATCGTTGCCTGAATGTGTCCTGACAACATGATCTCTTGATTCATTTCTGGATGAGCAAATATACCCGCTACTGTTTGACGAAAACTGTTACCCATACACTGGGAAAAAGATAGATTCGGCTTGTTAATCGCCAAGTTGTATGCTTTTTCTAGACTTTTTTTACCAGGGGTCGAAATTTTCCTTGGGTGATAAACTCTGTCATGGGATGATTGCCTCAAGCACTCCGGGAATTTTCATCTTAGCTGATATAGCAATCCTATTTCAATCGTAATATTTTTGTCGGGGCAAATCCTTTTGCGCGGTGGCAAGCCCCTGCGCGTTTAGGGGTAAGCTCACGCTTGCCAAACCTGTTACCCCTACAATTCCACAACTGATATAGGACTGCTATATCGGATCAATCGCGGATCTACACGCAGAGGTTTGCTTAAGACCGTGAGTGTGTTGAGCAAACCCCTACAAGATTAGC
>NZ_LIUQ01000058.1 GCF_001276715.1 Planktothricoides sp. SR001 | reverse complement strand
ACAACTTTGGCTACATCGGTTTCGGGAGGCACCCACCACATCCGCCCGAAGGTGCGCTGATCCACAAACCGCAACTCTCGCACCGCTTTCGCGGAATCGCCCTCTGGGGAATGTCCTGCAAAAAACAAGCGGACGCGGGTGTGTTTTTGTAACGGAGTTTCCGGTTTAACCCACAAAAGCTGGCCTGTCATCCGTAAATGAACCCCTAACCAACCGGCAGACTGGGGCGGATTTGCCGTCGTGTGTAATTCAGCGAGTAAATATTTCCCTTGACGATGCCAGAGATGAATCTTGACACCCTGGAGGTGAGCTAAAAAATCCGTAGGAGAAATCGGGGGGGCAATGGTGCGAGCCAGCAACACATCTCCCCCCACAATTTCTTGCGCCAGGGTTTTATGATTTAAACCCTGACGCACCGTTTCCACTTCTGGCAGTTCTGGCATATCGCCTAGAAACCAAAAAGGGTCATAGAATCAGGTCCTCCTGAAAAAAATCGGGCGCTTTGACTATGTTTTACCGTTTTACCAACCATGAAGGAAAATTACTGGCAAATCGCTTTCGCCCGATCGTTTTCCTGAGATCCTACTTCTTCGCGGGCTTCTTGGCTGGGGCTTCCACCTCAACCAATTCATTCAAAGCGAAGTTATTGGTGTTCACGCCACCAGCACTGCCACTAAACCCGTTGTAATTCACTTTGTCAAAGCGAACAACCACTGGATAGAGGATACCGCTTTGATCGACAGAGGCCACAGTGCCAACATCTTGATACCAGTAAGACTCTTTACGCAGAATCCGAACCTTAGAACCACGTTGAACCATAAGTGCTTTATCCCCTTAAGTGAATTATGTTTTATGGGTTGATTTTTTCTCAGGGTACTATGCTCTTGGGATTCTGGGTCAGTTCTACCCTTTAAGTTTTATTAAGATTCTCGCCAACTGACCCGCACAAAGTGCGCCTGCCTGCCCCACAAGTCTTGTGTAGCCTGGATATTTTCAATTGCCAGATTAAACGGAATCGAAGTTGTGAGATATTTTTGGGCGACGCTGCCCAAATCTGGCGCCAGGGTAGCGGCAGTAGTAGCGGCCACCCCCAAACCAATCAGTTGCTCAATCGGGCCACGGGGCCACAGCAAATGAACCCCCAGGGCAAAACCCGCAGTTAGAAGCATTCCCACGGACAAATTTGTCCCGCAACGGGGATGTACCGCTAAATCCCATTCCCCGCTAGTCAGACGAGTCTGGGCAATTTTGGCCGCTCGTTCCAGTTGTTGTGTACTAACTTGACCATAGAGATAAAATCCTTGATCCGTGGACATCCCGCCGAGGCCTTGGTTATCCCGTGCTGAAGCCGTTGAACCCCCGGTAAAGTTGCGGGGATCGGATTCACTCAATACCCACACTGTTGCGTGTTCTAGGGCATGAACTTGACGCAACATCAAGATTTCTTTTAAGCCAGGGATAAACTCAAGTTGCTTGAGCAGATCGGAGTCCTGGGTCGGATAAGGGACAAAATCAAAGGGAGACTGGCTGCCCACAGAGGAAGATCCAGGGGAGTTCGTCATAAAATTAGGCGCCTCCAACAATTATCATTATCAATTCATTATCAATATTTTCCGTCATCAAGGCGATATAAAGGCGATCGCCGAACTAATTAGGGCTGATTATTTTACCCATCAGATAGGGTTTTGCGCTGATGAATGTTGGATGATTTAGCTGATTTTTTGCCCCATAAAAAATTTAGCAAAAAACCTATTTTGCTAAAAACCAAAGTAATCATTGAACAGCTTATCTATCCGCTGGGTAATTTAGTCATTTTTGAGGAATTTTGTGGGTTATTTTTTGGGATCAAAAGGTCTACCTTCCCGAAACTGTCCGGCAACTCGTCGGCCATCGGTATAAATAAGCGTCCCCTTTCCGTGGGGAACTCCGCCGCGTAACTCCCCTTCATAGCGGATCCCATTGGCAAAGCTACAACTGCCTCTGGCATCTAGTTCTTGATTGAAAAATTGTCCTTGACAACGGCTGCCATCGGCTCGCACAAATACTCCTTGGCCAAAAGGAGAACCGGCAAAGAATTCTCCTTCATAGTAATCGCCATTAGGATAAGTAAATCTTCCTCGGCCATCGGGTTGGCTACTGATCTCCCCACTTTGAACTTGTTCGACAATACCAAACTGTCCCTCGTAGATTTCCCCAGTTTCATATATCACTCGACCACGGATGATCACCCCATCTTGAAAAGTGCCTTCAAAGCGGGCATCAGTGGCAAATATGAAAACTCCTTGACCATTGGGACGACCATTTCTAAACTGTCCCTCATAGCGATCGCCATTGCCATAGACATAAATGCCTTGACCATTGGGAATGCCATTGACTAAATTGCCTTCATAGTTATCCCCACCTTCATAATTACATTTGGCTCGACCTGTGGTGATTCTCGGTTCACAAATTGGCGGTCTGGACTGCTCTTGAGAACCACTAGGTAAAGGATTAATTCCATAAGCCATAAATTCCCAAACCAAAGCTAGTAAAATTGTGCTTCCTAGTTGGGCGATTGACTTTTTCATAGTTACAACATCTCCTATTCTCTCATCAAATTTAAATCAGTGATTCATCATCTAACCCATCCTCAAAATAGGCAAAAATATGCAACTATTTATAGAAAATTTATGATAATTTATCATCACTAATTCCCAGCATAAATTTTATTCATTACTCGATGATGAACCACTAATTATTTGTTTTGACTACACCAATAATCTTCAGGAAATTAAATATTATTGGTAAAATCAACTGGGTGATAAACAAGTGGCAACTATTTTTTATCATCAGTGGCGATCGCGACTGCTTGCCCAATGGGTTTTCTGACTTCAACGCCATTTTGTTCCAAAATAACGATGGGTTCACCGTCTTCTTTTTCCACCCTTTTTACAGTCACCTGACCATTGGCAATTTTTTGCCCCACTTTAATATATCGACTGCTGGGTTCATTGGGAGCCTTGGCAATAATTTGAATTTGATTACCCACTTCGATCACCCCAGTCACTTCTGTGGCATCAGCCAGTTTAGTATCTGGTGGGGGTGGTGGAGAAGGCGGGGCTTGAGGTGCCTGTGCAACCGGATCCGGAGGCAGCTTGGGGCCAATTGGCGTGGGTAACTTCGGTAAATCAGGAACTCCTCGCGGTGCTTGAGCCGAAGGCGGAATTTGGGCGATCGGTTGACCGTTGCCTTCGCCCTGTGGCTGCCCTTGATTGCTCCCTGGAGTCGTCCCATTTCCCCCAGAGACACCTAGAGGTGTTTGGGTTGCGGAAGGTGCTAGTGAGATCAAGGGTAAACCGGGCAACGCAGGGACAGATCGAGGCTCCTGGGGAGGTGTCCCCGGGCCTGTTGTTCGTGAGATCAAGGGTAAACCGGGCAACGCACGGACAGATCGAGGCTCCTGGGGAGGCGCACCTGCGCCTGTTGTTCGTGAGATCAAGGGCAAACCGGGCAACGCAGGGACAGATCGAGGCTCCTGGGGAGGCGCACCTGGGACTGTTGTTTGTGAGAGCAAAGGTAACTCCGGCAAATCTGGGACAGCTAGAGGTTGTAGGTTTTTAACCGCTTGTTCCAGTTGTTCAGGAGGCGATAATCGCATCTGCTCGACTGGCTGTATTTTCAATCCTGGCGCCCCAAAAGGATTTGACCGATTTTGGTTTCTTTCTCTTTCAATTTGTGCCAGCCTCTGTTCAGGGCTGGTCGGCTGAAGCAAATTCCCGATCGCCGTCGGATCGTTTCCGGGCACCATCGGACTCTTAAAATCTGCACCGGGTGGCGCTTCAGGTGGCTTTTGAGCCGCTGGATCCTTGGCCGCTTCTGGTGCAGCAGTGGTGGCTGGAGCTTGTGTACTTGAATCCGTAGGAGTAGTTGCTGCCGGTGGTTCGGTTTCTCCCCCACAAGCAGTCAATAAAAGAATCATTATGGCTGTAGATGCCGTTAATGAAGATGAACGCATGACCAGTTCCAAAACTCTTTATTACAAGATAGCTCGAAGATTACCAAAATCAAGGGATACTCTCGATTTCGTCGGGCTTATATATTGCTAATTTGGTCAATTTGCTACAAAACTTTACCTTTGGCAGCGATCGGCTTTTTTCCAGCCAGTTTTTCTGGTGACTAAAGGCTAAAAATGAGGGAAGTTGGAAATTGCGGCGATCGAATCCCTGCCAACGGTTGATCCCAAGTCGATCCCAAGTCGCTCCCAAGTCGCTCCCAAGTCGCTCCCAAGTCGCCCCCAAAATATATGGATTCTTTGACATTTTGCCAAAGTAACTGTATAATACAATACAGACATAAAATTTTTTTGTCATCAATACCATAAATCACTTAAGTAACTAGATTTAAATCAGGATCAAAGAAAATGAAACTTAGCTATCGTGGCCTGAATTACAGTAATGACGATCCTCCAAGCATTGATATGATAGAAGATTCCGGAGGTTTATATCGGGGTTGCCAGTGGCAAGTTCGCTATCCTCGCCATGTTCCGGTGACTCAACCGAGTAACTTACTCAAGTATCGCGGCCTAGCTTATGTGAGTCATAGCCCGACAGAAACCAAAGTAGTCGAGGCCACACCCGCAACGGTTCCCACCGTCGTCACAACCGTAAAAAAAACAGGTGTTTTGTCGAACCGCAAATACGACCAACGCGACATAGCAACGATCTTGCAGGATATGGAGAAGATTCACCGGGCTAATATTTGCCGGAGTCTAGAACGACGGATGAATATCGCTCAAGCCAAAGGAGATCAAAAACTCATGGTTCTGCTGCAACAAGAATGTCAAGATTTGGCTTGTGCCTTATTTTAACTGCTTGATAATTTGTTGTCTAAAAGTTGTTTAAAATCAGTCGAAGTATGATGATTTTTTAATCCTACTTCGACGCCCGGATCGTCCCACAAATATCCTTGAGAATTTCTTTCGTAAGACTTTATCCCCTAGAAGCTTTTTAGCGTCGGGGCAGATAAGACCGGCTTTCCTTCTCTTGATATTGATGTAATGATGTAATATTGACGGACTAAATCCGCAACGATAACCCTTGTAATTAATTTTTGGTAATTTTTGGCTCTGCCAACAGCATTCCCGATTAGCGATCGGCTAAAATAACAAATAACAGATAACCATAAACAAATAACAAATAACAAATATTTTGAATAATTAAAAGATTCTGAATTTTCTTAAAAAAGAGAAAAAATCGCCCTAAGTTCTCAAAGGATTGGAGTAAAATTAAACCCTGGGTGAAATTGCCGTGAGGCATTTAAAATGGCTTATTTATGCAACCTGGGAACCGGGCAACAGGTTTATCTGGAAAATCAAGGAACACAAACCATCGTCACAATTATGAGTGGTGGGCCCGGTCAACAACAGCAAGCGAGTAGTGGTTTCTCCACAGGTCCGTGGACTGAACCGCCAACGGTGTTCCGCAAGGACAATGCCGTAATTCTGCGGATTAATACTGAAACGGGGCAACATTTTGTCCAACTTCAAGGCAGTAGTATGGGCGTGATGAGTCAGAGTCCTTCTCTGTCCAACGCTCAACAGCTACAAGTTCAGCAAACATCTTCTTCGGTATCCGGTCAGCAGCCCATGCAGCCTATGCAGCCCATGCAGCCTATGCAGCCCATGCAGCCCATGCAGCCCATGCAGCCTATGCAGCCTATGCAGCCTATGCAGCCCATGCAGCCGATGAAAATGGGGGATATGGAAATGTCTATGAACCCTATGCAAATGCGGATGGGGAACATGGAAATGAGTATGGGTAAATCTTCTGATTTATCATCCGGATCCGGTCGGCATTTTTGTACCCAATGTGGGAATCCGGTACAACCGAGCGATCGCTTCTGTGCCAGTTGTGGAAATCGTTTGGTGTGACACGGATTGTGTAACCAAATAACCCGGTTTCTTGCAGGAATCGGGTTTTTCGGTGGTTAAAAACTTCACATAACACTTACATAATTTGATATTTTTTTGGAACTTAATTTGTAACGTAAGTCCTAGTATCTTGGATGATTTTACTGGGCGATACCCACCCGATTGAGCATAATCCTGAATTTTTAAGAATAACCTTTAAACATAAACGGTTAACCATTGAGTGAAAAATCAGGAAATCACCATGTCAATTCAAGTTGCTCTCAATCATCAAAAATTATACAGATTTGAACGTCCGATTATCTTAGGGCCGCATATTCTTCGCCTACACCCCATACCCTACGGGCGGACTCAAATTCAAAGTTATGCATTAAAAATTACTCCCGAAGATTATTCGATTCACTGGCGGAGAGATGTTAATTATAATCTGATTTCTAAGTTAAACTTTCCTAATAAAACTGATATTTTTAAAATTGAAGTAGATTTGATACTTGAACTGAAAACTCTCAATCCTTTTGATTTTTTGATTGATGATTACGCCGTGGAGTATCCGTTTAACTATACCAAGAAATTACGCCGAGAATTACGAGCTTATTTACCCATCGAAGAACGTAGCCGTTTATTGATGGAGTGGATTAATAAACTGGATAAATCACCCCAGTTTACCACCAATTTTATTTTATCCATTGCCCAGAAAATCCACGAAGAAATTACTTATGCCGTGCGCTTAGAAGAAGGGATTCAATCCTGTAAGACTACGTTAAAGAAAAAAACCGGGTCTTGTCGGGATACCGCCTGGTTGTTAGTGCAAGTTTTCCGTCATTTAGGGTTAGCGGCTCGATTTGTGTCCGGTTATTTGATCCAATTGGCGGCAGATCAAAAACCTTTGGATGGTCCAGCAGGTCCAGAAAATGATATGGCGGATTTACACGCTTGGGCGGAAGTTTACCTCCCTGGGGCTGGTTGGATCGGTTTAGACCCGACTTCGGGAATGTTGGCGGCTGAGGGGCATATTCCTCTGGCTTGTTCTGCTACTCCGGCAATGGCGGCACCGATCGCGGGTACGATTGAACCTTGCGAGAGTCAATTGGATTTTTCGATCGCGGTTTCTCGGATTAAAGAAACGCCGAGAATGACTAAACCTTATACCCAGGAACAATGGTCAGCGATCGCGAATTTAGGAGAGGCCGTCGAGCAACAACTCACTTTTGCAAATGTGGGCTTAACAATGGGAGGAGAACCCACATTTATTTCCATTGATGACTATCATTCAACGGAATGGCAAGTCGGGGCTTTGGGGGAAGAAAAACGCCGTCTGGCAGGAATTTTGCTCCAACGATTGCGCGATCGCTTTTCTACGGGCGGACTACTTTATTATGGCATGGGTAAATGGTATCCGGGAGAAGCCTTACCCCGTTGGGCATTAGGTTGTTATTGGCGGTGCGATCGAATGCCGATTTGGCGAAATTTTGAGTTATGCGCGGCGGATAATCAGGATTATGGCTATGGCATCCAAGAGGCGGAAAAATTTATTCATCATTTAGTTAAATATTTGGGAGTGAGTTCACAGAATATTACCCCAGCTTATGACGGAAATGGTGAGTTACAGGCTTATATTTTACCGTTATTATGGGGCGAGAAAGAGGGGGAAGAACAATGGATTAGTTGCCCGTGGCAAGTCGAGCCTAAGTTTACTTTAATCGGCGGAGAGTCTCCAGCGGGATTACGGTTGCCCTTCCAATCAATTCAGTGGGCAGATCCAGAAGATATCCAGTGGGAAGTGTTGGTGAAACCTGAGCAACAAAGTCAACCTTTGGGGGATATTTTTGCCCGTGTCACAGGGCGATATGCCGAAAAACAATCGACAGTTTCGGCAAAACCGAATAGTATTAAAGTCGCCCTAGGGGTAGAAGTTCGCCAAGGGATAGTTTATATCTTTATTCCGCCCATTAGTGCCGCCGAAAATTATCTGGATTTAATCGCTTGTGTGGAAAATACGGCGGTAGAACTTGAGTTAAAAGTGAAAATAGAAGGATATACTCCCCCGTGCGATCGCCGCTTACAGGGATTTCAAATTACCCCAGACCCAGGGGTGATTGAAGTGAATATTCATCCGGCCCAAAATTGGTCAGAATTGGTGAATATTACCAACATTCTTTATGAAGAAGCCAGACTGACTCGCTTAGGAACCGAAAAATATACCTTCGATGGCCGAACCGTGAGCACGGGGGGTGGTTCTCATATTACCATAGGCGGGGCGACCCCCAGCGAAAGTCCGTTATTGCGTCGGCCAGATTTGCTGAAAAGTTTGATTAGTTTCTGGCAAAATCATCCCAGTCTGTCTTATTTATTTTCCGGGGAATTTGTCGGACCTACCAGTCAATCGCCGCGAGTGGATGAAGCCCGTAACGATACTTTATATGAGTTAGAAATTGCTTTTACCCAGCTAGAACAAAGTGAAAATATTGAACCTTTGTTAGTCGATCGCCTCCTGCGGAATTTCCTGATTGATATTAGTGGCAACACCCATCGTTCCGCCTTTTGTATTGACAAATTATATCCCGTAGAAAATCCTCGACTTCAGTTAGGATTATTGGAGTTTCGCAGTATCACCATGTCGCCCCATCCCCAGATGAGTTTAGCGGTGAATTTATTAATTCGGGCATTGGTGGCTGAGTTTTGGCAGCATCCTTATAAAAACCGTTTGGTTCGTTGGGGGACAATGCTCCATGATAAGTTTTTTCTGCCCCATTATATTGCCCAGGATTTTAAAGATGTCATTAGTCAATTACAACAGGCAGGCTATCCATTTGAATTTGCCTGGTATGAACCATTTTTTGAGTTTCGCTTTCCTCGGTATGGGGAAATTAATCAAGACGGGATTCAGTTAGAGTTGCGTCATGCTTTGGAACTTTGGCCGGTGTTAGGAGAAGAGGTAAATAATGGCCGAACAGCGCGATATGTGGATTCGTCAATGGAACGAATTCAAGTATTATTAACTGGGGCAACACAAGGACGGCATCTTGTCATTTGTAATGGTTATCCAGTGCCATTACAGTCCACAGGAGTGCAGGGAGAATTTGTGGGCGGAGTCCGATATCGGGCTCGACAACTTGGTTCGAGTTTACATCCCGCGATCGCACCTCATTGGCCCTTAGTTTTTGACATTGTGGATACTTGGGTAGAACGTTCTATTGGTGGTTGTATGCTTTATTGTCACGATCCCAATGGCACACTCTGGACAAATTTTCCGATCAATGATCGGGAAGCCCAAGGACGTTTAACCAGTCGGTTTGTCCCTCATGGTCATACGCCAAATCACATCAAAGTCCCCCCAGTGCAAATCAGTCCAGAATTTCCTTGTAATTTAGATTTGCGTCGAGTTGGTTTAGGGCTTTTGTCTTAGCCAAGACTTCAGCCCACCTGTCCTAACACTGGCAGCATTCCGATGCCTGTAAATGATGCCTGTAAATATCGCCGTAGGGGTGATGAATTCGCGGATAAATCTCTACTAAAACTAAAAAATTATCTACGGATCATACTTCGCCCCTACAAAGGCAGGGATGCCGCCCCTAGCACTTCTGAACGAAACGGAGAGTCTCTATATTAAGAAACAATAATTTTTGGGAATAAAATCATAAAATATGCTAGGTTCAGGCTTGGAGACTAACAAGGAAAATCATCCTTGGCTAACTATCCTCAAACCTAGGATATTCGGTAAAAAACTATGGCCGAGCAATACTATCTGATTAAACGCAAGATCGATGGATTAGTTCTCCAAATTGATCTAGACAATGTATATGGCACTAACTTTCGAGATATCTCTCAGCCTTTATGGGTGATAGCGACCCAACAAGATGCTCAGAAAGACCATCAACAATGGACGATTACCCCAGAAGGCTACATCAAAATTAAAGTCAATGGTTGGGTACTGGACATCGGGCAAGAAGACATTTTGCCCGCAATCATCAAAGCGTTGAAGGTTAAGTTACAAAACCCCAAGACAGAGGAAGAACGGCAGCAGATTTTAAGTCGATTAAGGGATCTCGAATGGTTGGTTACCATGCAGGCACAGTATGCCCAGTGGTTAGGGTTTGATCCCACTCAACCGCTCTATCGTGCCACAGTGGTGAAGCCACCAGATAGCAGCAACCTGAATCAAAAGTGGTCCGTTGAAGGCCCGTTCATTAAGAGTAAAGTTGACGAGCGCGTTTTAGAACTTTTTGGCAGTGAGGACTATAGCCCGGTCACCACAGCAAAACTCTCAGAAAATCCCTGCAATCAAGAATGGGAATTAGTGCCGGTGAATATTTCCCCACCGCCTTCCCAACCGCAGTCAGCCCCGCAGTCAGTCAATGAAACTGCCCATGTGTTTCGTGTCTGGAATGTATCTGGTACAGAATTTGGCCAAGCTTGTTTTATCTATCTGGTACTGGCTGAAGGTCTGGATATTCATTACAACTATGGCACTGTCGCCAGATATACAGCCAATCAAATCTTTAACTTCTGGTACTATGTAAGCCTGTGGTGGTTGTCATGGATCAAAGCAATGTCATTACGATGAGCTTTTGTGATGGTTATCCGGTGCCGGAAAGAGAAACCGGGTTTCCCCGAAGTTACCCGGTTTCTTTTAGAATTTGTGGCGGGAGTCTGCTATCGGACTGGACAATAGGGGCGCAATTCATCAATTGCCCCTACAGGAATGATTTAAGACTGCTATATATATTAAGAAACAATAATTTTTCGGAACAAAATCCCAAAATATGCTAGGTTCAGACTTGGAGAATAACAAGGAAAATAATCCTTGGCTAATTATCTTCAAACATAGGATATTCGGTGAACAAATATGACCGAGCAATACTATCTGATTAAGCGTAAGATCGATGGATTAGTTCTCCAAATTGATCTAGACAATGTATATGGCACTCACTTTCGAGATATCTCTCAGCCTTTATGGGTGATAGCGACCCACCAAGATGCTCGGAAAGACCATCAACAATGGACGATTACCCCAGAAGGGTACATCAAAAGTAAAGTCAATGGTTGGGTGCTGGAAATCGGGCAAGAAGACATTTTGCCCGCCGTGATCAAATGTTTGCACTTTAAGTTGCAAAACCCCAAGACAGAGACAGAACGCCAGCAGATTTTAAGCCGATTACATGATCTCGAAGGGCTTATGTTCATGCAGGCACAGTATGCCCAGTGGTTAGGGTTTGATCCCACTCAACCGCTCTATCGTGCCACAGTGGTAAAGCCCCCAGATAGCAGCAACCTGAATCAAAAGTGGTCGGTGGAAGGCCTGTTCATTAAGAGTAAAGTTGATGCTCGGGTTTTAGAACTTTTTGGCAGTGAGGACTATAGCCCTGTCACCACAGCCAAATTGTCAGAAAATCCCAGCAATCAACAATGGGAATTAGTGCCGGTGAATGTTTCTCCAACGCCAACGCCGCCACCGCCACCACCGCCGCCACCACCGCCGCCACCGCCGCCACCACCACCGCCACCACCGCCGCCGCCACCGCCGCCGCCAGTCAATGAAACTGCTTATGTGTTTCGTGTCCTGAATGCAGATGGTACAGAGTTTGGCAAGGGTTGTTTTACATATCAGGGACCGGCTGAAGGTGTAGATATTCAGTACAACTATGGCACTGTGGCGGGAGGTACAGCCAATCAAATCTTAAGCTTTTGGTACTATGACCCGGTTGTGGGTGTCATGGATAAAAGCAATGTGATCACGATGAACTTTACCCGAGGATGGCATGGTGCTTATCGATTTGATTTGAATTTGTGGAATTATCCGCAAAATACGAAGGGCATGACCGCAGGCCAAGCAACCCCTAATAATTTAGGTCCGATTTCTGGTCATCGTGGCAATGGAGATGTATCCAACCAGAAACGGCTTGAATTTCCCAAGGTTGCGCCGTTAGGTTGTGTCTGCAATGAAGCATTTGTGAAGAGTCGATAAGGGTTGCTGCCAGCAGCACCGCTGTTTTATCGGAGTTACCCATCAATTAGGACTTACGCACGGTATTGATATTTATAGTTTTCTAGGGGCTTTACCGTTGGTAATTGCCCCATATATAGAGTGAGTGCGTAAGTCCTATCAATATTAAATGTATGGTTTACGACCAATTACATTTTCAGATCAATCCCATACTTTAGTGGCATAATTTTGAACGTAAGAAATCTCTACTTTTAATACCAATTTAAAAGGGAGCATCTCAGACAAAGCCAATGCCTACAGAGACTTAATTTTTCCTAACTAGGGCTTGCTGAAAAGAAGCGAAAAGCTGACTAGACAAGCCTCAGAGAAGTCTAAAGCCCCGAAAAAAGACAGGAAAA
The DNA here is from genome assembly GCF_001276715.1 of Planktothricoides sp. SR001. GTDB lineage: Bacteria > Cyanobacteriota > Cyanobacteriia > Cyanobacteriales > Laspinemataceae > Planktothricoides > Planktothricoides raciborskii. The sequence continues at coordinate 28,879 of NZ_LIUQ01000058.1, read as the reverse complement.
AGAGGTAAAATGGGCAATTATCGTGCATCTCCTTGGGAAAAATGTATCGAAAACTACCAAAATCCTCCGAACCAGAAGAAGCCTTAGAACTGACCTTTGAAGGCTAATTATCTCAAGAAAATCGTTGGTTAATTCTGGCAAACCTGATTCCTTGGTCAGAATTTGAGGCAGAATATTCCCAAAATTTCTCCGATGAAATGGGAACACCAGCGAAACCTTTTCCCATGGCACTATGAGCCTTAATCATCAAATAAAAATTGGGCATATGTAACCGAGAAACAGTGCAACAAATCAAGCGATTTCCCTTACTTACAGTATTTTATCGGCGAAAAAGGGTATAGCCAGGAAGCCCCATTCGACCCCTCAATGATGGTTTATTTTCGGCAAATAATAAGTGGCCTGCTGCTGCAAAAAATCAATCGAAAAATTGTGCAAAGAGGTCGAGGATTTAAGCCGGTGGAAACTTGCCCAAAAAAGTCAGAAGAAAGCGAAGTAAAAAATAGAGATCAGCTATTAATTGAGGCGACGGTAGCACTGGCGGATGTCAAATACCCCACGGATGTAGAGCTATTAAATCAAGCTAGGAAAACGACCGAACTGACCCTAGACATCTTATATAAATTATTGAGAGTTAGACTCAAGAAAAAACCAAGAACCTACCGACAAAAAGCCCGAAAAGACTATTTGAAATTTGCCAAAAAGAAAAAGCCATCTCAAAAAGAAAGGAGAAACGCAGTTAAGCAACAACTACAATATGTTAAACGAAACTTGAGACAAATAGATAAATTAATTGATTCAGGAGCGAGCGAATATGAGTTGAGCAGAAGGCAAGGAATTTATTGGTAGCCAGTGAAATTACCCGTCAGCAGGAGTGGATGTGGTCGAATGAGGAGAACAGTATAGAACATCGAATTGTCAGTTTAACACAACCTCATATCCGTCCAATCGTTAATTGAATGATTTATTGAATCATTTATTGAATGATTTATTGAATGATTTATTGAATTATTTATTGAATTATTTAATTATTTAATAACTTGGTAGGGGGGAAGCACTCGCGGCGATAATTTTTCGCTTAAGAGTGAAGATAGATCCGCGAATGCAACGCCGCCCTGAATTCTGAACCGTTTAAGTCATTCGCACTTTAATTAATCATCAATTAATCATCTCATTCACCGGGAAACGGTCAATCAAGACCATTGCACGGCGAGCATTATCTCGCAAACTCTCAGAAAGATGGGGTACATGAGGAATTTGGGATAAGAAATCTAAAGTGCGCCGTAAAATGCGGACAATATCTCCTTCGTCCAAACTGGTATGGGCATAAAGCTCAGACCATTGCACCCCTAACGCCCACTGTTCCACCAAGGCTACTAAGTCCCGTTCTAGCCACACCGGGACTGCCACCCCATGCTGTCGCTGGACTTTAAACAGGTTGCGTCGGCAGTTTTGTTGCAGCAGACCTAAGACTCTTTCCACTTCTGGGGAAAGCTGATATTTTGTCCAAGTATCTGGACGAGAAACTTCCGTGACTAAAGCGGCACAAGCTGCCGCTAAATGATGGGGGTCAAGGTCATCTAAAAAGCCAGAGTTTAAGGCTAATCCTAACCACAGTTCATTGTCACCACGAATGGCCGCCGCACTTTCTCCCACGAGAGTGACTTCATAAGCAAAATTATCCTCGCCGTCATCCTCTTCTCGGTAAGTTGGCAGCAAGCATTCCATTTCCACCAAGATATCAATTAGTTTCAGAAATTCTTGCCAGTTACAACCCAGGTCTTTTTGGAGTTCTTGTTCTTGACGCCGGATTTCCTTTTCTAACTCTTGGACTCGGTTTTGGCGTTTGAGTAAGGTACTCGGAAGACCGAATTGATTTAGAGGATGAGTGGATAACTGGGCTTCTAATGCGGCGATTAGTTGCTGTTGGGCATAGACTTCTGGGGCGATGACGGGTTTCGTCTGCGCCACAATTTGTGCCGCAATGGAGGCAGTCTGTTCATCTCCTTTTCGTGATTCTCCGGGTTTGAGCATCATGGCGCTGGGAATGAATAAGTCCCATTGTGGATTAAACGGAATTTTTTCTTCATGCACCGCTACCACGTCAGCACTGGTCACCACATACCAGCGGTTATCTTGACTCAGGCAAATCAGATTGGGTGATTTTCCGGCACCAGGTATTTCTGAAATCCATAAGGAGAGGATGGGATGCTTGGTGTTGACGTGACGCCCTTTGAGGCTGAGAAGGTTTCCGGGTTTTGCGCTTTGTAGGGCTAAAGCAGCGATCGCTCTTTGAGTTTCATCCGCTTGTTCTTCTAGAATTTTCAGCAATCTTTGCTCAACTTTCAAGCGTTCACGCAATTTTTGATACCCTTTGTAAAGCGCTTCATCGATTTCCCCCACTTGGGATTTGAGCAATTTTAGTTGGGTTTTCAGGGCTTCAATGTCTGCGAGTTCTGGTTTTGCCCGCTGAGAAGCTAAATACTGACCAAAGCTGGATTCGACTAATTCTTTGGCGACTTCCAGGGGATGAGTTTGCAGCAAATTCAGTACCATGCCATATGTCGGGGTAAACTGACTGACCAAGGGATCCGCGCCTTTAGTGGCTAAAATGGCCGCTTCTTTCGCCCCTTCAAATCGGGTTTGCAATGTCACCACATAGCCTTGGGCATCCATGCCTCGGCGACCAGCCCGACCGGACATTTGCAGGAATTCTGAAGCCGTCAGCAGTCGATGTCCTTCGTCAGTCCGCTTGGATAGGCTGGAAATTAAGGTGGTGCGGGCGGGCATATTAATTCCGGCAGCCAGGGTTTCGGTGGCAAAGACGACTTTAATTAATCCCGCTTGAAACAGTTCTTCTACTAAGCTCTTCCAGGTGGGTAATAGACCGGCGTGATGAGACGCCACCCCGCGTAACAGCGGCCTTAACTGATGGGTTCGGTTACTTTCAGGATTGCGGCTTAAAAACTCTTCTACTCGTTGTTTTAACTCCCTGGCTTCTTGTGGGTTGACTAAGGTCAGATCGCCGATCGCTTCCACGGCGCGATCGCACCCCCGGCGGCTAAAGATAAAATAAATCGCCGGGAGCATATCTCGTTCCCAAAGTTGGGACAGGACAAACGGTAAGGAGGGTTCTTGGCGGCGGATGCTACCGCTTCTGCCTCTGGGTTTTAGCTTGGGGTTGATTTTTTCTCGTTTGCCGTCGAGGAGAGGCACCAGACCTTTAGTGGTACAAAAATGAAATTGCAGGGGAACCGGGCGAAAATCGGAGTAAATCAGTTGTGTCGGCCCGTGGACTTGGCAAATCCAATCCGTAAGCTGCTGACTATTAGCCACTGTCGCCGAAAGTGCTACCAGTTGGATTTCCGGCGGACAATAGATCACGGATTCTTCCCACACGGTCCCGCGTTGGCGATCGTTCATATAGTGGCACTCATCGAGCACCACCGCTTCCACCCCGTCGAGGGAAGTGCCCACCGCACCAATTTCCGTGCCATAGAGCATATTCCGAAAGATTTCGGTGGTCATCACCAGAATCTGGGCATCGCGATTCAGGGATAAATCGCCGGTTAAAAGTCCTACTTTCTCTACGCCAAATTGGTGGCGAAAATCCCGCAGTTTTTGGTTAGAAAGGGCTTTGAGGGGGGTGGTATAAAAGACTCGCCCCCCTCTGGATAAGGCTCGGTGAATCACATATTCACCAATTAGGGTTTTCCCTGAACCTGTAGGCGCACAGACCACGACGGATTGACCGGCATTCAAAGCGGCGATCGCCTGTTTTTGGAAATCATCTAATTCAAAGGGAAATAGATTTTTGAGATTTTCTGACAAATTAAGGGGAACACTCACGCAATTCCAGTTCACTTTAATCAATATTTAATATTCAGAGGATTGACCCACTCCCCAAATCGGATCCAACACGGCAGGTTTCCCCCTACCTATATTCAGATATAGATAAACGAACCTGTGCTTGGGTCTTCATTGGAGTTGTCGTCAAAGAAAAAACCGTAGAATACACAATCCAAAACTTCCTCCAGGATTTACAGTTTCCCGATCTCGGCGCACCCTGGATCAAGAAAAAGCTTTTTCGGGGTGGTTTACCGGGGGGTGCGATCGCCGCAGGCGAATTTATCCCAGGTAGGGCTTAGGGGCAATGAGTCCTTAATGTGTAATCTAGTATGTTCTTTCTTATCCTCAATTGTAATCCGTGGCGGCAAGAGGGGAAGGTCGGACGTTGGGCAATTACGGGGAGACCGAGAAGTTCAGTTCGCCTTCCCCTTCACAGAAGCAAAAAAGTTCTGGCGATCGGATCTGTAGGGGTCAACGACCGGCAAAGGTCTGACAAAATTGTAAAAATCCCCCCGGTTTAAGCCCCCTGTTTGAGAGGGCTGGGGGGATCTTTCTCTAATGATGCGCTCTTATATATGAAAACGAAATCAACCAGCTATTGATTTAGAACTGAACTAAGAATTAGCCCAAAACTACATTTTTCTTGCCCAGGCTGTTCCGGTAAACAGGAACACAAATAAAGCCCCAGCCACTAAAGCCCCCAGGTTCCATTTCACGGAATTCTTGAATAAATTCATTTGGCGATTGGATTTAGCCTCCTGAGCTTGGGTTTGCATCGTCGTTTCTGCTTGATCGATCACCTCAGAGACTTGTTTTTTAATCTCATCCAATTGCTGCGAATCTGTAATATTAGGAGCTCGACCTTGGGTATCTAGACGGCTAATCAATTCTCGCATTTCCGCTGGACTGCTTGCCTTAGCCAGTAAATCTTTCACCTGGGCAATTTGTTCGGTGCGCTGCTTCATTTCCGTATCAATCTGAGCATTGCTGCGGTTATTCAACCGCACAGTATTCACAATTCCCAAGGGGGCTAAAAGGAAAAAGATCACCGCGAATAGCACGGTTAGCCAGGACAACAACTTCACCAGGGTAATTTCCCACTTTTTCCGACCCAGTTTTTCTCCGTAAAATACCAAAACCATCCCAATCAAGGGAACCGGAACTCTTTCCACTAATTGCCCAATAGTCTGAAATTCCCAAACGGGATCTAATAAAGAGGGGGGAATAAAAATGGCAATGGTATCAAACAAGGAGAAAATCAATAAACCATAGCCAATCCAACGAAACAGCGTTGCCGACCTTAGTAAGCTAAAACCAAACTGGCGAATATCTTCTACCGACTCTTGTAATTGATTGATGTTTGAGTCACTCATATTTGTCACTATATTGTTTACAGGTAGATTTTGATTTTTCAGGAGTTCCTAAGCTGAGATTCTAGCATTTTCTGTCGAAAAAACTGGAAAAGAATAATTTTTTAGCGGTGGTAGATAAAGGGCTCCGGGGGTTTCCTCTTCTTTTTTTGGCGGTTCGATTTCCGGAGCGAGTAAGATTTTGATTGCCACCACCAAGATACCAGCCAGAACGACCGCCAAAAAAGGAATGCGTAAGTTATTCAAAATACTACTCCCGGTTATGACTCTACAGGATCCTGTGGCTTAAGTTCATCCTGTTTCAGGAGGAACATATAGAACAGCCCGAAAATCCCGACAGCAATCATACCAAAGATCAGGGAACCATCTCCTTCATGCCAGTAATCAAAAGCGTCTGGGTTTGAGGAAGCCGCCAAAATTGCCATCAGGGCAACCCGAACCGCATTGACGATAAATCCAGTGGTTAAGGCAAAGCTGGCGATCAAAAATTTATGAAGCTTTTGATTAAACCGTTCTAAAGGAAACATGATTAAACAAACCGCCGATAGTCCCAACAGATAAGTCATGGATTCCATCCCTGAACAGCCACCATAGACTTTGATCGACCCCCCCGGTAAATAAATAAAAACATCTTCTAAGACCAGTTCATGGCCAGTGTACCACAGCATAAAAGCTGAGATTTTGGCCGTAAATGGCGAGATATCAATTTTGAGTAAATCTGTAATAATGACCCCAGGAATTCCCAGAAAAAAGAGAATTATTAGCTCTGATTTGTACTGTTTTAAGCCTTTGATGCCTGATGCGATTAAAGCTACCCCAAGCCCAGATAAAAATGGCATCAGACGCAACATTGGATCGTAGGTACTTAATTGACCGGAAAGTTTGGCGGGCATTGACATGATTGTGAATAAAAAGAAACCAATCAGTACAGCACCAATAAAACTGCCAATTGGATCGCTTTTGAGATTTAACTCTTGGCGTTTTTCCCAAATCAGTGAACCCACAGGTAGCCAAAATAAAACACTCATGCCTAAGTGGGCTTGATCGTCAATTTTCCAGAGAATTGCTAGGTTAACGATGATTAATCCTATAGCGATCGCACCTAACCAAGCGGATGGCTCTTTCAGCATTTGCACTGGAGCAAGTTCGCTCTTATTCATTAAAACCTCCCATTTTAGATATGACCTCATCAATTTCTAGAACAATCTCGAAGTTAACGTTAGCACCCAGTTTATATAAAAAATTGTGTATTTGTGAATTTGTATTCCTATAAAAACTTGCCAAAAATCTGATATTTTATCAATGATTTTTGGTAGATGAAATTTTATGTTTTCTTTTACTCAGGTTTTTGTTTCACTAATATAACAGTTAGCATTGCTGATTTGTCAATAAATTCTCCCGAATCTTCATCATATCTTTAAAAATTGACTTTCCTGGCCGTTGTCAAAGCATCTCTAAGGATTAATTTGATACAAGCGCACGGGTTCAGGAATTCCTTTGAGTTGCTGTGGCCCGATATAGGTGACATGGATCGATAAATGATTTTTAATCACTTCATAGACCGTATCAGAAATACAAATTCCCCCAGGGTTAGCTTGACTTTGCAGACGGGCGGCTAGATTCACTCCAGCCCCAAAAACATCATCGCCACTGAAAAATACATCACCGAGATGAACCCCAATCCGATGTTCTAACACTAAATCAGGGGGTAAACTTGCGGCATTTTTACTCAAGGTTTTTTGAATTTGTTGAGAACAAGCCACCGCTTTGACGGCGCTGTCAAAGTAAATTAACCAGCCATCGCCGGTTGATTTGAGGACTCGTCCACCATATCGTTGACAAATTTCTCGAATTAATTCAAAGTCTCGCTTCAATAATTCGAGCATTTGCTGTTGGTTGGCGACCATGTGAGCGGTGGAGTTGACCACATCGGTAAAAACGATCGCCGCTAAGGTACTGCTTTCTACCAAAGACCCGACAGAAAAAGGGGCGGTGGGAGGCATATTCTCAGCTATTGCTGAAATTTGATTTGTGCCGGAAACCGGATCCAGTGGGCAAGTTTTTTCCGGGATGTTCTCTGGAGGAATGCTGCCGAAACCTCCTTGGAGGCGATCGCTGAAATATTGGCGGTATAGTTCCCCCAAAGGCATCACCGCATTGCCTTGAAATTTGACTAAGCCCATACTGCGTAACTTAAACGCTTCCGCAGCATTAATCTCGATCGCCCGATCGCATCCCATCACCTGTTTAGTCGCGGCGACTAAATCTGGATCTTTTTCTAAGTTTAATAAATGACGGCGTAAATGGTCATAGTATGGGCCTGCTTCCGTGGGGGCAATTTGGAGAAATTCCCCTAAAGTCATGCGTCCTTTGGCAATTTGATAAAGGGCAACCCTGACTAGATAAGGATGTCCCCCCACCATTGTCATCAAATCCTGAATTTGACTGTCAGACCAATTCAGTTGGTGACGCTGCACTAAGTCTGTTACTTGTGCGGGGGTCAATTCGGGCAAAGAAATCGGTAATCCCACATTAAACGGAGATTGATTAATATTCAGGGGGATATACACTTCTTTAGAATGCGCGATCGCTAACCGTAAATTTTTCCACAGTGCCTCATTTTTGCCTCGTTCATGCCAAGCCCTGAGTAAGCCAAAAAAATCCGTGGCAATTTCGGGATGTTGGAAAATCTGATCCACTTCATCTAAACCCAAGACCAGGGGTTCAGCAATTTCGGTTAATAGATATTTTTGAAAGTATTTTGTACATTTATTTTTACTTCCCAGGGGGCCTTTCCAATAATTATCAAGGCGATCGGGTAAATTTAATTCTTCGCTAATACTAACACAAAACCACTGTAAAAATAAATCTAAATTAGATAGTAAGTCAGCATCAGCGGATTGGAAATTTAACTCGACAGTTTGATAACCTTCCTGTTTTACTTGGTGCAGAATCCGAGACATCAAAGAACTTTTGCCCATTTGGCGGGGCGCTTTGATGCGGATCAATGCCCCCGGTTTACGAATCGTCTCATAACAGTCTTGTTCAATGGGCGGACGATCTATATAAAATAAAGAATCTAAAGGCACCTGACCTTCTGGTTGTTCTAAGGATAGGGGCTTTGATAATTTGAGTGAAAAATAATTTTCGGGACTATTGGCAGGGTGATTGATGATATTTTTATGCGGAAATTTTCTGGTTACAGGAATCATTTCGTCAATAGGTTTATTAATTTTTCTATAAACTTCTTCAACGTTTTTTTCCAGACTATCCTGACTATTTTGATTCAGTTCAGCGAGAAAATCAGCCCGATAGTGTAACCCATCGTGAGAGGATTCTCCTTTTTTCTTCAGGACTGGGGCTAACGCTTCGGAAAGCCCTTCTAAGGCGATCGCACTACAGCCAAATTCATACGCATCTTCAATGGAACGACCGGCAGCGATCGCATCATAAAACCCTACGGCAAATTTAATTGCTGCGCGATCGCCAATTTCTCGATCCATGCCAATCACATAATCAATATATTGACAAATTGCCTCGGCTTGCACTTGGGAATAGCAGGCATTCAGCAACACACATTTAACTTGTTTGGCAAATAATTTAAATAACCTCGCCAATGCCACGGCACTGACTAACTTAGCTTCTGATGCGTCATCGAGCAAGACTAACCCTTGAGTCCCCACCCCATGTCCAGAAAAATGGACAATTTGCGGTTCATAATCCAACAAAGCACGGCGCAGGTCATCGGGACGCACAGCGGTTCGCGAGATAATCTGAAACTGGTGGCGACTTTTCGAGCGTTCCAGCCCTGTTTGAATTTCCCGGACTTCCTCATCTAGTCGGAGTTTTTCGGTATTTTTGGGATTAGCGGCCACGATCAGAATTTTTGTTAGGTAATCACGAGTCATAAACTTGGCTTCGGGGAGCGATCGCCGACGCGAGAGTCTCTTTTTATCATAAACAGCCAGCCAGAATCGGCGAGATAATGTGACAAAATTTTTACAATTGGCCGATCGCCTACCAGGATATCACTCGGTTTAGGCGAAGATTTCCCATCTGGTCAGGCATTTCTAGGCGATCGCGCTGTCCTTGGGAACTTCAACCTTAAAAATCACAAAAATTGATCGTGTAGATCCCCTAACCATAATCCCCAATCCCCAGACTCGATGTTCATCCAGAAACCATGATATTTATGAAAATTTTCTGGGTCAGAAATTAATCAAACATCTTTATTTCGTAACCAATACCACAAAAAATCTGGGCTGTTCTGACAAAATGATGCCAATTATCCCAGAATCAATCCTAAAATTTACCGGCCTAAAATTTACCGGATGTACCACTAACCTATCAGTGATTAGTGAATTAAAGGTTGCAAAATAGCCAAAAATCTCTGACAAAATTACCATGAATAATTTACAACGCGGTCAAATGACTTGGAAATCAGAGGGAACGATTCACAGAGTTTTATATTTACGGGGCAACCCTCACGAACCTTGGCGACATTACGAAGAATTTCCCCAATATGCTAAACCGGATTTAGCGGGAAATAATCCAGGATATGCCACATTTCTCGCTTTACTCAGAACTGGCTGGAAGCTGATTAATTAAGGTTTATTTCCCCAACCTCAACTCCATACACTGCCAACACCTAAAGTTAGGCAAACCGGGAGCAAGCTTGGGATGAATCAGTTAAAAATACTGAATTGACATCTCGCGATCGGCGCGAATTCGAGGGCTTCGATCCGAGTTGAACCCGCCAAATTTCGGGAAATCTGAGGAGCAAGCGGTCATTATGGCCTCAGATTCGTCATAATAGAACGTAGCAAAACAAAGAGTCTGGGAAGATAATTCCTAATCGCTCTTCCTAATCACTCAATGCGGGAGTAACGTAAAACATAATGGCACGTAGATATCGCTCAGAATACGGATCGTCTTCCTCGAATTCTCTACTTAACTACACTTCTCTAGCGATCTTAGCTGGGGTGTTTATTTTGGGAATTGGCATCGGCATCGCTTTTAGTTCGACGGCAAACTTTAATAGCGAAAATGTCGCCTCCCGTGAGTTCATTGACCGGAATGCCCCAAATCCAGAACTTTGTATCCAGTATGGCGCCAGCGCTGTGGTCATGGATACTCGGATGTTTGTCACTTACAATCCTTTCCATGTTTATATATCGCAACCGAAAATGGAACCGGGTTGCGTGTTGCGTACTAATAACTGGACGATTTTGGAACAAAGAAATTTAGTTCGCCCCGATCAGGTGCGAAATTGCAAAAATAGGATGAATACTTTTGGTTACACAGGGGATCTGAATCAGACGCCAACGATTAACTGTATTTATCAGAATGATGATAATGAGAACTTGTTTAAAAACCAATTAAGTATGTTATCTCCTGGCGATTAGATCGGCCAAAGCGTTGCTGATTGCTGGCGTTCATTAGACGATAAAAAACATTATCCTTGTCCCGCCATCATGCCAGAAATCAGCAACGCTTTTTTAATCGTTCAATTATTTATAGAATAGACCTCTGGCTTTCGATCATTTTTACCTGAAGCGATCGCCAATATGCTTCGCCAATATGCTTCGCCAATATGCTTCGCTAATATGCTTTACGGTTTGGCTAACCAAACGCCGTTGGCTACATGGACGATTAAGATACTGCCGCATTACGAGTTGAAGGGTAAACCGAGTGATTTTCTGTGCTGATTCTTTGGTAATCAAAGAACGACGGATTAAAGATAGCATGGCATCAGGAAGATTAACCGGCAAAATGGGGAGTATGTCTCGCCATTTAGCCAAAGAAAGCGATTCTGACTCTGCGGCTAAAGCCTTGACAGGGGATATTCTCAGGGGAAGGCAGGAGAGAAAGGGAAGAGATATTTAACTTAGTTTCAAATTCATGGAATAAATCGCGATTCCGCGCTGGCGCGGATCGCGAATCGCTGGGTTGAGATATTTCTAAAAATTCCGGCGTTGCACACTGGTGGTATGCTATAGAGACCGGGTTGGCAATGGCTCTCTAGAGTAAGTCAATGGAATAGGTACATTTTTATGCCTTAAATAATAAATAACTAATCTGACTGAGAGTTGCAACATTAAGAGAGATTTAGAATAACACTTTTTCTATGTAACCGAGCCAAGTAATGTCTTAGTCTTGTATTTTCCCCTTCCACACGAGTCATGTATGTTTTACTAATAATATGAGCGGCCTCGTCAATAAATTGGGGATAAACAACATAACCATCTGTCACATAAAAAAATGATTCCCATCCTTTAAGAATTTTCCATAATGGTTTAAATGTTGCCGCCGAACGATCGCCTATTACATAGGCTAAAATTCCGGCTACCCCTTTGTTGACCGCAGTCCACAGCCAGATTTTATTTTTTTTACCTATATAAGTCTGTAATTCATCTATTTGAGTCACTTCGGGAATTTCCTGATAATCTGGTTGCTCTGGCAAGCTTAATGCGGCTGCTTTTATCCAATTAATAACTGTGTTATCACAAACACCAGTTAATCGTTCTATGCGACGAAGACCATTGCCTTCAACATAAAGATGAAGGCAATGTTCTTTGACATGATCTGGATAGCCTTACTTGAGAATAGCTATCAATAAATTGACGACCACAATCTTTACAAAAATGATTTTGTTTTCCTCTTTTATGGCCGGTTTTATTAATGTTTTTAGATTGGCATACAGGACAAATCATCGCTATGTTTTATTTTAATGTTCATCCTTAGCATACCACGAATGTGCAACGCTTTTGCTCCCGTTTATTTACTAATATATTTTTTAAAAAAACTTAAAAATATAATTATTAACTGTGTTTTTTGGTTGAGTTTAATGTAATTAATTTAAATCAAAAAAAAATTATTTGCTGGTTTTTACTAGATAATAAAAACTGAATTTAATCTTTTTTTAAGATAGATGATCATGTTTTTTTACTTATTATACCAGGGAAGCCTACCGTAAATCTCTGAATATCCCCAGCCAATGTTGAAATATATATATAATTTGTGGTTGATTCACTGAGGCCAAACAAAAGCCCTAAGATTTGGAATGTCGGTAAGTGAGTAAGATATACTAATATAAGTATAATATGGTCGCAAATACTTAACTTTGGTTGCCTATCTCCAGCCGCTTTAATTAATCTGGTTTTTTTCCGCTAGGTTTTTTCATTATGTTCTCTTTATGATACTTTTATTCGCTGGATTATTTGTTCATAATCTAGTTCATAATCTAATCCGAGTAACCTTTGACACTCGGACGGATGCTATTCTGTATATTCTTTTATTTTTTAGTTGGCTCATAATCTGCATCAGGTAAAATTATACGTTTACACAGACTGATTATGCCATCATTTTTTTTGAATATGTCTATTATTTGCCCATTGATAATTTCAAATTATTAGCTGATATTAGATGAAGATTTATCGAAAATTATCAGATTATAATATTGGTTAAAAAGAAAGTAATTATCGTGATTATTTAAAAATTACCGATCGCCAATTAAAACAGAGGGCATAGAGAGTTTAAACATTTGTGTAGTGTCTCTGTGGTGAAAATAAAACCTATAATTAATATATCTGGAAATTCCGGTGGAATTAGAAGCAAAAAATCAGCGGCGATATTCGTCGGTTAACGATGGAATAATATCATCCTCAAACTCAAATTGTGAGTTTTGGTTAGCTTGCGGAGTGCGATGCCGTAAATACTAGACCTCTTGCTTTCCCAACCTAAAAAGTCCCTCTTTTTAGGGGGGTTTGGGGGGATCGATCCGTCCTGAAAGCAAGAGGTCTACTCAGAAGTTCCTCGGCGTCGCAATTACTGCAACTTCACCGCTGTGCCACTGGCAGTCACCAACAGCAAAGCCCCAGAAGTATCAATATTAATAGTTCCAGTATCAATCTCAATGCCAATTACCGCATCAGCCCCTTTACTCTGGGCGCGTTCGGCCAGTTCTGCTAGGGCTTCTTCCTGTGCTTTTTTAAACACTTTTTCATAACTGCCGGTGCGTCCGCCAATAATATCCCGAATTCCGGCAAAGAAATCCCGCAGGGCATTGCTGCCGTACACCACCTCAGCGGTGACAACCCCTAAATACGCGGTGACAATTCGTCCCTGAACTACATCTGTCGTCGTTAAAATCATAAGTTATTTTTATTTGTCTTGTCGCGATTGCCGCTGGCTTGCCAATTCGCCATTTCTGGATATCCAGAAATGGGAGAGTGCTAATTGTAGATATGACCAGTATTAACCAAAAATTGGCCAAGGCTCTATAATTAGTCCGTGAGCCATTATTATAGCCAAAACTCATTATCACTAAACAAGAGAAAATCACCCGTGCATAAGCAGAAGCTTTTTGGAGTCAGTCTCCTATTCTTAGGCATTTTTGTCGCTCCTTTACCCACCTTAGCCCAAGTCCCGCAATTCCTTCCGGAAACTCTCGCGCAAGTCGTCAGTCAAAATAATGCTCAAGGTAATAAGAAACAACTGAATGAATTGCTGAAAAAAGGGCGGGAGTTAGTGGATGCTGGAGATTATGCGGGGGCATTAGCCCTTTATCAACAAGCGGCGACTTTGGATGCGGAAAATGCCCGGATTTTTTCTGGCATCGGTTATTTAGAGGCCAGCCAACAAAATTTTCCCGCTGCTGTTGAAGCGTATAGAAAAGCGGTGGCTTTAGACCCAAATAATGCTGAGTTCCACTATGCTTTAGCATTTAGTTTGGCTAATGCAGAAGATTATGAAGCCGCTGAAGCTGCTTATCGGCGTACCGCTCAACTGGATCCGAGTAATTTGAATGCTTATTTGGGGATTGGGGTAGTCCTGCTGAAGAAAGGGGATTATGAAGCCGCTTTATCCATGTATGAATATGTGACGACTTCTCACCCAGAATATTGGCAAGCGTATGAATATATTGGCGCTGCTTTGATGGAGCAAGAACAGTTCGATCGCGCAATTGTGGCTTTTAATGAAGCTTTGGAAATAGCGCCAAATCAAAGTCGTCTATATGTGAGTTTAGGGAATGCTTTTTTAAGAAAAGGTGAGATTTCTCAGGCGATCGCCTATTTTAGAAACGCAGCGGATCTCGATCCCAATAATGCTTTAATTCACTTACAAATTGGCAAACTTTTACAAGCAGAAAATGATCTCAAAGGCGCAATTTCCGCCTATCAATTAGCGGCGCGGCTGGACAATCGCAACCCAGATATTTACTTTCAAATTGCCCAAATGCTGCAAGTTCAAGGGGATCTTGATGGGGCGCTGGATGGCTATCAGCGGGCAGTTTCCCTCAATCCCGATTTGTTGGAAGCGCACTTGGAAATTGGCAAAATTCATTTCAAGCGAGACGAATATGTTCCCGCAATTGTCGCTTATCGTCAGGTGATTAAGTTGTCTCCAGATAATGCCGAAGCTCATTATGAGTTAGGATTGGCTTTGCAAGCACGAGGACGTATGGAAGAGGCGATCGCGGCTTGGCAAGAAGCCAAAAAACTCTATCAACAGCAAGACGACACTGAAGGGGTAGAAAAAGTCCAGGAAGCCCTGAATAATAATCGTTGATTTTTGTCTGCACAGGGGCTGACTGTTGACTGTTGTGGGTTATTAGTTATTGGTTATTTGTGGTTCGGGATAAGGTTCAAAAAACAAACAACCAGCAATCAAAGAATCCCTACCCAATAGCCAACAACTCCTCCAACCCCCCCTTCAAAGGGGGGCAACAACTAACAACTAAAGAATCCCTACCCAACAACTAACAACCAACAACCAAAGAATTCCTACCCAACAACTAACAACTAACAAATAACAACTAATAACTAACAACCAATAAGTAGGGGCGAACAGCCATTCGCCCCTACAGAATAATGACTAATCATTTAATTAAACTCAGAAATAATGTTAGGATTTAATGGCTCTAAGACTAGCCGATCCAGTTGCACCGATCGCAAAAGTTCTTCCCACTCCTGAGCTAATTGGGAATCATCGGGATTTGATCGCCGCAAGTTGGCCAGTTCCGCGATCGTGTCATACCAAAAGCCCGCATTGGCATAAAGATTAACTCGTTCTAGTGCCGATGCTTGCTTTAACTTTTGTTGTAAACTGGCAGGGGGTTCTACTCGTCTAATTAACCCTTCAACGAAAGGATTCGCCTGCAAATCAAGGCGATCGCAAATAATCGCCAAAGACCAATAATAATCTTTGCCAATTTCCAAAGCCGGTAAACCAGAATTTTCTGGCAAACTCAAGCTAAGAATGCCGCCTTCTCCAGTGGTTTTCATTGTACTTTCATAAATAATTTCGCCACTACTATCATCAATCAGATTAAACGAAATCATCGTGGCTGAGTTCGGTGGCAGATACCAAAAGAAAACCGGATACTCTTGGGTGGTTAACGCCACATCTACTTTGGGCACTAAAGCGGTAAGTTCTTTTTGGTTATTGTTCAGACAAGTTTGTGCGGATGCAGACGCTCCTCTGACAGCCCCACCAACTCTTCGACTCGGAGGGGGGGTATTGGGGGCGGAAAATTCCACCGCATTCACTGCGGGTAATCCGACAACCAGAGAATTGAGCAATAGGGCACAACTAATCAGGGTCGTGAAAGGTTTCTGAATTTTTTGGATTGTCATAATTTTTCCTCCAATAGCGTGGAAATTTTTTTCACTTATCCTGAAAATAAAATAAATATGCGATGATTAAAATGGTATATGTTTGTGATTAAATTCATTTAAATTTAAATAAATTATAAAAAATATGCGAAACAAAATATACTAAACAAAATATGCTAAAAGCCCCGTGAGATTCCTGAAATAAAAAATATAGATTAATCAATATTTTTTGGCCATTTATGGAGGCGATCGCGTTTTTTTTTAATATCAACGCTTCAGTCCTTCTAACGGCTTTCTTTCGAGGTCAGGCTTGTACAATCTTGGGTGTGACCCCTTATAAGACATTCTAATTTATTGAACATCAGCAGGATTGACCCATGTCCTCGCGGATGTTTGTGGGAAATTGCCCAGCATTCCCCCAAATTAATTTAATCTTAGATAGCCGGAAATCTGGATCAAATATTACTTTACGAGTAAAGAATAATTCGCCGAAATTCAGGAAAAAAAATCCCAGGAATGGATGGGCATTATTGATTAGTATAAAACCGATCGCTCAACAATATAATATAAGGTCCAAGAATTTACCATATCTTTAAAAATCAGCTTAAATTTCTAAGATTTTATGGAGGCTGGGGCGACGGTGTGTTGACGATAAGCAGTCACCCGGTAAACATTTACGGTTTGTTGTTTGCCTTTAAGGGCTAATGGTCCCCAAGATTCAATGGTAAATTCTTCCTTGTCTGGGAGATAGTCAAGGGTTTCTTGAGCAATCAAAACCCGGCAAATACTGACTTGGCGGTCTTTTTCACAACTTTCTAGTCGCGAGGCGATATTCACGCTGTCGCCAATGATGCCATATTCTAATCGCTGTTTGCCCCCTAGACTCCCGGCGACAATTGGGCCGGTGAAAATACCCACGCGCATTTGCACCACAGGTAAACCCCGTTTTTTCCACTGGGGATTGAGTTGTTTGAGGCGATCGCCCATTGCCAAAGCACAAGCCACGGCATTGCGGGCATCTTCACCGATTTGTTCCAGGCGATCGCTCACCATTGGCACCCCAAAGGCCGCCATAATCCCATCCCCAGTAAACTTATTGATAA
Organism: Planktothricoides sp. SR001; assembly: GCF_001276715.1. GTDB lineage: Bacteria > Cyanobacteriota > Cyanobacteriia > Cyanobacteriales > Laspinemataceae > Planktothricoides > Planktothricoides raciborskii. The sequence continues at coordinate 11,944 of NZ_LIUQ01000058.1, read as the reverse complement.
TGCCATGATGGACTTGTACCGTCTCGGTCATAGCGCTGAGATATTCATTTAACCAGTCAAACAAAGTCTCTGGGGTCATTTGTTCGGAGATGGTACTAAAGTTTTTCAGATCCGTAAACAACATCGTAGCCACCACCTTTTGACCGGGGAGTTTGCCGTCTTTAAGCAAAGTATCCCGACTGTTCCAGAGTGCCTCTGCCACTGCCGGGGAAGTGCTTTGTCCTAGTAACTTCATCACAACTTGTTTTTGTTGTCCCGACTGATAGCCGCGATAAGCGACCGTGGCGCCACTGGCCATCAAATAGCCGATCAGGGGCGCACCGACTGGCACCCATGCGGCATGGAGAAATAAAATCCAACTGCTGCCAAGCAAACCCCCTACCATCACCGTGCCACTGATGGCTAAGGCTAAGGGATGGCGAAAGATCCAAGCCCCGGTAGCCCCCATCCCTGTCCAGGTGACAATCCAAATCAATTCTGCCCATTCTAGCCAAAACCAAAATAAGGGGCGATCGTCTAAAACGGCACTGAGAATTTGACTCAGCATTTGGGTATGAATCATCACCCCAGGCATGGTGGGATTTTGATCTTCTGCGGGACTATAGGGAGTTAAAAAAGAGTCTTTTAAAGACGAGGCGGTGGTGCCCACGATGACGATTTTGTCTTTAAATAATTGCGGATCAACGGAGTCATTTAAGACTTCGTGTAAGCTGACGCTGGGGGCAACTTGATTGGCCGTGCGATAGTTGAGCAGGATTTGATAACCGCCATCATCGGCATTGGTATAGCCACCGGAATTCTTTTCCAGGCGCTCAAACACCGCTTTGCCCCATATGAGTTGATAGGGTTTTTCCCCCGGTTCTGGAGAAAGTCCCTGGGCTTCGAGATAATTCAAGGCTAGTTTCAGAGAAAAAGAAGTCTGGTTGCCTTCGTCGGAGGAAAATGACATCAAATTCCGGCGGATGGTGTTATCGGCATCTACGACTAAATCATTAAATCCGATGCGTTCCGATGGTAAAGCCGGTGGAGGATTGACCCCCTCCGCATCATTGCGAATGCCAATCACATTCGGTGCCTGGAGTTGCGCTTTGAATTCCTCATATCCCGGTTCTTGGGGCAAATCCCGATAAATATCTAACCCGATCAATTTGGGCTGATGAGATTGTATTTTCGCGAAGAGTTTAGCCATCACCCGATCGGAAACCGGCCATTTTTGCAGTTGCTGGATATCTTTTTCGGTAATTCCGACAATCACAATTCTGGGATCCGGTGCTTCCTCTGGACGTAAGCGGATCATTTGATCAAAAATGGCCAGTTCCAAAGGTTCTAGACCATGAAAATGCCGTACCCCCAGCACTACGCCACTGGTGAATAAGGTCGCGATCGCCACGACTGCGAACCCGGTTAAGTCTGGCAATTTTTTGGCCAACATCTGCCGCAAAAACTTGGAGAACACAATAGTGCTGATGGGAGGAAAAAGTAATTTTTTTTCTGGATCAATCATACCCAGGACTGTGGAATCGATTAAGTTGTCAGATTCCAGACTGTTTTCCGGGAAATTCTGATTCCCAAGTCTGGTGTCAATCGGGTCTTGTTGTGTACCATATTTAGCTGAGATTTTTCTAGTATGACATTTTTAGGCAGGGGTGAGGGTTACAGCCCTTGGTGGACTTATTTCGGTCGAGCCAAAAAACCGCATCCTCAACCGATGGCGGGTTGGCGAGATGGCTACGCAACGCGATCGCGATCGCGAACATATCCAATCCGCTGCCAATGCTTGATGCCGAATATATTCGGCGATTTCTTCATACAAATGAAAATATCCGGGATCCGGATATTTTGGCCATTGAGGGCGATCGCGAACATATCTGAAAGAGGAAAGAGGTTCGTAGGAGAGGGGGGAAGCCGGGGAAGCGGGGGAAGAGAGGAGATAGAATAGAGAATAGAGAAAAGGCATACTATGCACATCTTTCCTCTGTGTCCCTCTGTGCCTCTGTGGTTCAAATCTCCTCTTTCCTATTTAATTAGCATCTCTTTAAGCATCGGTAGTTCAGGTAATGATCCCTTTCAACTCCAATATTTCATTAACCAATATCCCATTAATCAAAGATCCAGACCGTAAAAGTCGCCGCCTCCAAGAAATTCCTAATGAACCAGGGGTTTATTTAATGCGGGATGCGGCTGATAATATTCTGTATATTGGTAAGTCAAAAAATCTGCGATCGCGAGTTCAGTCTTATTTCCGGGATGGGCAAACTCACAGCCACCGCATTGCTTTAATGGTGACGCAAGTTTACGACATTGAATTCATTGTCACCGACACAGAAGCGGAAGCTTTAGCCTTAGAAGCGAACTTAATTAAACAACACCAACCTTATTTTAATGTACTGCTCAAAGATGACAAAAAATATCCGTTCCTCTGTATTACTTGGTCGGAACCTTACCCCAGAGTTTTTATTACCCGAAAACGACAGAAAAGCAACCCCCAAGACCGTTACTATGGGCCTTATGTAGATTCCCAGCAACTGCGGAATACTTTGAAACTGGTGAAACGCATTTTTCCCCTACGTCAGCGTCCCCAGCCCTTATTTAAAGACCGTCCTTGTTTAAATTATGACATTGGGCGTTGTCCAGGAGTTTGTCAAGGCTTAATTACCCCAGAAGATTATCATAAAACCGTGCAAAAAGTCGCGATGGTGTTTCAAGGTCGCACCGCCGAACTGCTCGAAACTTTAACCAGCTATATGGAACAAGCGGCTGAGTCACTCAATTTTGAACAAGCGGCTATAATTCGCGATCAAATTGCCAGTTTAAAAGGGTTAGGAATTCAGCAAAAAGTTGCTTTGCCTGATGATAGGATTTCGCGAGATGCGGTTGCCCTCGCTACCGATGGTCAAAATACTTGTATTCAGTTATTTCAAATTCGGGCAGGTCAGTTAGTGGGTAGGTTAGGATTTGTGGTGAGATTGTCTCCGGTGGAACCCCCCCAACCCGATGGCGTTCAAAAGGGGAGGCAAAGTGATGAAAGTAGAGAATTTGGGGATGTGTTACAGCGGATTTTAGAAGAACATTATCAACAGGTGGATGCGGTCGAAATTCCCAGCGAAATTTTGGTACAATATGAATTAAAAGATGAGGATTTTTTGGCAAGCTGGTTAAGCGATCGCAAAGGGCGAAAAGTGTCAATTTTAACGCCCCAAAGACAAAGTAAAGCGGAATTAATTGAAATGGTAGAACGTAACGCTTACCATGAACTCAGCCGGATGCAAAAAGTGAGCGATCGCAATATGCAAGCCCTGCAAGACTTAGCGGAAATTCTCGACCTTGCCGACCTACCTCATCGGATCGAAGGCTATGATATTTCCCATATTCAAGGGTCTGATGCGGTGGCATCTCGCGTGGTATTTATTGACGGTTTACCAGCGAAACAACATTATCGCCATTATCAGATCAAGAATCCCGCAGTCCATGCCGGTCATGCCGATGATTTTGCTAGTATGGCCGAAGTGATTCAGCGGCGATTTCGTCACGGGAAAGCGGGAAAAAATTCCGCCCACTCTATCCCGGAAGACCTGCCAGATTTAGTGATGATTGATGGAGGCAAAGGTCAGTTATCGGCGGTGGTCAAAGTATTAAGTGATTTGGGATTAATGGCAGATTTACGAGTGGTCAGTTTAGCCAAAAAACGCGAAGAAATTTTTTTACCCGGAGAATCTTTACCCCTGAAAACCGACTCGGAACAACCGGGAGTTCAATTATTACGTCGAGTCCGGGATGAAGCCCACCGATTTGCCGTTAGTTTTCACCGGCAAAAGCGCACAAACCGAATGCGGCGATCGCGTCTGGATGAAATTCCCGGACTGGGACATCATCGGCAAAAACAACTCCTGGCTTATTTTCGTTCCGTTGATTATATTAGAATAGCCACTCCCGAACAATTGGCTGAGGTGCCAGGAATTGGCCCAGTTTTAGCCCAGGAAATTTATCAGTATTTTCATCCATGAACTTCAATGTAAAACCGTGGCGACAGGGACTCAATTATTTGATTGTGGGATTAATTTTATTGGAACTGGCGATCGCGATCATTTATTTGAGCTATATTTTCTTCACCGGGGCATCCCCGATGAGTGTAAATATGGATGGAGCGAGAAATATTCCTTCTTGGTTACAAGCCATACAAATTTTGGTCATTGGCGCGATCACCCTGGGGTTAGCCATCACCTATCAACCCAATTTTCCCTATCCTTCTCGGCAATTTTCCTTCTTCTTAACCGGCTTACTCTTTTATGCCGGATTAGATGAAATCTTCAAACTCCATCTTGGTTTTCATAACCTATTGCCGATTGTAGGAACTAAATATTGGATTGCCATCTATGCCTCATTAATTTGTCTACTTCCGGTCTTATTTTATCGAGACTTTAAAGCCTTTTGGCAATCCTATCGCCGCGAAACCTTAATCGGACTGACTGGCATCATTATTTTTGCCTTGGCTGGGTTTGGTGGAGAACTATTTAAAAGTTATGTATTGTCACCTTTATTAGCGAATTCCCCTGGATTACAAAGCCATCCTGTCTTACCCTTGTTGCTCGAAAAATTTCGCGTAGCCATTGAAGAACTGGGGGAACTGTTGGGAGAAACCCTAGTATTGTACGCAACTTTAAGATTTACCCTCAAACGATTAGAAGAAAAGCAATCTTCTAGATAGTTTTGTTATTTGTTATTTGTTATTTGTTATTAGGATAAACAACAAATAGCAAATAACAAATAACCTTTTTAATAAAGTTTATCGTAGCGAGAGGTTTCAGTTTCCGGGGCTGGGCGATCATAGAGATAATCGGCTCTGGAACTATCCTGAGTCGATTTGGACTTGGCTTTAGCTTTAGCCGCACTGCGTTTGAGGGCTTGTAAGCGGGCTTCATATTTAGCCCGGAGTCGTTTTTTCGGGGTTTGTTCGATTAAAGTTTTCAGCGCACTGCCCAGACTCTTGTAAGCATTGGGCAGAGAATAGCCAAAGCGAGTAGCAATGGCGATCGCCCGTTCGTCGGCTTCAATGGCTTCTTTTAAAGTCTTCTCACCGTTATTTTTCTGATATAGACGATAGCCAGAAACTCCACATAATGCCAAAGCCAACAAGAGCAACAAACCATCTTGAACCCAAAGTTCACCAACAGCCCCGCCCAAACCAATTGCCAGGGCGGCCATTTCCCAGCCTTCTCTAGGAATCGTATCGTTTTGAATCCGCGCCACTTCATGCCAGAGCAACAAATTACGCTGATCCATCGCTAAATTTTCCCAGCGCACCAGATCCACTTGGATTTCTACCTGGTCGCTGCCAATTTCTTCGGTGCGGATCAGGGGTGGATTAACTTCTACACTTTTTTCCACCATGACCCAGCTTTGCAATTCGGGCGGTAATAAGCCTTTTAACCGCCGTAGTTCATTCATATCCGCTTTTGTGGTCGTAAAAGAGGTCATAACTCTCCCCAAAGATTGGCCTACAACAAAAAACTTGTCATTATGATAAATCGTAACAATTTTTCGGCGATCGGTGTTGTATGCCGGGGCGGAACTGCCACGGTGAGAGGATCGCCTGACAGATCCGCGTAGGGGTTAAGCATTCGGGCAATGTTAATTGTAGTACCAAGAGTTAATTCGCGAATGCTTAACCCCTACGCGGTCTGATTAATAGGCTCCTTCTTTGGCAACGACTACTTTAATGGTCTGAAACAGAATCCGAAAATCTAAGGCGATCGACCAATTCTGAATATAAGTTAGGTCTAGACGAAATACATCATCAAAATCCACCACATCAGATCGTCCAGACACTTGCCACAATCCGGTAATTCCGGGCAAAACTTCTTGGCGAATAAAGTGATGGGCAGAAAAGCGTTCCACGTCTCGCAGGGGAAAGGGACGCGGGCCAACTAAACTCATTTCTCCCCGCAAAACATTAAAAATTTGCGGCAGTTCATCCAAGCTATAACGACGCAAAAATTTACCCACGCGGGTGACTCTAGGGTCATCTTTCATTTTAAACATCACCCCTCCTTGCATTTCGTTTTGGGCTTCGAGTTGTTGCTGTAGCTTTTCGGCATTTGCTACCATTGTGCGAAACTTCCAAACTTTGAAGTGACGCCCTTTCAGTCCGACCCGGGTTTGTTTGTATAAGATTGGACCCGGTGAGTCAAATTTAATGCCAACAGCGATCGCTAAGAGAATCGGACTCAGGCACATCAGAATAATGCTGCCTGCGATCAAGTCAAACCAGCGTTTGAGCCAATAATCACCCCCAATAATCGGTGGAGAACTAAACCGCATCGTCGGGATGCCATTGACCATTTTGATTTCCGACCATTGAATCGGTAATTCCAGACCCACAGGCAGGATTCGCAAATGAATCCCCGCCGATTTCAGTTCCCAGTAAAGAAAAATTTGATCGGTGACAGATAATTGCGAGCAAATAAAGACTTCATTCACTTCTTTTTGGTTTAGACGTTGAATCATGGCCGACCAATCATGTTGTCTTTGTTTGGCAAAAATTTCTTGGCGATCGCAAATTTTAAACTGGTGCGCTTTCTGAAGAAATTTTTGTGCCTGATAGATATCTTTTGGTGTACCCACTAAACCAATGCGTTGGCGAATCAAGCCTTTGTAACGTAAAGACACAATGGCTAATTGCAAAAATAACCGCTCGACCACCACCAAAGTCATGGTAAAAAACCAGGACAACAAAAAGGTAGATCGGGCAATCACCGCCTCAGGCTCATAAAGATAACCGATCATTAATAAGACAACCTGAGCCATTGTCAGGGATTTGAGCAAGTTTAAATAGTTACGCTGTTTATCATCAGTGCCGTAGATTCCTGATGATGCACAAATTCCTAGAGTAATCACCAAGATGGGTAGCAAAAATGCTGGCTGTGAGTCAGAACCCCCTAGCAGATTAAAGGTTTCGGTAGTATTTCCCAGTTGATCTGCCAAAATCCAGGCACCACTGATCATCAAGCTATCCAAGAGGACGACAACTGCCACCCGTAACCAGCCGATGCCAGTCCCGCGAGTTAGGGTGGTAATAATCGGAGCGCGTATATCAAGCTGTTGTTTAGACATTGCCTTTCTAGATGCACGAAACGCTCATCGGTGAGCTTATGTGCCGATAGTTTTGGTGAACTTATCTGTGTTTCTTATATAGATATACCGTTCACACAACTTGGAGAAAATCGTGAGTTCTTAGTGGGTCAAGCACTAAAGGCATAAACGGCAATGCCTTTAAGTCATAGCCATCAAAAGCATTTGACTTTACCTTACGAATAATATTGAGGCTCCCATTGATGTCGGCATTGAGAATCCCTTTGTCAGATTTATATAGTCCACGACTGGTTCTCTTTCCGCTAAATTTGGGGGCTTTGTCTCCGTATTTAGACAACGGATCGCCATGGAGAAAAGATGCTTGGCTGGTGTAACTTTCTTCAGTTATGACAACATCTATCCCGACAATTTGAGCCTTATAGACGAGTTGCGAAATCAGCTTATTGTGAGGAATACTGACGAATTGTTGGTTGGTCTGTTTGACCAACTCAATTCCGTTCTTCCATCCATCATTGTGGCCAATAATTAACTGGTTAATCCCGTTAGCAAGACACCAATCAATCACTATAAAGGCTAACTGTGTGCAAGTAATTGTCTACACGGCAGTTTCTTTTGAAAGTGAGAGATTCTAGTCTTCTACTGGATTTACGCTGGTACTTGGTTGCCAATTCAGATTGGATTTTAGCTTTTTGCTTGTTGTAGTAGGTATTAATCGCCTTTAACGCCCCTCCCTTGATCAGTAAAGGCTTAACGCCTGACTGATTTGTTGTTAGAGTAACGAGGTTGACTAATCCAATATCTACCCCAGCAGTTGCATCCCCTGTGGTTGATGCTACTCGATCTTGTTCATAAACAATTTCCACCACATAGCAACCAGATCTGGGGATGACTCGAACTTCATTGACCTGTCGCAATCCAGAATTAAACTCTATCGGGCATGGGGTCAGTTTCACCACACCTTTTCTCAAAGCTGGTTTAGAGACAGTTTCATCGGGGAAGACAACGATATATCTTCCATTCTGCTTGTATTTATACTTCGGGATTTTAGGTTCCCCAAGGTATTTTTCTGGATGACGCTGCCAATCTTTATGCGCCTGTTTATATCCAATCCATGCTTTATGGACACGCCTAATAATTTGCTTGGCAACTTTGGTATTAGGTAATGCCCCATAAGCATCCGTCTTGGATACTAGATGATAAAGAGAAGTGAAAGACAACACCGTCCTTGTGTTAAAGAAGTGCTGCCTAATGTGATAATTGGCCAGATTAAATAAATTCTTAGACAAAAACGCTTGCTGGTCAAAGTAAGACCAATAAGGGTGGTTTTTGTTAATCAGATGTTTCTGGACTAATCGCATCTATCGTCCTCTCCCACTAATGAGCGAATGGGTGCTGATAAAAAAGCCCATCCCTTAGCCCGAAATCGGTTCTGGTAACTCTAAATATGGTTGTCTTGTTTGCCATCAGAGTGTTCATTATGATTGTTTCCAATTTAACAGATGACTAACGATTTTATGCAACTTTATGCTTTTTTACCAGGATTTAGGGGTGCTGCTATTAGCCCCGATCGACTCTCCACCAGTGTACACGCAGGTAATCAGTTTTTTACCATTCGCTGTTGGCGGATTAACGAAAAAATCAAAACTCAGTTTCGGATCCCCAGATATCTAATACTTTCCTCTCCTCCGACTTGGGAATATTCAGATCCGTGTGACTTGAACTTTAAAGGAGTCGCCCCGCGCCAAATCTAGGTATGATGGAGATTTCGTTGTGGATATCAAGAAAAAATCCTGGTGATTCAGCATCTTTCAGCATCTTAATGCCGAGATATTTATCTGCTGGAAAAATAAATCATCATCAGTGCGATGCGCGATCGCTTCCCTGGGAAAGCGGAATCGCTTTGAGGATACACTTATATTTGGAGAAAGACTCTTCCCCAGGCTCTTGTACTGTTTCCCTTCCAGACCTGTTCCCTAAAAGCCAGCCGAGAATTGAATTTTCTACTTTCATTCAGTTTACCCCAACTTGATCCTTGATCGCTCAAGAATTTGCACTAATCGTACACCCTGATCGGGGTAATGACAATGCCTATTTCTCAACATCAAAGCCCATCATCTTCAGAGGATGTGTTACTAAAATTTAACATTTCACCCGTAAAAATTTCCCCATTTAACAAATAGGCCGCCGATTGGGTTTCACGGCATGAATATACTCACTGCCAGCATGAGGCCAGCCTCGGCGATCGGCAGCGTGTGCCGGTTGACCCCAACCTAGTTGTAAGATAATTTCCAAAAAATCCGATTTCTCCCATTTGCAAAGACTAGCCCATTCTGTGGTCTGGGCGATCGCCTTCACCTCCGTTGGCAGAATTTTTCGATAGTCTTTACCATAATTCACCATCAGATATAAATCCATCCCCTCGGTGACTTGTTGCCAAAAATCGATCGCCGAACTCTTGAATTCCCTGAGAATCCTCATATCGTGGGGAATGGCGATCAGCCGTTCATCCACCACAGGATACTTAAGGGTCTTGCCGTGAATAGTCAGATGATGCCAGACCAGACCGGATACCTGATGTTCTATCTGATATCGGTGGATCGTGACTTGAAAATCTTGATAAGCGGTGAACTTTTGAACTGCGTCGGGTTTGATAATTTTGTCAATCACTGGATTGAGATCGGAAATAGTCGCACTCAGATTTCGACGCTTACCGTTGAGGCAGGCTTGGCGCTCCGATTCTAAGATTTTAATCAGTTCTTGTGTGGTGTAAACCTTTTCCATAGAAGACTCCGAGCTTTTTTCGATAGTCTAACCTTTTCTTCCGGTTTACCTAAATGAAAATCAAACAATGGATCGGTGTTCTGTCATTAAATCTTAATGATGAACAATAGTCTCTTCATCCACTGGCATACTTAGCCCCAACAATATGGCTTAATCACCAAAACCTGGTTTTTTGGCCAACCAAAATTGGCATTTAAACATATTTAAGGAAGCCAAAAAAATTAATCTAACTCACTGGATCGGGAGGCGGGTAAACATTTAGCCCAACCTCCCGATCTAATATAGATTGCCCAGAGAAAGCCCTATTTTTTTAGCGTTCACCGGCGAAGGATGTTCGGAGAATCAGTCAATAAAGGTCAACCCGTAGGCTAATTTAATAGGCTAATTCTGTATTAAATTCATTCACGGTTCGTTGCTTCAAGTCTTGATCTTCAGACCGAAGGGGCAGGTTATAGATTTTCCGAAAAGCGTTATCTACCTGGATAAAGGGAACTTGTCCTTTGGCATTAAAGACAACTTGGCCAGATTGATCTAAAATGATTGTTTGGGGCACCACTCCTTGATAGTAATAGCCCGGTTCGGTTGGCTGATAAGTGTCTTTGACCGGAATAGAATCGACCATGATCGGCAAAATATCTGTGGAGCGACCATAGAATGACTGCAATTGCGAGACGACACTGGCATACTGCTTAGAATCTTGGCTGTCATCCACATAAAAAACAAGGAGAATGCCTTTGTCTTGATTTTGCAGGGCTTGTTCTAAAGTAATTTTGGGCGGCACTAAAGAGCCATTACCGCCATAGAGGGCATAGATATTGCCATCAAAATGATCGTCTTTGATCCCGGCGATCGCCTCGGGCATTTGACTAAACACCAGAAAAGTGAAAGTCATCAACAGGGTCAGCAAAAAACCGGCAATTAATCGACGAGGTTTGTCCTCACTCAGGGGAATGAAGTTGAACCCACCACGGCAACGAGAAAAAATTTGAGCAAAAATCATAGAACTGAAACTTAAAATTTGACGGGAAATTTACAGCCAAGCTGGATACCGTTGAAGATCGAGCAAAAATCTCCCCGATAAAATGCTACGATGAGCCTAAGACAACGAAATAAATTTCGGCAGACTTAGGCGTCAGTTTCGAGAAAATCAAACAAGGACTCATCTAAGTCGTAACCCAATAAATTGGCCATCGACATGAGTTTAGATTTGCTCGGTAGACCTTGGGATTTTAACCATTGGGCGATCGCAAAAATTTTATGCATCAAGAAAATTTCCAAGGCTTCTGGATTGTACTGAATTCCTTCCGTCCGATGAAACTGATGGGGCACCAGCATCGCCGTATATCGAGCCAGTTCTCCGGACTTCCAGTCCAGACAAACCGGCAACCAAGGATAGCAGGCATCCAAGCGAATAAACCACATCCGAATTTCTGGGATTTCCGACAGTTCGCGAGGATCGGTCGGTTCCCGGGGATAATCGATTTGAAACTTTAACTCGGCTGAACAAGCGGCCATAGCATCTTGTTGCCAGGGTTTAATCACTTTTTCAGCCCCAGATATATCTAAAGAACCGAAGCACTCAGAATTGACGGTGATTAGATTTGCCATTGCCACTAGAAGAAGAACAAATTTCTCAAGTCAGGAATATTTTACAAGTTCTTAGGTATGTAGTGCAACATTTAACCTTCTCAAACCTGTTCATCACTGAACATCTCTGAGAATAGTATGACATCACCAACAATGGTGAAGGCAGTTGCCTGCAAAGCTCGTAACATGATATTGCGAGCGCCATTCCAATCTCTTGGTGCTATATATCCACACTTAGGACATTGAAATTTTTTGTTGGCTCCCAGTTTTTCGTGGATTTGACCACATTTCGGGCAAGTTTTGGAGGTGAATGATTCATTGCAGCGAACTACAATTACTCCATTTCTAGCCGCCATCTGTTTTAAATTTTCAGCAAATTTATAATGACTCCAAGTCAGAAAATTTCTCGCCGTTCTTGAACGAATCTTTCTTTTTTGGCGTGAAACCATGTTGGAGGTTTCAAACGTCGGCAAAAAGATTAATTTGT
>NZ_LIUQ01000020.1:82305-110121 GCF_001276715.1 Planktothricoides sp. SR001 | reverse complement strand
TGGTGGGGCGATCGCTTCGGTGGTTGGTTGCGCGATCGCTTCGGTGGTTGGTGGGGCGATCGCTTCGGTGATTGGTGGGGCGATCGCTTCGACTGGTGCTGGGATTTCTGGGGTCGTATTCACAGGGGTGGGTTCAGAAACCACAATGGATTCTGTTGCCGGTTGCGGGAGTGGTGGATTTGTAGCGGTTTCCAGTGTGGGGGCTGAAACCGGGGTAGCTGCCGAAGCATCAGTGGATTGTGAAGTGTTGGTTGTTTCTGGTTTTGCCTGAGAAACCTGGGTGGGTGAGGCAGAACCAGTGGTGTCTGAGGAGTCGTTGGCATCTTGATCCAAGACAAATTGCAGATCCAATGGCGGGCTTTCCTGGACTGGCGCCGCAGCAGGAACAGGATTTTTCTTGCCACCTTCGACCGTCTCAATCTTGAAAAAATCCACGTCGGGATTAGTCACGGTGCCATTATTCTCTGCGTCCTGATCCCAGGTGCTTTCTGGGTTTTGCAGGACTAGAGTTGATCCACCTTGAATCTGAACGGGAGATCGAAAAGTTGCTTCCAGTCCTAGGGTGATGGTGCCTGTGAGATCAACTTCAGGGTCACCAATAATAATCTTATTAAAACCACTGGCTATAGCTTTTAAATCTTCTTGGGATATATCCAATGCTGGTGTGTTCGCTGTGTTATCAGGGGATAATCCGATCTCAATATTTGGATTATCCGGCCATGGTGTTAACGTTAAAATTCTTTCTCCTTTGTTTTCTCCTTTGTCTACAAAGTTTGGACCTCCAGTAAAATCAATTTCTGCACCTCTTATTGTTAGATTATTGCTCGACACATCGTCGTTTATATTCACTAATCCACTGGCCGCATCAATATTAATATCCCCGGCGGTGCCACTCGCTGCCCCAGCATTCAAAGCACCTGTAGTAATATCTCCGCCCTGGGTAATTAGATCAATTGTTCCCGCTGTGCCCTTGTTGGTAGAAGAGTTTAAAGTCGCATTGGTGATGTCAATATTTCCCGTCTCATTCACTGTGAGGATAATATTGCCGCTAGTACCCTGATCTGTGTTAGATGAATTCACGGCAGCTTCGTTAGCCTTAACATCAGCGTTAACGGTAATATCGCCATTTGTGCTGGTCAGGCTAATAGTTCCGGCGATCGCATTACCTGTAGCACTAGAATTCAGTTGACCCGTAGTAATATTTCCGCTATTAGCATTCAGGATGCCATTAGCAGTCAGGGTAATATCTCCCCCGGGAGAGTTCGTTCCTTTGCCTGATGTATCAATAGTTCCTACAGTAATCTGGGCTCCCGAAATTTCCACATCGGCTCCAGAAGCAGTGATGGATTGCGTCGGATCCATTGAAAAAGCACCGCCACTTTTGTTATCTGAATCGGCAGTAAATGTCACCGAACTAGCGGAGTTAAAGGTTAAAGAAACTCCAGGGGCTATGGTGATATTATCTGTAGCTTCCAGGACAATATCCCCTGATTGTTTTTCCAGGGTGGCAACACTAATTGTAATATCTTCACTCCCAGGAGTGTTCTTTAAAGTATTCACGAAATCACTCGCCAACTCTGGGTCACTATCTGCCGCATTGGAAATCGTAATATTTTTTGGATCAAGTAGCAAAGTGCCCCAAATACCATTGGGGGCAGTTAAATCAACCAAGCCATTAAAAATCAGGTTTTCTTTGCCGGAAACTTCCGCAAAGCCACCATTGCCGAAATTCTCCCCGCCCCGGGCAGAAATTTGGCCATAAAATCCCGTTAATTCATCAGCCCAAACAATTACCCGACCGCCATTGCCCGAACTCGCATCCGCCCGAATCATCGCATCATTACTCACAAAAGTTCTGGCAGCCGTGGGTAAAAGCCCATTACCCTGATAATCTCCGCCAATTCTGACATCACCGCCCCCCAGACTACCCGATGCATCAATTTGGGCGCCGATCGCCCCTACTTTGTCCCCGATCGCCGTCACACTGCCCCCAGCACCCTGCTCCGTAGATACGGATACCTGACCTGAGACAATGGTTGTGCCGGTTTCCGTAGGAATACGGACTGTGGAACCCGTCAGAGAAACGGTGCCATCAGGGTTTATGGTGACATTAGTGGCATCACTGACATTACCGCCGGTCAGTAATTCCGGTAATGTCAGGGGATTAATCAGATTTAAAGATGAATTTAAGAATGGATTCTGGTTCGCTTCAGTCCATTCCGACGGTAAGATATCCAAACTCAGCAGCATCCCGGATTGATTGATGCGGACTAAGACTAAATTTTCTGTTTCTCCGGGAACTGCGGCAATGGTAATTTGTCCCCCTGGGGCAGAAAGTGACCCCGTATTGACGGTCATCCCACCAATTAAATTCAGAGATTGGCGATCGCCCACCGCCAGATTTCCGGCATTAAACACAACCCCAGGCTGTGATGTAGCAGATGTAGCAAAAATAAAGCTGTTGGGACTGCCTACTAGGGCTTGATAATCATTAGTGGTGCCACCAAACCAGCCCCCATTAAAACCCACCCCGTTGGCGGTGGTAGCGGTAAAAGCCCCTGGGACATTGAGTGTAGCGTTCGGGCCAAAGACAATTCCCGCTGGGTTGAGTAAAAATAAATTGGCATTGCTGCCTGTCACCTGGAGAATGCCGTTAATGATCGAGGCATTGCCCCCGACCACTTGACCTAAGATATTTTGAATTTGGGGGGCAGAGAGAAAGTTAGCGGTTTCTCCTGTGGGGACATTAAATTGCTCAAAGGTATGAAATAAGTTGCTGCCATCCCCTGAGAGGGCGCCGCCCTGGATGTCGAGGCGATCGCCGTTACGGATAACCTGAGTGCCGGTATCTCCACCGGGAACAATGGTTTGAGCCACCACTGGCTGCCAAATCATCCCCGGAAGCAAGCCCATAGCGGCAACGAGAAGACCGTGATTTCTGACTACCCGTAACGACATATATGGTTTATCCTCGAAATCTATTCAATATATATATATTAAACTCATCGGTTTAACTCACTTGATTAACTCATCTCCGTGGCAGGCTGTGGCTTAACAATCACTTCAGGCCAGATCAGGGGTTCTTGAGTGAATTCGCCCAAGTTCACTGAGCGTAAAAATTCATTCCACCGTGAGAGAATCACCGGATCATCAGGATGCTGGTAAAGCAGGTAAGCCAGACTGGTTAAAGCTTCATGCCAAATGCCGGCGCGGGCATAAATCGAGGGGCGATCGCTCTCCGTTGCCCGATCTAACTCGGCTTGCAGTTCCTTACTCAAGGGAATCCGTTCCACCCACCCATCAACTAAGGGATTTGCACTCGGATCCTCGCTATCGCAAACCATCGACACCAACCAACGATACTGTTTATTTTCGGCCAAAGCTGGCGCATCGTCAGGGGACAATTTATGACTCATAATCCCTGATGAAGGAGCCGATAATTTTTTTTGATACACAATATTTTGGTTATCATCAATCAGCACAAATCTAACCGAGGCGGCTTTTTGCGCCGAACCCTGATCTAATGCGCTGGGTGTGGGTACATACCAAAAGAAACTGGGATACTCAGACACCGTGAAAGCCATAGAATCACCGGGAATCATCGGCGTCAGTAACTTTTGCCCAGGTTCCCAACCACAGCCCCGGGAACCGCCATCAGCCGCTCTTGCGGGGGCGCCTCGACTCGGCGGACTAAAGCTTTCACTCACCAGCCAGGATCCATCAGGATCTTGATAGCTAGAAGCGGATTGGGCCAAAACTGGCGTGGGGGAGAAGAAGCGCGGACTCATTAAAACACCCAGCAAGACACCGGCAGAAATATTGGCAACTTTTTGCAGTGATTTTTTGTGTAACATCGTGGGATCACTCCTTGATTCTATTAATCCATCTCAACTTGAAAATACGTCCTCAAGCACCCTTGTCAAATAAGTTCAAACATATAAACAGAAAGATAAACAGAGATATAAAGGCTAGAAATCAACAAAAGTGAGTACTTCTCCCTGTGAATCTGATATTCACCCTGACTTGAGAGGCATTAAATTTCAATCGCTTCAAAAATTGCTTTTTCGGCAATCTTGTTAACTTGCAACATAAACACTGAGTTAAGATTTAACTGATTTGAAGCCGTTTAGCAGCGATCGAGGTCAAAAAAATTATAAACTCCGTATTAATACGGAATGTTTTTTACTTTAATCTTCAGGATTTCTGAGAATTCACTGAGATTAACTAGCCCCAATCATGTTTGATTTCTAAATATTTATTATATCACTTTTTTAAATAGCCTGCAATAACTCCAAGTTTAAAGACCACCGGAACCGAAAAAAATTTTTTTAAAGAAAGATACTAAAAGAATTGAGGAATTTATAATTAAGGCATTTTCAATGGTGAGGCGGGGAGGAATCCCCAACGGCATCTCCCACCAGAAGCCCTCCCGTCTAGCTTCCCCGGTTAAAACCATAAAAAGATAAGCAATCTACCGCCGCCCCAAAAATCAGCAAAAAATCAGCAAAAATCAGCAAAAATCAGCAAAAATCAGCAAAAATCAGCATTTAGTTAAGGAAAAGTTTTTTTCTTGGCTAATCCGCTAATTAAGCTCAAAATCAAGGCTCAATTATGGGTGAGTCATATCTACTGGAGGATAGGCGGATAAATCAGCCAATCCACTGAATGCTAACAACGCTTGCCATGTTTGATTAATTTTCTCATTTTCCAGATTTTGACGGCGCATTTGATCTAAAGTGGCTAAGGCATCATACCAAATGACTTCTTTGGTATAAAAGTTCCACAGGGCTTGCGGATTATTCGCCGCGTTGCTCAACTCTTCTTGCTGACGACTATTCAGAGGCAGGCGGCCAATATAAGCATTAGCATAACAGGCTGAATTGAAGATTGCTTCGGAATTCTCAGAACTAGAAACGGATAAAAACCACTCGTACCAGTGGCCTACTTTTAAAGGCGGTTCACTGCTGGGTAATTTGAAGCGCATAATCCCGGATTCTGGAGGAACGGGTACGGTTGTTTGGTAGATGATCTCTTCTGTTTGTTCTTCGATTAAAGTTAATCCAACGTATTTTAGCCCTGGAACTTGAGGAACGTACCATAATAAAGTCGGATAGTCAGAAACCGTCGATGCGGCGATCGTTACAGTCGGATCGTTGCTCTGATAATTGGGAATTAAAAGCGTGACGGGTTGTGCTTGACCATAAACCAGGCAAGGCCCACGGGCGCCCGCATCCGCCGTTCTTTTGGGGGCACCTTTGTTCGGGGGATTAAAGAATGTATCGTTACTTGGATTAGGACTCTCAGGAACACTCGGCGGTGAATTTAATCGATTTGACCGTGATTTATCCGATCCATGATTTGCTGATGAATTATTTTCAGACTCTACAGCTATCTCTGGGCTTGACTGGGCTGACGAGCCAGGTAGATTAAACAATGGCTGCAACAACAGAGGCAGAGAGATTATCATTGAAAGGGTGAGACATTTTTTTTTGCCAAAATTTAAGGTTAGCATAGATTTAATTTACTCATTTCTAAGAAATACTTCATGGCTGAATCGAGCATTATTGGGTCGAGCATTATTAAAGATTAGACATCTGGAAAAAATGGCGATCGCCTTAGCACTTCCTTGAACCGGCTTGAATCGGCTTGAATCCCCTTGAATAGGCTTGAATCTCCTTGAATCGGCTTGAACAGGCGATCGCCTACACCCTGAAAGCATCTGTGGATTTATGCTATGTATTTTCTCTCGATAAAACATTATGGCAAGCTGAATCTCAAGCTAAATCTCAAGCTAAATCTAAATATGTAGCTTTTTCTGTATCCGGTATGACTAATTTATAGTTTATGACTGATTATCACACTAATTATAGCATATTTATCCATCTTCTCTATATATAGATTCATCTTGGAGTATCGGCAAAATTTTACTCGGATTGAAAACAATTTATCAACCTAATATTAACCTAGAAGATCGTTCAATAGACTAAAGCAATGAAAAACTCTAGAACAATTTTTCTAATTTATATCGGCGGGTATGCCGATAGCTTCCCCAGTCCAATTAAGCCTAAGAAGGATTGCCATCTTCGCTCAACCCTTTCATCCTCTGGATGTTGCCGACGCATTTGGTCTAAAGTCGCTAAAGCATCATACCAAATAATTTCTTTGGTATAAAAATTCCACAGTTATTCAAGATTTGTGGCAGCAGATAGTTCGTCTTGCTCCTGGGGACTTAGAAGCCGACGACCAATATAAACCTCTACAAAATCACAATTTTTATTATTCCTCTTAATATCGTTTTCATCCTGAAAACTATCAGCCCTAAACATAAATAAGTCAAATTTGTACCATTCACCAGGTTTTAATCCCTTGAATTGGCTTTCTGATAATTGAAATATCCCGATAGTTGACTAGAACCAGAATCTAGTATTGTTGTAAAAATTTCTTTACTTTATGGATTTTCCAAGCGTAATACTAATCCCTTAAATTAGGCCGACTTTGTTGGCAATGAATATTCAGGTAAATACCATAATAAAGTCGGGTATTCATTAATTGTTGATGCCGAAATGCTCACCTCACCATTTTAGTATCAGTAATTAACAGGTTTAAACGCTCTGTTCTTAGGTATCGGACATTCACCTCTAGGGCATGCATCAGCGGTTCTGCGAAGATCGCCGAGAGTTGGAGGATTAAAAGATAAAGATTTGTTTAGATCAACTTTTCTCTGGTTTGTGCCACTATTTTTTGTATCATTTTGATACCAATGAAATGATTAGGTCAGGAAATTTTCTGAGGTTTCCTGGGGGGTATTAGGCGTTACCTGTCCTAGGGTTAAGGAGATATTGAACAGGGGTTTAAGCAGTAATATAATTAAACATATACGGATATAAAATCTCCATTTTATTGGAACTTTGAGAATTATTTTTAACATAAATTAGCGATGAGCGATCGGGTATTCTTTCTTTCGTAATCAGTGATGTCACATAGAGAAAACCGCCCCAATTGCATTCCCAATTACATTTAGTTTAGAATGCACCCTGATTGGAACGGTAGATATCTAAGTTTTAAGATAAAAGTTAAATCAAGGATTAGAAGTTTGATCTATATTACTAACGATTTGGGTTGGTTTCAGCAAGGGCTGATTCGCTAATCCACCCAATTCTATAGATTCTAACATTTGGATCCATTGATTATTTCGCGTGGAATTATGAGGATTTTGACCAATGAGTTCTGCCAATGTTGCCAAGGCATCATACCAAATTTCATGTTGGATATAAAACTGCAACCGCTCCTCATCGCTGCTGACAATATTCAGTTGTTGTTGTTGTTCATTTGTCAAAACTTGGCGTTTTATCCAAGCGGATAAACTGCTGCAAGGTTCATAAATGTTAGGATTTTCTTGGTTGTAAGCACCGATGAAAATATTGTACCATTTGCCAGCTTCCAGCACGGGTGATTGACTTTTTGGTAATTGGAAGCTGATAATACTGGCTTGACTTGGCGCATCGATCATTTCTGTATAAACTTCTTCCTCTTGATCGTTAATCAAAACTACCGCTAATTTATTGATTGGTCGGTATTTTGTGGGAGCGTCTGGGGTGGGGTTGAGATACCAAAATAAGGTGGGATTTTCAGAAATTGTGCTTGCCCCCTGATCCGCCGGAATTAGTAAGGTCATTTGCCCACAGCCACGAGAACCACCATCAGCAGTTCTGCTGGGTGCTCCTCGTTCGGGGGGTTCAAAATTATTGACGGATTCAATGGACTGATAGCTTGCTTCTTCGGCGATCGCATTCGGTTGATTTTCTGATTGAGCTTTTCCTGCTAAGAATAGGCTGTCAGCAATGATGATTCCCCAGGTAATCAGTCCTAATAGGGTGACAATTTTGTGAGCGATTGTTTTGTGAGCGACTTTCTGTTTTAACATGAATGGTTCAGCACCTCCAAAATGAGTAAACTAGAGTTTAGTGGTTACTGACGTAGATCAGTTGTTTGATCTGTTTTTTTGAGTTGGGAGTGGTTGAGCTTAATAGTCGGTAATAGTCGGTAATAGTCGGTAATTCTCGGCCAAACTCTCAACCCTTACGCCAGATTAAGAGGTGGAAATTACCAGGATTTGTCTACGATTTTGCGCTCGCTCTGGCTGAGAATAAACTTTGTTAGAATAAACGTTGCTAGAATAAACGTTGCTTTTGGTGGGTGATTCACCTGAAACTACCCATTTACATTCTTGAGGTTTTAACTTTAATTTTGAACTTTAATGTTGAGAGTAGCTTAATTAGGCGCAACCCAGCATATTTGAGGCCAGCACTTTCAACCGCTTTACTGACTCCGATGAAGTACAACCTGAGTGGTTTCTAGAGAGTAGAAATCTGGGTCAATTGTCTAAATTGTCAATTGCCTAGATTATTTACTCTCATGGTGATTAAACGGGATGATTCATCAGCATGGGTGCCAGCCCTTGAACAACAGCTACGATTCGGTTTTATCTTAATAATTCCTTGACTGATTCACTGATAAAAGATTTGACAAGGTTCAACCAAATTTAGATGAAAAATCTATGTCAAACATCAGCGAGCCACTGCGGTTCCCCTCGCGGGGACAGGCTTGGGGTCTCCGCAAGTAGAGCAAGTGGCGGCAGAATGCTGAGAATCCTTGGCATTAGGTTACATTCAGTAACATTGGCGGAGCGTTAAGCATCAACAGCGCGATCGCCGATCTTGATTTAATCTTAACAAGCCCCGAAAACTTGTCTCAGTTTTTTTAGCTTTTTTTAATTTTTTCTTAAAAAGATTTATTGGCAAGGTGAATGGCTGAATCGCCAAGGTAGGGACTTTTTACGAAGATGGCCGTTTAAAGGCTGAATCAGTAATGAGTGTTGAATTGATCCTGGTTATTTCCATCAACACTTATGGGCATCAGTTGGATTGCGTAAACACTTTTACCCCATAAAGATTTGGCTGTTAGCGAATATACTTAAGTATCCCAAGGGTTTTATCCGAGTTTTATCCATATTTTTACCTGACGAGAGTAAAAGACAAGGGTAAAAAAATTTCCCAATGCGATTGGGGGACAAATTTCCGCCAAGTTCCGCCTGAGAGTCCCTCGATGCAAAAATGAAAGTATTTTCAGTAAGATGGGGATGACTTAAACCGCGATCGGATCATAAGGTAAAAATAGGTAAAAATGTCTTATTATTATCAGCACGCCAGTGTCTTTGCTTCCCGCACAGTGGAAGAGTTTGATTCGGAACAGGGAATCACCACCGCCCTGGGGACAGCGATCGCCCTCCGGTATCAGTATGATGACAGCCATGATATCCCTGAATCTTTGGCTTTGCTGGTCAAAGACACCCTGGCGGTTAAATTAGAAGCTTTGGTGATCGGTGTTTGGAAAGATTTAATCGAAGGAGGGGATAATTCATCCGAAGTGGTGAATGCTTTGGTAGCTGTGGCGGATCGACTGCCGAATTTAAAAGCAATATTCTTAGGGGATATCTTGTCAGAGGAATATGAAATTTCTTGGATTGTACAAAGTGATATTAGTCCAGTTTTATCCGCATATCCTAATTTAGAATGGTTGCAAGTTCGCGGCGGTAGCGGGTTAGAATTTAGCCCGGTTCAGCATGATAATTTAAAATACCTGATTATTGAAACGGGGGGGCTAAGTCGAGAGGCGATCGGGCAAATTTGTCAACTCCAGTTACCCAGTTTAGAGCATTTAGAACTATGGTTGGGTAGTGACTACTATGGTGGCGATTCTACCGTTGAGGACTTGCAGCCAATCCTCGAAGGCAACTTATATCCTAAGTTAAAATATTTAGGCTTAAGAAATGCCCAATATACCGATGAAATTGCCGAAGCTGTGGTGCGATCGCGCAAAGCGGATCGCTTTAGCGAATCGCGCATCATTCATCAACTGAAAACCCTAGACTTATCGATGGGAACTTTAGGGGCAAAAGGTGCCGAGTTTCTTTGTAGTTCTCCATCGATAAAAAACCTCGATACTTTGAATGTTTCAGAAAATTATCTTAATGATGAGGATATCGCCAAGTTAGCCAGCCTCAAAATTAATCTAATTGCGGACAACCAAAAAGATATAGAAGAATATGATGAGAATGAACGTTATTGTTCCGTTTCTGAGTAACTCGATCTGATTATATTTTATTTGTTGATTGGTTTCTTGGTTTATTGATTTGATTTATTTGTAGGGGCAAAGCATTCCGGCAGCTATTTATCGCAGTAACACATAAACCTTTTACCGGAATGCTTCGCCCTTATTTGGTTTATTGGTTTATTGGTTTTTTGGTTGGTTTGTTTGTTCGTTTGTAGGTTTGTAGGGGCGAAGAATTCCGGCAGTTATTTCTCGCGGTCAAACAAAAATATTTTACCGGAATGCTTCGCACTTATGTTGTGTTATTTTATTTTTTATGGCCAAATCCTTCCGGCAGCTATTTATCGCAGTAAAACATAAACCTTTTACCGGAATGCTTTGCCCTTATTTTGTTATCTTGTTTTTTCTGGCAAAATGCTTCCGGCAGATATCTCTCGCAGTCAAACATAAATTTTTTACCGGAATGCTTCGCCCTTATTTTGTTAACTTATTTATCTCATGCCATTGAAATTTTTAAAATTTATCATAATTGGCAATCCTGAAAATCGACGAATTGGGCTTTTTCAACAAGCCTTAAATTACTGGGGTTTGCCTTCAGCAAAAGTGCTGGATTACTTAGACTTAATTTATGGTCGAGAAAGTCTTGCAGATATAATAGACTCCCAGACTATAATCCGCATTGAATCACCAGAAAGAAACTTTCTAGTAGAAAAAGCTATTATCGCAGCCGGGGCTAATATTGAACCGGCAGGAACCCATCAGCAAATTACTGCCGCTGATGCCTTAGCTTTAGAATTTGATAAGGGTCGGATTTATTATCCGAGACAATGGTATTTAGGCTGGTGTAATTTATTGCAGCAATGGGCAAATGTTATTTTAAATCAGGATAGTCCTAATCAATGTTTACCGGGCAATAATCTGGGTTATTTTATCAACCATCCAACGGATATTATCCAGATGTTTGATAAGCGAATTTGTCACCAGCGGTTTACAGATTACTCTTTTAATCAGCTAGATATTGTCAATAATAATGTAATTTTCTCTAATTCTTTGGCAGGATTATTAGCAAAGCGATCGCGTGAGCAAATACCCCAAACTAACCATACTATCCCTCGGTCTATTATTCCTTTACCTCGGTGTTTAGCGGGGATTATTAGTTATGAACATTTACGAGAACAAATGCAACAGCAAAATTTGTCTCGTGTGTTTGTAAAATTAGCTCATGGATCCGGTGCTTCGGGGGTGGTTGCTTATCGGGTTAGCCCCAAAGGTGAGTCAGCAATTACTACGGTAGAACGAGTCCGCCACCAGGGTGAAACTATTCTCTATAATTCTCGGAAAATTAGCACTTATTTTCAGCGAGAAAAGATTGCGGATATTATTAATATTCTCTGTAAAGAAGGAGTACAAGTAGAGGAATGGCTGCCGAAAGCTAAACTGCAACATCGTCCATTTGATTTGCGAGTTGTGGTAATTTCAGGAGAAGCCCAGCATTTAGTAGTTCGGTTAGGCAAAAGCCCGATGACAAATTTACATTTAAAAAGCGATCGCGGCAATAGTGAGGAATTTTTGCAGCGAGTTGGGGTGGAAAACTGGCAAGCAATGCGGCAAACTTGTGAAACCGCTGCCCGGTTATTTCCCAATAGTTTATATTGTGGGATTGATTTACTGGTTTATCCTGATTTTCGCCGTCATGCTATTTTAGAAATTAACGCTTTTGGGGATTTATTACCAGGGATTACTTGGAATAATCTCGATACTTATACCAGTGAAGTCAAAGCAATTTTAAGGTTAACCGCTGATGCATGATATGAATTATAATATGAATTATAATATGAATCAAATTGTGGGCAGCCACGATATTTTATTGATGACCTTAGATACTCTGCGGTATGATGTGGCGCAAGATTTATTTCTCCAGGGAAAAACGCCAAATTTAGCCCAAGTTTTACCCAAAACTGGATGGGAATGTCGCCACTCTCCGGGAAATTTTACTTATGCAGCCCATCACGCATTTTTTGCGGGTTTTTTGCCCACCCCAATTACTCCAGGAATTCATCCTCGGTTGTTTGCGGTGGAGTTTGCCGGAAGTAACAGCATCACCGAGAAAACTTGTGTTTTAGACCGGGCAGATATTGTTACAGGTTTGGCCGCAAAAGGATATCATACAGTTTGTATTGGAGGGGTGGGATTTTTTAATAAATTGACGCCGTTGAGTCAAGTTTTACCGAGTTTTTTTACGGAAAGTTACTGGAGTCCAGAGTTAGGGGTTACTGACCGAAATTCTACGGCTAATCAAGTTAATTTGGTGGCAGAATTGGTGGGGAAAATGCCCCCGGAACAGCGGCTATTTTTATTTATCAATATTTCGGCATTGCATCAACCAAATTATTTTTATTTGTCCGGGGCGTTCGCGAAGCGGCGCGGATGCGCTATCGCTGATAGTCTGGCTTCTCATGGGGCTGCTTTAGAATATGTGGATAGTCAGCTAGGCAAATTATGGCACATAATACGCGATCGCGCCCCCACTTTCTGTATTATTTGCTCCGATCATGGCACCGCTTATGGAGAAAATGGTTATATCGGTCATCGTCTCAGTCACCCAGTGGTTTGGACGGTTCCTTATGCTGAATTTATCTTATAGCAATCTTCTATGGGCTGAACCGCTTTTCTTGGGTGAGGGCAAAGCATTTCGGTATATATTTTATGGCTGTTAAATCTGAAAACCCTGTAAAGTCAGGGCGAAGCATTTCGGTATATATGTTATTGCTGTTAAAGCAGAAATTTCTTACCGAAATGCTTTGCCCCTACATTTAATCGGAAAAACGCTGTAAAGTAAAGAAACTGCACAAATCTACGGAGAAATTATCTTGGGTGTAGAACTTCGCAGTTATGTCTATTTAGATAACCTGCAACCTCAACACGCGGCTTATATTGGTACGGTGTCCCTGGGCTTTTTGCCCTTGCCAGGGGATACATCCTTGTGGATTGAAATTTCCCCAGGAATTGAAATTAATCGGATTACTGATGTTGCTTTGAAAGCGGCTAGAGTCCGTCCGGCAGTCCAATTTGTCGAACGACTTTATGGACTGCTAGAAATTCATTCCAGTTCTCAAGGGGAAACCCGCATTGCCGGTCAAGCAATTTTAGAAGCCCTCGGAGTTCAAGAAAGCGATCGCCTCAAACCGCGCATCATTTCTAGTCAAATTATCCGCAATATCGACCCTCATCAAGCCCAACTAATCAACCGCAACCGACGGGGACAGCTAATTTTAGGCGGTCAAACCCTCTATGTCTTAGAAGTGGAACCCGCTGCTTATGCGGCATTGGCAGCCAACCAAGCAGAAAAATCGGCGCTGATTAATATCCTCCAAGTGCAAGCGGTGGGCAGCTTTGGTCGTCTTTACCTCGGTGGGGAAGAACAAGATATTATGGCTGGTTCTCAGGCAGCTTTAGCGGCGATCGAAAATGTTAGAGGTCGCGAATTTGGCAGTCAAGGGCGAAAAGAATAATATTGTTGTTTGTTGTTTTTTCATCAACCACCAACCACCAACGAAAGAATCCCTACCCACCAACGAACAACGAACAACGAACAACGAACAACCACCAACAAACAACCACCAACAAACAACCATCAACCACCAACCACCAACCATTAACAAATTATATGAATAAAACAGATAAAAAACGCCCAAAATTGGCGCAATTATTGGCCGATTCCCCTTATCAAGCTTATGTTTATTCTTATCCCCATAAAACATCCTATCGTCCGATCGCGCCTCCCGTTCCCTTAGAGGAAGTTTGGGCAACCGAAGATAAGCAGTCTCTCTTTTTATATATTCATATTCCCTTTTGTGAAATGCGCTGCGGTTTCTGTAATTTATTTACCACCGTGAAAAATAATCAAACACTATTTGAGGAATATGTCCAAACAGTGCAACGACAAGCGATTCAGGTTAAAAAAGCCTTGGGAGAGGCAACTTTTGCCCGATTTGCGTTAGGGGGTGGCACACCAACTCAGTTGCCTTTGCCCCAAATTGAGGCGATTTTAAATATTGCGGAAAAGACTATGGGGGCGCGGTTATTAGATATTCCCATTTCCGTAGAAGTTTCCCCGGAAACAGTCGATCGCGATAACTTAAAATTGTTGCGTGATCGCGGCATTACCCGGTTAAGTATTGGCATCCAAAGTTTTATTGATGCGGAAGTTTTAGCCGTTCAACGGCGTCAAGACGTGACCCAGGTTAAAGCGGCATTAAACTTAATGGCTGAGGCAAATTTTCCCACGATTAATATTGATTTAATGTATGGTCTACCGGGGCAAACCGTGGCTAATTGGCTGCGATCGCTGCAAGAAGCCTTACAGTTTCAGCCCCAAGAAATTTATCTCTATCCTTTATATGTGCGTCCCCTGACTGGACTGGGCAAAACTCCACAAGAATGGGACGATATTCGCTTAAATTGCTATCGAGAAGCGCGATCGCTTTTACTTTCCCAAGGTTATACCCAAGTTTCCCTAAGAATGTTTGCCAAAGCATCTTTAACTGCCAGCGATACCCCAGTTTACTGCTGCCAAAACGATGGCATGATTGGACTCGGTTGTGGGGCTAGGTCTTATACAGATACTTATCATTATTCTGGGGAATATGCCGTCAGTAACTTAGAAGTAAATCATATTTTAAATAAGTTTATTCAAACTTCAGACACAGCTTTTAATTATATCCACTATGGCTTTAAATTGGATCAGGAAGAACGTCGCCGTCGTCATGTTTTATTATCCTTACTTTCCCAAGAAGGAATCGACTTAAATCACTATCATCATCGTTTTAATACGGATATTTTTGCGGAATTGCCAGAACTGACCGAATTATTAACCCTGAATCTGGCAATTCTGGAAAATCAGCGGTTTTGCTTAACGGAACAGGGAATTGAGCGATCGGATACCATTGGTTATTGGTTATTTTCCGATCGCGTGCGTCACCTAATGCAAGAATATGAGTTAAAATAAAATTGTTTAATCCGATAAAATATCAAATTTTTCCTATGAATCAATGGTCGCCAGAAATATTTAAAAAAGCCTGGAACTTTGCCACGATAGCCCATCATGGCCAAACCTATGGCGGGTCTGAAGCGGGGATAAAAATTGACTACATTAACCATATTGGTAGTGTGGTTATGGAAGTGATTTGGGGGTTGGATGCGTCCCCAGATTATGATGCAGATTTAGCGGTACAATGTGCCCTTCTCCATGATATTATTGAAGATACCAAATATCAGTATGAGGATGTGCAAAAAGAGTTTGGAACGGCGATCGCTGATGGGGTGATGGCCTTAACCAAAAATAAAGATTTACCCACAAAAGAAGCTCAAATAAAAGATAGCTTATCTAGAATTAAGCAACAGCCGAAAGAAATTTGGATGGTAAAACTAGCCGATCGCATTACTAACCTGTATCATCCTCCTTACTATTGGTCAAATGAGAAAAAAATCGCCTATAAACAGGAAGCCATATTAATTTATCAAGAGTTAAAAGCAGGCAGTGATAAATTAGCCCAAAGACTTTGGCAAAAAATCACCGAATACGATCGCTTTATTGGCATTGGTAGTTGACCTTTGACGATGAAACCCTGACAGGAAAGAGGGAACCGGGACTGGGGGTTATACCTACATCTGGCTGGGTTTCGGGTCTAGGGTCTAGAAACCTCAGATAAAACATATTACATATAAACAACAAACAATAAAAAAGCCAAAAGTAATGATAGTCGGAAGAAAAAAAGTAAATAAGTTTCTTGGCGATCGCTTTTTGCAGCCATAGCGATCTATACTTAAAATCATCAAATCAGACAATCAACGATTAAAGTAAATATTTTAGTCAAATTTACTTAGACGTTTGAAAATTAATAGATATTTGTACTTATTTCGCTGAATTGACTCAAATAAAAATCTGTATAAATGCTCAAATAGGTAAAAAAATCTTCACATAAATTTACAAAAAACCGTGAAAATAAAGAGAAAAAATCAAAAATTATATGGTATAATGCGAACACACTGTTTGATAGATTGATATTAGACTAAGATAAGTCCAAATTTTTCCTTTTCGGTAAAAGTAATTAAGTAATAAGACTTATCAGAGTTTTTTCCACTCTGGGTTGTCATCAATCTCTGATATTGCAGAGGAATCGTCACCCACTATCAGCAAACCAGCAAAATTGTTGGATTTGCGCTCTTTTCATCAGAGATGCGTGAATATGTCACCGATCTAGCATCTCAAACCTCTACCCAATTCTCAATTTTTTAGGGAAATGTGGCAAGTTTGAGAAAAATTGTGTAACAAGTTGTCACCTAAAGGCGAATATCGCTTAATTTTGATTAAACAGTCATTTTGACTCCCAGTTATTTATCCCAAGGAGCTTTGCCACTATGTCTAATGACAATGTAAATGTAAATGTCAAACCCCAAACCCGTAATCACAAAGGATTTTTTATTCACCAAGCGGCCTATAAACTAATGGGAATTGACAAGTCTGGTTGGGCTTTAATTTGCGTCGATGATGCAGTTTGCCATTATGTAGATCCTGACGACCTGCAACGACATCAAAAAACTGCTGAGTCGTAAACAAGAAACAATGTAGCGAAAGTTAATCATTGCTTCTGAAGATTAAAAATTGGGAGGCTGTCCTGGTTTCAGGTGCAGCCATATCCTTTTTTCAGATCCTCATTAATCGCGATCGCGTCGCCGATTAACGAGAACTTAAAATTTCCTCAAGGGCTGATTTTAAACCGGGATATTGGTATTCAAAGCCCGAAGCCAAAGTGCGTTGAGGTAAAACCTTTTGACCTTCTAAAACCACTTTAGCCCCATCCCCTAAAAGCAGTTGTAAAGCGAAGTCGGGAACTGGCAACCAAGAAGGACGATGCATGACTTGACCCAACCCTTGACAAAGTTCATTCATCCGCACGGGATTGGGTGCGGTGCCATTGTAAACTCCTGCTAAATCAGACCGTTGCAGACTAGCCATAATTAAGCTGACTAAATCATCTCGATGAATCCAAGAAAACCACTGGCGACCACTGCCAATCGGCCCGCCAGCAAATAACTGAAAAGGGGTGAGCATTTTCGCCAGGGCTCCCCCCATCCCTAAGACAATTCCGGTGCGAATAATTACCAGTCGAGTACCCGTTTCTTTCACTTTTTGCGCTTCATTTTCCCAGTCTTGACAAACTTGAGCGAGAAAATCATTGCCCGGATTACTGGTTTCATCAAAGGTGGCGGTTTCGCTGGTGCCGTAGTACCCGATCGCCGATGCATTCACCAAAACTTTGGGCTGAGGACTCGCTTTGGCGATCGCCTCGACAATTTTTTGCGTCCCCAATTTACGACTATTTAAAATTTCTTGCTTCCGTTGCGCGGTCCAGCGTTCTTCGGCAATAGCTGCCCCGGCTAAATTCACCACCGCATCACAACCAGCGATCGCCCCTTGCCACTCTCCAGACTGTTGCGGTGTATAGGTGACAAATTCGACATTGGGAAAATTTTTCGAGGGAAATACCCGCAAAGCGCGATCGCGGTTCCGGGTCAACACCACAAGGCGATCGCCCTGACCATGTAACTTTTCAACTAAACGAGTTCCCACAAAACCTGTGGCACCAGTGATGGCTACTTTCATGTGATTTCTTCTCAAACATCATTTCACCCTAACTATCCTAAAACCTTTCTGAGATTCCTAAAATAACCAACAACGAATAACCAACAACAAATAACAAATAACCAACAACAAATAACAAATTTGGTTAATTTCAGTTAAGATAAAATCTTGTAAAATCTGACGCCAAGTGAGAATTTATACTCAGTTTATCCCGATCCACTCTCGCAGTGGAACCTAGTGGATCTGAAAAAACCTTGGAGATATCTTGAGCTTGAATCTATGGTGAAAACTTATGCCCTAGTCCACGAATGGTTAACCCCGGAAGCCACTGGGGGCAGTGAACTTGTTGTTAAAGAAATTCTCCAAAATATTGATGCAGATATCTATGCGTTGATTGATTTTGAGTCCACTAATCCCCAAAGTTATTTATATCAGCGACAAATTGGCACGACTTTTTTACAAAAATTCCCGTTGGCGCGGTCTGGGGTGCAAAAATATCTGCCCTTGTTACCTCTGGCGATCGAACAACTAGATTTACGGAAATATGATGTGATCCTTTCATCATCCCATGCGGTAGCGAAAGGGGTACTCACCACCCCCAATCAGTTGCATATCTGCTACTGTCATACCCCCATGCGCTATGCCTGGGATTTAACTTTTGATTATTTGGAAGGCAGTCGGGCAGGGCAAGGTTTACCGGGATACCTGACTCGGTATTTGTTGCACCGTCTGCGCCAGTGGGATACGATTTCCGCCAATCGGGTTGATTATTTTATTGCCAACTCGCAACACACTGCCCGTCGGATCTGGCGATGTTACCGTCGGCAGGCTGAGGTGATTTATCCCCCGGTGAATATTGAGCGATTTGGGTTGCGGGAGCAAAAAGAAGATTTTTATCTGACGGTTTCCCGGTTGGTAAGCTACAAAAAAGTATCTTTAATTGTCAATGCTTTTAACCTGATGGGCAAACCACTGATGGTAATTGGTACTGGACCAGAGTTAGAACAACTCCGTGCGATCGCTCAACCGAATGTGCAAATCCTCGGATCTCAGCCCAACTCTGTGGTTGAGGAACTTATGGCAGCGGCAAAAGCTTTTGTCTATAGCGCTTGTGAGGATTTTGGCATTGCCCTGGTGGAGGCACAAGCTTGCGGGACTCCGGTAATTGCTTATGGGGCAGGAGGGGCTTTAGAAACCGTGCAAGATATTCGGCAGCATCCCCAGACGGGAACGGGTTTGCTGTTTTCATCCCAGACGGAAGCGGCTTTAATTGAGGCAGTCCAGACTTTTGAAACCTATCAGAGTCAGTTTGACGCCGCGACGGTGCGATCGCACGCCTTAAAATTTGCCCCGAACATCTTTCAAGAACGCTATCAAAGCTTTGTCCAGCAATGTCTTGAGCAATTTAACCTCCGTGGCTACCATCAGATCGACAGGGACTCCTTTTGCTAGTGGGCAAATTTTGCCCACCCTACTAGCTCCCTTTGCTAGAGGAGGGTCAAGAAGAGCAAGAAATTTTCAATTCAACCTCAGTAATTGAAAATAATCAATATACAATTAAGCAATTTTCATAGTTTCTTAATTCCTCAAGCTTCGGTCTTGTCAGAATTCCTTTAGAATTGCTGCGTCTTCCGTTATCTTGGGACTTTGGAACCCTATTTTCTCAGGGAAGCGTCTGAAGGCTTTATGATCGGGACTATATGTGTGTGGTGTGAAGTGAGTGAAGGAGTACAATGACTGCTAATAGCCAGCTAATTTCCGGCAAAGTTCTGCGTGCCGTTGCCCAGCGCAGCATCAGGGCTTTCCCTCTCCCCAAAGTTAACCGAGTTTTCTTGAAACGACTGTTTGATGTCGTTTTCTCTTTGTCCGTCTTGATTTTGTTTTCACCCGTTTACCTGATTTTGGTTCTGCTGATTCTCTTCAGTTCTCCTG
Organism: Planktothricoides sp. SR001; assembly: GCF_001276715.1. GTDB lineage: Bacteria > Cyanobacteriota > Cyanobacteriia > Cyanobacteriales > Laspinemataceae > Planktothricoides > Planktothricoides raciborskii. The sequence continues at coordinate 90,434 of NZ_LIUQ01000020.1, read as the reverse complement.
GATCGGTGTTTTACGTTCAGGAACGAGTCGGCATCAACTATAAAAAATTTCGCTGTTTTAAATTTAGAACGATGGTGGAAAATGCCGATGAAATCCTGGATGAATTAATGGAAAATCCAGAAATCCGTTCTGAGTTTGAGGATAATTTCAAATTAAAACAAGACCCCAGAATTACCAAGATTGGTCATTTTTTACGGATTACTAGCTTGGATGAGTTTCCTCAATTTTGGAATGTGTTAAAAGGAGACATGAGCGTGGTTGGGCCTCGGCCTCTGGTGGTGGAAGAATTGCCCAGATATGGCCATTCCATCGACAAAGTGTTAACGATAAAACCAGGAATTACTGGGTTATGGCAAGTTTCGGGCCGGAATGATATCCCGTATCCAAAACGAGTTCAGATGGATGTTTATTATGTAAATTTCCATAACTTTTGGATGGATTTGTGGATTGTGTTCAAAACAATTAAAGTCGTTCTGTTTCCTAAGAACAACGGTGCTTATTAGAATGCCAGTCGCGATCGCCTTTTAGGATGACTAGAGGGCGATCGCTTTTTAGTAGCTTTCTGAACTTTTGTTGCCGGGGGTTTCTGGCGCAAGAGTGCAGGAGTAGGGAGAATGTAGGGGCGAAGCATTTGCGCCCTGATTTAAGAGTTAAAATATCTGCGCGGTAAGCTTTCCCCATGCCCTTGGTGATATGCTTCGCCCTTGCAACGGTCAAAAGTCAGCCCCCGGTTTCTCAGGGGTCAACGGTTAACCTTTTACAAATAGCAAATCAACAATCAACAACCTACAACCTACAATCAACAACCTACAATCAACAAAAAATAACAAATAAATTTAAACATTGACCGAATTATTTTAGGTTAAGCTGAAAAAATTAATCGGTGAATTTTCTAAGTTACTAGAGGAAATTCTCTGAAAAAAAATTAGTTTTCGCAGTTTTCGAGCGCTTAAAACCCACTAACTGCGATCGCTTTAGCTAAATTAAAAGAAACGATTAAGGAACGACTTTGCATGACTGAAAATAAACGCGCACTGATCACCGGCATTACCGGACAAGATGGTTCATACTTAAGTGAGTTGCTGTTAGAGCAAGGGTATGAAGTCCACGGCATCATCCGCCGGACATCCACCTTTAACACCGATCGCATTGACCATATCTACGAAGACCCCCACAACGAAAGAGCCAAATTATTTCTACACTACGGCGATTTAACCGATGGTGTCACCCTGCGGCGAATCTTAGAAGAAATCAAACCCGTAGAAATTTACAACCTCGGCGCTCAATCCCACGTCCGAGTCAGCTTTGACACCCCGGAATACACCGTTGATGCCGTAGGGATGGGCACCTTGCGGCTATTAGAAGCCATCCGGGACTATCAACAACGCACCGGCATTCAAGTGCGCTTCTATCAAGCGGGTTCCTCGGAAATGTTTGGCAAAGTCCAAGAAATTCCTCAGAAAGAAACCACCCCCTTTTACCCCCGCAGTCCCTACGCTTGCGCCAAGGTTTATGCTCACTGGCAAACCGTTAACTATCGCGAGTCCTATGGCTTATTTGCTTGCAATGGGATCCTGTTCAACCACGAATCCCCACGTCGTGGAGAGACTTTTGTTACTCGTAAAATTACTCGCGCCCTTGCCCGAATTTTAGCAGGAAAACAGAAAAAACTCTACTTGGGCAACCTGGATTCTAAGCGGGACTGGGGCTATGCTAAAGATTATGTCCGGGGAATGTGGTTGATGTTGCAGCAAGATGAACCGGATGATTATGTGCTTTCCACGAATGAAACTCACTCGATTCGCGAGTTTCTGGATATTGCGTTTAATTATGTCAATTTAGATTGGCATGATTATGTGGAATTTGATCCGCGCTATCTCCGACCGGCAGAGGTGGATATTTTAATTGGGGATTCTACGAAAGCACGGCAAAAGTTAGGCTGGCAACCTTCGGTTACTTTTGAAGAATTGGTGATTCTGATGGTGGAAGCTGATTTAGAGGCGATCGGATTATCTTCTCCCAAAGGTCAGTCCATTGATGACCATGCCTTTATTCGTCAAGATAGTGGCAACACCGTAGACTAATGATTAATTTCGGAAGGGGCAGAGGTCTGGTGGGGCAGAGAAAAGATACTCTTTCCTCTTTCCTCTCTCCTCTTTCCTCTCTCCTCTCTCCTTCCGAGAATGCTCACCCTACGGCTTAATTTTTTTGATTTTGAGGGGTAACAAATGCCAAGTTTAGATTTGTCAGAAAAACGCATTTTGGTGACAGGTGGGGCGGGTTTTTTAGGTCGCCAAGTGATCGATCAATTGCTCAAAGCGGGGGCAAATGCCGATAAAATTACGGTGCCGCGATCGCGTGATTATGACCTGCGGACAATGGCAGCTTGCCAGCAAGTTGTCCAAAACCAAGATATTATTATTCACCTCGCAGCCCACGTCGGTGGTATTGGTTTAAATCGGGAAAAACCGGGGGAATTATTCTACGATAACTTAATGATGGGCGTACAACTAATTCACTCTGCCTATCAAGCAGGAATCGAAAAATTTGTCTGTGTTGGGACTATCTGTGCCTATCCAAAATTTACCCCAGTTCCCTTCAAAGAAGAAGACCTCTGGAATGGCTATCCCGAAAAAACCAATGCCCCTTATGGAATAGCCAAAAAAGCCTTATTAGTGCAACTCCAATCCTACCGACAACAATACGGGTTTAATGGGATTTTCTTGCTGCCGGTCAATTTATATGGCCCAGAAGATAACTTTAACCCCAACAGTTCTCATGTGATTCCAGCCCTAGTTAGAAAAGTCCATGAAGCCCAAGTTAAAGGCGAGAAACAACTCTATGTTTGGGGGGATGGTAGCCCTAGTCGTGAGTTTCTTTATTCCACTGATGCAGCGCGAGGCATTGTCTTAGCCACCCAACATTATAATGAAACCGATCCGGTTAATTTAGGCACCGGATATGAAATTAAAATTCGGGATTTAATTGAATTAATCTGCGAATTAATGGAATTTCAAGGGGAACTTGTGTGGGAAACGGACAAACCCAATGGTCAACCCCGCCGTTGCTTAGATACAGAAAAAGCCAAACAAGCCTTTGGGTTTACCGCTGAAGTGGACTTTAAACAAGGTCTAAAAAATACGATAGATTGGTATCGACAACACACGGATTTGTGAGTTTCAGAAACCGGGTTTCTCCAAGAAACCCGGTTTCTTGTCTTGGAGATACCGGGTTTCTTTTGTTTTCTCTGTCTGTGTCTCTCTGTGTCTCTGTGGTAAAAACTGCAAAATTATTGCTAAAAACTATTGACAAATTAAAAATTTTACGGGAAAATAAAAATATGGTTATAGTGGAAAAATTTGCCGACATATATATAGATCACTCAAATCAATCATATACCCAAAGTATTTAGGCAACCATTTTACTACCCAGTTTAGGGATTGATTTTACGGTTGCAGATGCGGAAACTCCTAATTAAATATGCCGCTTCTGCTGCTTCGATGAATCCGACAAATACGCGGTGTTTCACGGGTGCTAGTGATGCGAGTACGGCAGTCGCAATTGGCGCTAATTATATGTTAGTTGCTGAGGATCGCGAGCGAAAAATCCGCTTGTACGATCGCCACAATTCCGGTTTACCTCTCAACAGTTTTGACTTTACCTCTTCCCTCGGTTTAACGGATATTTCCGCTGGTGTTCCTAGAGAAGTCGATATCAAAGCTTCCACCAAAATTGGCAACCGAATTTACTGGTTAGGTTCCCACAGTAATTCTAGCAGTGGCAGTTCTCAACCCAACCGCGATCGCCTATTCGCGACCGATATTTCGGCCACTGGCACAAATACCATGATAAATTATGTTGGTCGATATGATAATTTAAGAAATGATTTAATCGCTTGGGGAGATGCCAATGGTTGCAATTTTACCGCCAGTGCTGCTATTAATAAAATACCGGAAACAAGTGATGGTAGCGGATTTAATATTGAAGGATTAACCATTGCCCCAAACGGCACTACCGGATAGATTGCTTTTCCTACACCAAACCTACCTAACTCCACTCGCCAAAAAGCCTTAATTGCAACCAATATTATAAATTTACCGACTTAGTAACAGGTGTGGCAACAAACGCAAATATCGGCACACCAATAGAATTAGATTTAGGGGGAAGGGGAATTCGCAGTATCGATCGCAATACTAACAACCAATACCTAATCATAGCGGGTCTTCCCGACGCAGCCACCGCTACTGCCCCCAAAGATTTTCGCCTTTGCAGTTGGACGGGAAACCCCAGTGACCCACCCGAATTACTGTTAACCGATTTAACCGGATTAAATACTGGATTAAATATTGACAGCAGTCTTGAATCACTTGAATCAATCGTCGAAGTCCCTATAATAATAACTAAATTTGAGAATTTAGTTATTTTAAATGTACTATATAAACTCTATCCTTCACTAAAAGTGTATGGAATATCGGACATTCCTACTTGTAGATTAGTTCTTGCCGCTGATACGGTACTAGACCCTGTGCCCCCATTCGCGATCGCAGCTATCCCAGTAATATTCCCAGCACTTCCAGAAATATTCCCAGAAATTTGAACGCCGGTATGAGTATGCGATGCGGCGGCTGCACCGATCGCCTCTGGGGTAAGCGGGTCAGAACCCTCGATTGCTTTGGGGCGTGGATCTCAAAATTCTCAATAATCAAAGCTTCTGCGCGTGAATCAGGTGTCGAGTTGCTTGCCCAAAGGAAATTGTTGTAGGCACAGCAGAAAATTCATAAGCGTATTGGCCGGGAATTTCAATTTCAGCATTTGCGGCAGTAGCTGGTTTGCTGGCCACCTTACCTGTTGCCACATACAAAGTATTAACAGAACGATTGATAATGATTAATCGCTTTCTGTCTTACGTGCCGCGATCGCATCGACAACCGTCACAGACACAGCAATGGTGGCATGAGCGCTATTGCTGTAAGTTTTGGTGTTGTTGCTGACTGGTTGATTGCCAATAAATTGTAACATTTTTACTCCTTGTTTGTTTCTGGATAACTAATGGATAATTGCCACGGATAAAATTGAATTATCAAGAAATATTTCGCAGTATTTCATTGGATTTGCCTCGATTTTTATTGAGAAAATTATCAATTTTAGCATTTGTGATCATCGAAAAAATCTAGAGCAAATTTTATTTTCGACTTGACATGGTTAAAAAAGCCAATTAACAGTCAAATGTTAAAACAACAAGTAAATCATTTTGAACCCCCAGATACAGGAAAAATATTGGTAAAGATACACCAAAGTTAGAATAATTTGTTCTTGAACAGGTAATGTAAGTAATTTTCCGACCCGCCCCTTTGACATTACTGGTGGTTTTTAACAGATCGGCATCCGCTTTTTTTTGGAGGTGTACAATGGAAGCTTCTCTCGACAATTATTGTAAATGCTTATAATTTATTCCTATAAGCATCGGTGTTAATTCGGGGTGTTATTCAATATATTTTATAATTACGCTCATAGCAGGACAAAAAAATTGAATCTTATTATAGCATATACTTTAATTTTTGGATATGTCTAATGCCTAACTTTACAGGTGGCTGCATACAAGGGAACGAATCGCACAAGTGAAATAACTATAGCAATCCTAAAACAAGGTCGAAAATTTGCCCTCGCCCCCCAACCTGGGTCATGGGAGAGGGGAATCTCATTCACAAATCCTGCACGGATAGCTATATAGGTCGGAGATGCTGGAAATGCTGGCAATTATTTACAATATTTAGCAAGCTGGACGGCAATTTCCGATGGCATGGAGGTAAAGCGAATTAAGAAAAAATAATCGTATGTGGAACATTTCTTTAAAACTTTGGCATAAATATCACCAGGTTCTTCGTCGTTAGTCAGTTCTATGTCCAAGTTAATTTTTAGATTGCTTAATGGTTCAATCAACCTTTCCGCTTTTATTTCCGCTATTTCTTTGGATAATTTGACTAAAGTTGCTCGATATTGAGTGGAAGTGATATGTTTGCCATCGATCAAGCTATAAGTTAAAGCAATTTCGGGTCTAACCGGAAATAGTTCGGCTTCCATTTTGGGCATGAACTGCATATATCGACCGCCAATGCCGCCGACTTCATAAATCGTAATTTCTTGATTAAATCCTTTAGGATTGACGATTTTTTTGTCATCAATTCTGAGGGGATTTTTGATGCTTTGCATAGTAGAGTCTGAGATTAGTATTTGTCCGCCAATTGTGTAGGACTCGATCCGAGAGACGAGGTTGACTTCACTGCCGATCGCGGTATATTCGGCGTGTTTCTGAGAGCCAATATTGCCGACGATCACTTCCCCGGTATGAATGCCAATTCCCATTTCAATCACAGGTAAATTTAATTGGCTCAGTTTTTGATTGATTTCTTTCATGGCAATTTGCATGGCGATCGCACAAGCAACGGCTCGTTCGGGGTCGTCTTCACGGCTAGTTGGGGCGCCAAAAATGACTAAAATTGCATCGCCCATAAATTTATCAATCGTGCCATTATATTGTTCAATGATTTGGCACATTCGCTCTAAATAAATATTCAATAAATTGACGACTTTTTCCGGAGGCAAAGGTTTAGCTAAAGCGGTAAATCCCCGCAAGTCAGATAACAGTAAGGTGACAGTCCGGTTTTCGCCGCCTAATTTGAATCCTTGAGGACTTTCTAGTAAGTTGGCAATTACGGCATCATTTAAATAACGCCCAAAGGTTTTTCTAATTTGTCCGGCGGTTCGGGCAATATATCCTTGAATGGCGATCGCCGATCCTAATAAACCCAATAAGGGCAGAACAACGGGAATCCACCAGCCGTTTAAAAAGCTAAAATAAGTAACTCCAAACAAAGTACAAATACTCAGCAATAAACTGCCTGAACTCAGCCAAGATATGTGATTGGTGCCGCTAGAATATCGCCATTTCCAAGTTAGGGTTGAACCTAAAGCTGACCAAGCAAAAATCCAAACCCATTCCAGGGGTTCTGGCCAAGTTTTGACTAAGGGGCGATCGCTCAGTACCGTCTCCAAAATTTGGCTGGCAACATTGGCATGAATTTCTACTCCGGCAGTCGGTTCAGGAGTGCTAATCATGCCACTACTATAAGGAGTAAAAAAGAAATCATTCAGGCTTTCGGCGGTGGAACCAATTAACACAATGCGATCGCGCATCAGGTCATCGGCAACTTTATTTTCTAGCACATCAGTCATCGACACGAATTGATACGGGCAGTGATTTTTGTTTCGTAAACAAGAAGGTCCGCGAAAGTTTAATAAGATTTGATAACCGGATGCATCTGCTCGAATATAACCCCCATCATTGCTTTCAAAAGGAGGAAAAACCACATCACCAAATTTAATCCAGCTTTCATCGGTTAAGCTGACCGGAATTCCCGCCGCTTCCAAATATAACCAAGCTAGAGTAAATCCTAAACTATAAGTAGGATTGCCTTGGCGATCGCTCAGATAAAAAAAGGCGCGTCGGATTTTTCCATCGGCATCTTCCACAAAATCATTGGCACTCACTTGCTCTAATTCCGCTAATTCCGGCGGGGGATTCACCCCAAAAGCGTTTTCGTCTCCGACAACTTTCTTAATCCCAATTAAATTCGGTGTAGATTTGTAGATTTCCACTAATTCTTGATGGCCAGGTTCTACGGGTAAATCTCGATAAATATCCAAACCAATGGCACGAGGTTGCTGGACTTTAATTTTGGCCAATAATTCAGCCAGCACGCGATCGGGGACAGGCCATTGTCCCACATTGCGTAAATCCGATTCATTAATCGTGACCAATACAATGCGATCGTCTGGACTTTCCGGTGGACGTAAGCGAAAATATCGATCAAGTAATGCCCATTCGAGCATTTGCAGTCCACCAGTCCAACGCAATCCCAATAATAAAATTGTCAGGCACGGGGCTGCGATCCAAACCCCACGCCATTCCCAAATTCGCTGTTTTAGCTTGGCCCACATAGATTTGCGATTCGCATTTGCGATCATGAACGGGAATCGGCTGTTAGTTATCTAATCTTAACTATCCACTATGAGTTTTCCTGTATAAGCCGCAGGGAAGCGGGGGTGCTTTTTAGGGTGTAGGGTGTAGG
>NZ_LIUQ01000020.1:0-82150 GCF_001276715.1 Planktothricoides sp. SR001 | reverse complement strand
CACACCGATGGCGGCCGATGGCAGCCCCACACCCTTTCAAACCCCCACACCCTACACCCTGCACCCCTGCACCCCACACCCCGAAACCCCCTACTACAACCAATTCCCGACCAGGACAAATGGAGCCCAATAAAAAGGATGTTGATATTGGCGATTTTGCAGTAAGGTGAGTTGAGTCTGATGCAGTGCTTCAGCTTTGGTAATCTCCGGCTTACTGCTGAGTATGCGGTAGAACTCTACCATAAATAGAGCGGTGGCTTCATCTTTGACGGCCCAAAGTGTGGCGATCGTGCTGCGAGCGCCGGAACGCACGGCCATTCCCGCTAGTCCCAAGGCAGCGCGGTCATCTCCAGCGGCGGTTTCGCAGGCACTAAAGACTAATAGTTCAATCGGGGTGCGCTGTTTGGATGAGCGATTTTTGCCACCACTTTGGTTGGATGAAAGAAATTCACTGAGATCTTTGACGTTAATTTGTCCATCCCAAGTGAGAATAAAGGTGTCTTCGGCTTTGGAACTAAACTGTCCGTGAGTGGCTAAGTGAACTACCGGGAAATTTCCTCGATCCAGTTGTGCTTGAATGCTGCTGCGGGTAAAGTTTTGATTGAGCAGCATTTGAGTCGGCAGTTGGGATTGAATTTGATTGAGTTCAAACTCTACCGCAGGCAGGGGGGAAAATCCTTGCCGAGATTCGCTTAAGCCAGCGGTTAAGGCTTGGAGGTTGGTTTCTCCCAAGGATCTCGGTTCTAGAAGTTGTAACCCAGGAGTGAGCGCGATCGCATATTTCTCGATTAAATATTGCTGGCCATTGTATAAGCTGGACATGGGCACATTCCGAAATGCTCCATCCGGCACAAATACTAAGGTTTTCACCCCACTGGCAGCGAGTTCGGTTTCGACAGGGCGAATTAGCCAATCATAAACTTGTTCCGAGAGTTCCAAGCGTTGTTTTCGCGGCACCACCGGACTTAATGAGATTCTAAATTCTGCCAGGATGGATTCTACTTCTGTTTGAGAAACCGCACTACTGTAGTGAATTAAAGGTTTTCCCGGTAAGGAAAGAATCACCTCTAAGCGATCGCTTAAAATAATTGGATAAATTACGGCAGCGCTGGGGTCGATTTGATCGATTTTTACGGGTTTGGTATCTAAACAGGCATCCTGAAAAAAGTTATCCAATTCCGCTAATTGCAGTAATTCCATTACATCTAAGGCGGTTTTCAGGTCGCTTTGACTTGGTTCATTGGTGAGCAATTCACTGACTAATTCTCGATAGACAGGTTCCACACTTTCTCGGAAAGAAAATTGCACGTCAGAGTTGATCGCGACGATATCATTCCGCAACGACTGAAGGCTATTCACCGCTTCGGTATAAACGGCGATCGCGCCGGTTTTTTGGCCGCTATTTTTTAACAATCTGCCTAATTGCCATTGCCATTGATAGGCAATATCCGCAGCATTAATTGATTGAGCAATTAGTAATGCTTGTTCTGTCACCTGAGTGGCGGCTGAAAATTGTTCAGTTTGGGTATAAAGATAGCCTAATTTTCCCAGTGCATAAGATTCTGCCCGTTGGTCATTGATACTTTTTGCTTCTTGAATGGCTTTGGCTAACTGTTCCGCCGCTTGATTTAGATAATTCTGATTGATATAATTAGTTTGATTTTTAGCGGTATTGTCAGAGTTTAAATGAATTAAGTTATCGGCAAAATTAATTCGAGCATAAACCCCAGCATGACTCGGTTGAATGGGAGCAATTTCTGACGCAATTTCCGGCACCAAAGAAACCGCATTCGCCCATTTTCGCTCAAAAATCAATAAACTTAGTTGATTTATTTTCGCTTTTAGTCTATTAATTTGACTAGGGCAAGCTTGATTTTCCGCAGGGCATTGGGCTACGGCGGCAGCTTCTTGATAATAAGCATAAGCGGCGTCCGAGTCTGCTTGATTGCGGGCGGTATTTCCTAATGCAATTAAATTGTCGCTAATTTCTTCAGGTTTGCCTAATTTGCGCGTAATTTCTAGGCTTTCTAGTAACATTTGACGAGACTGGTCAATGTCACCAATTTGTTGTAAGGTTTTACCCAGCGATCGCAAAGTCGCGGCTTTGATTAAAGAGTCCGGTTCGCTTGCCAAGGCTTGCACCACTGCGGTTAAAGTTCGCCGCGATCGCAGATACAAACCTAATCTTTGCATGGCTTGGGCTTGATTAATTTGACTGCCAATAACTCCCAGGCGATCGCCCGCTTTTGCATAAGCCATTTCTGCCGCTTGCCAAGTAGCTAAAGCCGCCTCCATATTACCAGCGGCTAATTCTTGTAATCCTTGCTGGTTTAAGGTTTGAGCGCGAATTAACTCCGAATTGTCCGCCAATAAAATCTGGTGATGATTGCGGTTTGGCGCTAAAGCAATAGGATTTGTAGATGTTGGTCTTAGCAGAAACGATGGCGTTTTTGCTAAGACCTGAGTTGTCATAAAAACAATTAAAAATAAGCAAAAAAATGTCAATACTTTTTGTTTGTTCATGTTTTAAATAGATAGATAATTGTATTGCTTTGCTTGGCAAAAATATGAGTCGTTTTTTTAGGAAATAGACCTGATATAGCAGCGGAGTTATGAAGTACAAAAAAACCTGTCATTCCCGCTGGCGCGGGAATCCATAAAACCTCTGTAATTCAGTAAAAACCGCTATAACTAATTGCTAATAATTTTCTAATTTTGTCTAAATTAGCAATCTAAATTAGCGCCATTAATTAGCGCTTGGCGGATTATTCTCAGAATATTCTCGGTTTTCTGTTGGATTTTCCGGGGGATTTGACTGGGGTGAGTCATCCGCTTTGGCCACGGGATCCTCAATGGTGCCATTATCAATTTGTTCCTGCAAATCTGAGAGCATTTCAAACATTTTATTGGTGACTTTAAATACAGGTTCTTGGGACATGATTTTCTTCCTTAAATCCATAATGTTTAATAAGTAGGTGAACATAATTAATTAATTGCACTTTTCGTTCCCCGCCGATAGGCTTTGGATTCCCGCCTATAGCCCTTTGGGCATGGGCTTCGCCTAACGCGGGAATGACAGTTTTTCTTTTCATGGGGTCTGTGATGCATTTATTTCTGCCCGGAAACTTAATAGATCGACTAAAAATCGATCTACTGGGATGATGACAAAATTATAACCGGGCGATCGCCTCTTCAAGTAACTGACAGCCCTGGGCAACATTAGCCATGCGAGATAATTGATCTCGTAATTCATTCGCCCCTACAAAGCCTTTGGCATACCAGGTCATGTGTTTTCGGGCTTGCTGCACCCCGCGATCGCCCTTATACTCCCACAATAAAAGTAAATGTTCTTTCGCACATTCTAACCTTTCTATGGTAGTGGCTGGTGGCTTTTGTTTTCCTGTTTTCAAAAAATAATCAATCTCACCCACTAAAAACGGATAGCCCAACGTTCCACGGGAACACATCACCCCATCGGCCCCAGTTTCCTGTAAACACCGAATCGCTGATTCCACAGAAAAAATATCCCCATTGGCAATCACGGGAATCGAAAGAATTTCTTTAACTTTAGCAATCCAATCCCATCGTGCATGACCCGTATAACCCTGCGATCGGGTGCGACCATGAATAGTAATCATTTGCGCTCCCGCATCTTGCATTCTTTGGGCAAATTCTAATATATTAATTTCATTATCATCCCAACCAATCCGGGTTTTTACCGTCACGGGTACATCAACCGCTTTGATTGTTTCTCGGACAATTGCCTCAGCGGTTTCTGGTTCCCGTAATAACTTAGAACCGCCCCCTTTTTTGGTAATTTTATTCACCGGACAGCCCATATTAATATCAATGGTATCTGCCCCCTGTTCTACAGCAATTTCCGCCGCTTTTGCCAGGAAATCAGGGCGACAATCAAACAGTTGAATACTAATGGGAGTTTCCTGGGGGTCAACTTCCATTATTTTTGGTAATTCTCGGAGATGCTGTAATTGACTTGCTTGCACCATTTCTGTGTACATCATAGAATTTGGGGCATAGCGGCGAACTAAACGTCGAAATACCAAATCTGTCACCCCAGATAAAGGCGATTGCAAGACTCGACTTTGAAGTGTAAAAGCGCCAATTTTTAAAGGCGTCGATAATTTATGTTTGAGGTGAGGATCTAGGGTAGGGTTTAGATGGGCGATCGGCAGGTCTGTCAGCATTGTGAATCAGTGAATTTATCAGATATAATGCCTCATTATATCATCCTATATTCATTATCCACGAATAAATTTTATTGATTTTCAGCCTAAGCACGCGATCAATTTATTGCTCCAGTATAGGCTTGACATTTGGCACCATTTCCTTCAGCAATCCCAAAACTTCTCCCCAGGGGTAATCGTTCCCATAAACACTCAAGCGCTCCAACGTATTATGGAAAATAATTGAATCAGAAATATTGGCCAAATACCGGGCAGCAAAATATTCGTGAAACGTCAAGGGAGAAAAGGAGTAAATTCCTCTCGCGCGTTCTACTAATAATCCATGATGCATTTCTATTAAATTCAGGACTACCTCACTTTCTTCTCGGAGTGATTCCGCGTCGGTTTCACCGGATTTTATTGCTGATAACTGATCGTAAATATAAGAAATTAATTCCCGTTTCTCGAAAAAATACTTACCTGATTCAAAAGTATAAAACGCGATTTGGCTCAATAACTTAATTTTTTGGTTGCGTGACCAATTTATTTCTGGCTCATCTCGTTGAATCAAAGCGGATTCATAATTCTCAAACAAAAAAATATCTAATGCTGCTTCATAAATTTTATGCTTGATCTTCTCAGAAAAATTATTTTGACTATTAAATACGATCGCCAATAACTTTAGTAAAATAGGAGTCATCCCTAGTCCCCGCAAGGATTGGTTTTCTGGTAAAGCCAGCTTTTCCAGAAATTGCCGGGATTTTTCTAAGCCAACTGCGGCATGATTGTCCGCCGCCAGCACAAACCATTTCTGGGCAAAAAGTTGAATATCTGCTTCATTAAAATCCGCTAATTCTTTAGTGTCAAATCCAGGGATATGGTAATGTAATGCCCCTAAGCGACAGGTAATAATAAATTGATTGCGATCGTAAGTTTCGGCAAAACTGGTAATTGCTTTGATTACTTGCGATCGCCTTTCTTGATTCACCTGATCTAAGCCATCCAGTAAAATTAAAATTTGGCCTTGTTTGAGCAAAATTTCTAGGTGGTCGGGATTAATGCCTAACGCCCCATATTTATAGCGGAGATACGCCAGAAAACTTAACTCGTCTTTTTTTAACTCTTCGATATGCTTGACTCTTTGAATCCAGCGGCGGATGGAGATAAATAAAGGAATCTGTGACGATGGCAATTGTTGGCGAATGGCACAGAGAGATATATATTTTAACAAAGTGGTTTTGCCACTGCCCGGTTTGCCTAAAATTAAAAGTTTCTGACAACTTTCTACCGCTGACATGGCAGGAATTGTCTGCGAGTTCATCTGCGGTTTCAAAGAATTACTCAAAGAATAATCTAATCGGTCTAAGGGATTTACCTGAGCGGATTTACTGGGAAAACTACTTTCGTTTAATTCCGTAATATCTAGCCAAGTTTGACCTCTGACTATGGGATAAATTTTTTGTTCAATATAGATATCTTCTAAGGGAACCGGATGCCCTGTTTCTAATAAGTTAATGGTGCTATTGATCTTTAAAATTGACTCCGTTAAAGCTTCTCTCACTGCCGTCACCAGGGGAGAGATATTATCTGTAGTCAAGGCAGCTTGAGGATTTAACTTGGTTGTTTCGGCTAAACTTTCCCCGGTTAAACCGGCAATTTCAGCCCAATCTAAATCCAAACTTTTACAAATATCGATAAAAATATATCGTTCAATGGGACGACCAGAGAAAAACTTCCAGATTGACTGACGAGTCTGTAGTCCGACTTCAGCGGCTAGATATTCTTGGGTCCATCCTTTGCGTTCAAAGGCTTTTTTGGCTTGTTCTATACCAGATGGAGAGGCTTTGAGCGATCGTTTAGTCATTTTTGTTCCCGGCCTAGCAGTATTTATACTTAATCACTACTGTAGATGCAGCTAGATTAAACAGCCGTGATCGAGAAGTTGCAAATTAGCGATCACTGTCTGATTTTTTGTTGAGTGCGATCGCCCTGACTCGGTGATATGGACAAAAAATAACTGCGATCGCATACCAGAATTCTCCGTGATCGCGATCGCAGGGGAATGTGGTGTGCGATCGCATATTCGCCATGAGTCCCAACATTTCTTAAAAAAAGATTATATTGCCTAATATTAATGTCACCTAACATTAACGTAAATAATTTGCTAAGTTTTAGTATCAGAAGGCCAAAAGGGGCAGCCCGTAAGTAACCCATCCCCCATGACCCGAAGTTATACATAAGTTGAACATAAAATGAACATAAAACAACCGCGATCGACAAAGATAACCTGATATAGTCATAAATAAAAGGAACCTGAGTGTTGGTTAAGCGATATCCAAAGTATTTTACTTAGCCAAGTTGTGTCACAGCAGGTAAAAAAATTTATGATTATGCATCGGGAACGTCCCACCCAACTAACCCTTCAAAATCTGGGTCAAATTTGTCAGCAATGGGAAGGCTTTACCGGCGGAAAATGGACGCGAGAAGTTAATATCCAAAATTTTATTCAACAAAACTATACTCCTTATTTAGGAGATGAATCATTTCTCAAAACGGCCACAGAACGCACCAAATCTCTTTGGCAAGAAGTCTTAGAATTAATGAAGGTGGAACGGGAGAAAGGAGTGCTAGATGTGGATACCAAAGTCCCATCAAGTATTACCGCTCATGCACCCGGATATATTAACCAAAACCAGGAAATTATTGTAGGTTTACAAACCGAAAAACCTCTCAAACGTGCGATTATGCCCCTGGGGGGAATTCGGGTGGTCAAAGCCTCTCTGGAAGCTTATAATTATCAACTCGATCCAGAAACCGAAGAAATCTTCACCAAATACCGCAAAACTCATAATGATGGGGTGTTTGATGCTTATACCAGTGAAATGCGTTTAGCCCGTCATGCGGGGATTATTACCGGGTTGCCGGATGCCTATGGTCGGGGTCGGATTATTGGGGATTATCGTCGGGTCGCTTTATATGGCATCGATCGCTTAACTCTGGATAAAAAACACCAACTTTCTGCCCTAGAAGTGGATGTGATTGATGAGTCAGTCATTCGACTGCGGGAAGAAGTAAACGAACAAATCAAAGCCCTGGTCGAACTAAAAGAAATGGCCGCCGCTTATGGGTTTGATATTAGTGTTCCTGCGGCTAATGCCAAAGAAGCAGTGCAATGGACTTATTTTGCTTATCTCGGTGCCGTCAAAGAACAAAATGGTGCCGCCATGTCTTTGGGACGGGTTTCTAATTTCCTGGATATCTATTTTGAACGGGATTTCCAAAAGGGCATTTTAACCGAAGCCGAAGCCCAAGAAATTATTGATGATTTTGTCATTAAACTGCGGATGGTGCGTTTCCTGCGATCGCCTGAATATAATCAGCTATTTTCTGGAGATCCGGTTTGGGTCACAGAAGCGATCGGCGGTATCGGAGAAGATGGCCGTCCTTTAGTCACCAAATCTAGTTATCGTTTCTTGCATACCTTAGATAACTTAGGCGCCGCCCCCGAACCGAATTTAACCGTGTTATGGTCAGAATTTCTACCCAAGAAATTCAAAAATTTCTGCGCCAAAATGTCCGTGACCACCAGTTCCATTCAGTATGAAAATGATGATTTAATGCGGCCACAATTCGGCGATGATTACGGAATTGCTTGCTGTGTTTCGGCGATGGAAATTGGCAAAAAAATGCAGTTCTTTGGGGCGCGGGTGAATTTAGCCAAAGCCCTGCTGTATGCAATTAATGGTGGCAAAGATGAAAAATCTGGCCAGCAAATCGGGCTTAAAGTCGATCCCATTACTGCGGATTATCTAGATTATGATGAGGTAGTGGCCAAATTTGACGTGATGATGGCATGGTTAGCCAAAACCTACGTCAACACCCTGAATACGATCCATTATATGCACGATAAATATTGTTATGAACGCTTAGAAATGGCGTTACATGACTTAAATGTTCAGCGGACAATGGCTTGTGGAATTGCCGGTTTATCGGTGGTGGCTGATGCTTTATCGGCGATTAAATATGCCAAGGTGAAAGTGATTCGCAATGACAGCGGTTTGGCCGTCGATTATCAAATTGAAGGGGATTATCCTAAGTTTGGCAATAATGACTACCGTGTAGATGAAATTGCGGTGAATTTAGTCCGGCAAGTGATGAATAACCTCCGCAAACATAAGACTTATCGTGATGCAATTCCCACTCAATCAGTTCTGACCATTACTTCTAATGTGGTGTATGGGAAAGCCACAGGAAATACCCCCGACGGACGCAAAGCGGGCGAACCTTTTGCCCCAGGTGCTAATCCCATGCATGGACGGGATACTAAAGGCGCGATCGCGTCTATGAGTTCCGTCGCCAAACTGCCTTATGATGATGCCCAGGATGGGATTTCTTACACCTTTACCATTGTCCCAGAAGCCCTCGGTAAAACTGAAGAATCTCGCATCAATAATTTAGTCGGATTATTAGATGGTTATTTCCACGAAACCGGACATCATATTAATGTGAATGTCCTCAATCGTGAAACCCTCCATGATGCGATGGAACACCCAGAAAAATATCCCCAGTTAACGATTCGGGTTTCCGGTTATGCGGTGAACTTTATTAAGTTAACCCGCGAACAACAAATGGATGTGATTACGCGGACTTTCCACGATCGCTTCTAATCAAATCCGCCAAGTCCCGTAGGGTGTGTTAGGCGGTCAAAACCCCATGATAAACCAACCAGAATTATCGGTTTATGACCGCCGTAACGCACCGAATCAATAGGGATAAAAGTTCTATATTTGTTATCCGGGGACATGGGCTTTCGCCGTGTCCCTACGAGTCATAAATATTAAAAAAATATTCAAAAAATTATGCAAATTACAGGTAAAATTCACTCCCTAGAAAGCTGTGGCACCGTTGATGGCCCCGGCATCCGATTTATTATTTTTACCCAAGGCTGTCCCCTGCGGTGTTTATATTGTCATAACCCCGATTGTCGGAACATCCAAGATGGTCAAGAAATGTCCGTTGACGATTTGATTGCGGAGGTACAAAAATATCGGACTTATATGGACTTTTCCGGTGGAGGACTGACGATTTCTGGGGGTGAACCTTTGATGCAACCAGAATTTATCACCGAAATCTTTAAACACGCTAAAGCATTAGGCATCCATACCGCCCTAGATACCTCTGGGTTTGTGGCTTTAGAAGTGGCAAAACCTGTATTAGAATATGTGGATTTAGTCTTATTGGATATTAAATCTTACGACCCCGCTACTTATTTTAAAATTACCCATGTTGACATTCAGCCAACTTTGAGGTTAGCTAAATATTTACAAGAAATTCATAAACCTACCTGGATTCGCTTTGTCTTGGTGCCAAATCTATCCGATCGCGAGGATAATATTCAGGGATTAGCAGAGTTTGTTTCCCACTTAGATAATGTGGAAAAAGTGGAAGTTTTACCGTTTCATAAAATGGGCGAGTATAAGTGGGAAACTCTGGGCTATGATTACCGTTTGCACGACACGCAACCGCCCAGTCCGGCAGAAGTGAAAAATGCGATCGCGATTTTCCAGAAATATCATCTCACCGTTCAATAGCAGAGGAGCGGGGGTGCCCACCATCTGCGGGGGTGCGGGGGTGCCCACCATCTGCGGGGGTGCAGGGGTGCCCACCATCTGCGGGGGTGCCCGCCATCAGAATTTTTCTCCTCATCTCCTCTGCTCCTCATCTCCTCATCTCCTCTGCTCCTCATCTCCTCTGCTCCTCATCTCCTCTGCTGCTCATCTCCTCTGCTCCTCATCTCCCCCGCCGACGGCGGGCTCCCCTGCTCCCCTGCACCCCCGTCCCTATTTTGGCCGTTTCCTAGAAGTCGCACAAATATTCCCTAAAGTTATACATAAGTTGAACAAACCATAGACGCGATCGCAAACAAGCACTGTTGATACTAATAAATATAAGGATGGCAACCAAAGCCAAACGAATTACAAAACCCTTAATAGATTAGGAACAAAAACAATGTTTGCTACTGAAACTATTTCCCCAGTCTCTACATTTTCCGTTTATACTTCTCGCAATTCTGATAGTTTAGACGCTACATCAAGTAATCCAGAACAAAATTCTCCCGTCGCTCCATTAGTGGCTAAATTAATCGATCGCAACTGCCAAGGCGGAGAAGCGGCGACCATTATCAACGATTTGTCGGCGGAAAAACTGCTGGAAGTAATGGATTACTGGTGGAAAAATAACGGATTTTAATTCTGAAGATTAAGGTCAGAAATTATACTTATTATTTAACGATTAAGCAGTGATATAAATTCAAGATTTTGCTTAATAAATCTACCCTGATAAAATATAATAAATTCCCGGTCGAAAAAACCGGGAATTTTAGCTTATAGCGGTTATTATCGTTCGGGAAGTACAGAAGTTTTCTGGATTCCCGCCTGCGCGGGAATGACAGGGTTTTTTTGTACTTTATAACTCTGACAATTGCTGTATTGGATGAAGTACATAGGTGTTCTGGATTCCCGCCTGCGCGGGAATGACAGGTTTTTTTTGGACTTCATAACTTTGACAATTGCGGTAGTGATTTTTTGGTAATTTTACTGAATGTTATACCCAAATAAATTGGGATTGACTTCGGTTAACTTTAAATCACCTAATCCATATTCGACCCAACGGCGATCGACCATTGCCGCTACATCGGGGTCTGACTCCAAAGGTTTCCCCCATTCATGGTCGGTTTCCGGGGGAATTTTCGTAGTAGCATCAATGCCCATACGTCCCCCTAAGCCGATTTTTTCGCTGGCAAAATCTAAGGTATCAAAGGGGGTATTTTCCAGAATAAATACATCCCGCGATGGGTCAACTTTAGAACTAATTGCCCAAACCACTTGCCGGGGGTCGCGAATATTAATATCTTTGTCTACGACTATGACAAATTTGGTATAAGTAAACTGGGGCAAGGCACTCCAAAAAGCCAGGGCAGCCCGTCGCGCTTGTCCCGGATAAGCTTTATCAATGGAAATAATTGCGGCTTTATAACTTAGGGCTTCCATTGGCAGGAAAAAGTCCACAATTTCCGAGACTTGTTGCCGCAAAATTGGGGTATAAATCCGATTGAGAGCGATCGCTAACATCGCCTCTTCTTTCGGGGGACGACCACTAAATGTGGTTAAATAAATTGGGTCTTTTCGATGGGTCATACAATGGAAGCGAATCAATGGCGAATCTTCCACTCCGCCGTAATATCCCATGTGATCGCCAAATGGACCATCGGGCAATTCTTCCCCAGGGGTAATAGTTCCTTCTAATACAAATTCACTATCAGCGGGCACTTCTAAATCCACGGTTTTGCACTTGGCAAGTTGCACCCCGCTGCCCCCATAAAGTCCGGCAAATAACCATTCTGATAAGTCCACGGGGATGGGCGTCGCAGCAGCCATAATAATCAGTGGGTCAATACCGAGGGCGATCGCTACTTCTAACTTTTGCCCTTTTGCCGCTGCCTTGCGTAAATGGCGGGCGCCTCCCCGGACCGACAACCAATGCACTGTCATCGTATTCCGGGATTGCAACTGCAACCGATAAACCCCCACATTCGGCGTTCCCGTCTCGCAATCTTTGGTTATCACCAGACCCAGAGTAATAATTTTCCCCGCATCCTCACCATAAGGGCGAATCATGGGGATTTTGCCCAAATCCAAATCATCTCCCTGAATCGTCACCTGCTGACAAGCGGGGAAAAAGTCCCGTCCTGGCTTGGCTTTGAGCACATCAAACAGCACCTTACCAAACTCTACCGCTTGGGCGACCTTTTTCGGTGGCTTTGGCTGTTGCAACATCGCCAGCTTTTTGCCCAACTCTTCTAACTCAATGGGCTTTTCCATATTCATCGCCCAGCAAACCCGTTCTTCCGTGCCCATCAAATTAATCGCCACGGGATGATCGGAACCTTTGACATTTTCAAATAGAAGTGCCGGCCCTCCCGCTTGCAGCATCCGATTAGAAATTTCGGCAATTTCCAAATCCGGGTCAACCAAAGCACTAATCCGACGTAATTGTCCCCGTTCTTCTAGGAGTTTCAGGAATCCGCGTAAGTCTCTTGCCATTTTGTTTGAAAATTATTAAGCATTATTAAGCGTCCTTTCTATTATCCGCCGCGATGCCCGGATTTCTACCCTGACCGGAAGGCAAGAGACAACGGGGGAGCGGGGGTGCGGGGGTGCAGGGGTGCAGAGGAGCGGAGGAGCGGGGGAGAACAATTAACAATTGATAATTGACAATTGACAATTAAATCAAATTATCAATTATCAATTATCAATTATCAATTATCAACCAGTTTTTTCTAAGAAAACTTGGCGCTGGTCAATTTCAATTACTTTGAGTTGGTCGGCAAATAGCTTCATAAAAGCATCGATCGCCAGTCCGGTATTCCATTCGGGATGGTCTTCAAAGACAAAATTATAATCATCAAAAATAATCAGCCCACCGGGTTTCACTAATCGCCAGCTAATCACCGCATCTTCTAAGACATCACTGGCTTTATGGGAACCATCAATATAGACAATATCGAAGGAATTTAAGGGGAGCGATCGCATCACTTCCTGGGAATAGCCCACAATTTTATTCACCTTATATCCTGCCCCATTGCGGGCAATATTAACATCAAAATTTCTCTCAATTAACCGATGTTTTTCCGGATTATTAATCTGGAAATCTAACACCCCTTCAAAAATATCAATACAAGTAATTCTGGCGTCAGGATCCGTCAGCACTTCATCCAGTAACCAACAAGTCGCCATGCCTTCAAAACAGCCAATTTCCAATATCTGTAATCCGGGGAAACCGGCATATTTCTTTAAATGCTTTGTCCACAGAGGAATCAAACAAGTAAAGCATTCTGCGGAAATAGAATAGCCTTTTGCGGCAAATTTTTGCAAATAAGGAATGGTTTGCAGTCGTTCTTTGGCATCCAGAACATCTGGGTTAAATTCTAAAGTTTTGGTAAATCTCAGGGCTGCTTCGTCAAACGCTGCCCCTTGATAATCAAATAAAGCGTGATAATATAGTGCTAATCCTAAATTAAACTGCATGGCTGCGGAATTAGGATTTAGTTCCAATGCTTGACGCGATACTTGAACCGCATCGACATATCGGCATTTTTGCCAATTTTGATAGTTATTTATGGTGTAAAGTCTCGCTAAAAAATGACTAGCTTCAGTAAATTCTGGATTTAGTTGTACTGCTTTTTGGCAAGCTTGAATTGCTTCTAATATTTTTTCTTTTTTTTCCCAGATTTGCGCTAAATTAAAATAGCCACCGGCTAAGTTTGGTTGCAGTTGAATCACTCTCTGGGCTAGAGATTCTGCGGTAGTTAAATCATTATGCTGCCAATAATTTACCGAACATTGAGCATAAATATTCGCCAGTTTTTCCCCTAATTTAGATTTTTTATTTATTAGCTGCGGGTTAATTAAACCAGCATTTAAGCAAACTTCACTAAATTTTAAGTAATCTAGATAAAATGGCCGTGAGTCTATTAAATAGTCTAAAATTTTCCAGACTAAATCACGATTAATTAACTGGGGATTTGTGCTTGGTAGTAATTGGGTGGCTTGAACTAAAGCCGAATTTCCATTTACTTGAAAGGTTCCTTGTTGGATACTCAGGAAGATGTGAGAAAGTAACTGGTTTAAGTCTGGAGACATGATTAATTATTAAACATTAACGATTAATAATTGTAGCATTATGGGTTTTCCCTGTTATTGCTTATTCGTTATTCTATGACGTAGAACAAATAACAAATAACCAACAACCAAAGAATCCCTACCCAACAACCAACAGGGAACAGGGAACAGGGAACAGGGAACAGGGAACAGGGAACAGGGAACAGGGAACAGGGAACAGGAACTATTGCAACAGGAACTATTGCAATATTCCCTGATAACCGTTCCCCGTTCCCTGACAACCGTTCCCTGTTCCCCAACCAACAACCAAAGAATCCCTACCCAACAACCAACAATCAACAATCAACCAATAAAAAAGGTGGGCAAAATTTGCCCACCCTACTTATATAAGCGATCGCCTAGGAAAGTCCTTGATTTCGCATAAACTTCTCTAAGCGATCCATGCCTTTTTCAATGGTGGCGAGATCCGTGGCATAAGAGAGACGAATGCAATCATCGGCGCCAAAAGCGATCCCCGGAATGACGGCAACTTTCTCCGAGTCTAATAAGGCTTTGGAGAATTCCAGCGATTTCATCCCGGTGGCGCTGATATTGGGAAACATATAAAAGGCGCCGGTAGGTTTGGGACAAATGATTCCCGGAATGGCCGTTAATCTATCAAACATGACTTGTCGGCGTTTGGCAAAGGCTTCTACCATTTGCGCTACACAGTCTTGTGACCCTTCCAAAGCCGCGATCGCGCCATATTGGGCAAAGGTACAAACGTTAGAAGTGCTATGACTTTGAATGGTACTCGTGGCTTTAACGATCGGCAAGGGCCCAGCCAAATAGCCCAAACGCCACCCGGTCATGGAGTAAGCTTTGGCAAACCCGTTACTAATAATGGTGCGTTTAAATATCTCTTCACCGAGGGAACCAATACTGATATGCTTCTCATCCTCGTAGAGAATTTTCTCGTAAATCTCGTCGGAAACGACCAAAATATCTTTTTCCACGACAACTTGCGCGATCGCTTCCACTTCTGCCGCGCTGTAAACCATCCCGGTCGGGTTTGACGGGGAGTTAAACACCAATAACTTAGTCTTCGGTGTGATGGCTGCCCGCAGTTGTGCCGCCGTAATTTTATAGCCACTCTCCTCGGTGGTGGGCAGAATGACCGGGACCGCATCCGCTAATCGCACCATTTCTGGATAACTCAACCAATATGGCGCCGGAATGATTACTTCGTCACCAGGATTGAGGATCGCCACCATTAAGTTATAAAGCGAATGCTTTCCGCCATTGGTGACGATCACATTTTCCGCTTTGTAGTCCAGACCGTTATCAGTTTTCAGTTTATTGGCGATGCACTCGCGCAACTTCGGTTCCCCAGACACCGGGCCATACTTAGTTTTTCCGGCCTCCAATGCTTTGGCCGCTGCCGCTTTGATATGATCCGGGGTATCAAAATCCGGTTCTCCGGCACTGAAACTACAAACATCAATTCCTTCTGCTTTCAGCGCCTTGGCTTTGGCAGCGATCTCCAAGGTGAGTGATGGGGTAATTTGAGCAACTCTATCTGCCAGCTTCATGGCTAATCAATATGAAAGTAAATTTTCTAAGTTGATAAATATCCTACTGCAATGTTAAATCAAGGAATTCAAATGTCAAATGCTGGTGACATCAAAATCTAGGAAAAACTTAGGAAAACTATGAAGCGGAGATTAGCAAACCTATTGCCCAAAATCATAAAAGCTGTCTATGAAGAAAAGCTTAAAATTTGCCTTAGCATGATTGATTTGCATCCAAGGGATAAAAATTTTGACTACCATGACTACATAGATCGTCCCCACTCATGGCATCACAAATTCATCATTAAATAAACCGGAAAAATTTTTCCCCTCTGTAGTCAGAAGTCTTTGCCATTATCCCTGGGTGGGGATTTGAATCGATCGCCCCTGATATTCGGGCAAGGCTGCGGCATGGAAACGGGGCAAAATTCGCGCTTATCGGTCGATCGCAGGGGACAAGAAAAGAAAATCGGGGGCGATCGCGGCAAGTTTAACTTTGTGATGATTTTTGTGATGATTTTTGTGATGATTTTTGTGATGATTTTTGTGAGAGTTTTCCCCAGCGGTCTAATTTAGTCAATTTTAGTCAATCCTCGTATTTTCACGGAGAGGCATCCGTAACTACATGAGAAATTCACATTCTTGGGGGCGCCGCTGGGAAGTTAATCGGATTATCGCTGCGGCGATCGACTCCAGTCCGCGAAATCCTCTGTGTTACATCAGAGGTTTGAGTCGTGTGTGGTTGTTGGTTTGATATTTTTACCAAATAACCAAATAACCAATAAATCATCAGAATTAGCTCGGTATTAGGTCGATTAAAGATGTCTGAAAGCGAATCAAGATGGCATCTGGGGGCGATGGTGACGAAAATCACCGCAGGTGCTTACGGCGATCGCTTTATGTTGATGGGGCGATCGGTTAATCTAAGAGTATCAGCAACAAAAGGACAAAACCTTTGAGATTGTCACCAGCAATCTTTATTCTAGTAGTCTTTGCCTCAGACAAACCCATTGATTGATGCTTTCACAGAAACTTTATATAAAGATAGGGAAAATTACTGATGATTCAAGATGATCCGCTTGTTAGGATTGATTTATCCAGTAAAGATAAAACTTTCAGAGAAAAAAATCAGGGTTTGACCACAACGCTGAAAAATATTAAAAATTTAATCAGCTAAGTCCGAGAGGGTGACAAGATTACAGTTTAATCACTCAATTCAAACTCACCCAATCAACCCGCTACCTAGTTAATCAATTTTTCGATTCAATAAAAACTCACAAAAAGCAATCAAGGGGGAGCCATGATGAACACTAAATTATTCGCTACTGCCGCTGCCGCTACTACCGCCACCGCTTTACTAGGTTTTGCCGGTGCCGCCCAAGCCTTCTCATTTGGCAACAATGGCATGAGCTTTGGCCAGGACACAGGTGTCAAGTTTAACTTTATCCAGTCTAATAACTGGTTCAAGTCTACCGTGTCTGTTTATGAAGTGACTAAAGACGCCAAAGGCAAGCTCCAGACCACCTTGGTCGCCGATTTGTTCAAAGAAGTAAAAAATTCTGACAATGGTTCCAAGAACGGATTTTTGGGAACTATCGAAGGCGGTGCAGTCCAAGTCGTCAACACCACAGTGACTTTTTTGGCCAACAAAGTTTACGCTCTCGGTCTGACCAGCGCCAATCCTGACGGGACTGGCACTGCAAGAACTGTCTTCACCATGAATGCCCTGAATATTGGGGGAGGCCAACGCGCAGTGTTTGAAGCACCCCACAGTCAAGCTAAAAATGGCAATGATGGTGCAGCGTTGCTTAATCCAGGTGGCTACTCCGTCGCAGATCCTTTCCAGCCTCATCCAACTGATCCCAATCGTTTCAAACCTGTCAGTATTGGCTTTGAGGATATCTACTGGAATGCTGGCGATGCTGACTACAATGACTTTATCGTCACCGCTGAAGCCCCCGAACCGTTGACGATTGGTGGTCTAGTCCTGGGAGGCGCTGGTTTGTTGGCCGCTCGTCGTCGTCGTCAAGGGAAACAAGCTTAGTCTCCATAAAAGAATCTGCGCCTGCATTGATGGGATTTTGATTTGATTGGATAAAATACTTTTCCGCAGTTGGTTATATAGACCAACTGCTTTTTTATGGTTCCCCAACCCTGACTCTAGGTAAATGTTTCATCCCTTGCGAAACCCAGTATTTATGAGTTAAAACAGCAGAAACATCTAGTCAATACAATCTTTGGATGACGAAAATAATTAACCATCACTTTTATGAACTCGCTTATGGACTCGCTTAAATTATGGGAAAGTCCCAAGTATTGGCTGTTGGCGATCGCCACAGGCTTAATTGCCATCCATCTCACCTTAACTTGGCGATCGAACAACGTCGATGTACTCGGCACCAGCTTGCTGTTTTGGGGCGCGGGTGCGATACTGATGTGGGAAAAAAAAGACTCACTGGACTTGGAAACTGAGCTAGTCTCAACCTTGGCGGGCATCTCGATCCTCGCCTTGGTGCTACTCAAAAGTCTTTCCATCTCCGGTTATGACATTTTCCTGCGTTTTTCACCGTTAATTTCTGGGCTAGGGCTGGGGCTGCTGGCTTCTGGTTTCAAAGGCTTAAAGCAATATTGGCAAGAACTACTGATCGTCGGTTTTATTGCCATTCCCCCCGGATTAATTTTAAAGTTTATTGATGTTGCCCCAGTCACCGCTAGATTTAGCCATTTTATGCTTCATTATTTAGGTGTTAATGTCACTCGCCAAGGAGTTCATCTAATTGTCGCCAACTCCAGTTTAGAAGTCGCTTCTGGTTGTACCGGAGTCGGGGCAATATTGCAATTGCTGGGACTGGCAATGCTGGTGTTATTAATGTTTCCCACCAATTTACGCCAGAAAATTTTGGTGCTGCTGAGTGCAACCGTGGTGGCATTTGTGGTCAATGGCGCCCGAGTTGCTCTGATGACCTATCTGTTAGCTTTTTATGGTCAAAAAGCTTTTGAATACTGGCATTATGGGGATGGTTCTCTAATTTTTTCGATGATTGCGGTGGCGATTTTTGGATTATTCTGCTGGTTTACGGTGTTGCGAGATGAACCGAAAAATTCACCATCGGGAGAATAATCAATGATTGCTGATTCCTGGAAAACTGCTAGAATCGCCCTGTTAGGGACAACGTTTGCCGGTGTTCTGTTGGTATTGGTAAAATCGATTTTCTATCCAGCAAGTAGCGATCGCTCCCTATCTGCTTTTGACTTTCCTCAAACCGTACCTTTATCCGGGTGGCAGCAGATTAAAGCCACACCCTTGCCCGTGACCGAAGATGCTTTGTTTGTCTCTGGCACTCATTATCAATATTTGCAAGACGACCGTTCCCTGGACATCAAAATGTACTATGTGGTGCTGGATAACGCCTCCGGTCTCCAGGGTGTCATTGAACAGTATGGTTATGAAAACTGGGTACAGAATAAAGTAGAAATGCGGCAAGATAAAAACATCGGTTTTTATGGTCTTTGGCAGAAGGAAAATCGCGTTAACCTTGCTGCCTGCATTAACCCTATCCCTGGAACTACATTGACTACAGACCAGTTTGGCCAAAAGTACAACAGTCAAGCTTTTCAGTTGGGTCGAATTATTCCTTGGCTGCTGGGAAGAGCGCCTTTGAGAGACAGTCGTTGTCTCTGGACAACGTTATCTATACCCATCGAAACCGGGAAATCACCAAAAGAACTTTACCCTGTGTTAGAAGAGGTTTGGTTTTCTTGGTATGAATGGTGGCAGCCACGATTTCCACAGCGATAATTCACTAATCATAATTCACTCAAAGCTATCAAAGCTATCAAAGCTATCAAAGCTATCAAAGAATTAGATAGCTAGATAAATAAAATATCAAGTATAAAAGGGAGGGTGCTAATTTTATGAGTGGCTCGCAAGAACAAGGACTTTCCATCTATAGACTACGCTTGGTAGGGTACGGTTTATTGCTGTTTGCACTGGCTGACAATCTTCTAGTTTTTTATCCACCTCAGTTGACTAACGCGGCCTGGGAATTGCAGGCAATGGGCGCAGTTGTGGAACGGTTGCCGGTGCCATTGTTAGGACTGGTGATGGTTTTTTTTGGGGAAGATTATGAGCGCAATCGCTTAGAAGATATTTTCTTAAAAATTGTATCTTGGTTTTCTTTATTGTTGGCGATCGCCTTTTTATTGCTCTTGCCTCTAGGGATTAATAATACCCTGCGGATCAATGCCGAAAATAATCAAAATATTCAAGCGCAAGCCCAACAAAGGCAGGCTGAACTCGAAGCCGTGGAAACTCAAGTCAATCAAAGCAGCACTGAACAACTGCAAGACCTGGCTGTGGAACTTAACCGCATAGGGTTGCCGGTAGATACGACCAAAACTCAGGAGCTTAAATCAGATATTCTCTCACGAGTTGCTACCGCGAAAGAACAGTTACCCGCTCAAACTCAAGCCACTCGAAGCAGTCAGCGTCAGGTTTTGCTCAAAAATTCATTTAAATGGAATCTGGGTGCTTTGATTGGGAGTATTTTATTTTTCTATATTTGGCGAGGCACCTATTGGGCTAGATGATGATTCTCCCCTGAGAATGGTCGCGATCGCCCATTGACCACAGGGGCGGAATGCGAAACACGATCAACATGACTGATTTGTCACCGTCATCTCATGCCAGAGGTGGCGGTTTCTGTTGATTTGGCCAATATTTCTGTGTTAAGTGGGCAAATTCTGTATTTTTTGTGTTATTATTTTCGTAATACAATGTATTATTTAATAATACATTTCGTTGAGAGGTGCTAACATATTCAATTATTGATTGAAAGATTGACTCAAAATGCTGTTCAACGGTCTAATCGATATTCTATTCTTTAAATGTCCATAAACCAGCTTTAGACCATCTGATTCACTCACAGCATTCATCATCGCATTCATCATCGCATTCATTATCATAGACCTACTTGAAACCTATGGGCATGAGATATTTTCGAGATTATAACGACAGCCCTATGTATAGAAAAAATCAAGAACAAGACCTGTTAAGAAATGGTTGGCGACCCTTATATCGTGACCTGGATCCGCAATTTTTATTAGAACTGGTGTCTAATGATCCGTGGAAAATAACTCAAAAAAGTTTAGATTTGCTCAGTCGAATCGCCGATAATTTAGGCAGAAATAACTATGCTTGGTGGGCGAATATTTTGAATTTGTTTTCCGAAGATTTACGCTATAATATCGATGATTTTTGGGACTATATTACCCCAGAACCGCCCCTGCCTAATCAGGATTATCTAGAAACCCTGAGTACAGAAACTCCGGTATTCCAGTTGGTCAACCGGGATACTATTCCCATTGATTATGTTCTCCGCAGGCTACAAGAAATTACCGTTTTCGCAATTTTAGATTTAATCGGTCGCCCGGATATGATTCTCCAATGTTACGATGAGCGACATTTTTATTATCCTGTGGATCGCTTTGACAAATGGGAAAAATTAGATGCGATCGGCACCATTTTCGCTTATTGGTCAAAACCAGATATATGGCTGCAAATTAACAGTGGGGGCAGTACCATTAAACGATATACTCTTATGGCCAAAAAATTAGGTTATTTGGTCAGCCAAGCTACCAAAAATTTAGCGGTGATGCTGAGTGGTTATCAAACTCGCGTGGGGAAAATTCATAGCCAATATCCCCTGAGTTCTTTTCCTAGCAATATTCAAAGCTTTACCCATGAGGTGAAAGAAGCTATTCTCAACCAAGAACAATTAGCGGTTTTGGTCCAAGGAAAGCCCGGTACAGGAAAAACTGCCTGGACACAAGCGATCGCTCACGAAATTTTATCCCCCTTGGGTTATGTGATATTTATTCTTGACCATGATGCGGTAGAAAACTTTATCCCACCGAGTTATTTAGAGCGGATTTGCTTAATTATTAATGAAGCGGATAACTTAGCCCAAGATCGAGCCAGAGAAGCGGCTCAATGGACAAGCAAAACTGAGCATATTCTCAGTTTACTTGATGGTACTTTATACAAAAGTGTGATTTCAGAATCGGGGATTCAAGACCAACAGCGATTGGTGGTTTTAATGACCTGTAATACTACCGAAAGACTCGATCCGGCTTTTTTACGCAAAGGTCGAGTTGATTTAATCTCTGAATTTACTTATCAGTTTGTTTGAGGCACGGTTAAAATGATGCATCAATCGCGATTGGTAAAAATTAGTAAATATCTGAGCTATCATTTACGTCACCAGCCAGAAAAACTGGGTTTAACTCTGGATGTTAGCGGTTGGGTTCCGGTAGAAATGCTGTTAGCTGCCGCTGCAAAAGATGGCTTTCCCATTTCGGCGGATGAGTTGCAAGCAGTGGTGGCTAAAAATGATAAAAAACGTTTTTCTTTTGATGAAACTAAAGGTAAAATTAGGGCAAATCAAGGCCATAGTGTTGCGGTTGACCTCCAGTTAGCAGCAGTCAAGCCTCCAGAGAAGCTGTATCACGGTACGGCAGCAAGTGCGGTGGATTCAATTCTGAAGCAAGGATTGCAGAAAATGAGCCGTCATCATGTGCATTTGTCCGCTGAAATAGCGATCGCCAAAAAGGTAGGAGAACGCCACGGTCGTCCGGTGGTCTTTATGGTAGATGCTGCCGCTATGGATGCCCAAGGTTATCCGTTTTATCGGAGTGATAATGGCGTTTGGTTGGTGGACAAAGTGCCGCCAGAATTTTTGCAGCTTTTACAGCAATTACAGCAAATTACCTGAAATTTCTGGCAAAAGATAATTTATGGCAGATATTAGAAATTTAATCAAGCAAATTGCCGCCGAATTAGCCCAACTTTGCGAAACCCAATTTGTTGCTCCGTCGGTCAGGGGGGGAAAAGTTAGAACTCGTGTGGCGGGGTTGATTTATACTTTTACTCCGAAATCGAAAAAGTTTGAAGGTTGGGGAATTTTTCAACCGATAAATGAGAAAACTGCCCGGTTGGTGGCGGAGGCAGATTTACCAGAGATTACGGAATATTTAGCCCAATTTCCTTTAGTGCGTTTGTGGTTAGTCGATCGCATTCAAGGGAAAAGTTGGTTAGCTTATCCGGTGAATGAGTCGGATTTGCGGCAGCGCATGGGATTAATTCAGTCCGTGGTTCAGCCCGTGGTGGTGCATTTGGTGAGTGAGGCTGGATCCTTTGACCCGATTATGGCTCGATTTGATGGGGCTTCTTGGTGGTTTGAAGCGATCGATCGACGGGCAGATCCGATCGCGACCCAGGAGTTGTGCCTGCAATTTCAGCAGATGACGCCACCGGAAAAACTGCGATTTAAAGGGATGACTCCAGAAATGCGAATCGCTTATGAGTTGCGGGCAAACCAGAGTGGCAATTTTCATCAGAAAAATGATGAAGGGCGTTTACAGCAGGCTTTGAAAATGGGGGGCGGTGAGTTACAAAAGTTTGAAGATCGCGGGGATGATTATTGGTTGGTGGAATGGACTACGACTACGGGGGAGTGTCATACTTCGGCGATCGCTAAAGAGGATTTGACGGTAATTAGTGCGGGAATTTGTTTGAGTGGGGGCGATCGCCTGTTTGATTTACAGTCTTTAGTCGGAGTAGTGGAACAACGGGATTAAGATCAGAATGCATGCAACTTGTTTGATGCATTATGGCAATCTGGGTGAAATAGGTGAAATAAAATCAGATGAAAATTGTAGTAATGGGCAGTGGCTTTGGCGGTTTATCGGCAGCAATTAGATTGCAAGCCCAAGGACATCAGGTGCAGATTTTGGACAAGCGCGATCGCCCAGGAGGTCGGGCTTATGTTTATGAACAAGATGGCTTTATTTTTGATGGCGAGCCGACGATTATTACGGCGCCCCAGTTGATTGATGAGTTATTTCAACTGCATGGCAAAAAAACCAGTGATTATGTCCAGTTAGTTCCCCTTGACCCTTTTTATACCGTGAGATTTGCCGATGGTTCCGCTTTTTATTATAACAGCGATCGCGATGCTTTAATTGAGCAAATTCGGCAATTTAATCCCGCAGATGTGGCAGGATATGAGCAATTTGCTCAAGCTACGGAGCAAATTTATCAAAAAGGATTTCCCTTGATGACCAAAGCCTTTAGCCGGTTTACGGATATGTTGCCAGTGGCGCCGGATATGTTGCAGTTGCAATCCTATAAATCTGTCACTTCCTTTGTGAATCAATATATTAAGGATGAAAGATTGCGGCAAGTTTTTAGTTTTCATCCCCTATTGATTGGGGGAAATCCTTTTACCAGTTCGGCGATTTATGCGATGATTCACCAATTAGAACAACATCAAGGAATTTGGTATGCAATGGGCGGCACTGGGGCGCTGGTTCAAGCCTTGGTACGGTTGTTTACAGAAATGGGCGGGGAAATTTTCCTCAATACTGAGGTTGAGCAAATTTCTATGAATGAAAATACCCGCAAAGCCGATGGGGTAAAGCTGAAAAATGGGGAATTTATTGCCGCTGATGTGATTGTCAGTAATGGGGATGTCGCCCATACTTATTTGAATTTGGTACCGGAAAAGTTTCGCCGAAAATACCGCGATCGCCGCCTCAAAAAGATGAATTATTCTATGTCGTTGTTTGTCCTCTACTTCGGCACCAATCGCCGTTATGAGCAAATGGGACACCATGAAATTATCATGGCCCCACGGTATCGGGAGTTAATGCAGGATATTTTTGACCGCAAGCAGTTAGCGGCGGATTTTTCCTTATATTTACATCGTCCCACTGCCACGGATCCGGCGATCGCCCCTGAAGGTTGTGACGCTTGGTATGTCCTCTCTCCCGTGCCCAATTTAGCGGGGCTGACGGATTGGCGAACTCAGGCGAAATCTTACCGAGATCAAATTATCCACTATTTAGAACAGCGCTACTTGCCAAATTTATCTCAACATATTTTGACGGAACGTTACATCGATCCCCTGCATTTCCGGGATACCCTCAATAGTTACTTGGGCAGTGCTTTTTCCGTGCAACCAACTTTGATGCAATCCGCTTGGTTTCGACCCCACAATCATAGCGAAGATGTGGAAAATCTTTACTTGGTGGGGGCTGGAACTCATCCAGGGGCAGGAATTCCCGGAACGATCTGTTCTGGCAAAATCGTCGCCGAAGCGATCGCCTCTCGGTCATCCTCACCCCCCTCAAACCCCTTTAATTAATCCCTTTAATTAATAATTTTCCCTTCTCCCCCCGGCTTTGACGTCGTTTCCCGTCGGTTTGGGATGTGACCCCCGATCCGTAAATCCTCGGAGAATAGCCGATTTTTCGGTAAGCAAAAAGTAGATCGACTATTGTTGACAAAATAGAAAAACTGGAGTTATAATCTATTCATGTAAAAAGTTTGTGGCGGTTTTATAGCATCCACAAATTATCTCCCCCTTATGGGCGATCGCACTTCTCAAATTTCTTTTCAAGACATAGTTGAGGCGATCGCCTTTTTATTTTGATTATTTTTATCCACAAACTGAATTTCTCCGGGTCTAATCATCATCGATTCACCCCGATCTAATCCGATATACCCTGGGCGTTGGTAATTTCATCACCTTTAACCCAGGAAAACGTGAAAGAACATGATAGTTAAGACAAGCGGTGGGCTGGTTTAACTATCATGCTGTGTTTTACCATAAAAACTAAAAAGCTGTCAAAATTTTTGTAGATCATCCCTGATGTTCTGAAAAAATTGGTTTTTAAGTGACCAATTATTGATTAATAAGTCGGTTCAGAAAAAATCAAATCACCGTTCTTATAAACATCCAAAGATGGCCCAACCATGTAAGTGTATTCATTCCCGGAATCATCGGTGGTATACGCTATGTAGTATCCACTATCTGTGGATTCGACTCCGTAGACGTTGACCGAACTTCCGTTGCCTTTGTGTTGGCCATAATAAAACCGCTCCCCATTGCGATCCTCACAAATTGAGGCATAGTAGGTATCGGTTTCATAAGCCTCGATGACCTTCGCTCTTGGGCACCCCCCTTGAGAGATCAGAAATTGCTCAGAATTTGTCACACTAGAATGCTCTACAGGGTTGATATTGTTGACTTCAGAAGTGACGGCTAAGGCAGGCAAAACCGGCATCAATAAGCCTAATCCAGCGCTAATTAAAGCCGAACAACTCAAGGGTGCAAGCAAAGATTGTGTTCTCATATACGGTCTTTTGATTGATACTGATTATTTACGCATCAAAGATTAACTTATGCTGGGTATTTATCACCAAAATCGCATATGCAGATATTTAATGTAAATCTAGAGCCTGCTTAAGTTATGATACTCTTCCTTTATAACTAATATTGAACAGAAGTGTCAAGGATTTTATTGATTTATTTTTTTAGTTATTAGCTGATATTTTTTTCTCGATCATCCAGTGATATTTGTTATTTCTTCTTGAGAATCTTCCCTTAATTATTAAGTTTTATTTATTATTGATTGTTTAATCAATCATCGATTTAAGGCGATCGCGTGAATGTAGGTAGTGCTTTCGGGGCTTTCGGGGCTTTCGGTCGGAGAAAAGTCGCCGGATCCGACCGGGGGCCACTCTGCCTATTCCGATGAGGCGATCGCCAGTTATAGTAAAAAGGATTAATTTTGCGATCTGCGAGAAACATCTTTGCTTATGACGGTTTTCCAAGGGCGATCGAATTCGGCGCTAAACCAATGGATTTTCTATGCTTTTGTGGCACTCATCCTGATGACGATGTGCTTATCCTTAGCGGGATACTTGGGCTTATACCATCAATATTTGGATGTTACCAACTCTTTTAAAGCCCAATACTTAGCGATCGGAATATCTGCTTTAGTTTACTTTTTCTTAACTCAGCGGCAACAATGGGTCGTGGTGAGTTTAGTGAGTATTTTTATCAATGGTATGGAAATTTTGCCTTGGTATATTCCCCAAGGAATTGCTGCCAGTAATCCCCCGCAAACTCTGCGAGTTTTGGCGTTTAATGTATTAGCTAGTAACTCTGAATACGATCAGGTAATTTCTTGGGTGAAAACCGAAAAACCTGATATTGCCATTTTTATGGAGGCGAGTAATCAATGGATCCAAGAACTGAAAAAATTAGATGATACTTTTAACTATCATGTGAGTGCAGAAAAGATTGATATCCAAATTTATAGCACTCTGCCCCTAGAAAATCCTAAGCTAAACATTCATGGTAAAAATCGTGGCTATGTGATTACTGATATTAATCAAGGGGCTGATTTTTCCCTGATTGCCAGTCATGCTTATCCGCCATTTGTATTTGGTCAGGATGGATTTAATTGGCGCAATGAACAGTTAAAAGAAATGGCTGAAACTGTTGCGGCACTAAAAAAACCTGTGGTGGTGGCGGGAGATTTAAACGTGACGATGTGGTCGCCATATTACGAAAATACCTTAAAAAATTCCCGGTTAATAAATACTCGTCAAGGTTTCGGCATCTTGCCCACTTATCAAGCAAAAAATTTCTTCAAAGCTATTCCCGTTGACCATTGCTTAGTTAGTGAGGAAATTCAAGTGGCGGATCTGCGCCTTGGGCCTAGTTTAGGTTCAGATCATGTGCCGATTATTGCCGATTTAGTGATGCCTAATTTGGTGAAAAATCAGCAATTCTTTAACCCAGAGGTTCAGCCAGAGTTGAAGCCAGCGATTAAATTGTAAGCAAGCAGAAGACCAAAAAAACCAGGTTTATTCAAGCAACTCAAAAAACCCGGTTTTTTAAAAAAACCGGGTTTCTACCCCCACCCCAGAGGACCCAAAAAACCAGGTTTCTACAGAAAACGCCTGTTTCTAGCGATCGCTTTTAGGCTTCAATTTACTTGTTTAATTTAACGGTTCAGTTGCCAAGTCATTTAGACCGACCTCATTTAGTAAATTTTCCCATCTATTTTCAAAGGTGGGATTGTTAGGTTCTGACTGACGCAGATCCGCTAAACTGGCCATTAAATCATACCAGAGGAGTTCTTTGGTGTATTCTGCTGGGCGATCGCCTGGAGGGGCGGATTGAATTTGTCTTTGAACCAATTGACTATCTTCGATCCGGTTAATCCAGCCACCCACCACAGAACTTGCCGCTAAGTCGGTTTCACTACAAATTAAGCTAAATGACCAAAGGTAACTTTTACCTTCTTGCAAAGGATTGACATAAGTGGGAATATCAATGCGGTAAATGCCATCTTGTCCGTTACCCAAGAACTCTTGCTTGTAAAGCAAATTTTCGTTTTCATCCCGAAGTTCAAACTCCATTTTGGTTTTTTCGGGAGTTGAAGGCACATATAAAAAAATACTGGGATATGGTGAGACAGTTCGACCGATTTCGGATTCAGGAATGATGGCGGTCAAAGGTTTTCGCCCGCTTGGGCAACTGCCTCTGGTTGCCCCACCGACTCTTCGACCGGGTGCATTTCCCGTGTTCTCTGTCTCAAAGGCATTCCAATCACTGCCTAATCCTTGACTGATTTCCCTGGACTGGATAGGGCTTTGGGCTTGGGTTCGGGCGATCGGGGTACTAAAGAGTCCCAGAAAGAGAAGCAGAGAAATTGACAATATATTTAGAGGATGCTTTTTCCCAGACATAATAAACCTGCTTGCTTGAAATTACCTACCGGGGATTTTACCCGGACAAATGATTAATTTACCAAATGTCTCAAAAGCACGATATTTATGATATTTTCTCATTTGGTAGATGGATTGTTCGGTAGATGCACGTCATTTAATCCGGGCCAGATTTAGGGGATGTGAAACGTTTACTAAATACCAGAGACTTTTAAAACCGATTGGTTCCCTAGATCACAGCCGGGTAATTGCATTGATCTCCGGTGGGTAAAGAAACGCTCTCTCTGAACAGATAGAATTCAGTACCCGTTGGTAGAGTACCCTGGTAGAGTAAAAGTTATCCTCTGGGGAAACGAGGCGATCGCCTTTATGCTGCTTCCTTGATGCTGTATTGTGCGTTTGGATCCTTGCGTTTAGAGCAGTTTAACCAGGAGCGAGCCTAGCAACCCAACAGAAAAACTTTTATTCTATGATAACTGCTAATTTCCGTTCCGCCTAGTGGCCAGGGTTAAAAATTTAAGCATAATTTAATCTTGGCTAGAGTCAGGAAAGGAAAAGGCAAGGGTATGATTCAGGCACCCGGTTTAATTTTAGCAATCTCACATTCCGTATGACTCTAGAAAAACTCATTGTTTCCGCTGAAACAAATCAATGGTTAAGAACAGTTAGACCTCATGGGGTCTATAAACTTCACGGCATGGCATTTATTGGCGATCGCTTAATAACTATTGACTCAATTCGAGGGTATTTACTTGAAATAGACTGCACTAATGATAATACTAAGGTTCTCAATCCTGAACAAGCTGAGGAATTTATTGATAGTACCGGGTTAGGGATTTGGGACAAGAGCTTATGGTTAACTCGTGATAACAGTGTGTATTTTTGTGAGAATGTCACCGATACCCTGGGAAGTAAACGGTTAAATCCTCAACATTTTGTCACCTTAGCGTATCCCGCCAATAGTGTGGCGGTTTGGCAATCGACGGTATATGTTAGCTGTCAAAGAACCGGCTTAATTTTCGTTTTTAATCGCTATAATGGTCAACAAATTACTCAGTTTTATGCTCCGGGCATTGGAGTGGAAAATATAACGGTTCGGGAAGAAGAATTATGGGTTTGTGATAGTACCGAACAAACGGTTTATTGCATGGATCGCGCCACAGGTGAGATTAAATTTAGCGTGTTAACTCCCTTTGCAAATCCGACGGGTTTGGCGTTTCACCGAGATCCCACCACCGGCAAAGATATTTTATATGTGGTTTATTCTAATGAGGAACCTTATATTAGAGATGACCCGAATTCCAGCGATCCTTATCAGTTAACTTTCCGCGATCGCGTGTTAATTCATCCCCTAGATTTTTATTATAACCCAGACCAGGGTTTTACCTTGTCTAATGGCTATTTAGTGGAAATGTCTTATGTGGAAGAGTTGGCTTGTCTTGATGAGGTTCATTTAGAAAATTTAGAATGGCGCATTGCTTTGCCAGCGGAAACCGATCGCCAGCATCTTAGGTCGGTGGAAGCGATCGGAATGCCTTTTACGGAAGAAATTGAAGAAGGACAACGCATTGCTCTGTTTAAATTCGATCACTTAAAAGGTCATCAATCGGGAATTTTTGGCTGGAAAGCTTTGATCGAAGTGCGGGGGATTAAGTATCAATTAAAACCACTAGATGTGGAAAATTTACCCCCACTGCCCCCAGAGTTTCAAGAGCGTTATTTAGTGGATAACGATCATCTGGCAATGGATACGGAAATTGTCCGCCAAGCTGCCCAAGAAGCGATCGGCACTGAAACTAATTTGCTGCGGAAAATTCTCAGCATTCGGGATTATGTCTATGACAAACTCTCTTACGGAATTCAACCGAAAATCGATCCCCCGGATCAAGTTTTGCAACGAGGGGTTGGGTCTTGTGGCGAATATGTTGGCGTCCTTTTAGCCTTGTTGCGTCTCAATGGGATTGCTTGTCGAACTGTGGGTCGCTATAAATGTCCGCCCCATCCTGACCGGCAAAATATTCCCCTGCACCCTGACTACAATCATGTCTGGTTGGAATTTTATATTCCCGGTGTCGGTTGGGTGCCAATGGAATCCAACCCCGATGATTTGATCGAACGTGGCACTTATCCCCTGCGATTTTTTATGGGTTTGGCTTGGTATCATGTGGAATTGGGCAAAGGCATCCGCTTTGAAAGTCTCAATCTGGATGGGGTGCGCGTCCATAAGCGGCAAATCCCCATTGGTGAATTGGCCTTGAATCATATTCAATTCAAAATTTTGGGCGAATTGCCCGCAATGCCCTAGAGGGTTTTTTTCAGAGGAGCCGCCATCGAGCGGGGGAGCGGGGGAGCCGCCATCGAGCGGGGGAAGAGGTGCAGGGGAGCCGCCATCGAGCGGGGGAACAGGGGAGAATTTTGTCCCTCATCTCCTCTGCCCCTCATCCCCTCATCCGACGGCGGGCTCCTCATCTCCTCTGCCCCTCTTGCCTCTTGCCTGTTGCCTGGATTTACAATGGAAAATCGACAATTATGATTCAACATTATGATCCAATGGAGGAGTAGTGGAAACTTCGACCTTGACTATACTGGCTTCGGTCGCTTTTCTGTTGCTAATTACAATTAGCGGTGGCGTAATCTATTTAACCCTAGCGGAGTGGCGCGATCGCCGTCGTCAAGACCAAGAAAAGCGATCGCGCTAATCGCCATTCTCTATTTTCAGAAACCGGGTTTCTGCTGCGGGTATCCCAGTTATCGGTGGTCAGCAAAACAGAAACCCGGTTTCTTTTGGCGAAATCAAAAAAATTGCTCTGGAAAAATACCCTGGAAAAAAATCACGTTAAAATCGTCTTGCATTAAACTGGAAAGTAACTCAGATAATTCCATTTGACTGGAAAGGGCTTGGGAAGCTTTGATCGCCGATGCCAAATCTAAAATTCCTGAGAAACTACTGGAATGAGAAGTGTGAGTAATAGCAGGCAAGTGAGCAATAGTTGCGGATAAATTAATCGGGTTTTTTCTCGGTTGAGAATCGGCGCCAGCATTTGGGGATAACGAGTTTCTAAATCGGCGATTTTCGCCTGTGTTCCCCAACGAGCATAAGCATAGTAAGCTTCTTGGAGATAGCCAGTCGCCACTTTTTCTTTTCCCCAGTCTAAATAAAATTTGGCGGCCAGTTCATTGGCTAATGCTTCTTCTTGGAGATACTGATTTTTTTGCGCCCCGGCGATCGCGCGATCGTAGATTTCAATGGCTTCTGCTTTATTCCCCAATACGCGATCGCGTTCCGCTGCCACTAAATCAAACTTATGGCGATAATTCATCGGCGCATTCTGGGCAAACAGTTGCATTTTTGTTTGATTATTCGTCACTTTTGTCAAAATTTGTTCCTGTTCTGCCGCTGTTTTTTGGGGATAAACAGCCAAGTTGACCAGAGAATCGTAGAAATAAAACAGTGGCACAATCACTAACCCAGTAGCGGTGGCTAAATATTGTTGAGTATTGCCTAAATGGGTTAAAGCCTGGGAAAAATCTTGAAATAGATAATTCAGGATGACTTTATTCATCTCATAATAATACCATTTATAATTAAAGATGCAACATTAAATTAACCTCAAAATCGTAGCAATAAGTTTGGAAATTGGTATAAAAAATTACCAAAAATCTGTGAGATTCGTCATGCAGTGGCACCGTCTCTGATTCGTTGTAATGGCTGCCAATTAGGTTACAGGGATAGGGCGATCGCACCATCAAATTGCTGACCACTTGTAGCAGCAACCGTTGATAACTTAACGTTTGTTTTTGATTAATTTGCTCAATAGCCGCTGCATAATAAGTTCTTCCTGTAAAATATCCAGCGGCATCCCACTAAAATAAGCATAGTAAGAATAAACTTGAACCGCTAAACCTGCAAATTCTAAATCTCCCATTTATAAGCCACTTTGATATCCCCGAAGAAACAGTAGCTTTCGCGAATCGGCTTTTGCCAATGTTCAATCAAACAAGCCACATTCACCAATACCTTGGCTTGAATTTCTTGGCTATCTCCTTGATGCAATAACTGTAAAGCCACCTGCCCTAACTGATAACCGGCATCTTTTCCAGTAGTCCACCAAGAATCAAACCATAATTTGCATAAGCTAATGGGGCTAAAGGACTATTGCCATAGGTCAAAAATAAACCAATGGGTCTGGCTAAAATAAAATTTTATCGCAATTTGTTTCATAGGCGAGTGACGCAATATTTAGCAAAATCCGCCTTGCCGCTTTTGACGACAAATCGGTCATTTCTGGCAAATTGACTAAATTTTCAATCCCGTAATTGCTTAAACTTAAAGTCGTCCTTTGTAACAACTCTTGATTATCCGGTTGAGTCGGCTGTTCAGGAAAAGTAATTCCTAGTTTTTATAAAAAAAGACA
The DNA here is from genome assembly GCF_001276715.1 of Planktothricoides sp. SR001. Taxonomy (GTDB): domain Bacteria; phylum Cyanobacteriota; class Cyanobacteriia; order Cyanobacteriales; family Laspinemataceae; genus Planktothricoides; species Planktothricoides raciborskii. The sequence continues at coordinate 49,735 of NZ_LIUQ01000020.1, read as the reverse complement.
ATCCCAAATTGACCGCGTTTAAGGGATGGCTTTGGAAAATATATTCTAAATATTTGGCTTCATATAATTTTACTTGATCTAGTAAATTTTTAGCGTGAGGCATCACGGCATCAACATAGTTAGCCATTCCCAATAAATCGCCAACTAAACAAGTAGCTTCAGCCGCCGATTCATATAAGGCTAAAGTCAGTAATCGGTTTCCTAACTATCTGCTGCCAGAATCATTGCCTGGGGAATGCCAGATTTTCCCGCAGTTTGTCTCGGTAAATATAGGGCTGAGATAGTACATGACAGCCATTAATTAAAATATTCATAAATAACTGATTAATCGCCGAAGCATAACAGGTGAATTTTGGCAGTTTAGCAGATTTTTTACCTAGCTGAATTTTCGGCTAATTTTTGATTTACTTTCCAAGGATATTTTAACATAATTAAGGTATTTTTTCAGCCCATAGCCACGGGCTTCATTTCCGCTTCATCCAAGAGAAATTTCTCAGAAATTGGACAGGCCGTTGCGCCACAATTTTCATGTAATTGAGGACTTTTTTTAAATATTTTTGGAAAAAATTTATATTTATCGCCTCTATGTTATATTAAATTTTTGGAGCAGGTTGGGGATATTTACCTTGATACAATTTCAGCAGATTAATTAAATCTTCCACATATTCCCCGGTGCGATCTATATTGCCGTAAATAAAAATGACCGGGTTATTAATTTCATGGGCAATCCCGGCCACAATCTGACCCTAGACATTTTTGCTGTTTTAGCCGGAGATTTTTTTCATTTCTTGGGTGCGTTCTTGGACTTGTTGCTCTAAGGAATTATAAAGCTTGACATTTTCCAAAGAAATCGCTGCTTGGGCTGTAAATAACTGGAGAATTTCCAGGCGATCGCGGCTAATAAAGTAACCCGACGATTTCACTTAGATTTCGGAATGGCATGCATAAAATACTTTTAGGTTTTTGCTCCATAATATATGGGTCAGCCGCAAAAGTCGGATCGAGGCTGGCATTCTCTAAAATCAAGGTTTCTTCGGTTCTTTGCACATAGCGAATTACCGTCGCGGGGATTTCCTGAGTTTCCCCTAAAGTAATCCAGTTTAATTGCGGTAGATTTGTCTGCTCCGTGGGCGAATCCAAAACGCTTAAAGTGGCGATCGCCCAATCATTTTCTTGAGGCAAAATAATCGCGCATTTCTGGGCACCGGCATTTTCCTGACAAATTTGCATTAACTTGGCTAACAACTGATTCAGATAAATTTCCCCAGATAATGCTTGAGAGGCTTTGATTGCCGATAACAAATCCAACACCACACTAGAATTGCCGGTACTACTTATAGACTTACTTATAGACAGATTGCTTTGACTGCTCCATAATTAAATTGATTCACAATATCAACAATTTCTGATACTTGTTTTTTAGCTGCTTAGATTTGCTCAATAATTTGATATCCTGGAAATTTGATATCCTGGAAGTGTAATCATAACTCTAATGTTGTAGTAGTTTGAACAATGAAATCCGATCCATGATAGCAATTTTCAACCCAGCCTCGATCCAGCCTCGATCGCATCTGCCCTGTTTGGGTGAAAAGTTGGAGAAATGCAGAGGCAATTGATCGATTACCTCTGCATTTCAGGAGCGATCGCATCGATAATCATCAGTTTTATCGTCGGGAATATCCCCCAGTAACGCCCCACATTACATCGGTTTTATTTGAGAAAATTGCTGTAACGATATTCGGATAATTTCAGGTAATTTAATTGAATAATTCCTCAGAATATTATATCATATATTATGACATTTCTACCTGAATCCGAGAACCGTTTGGAGATTTAGAAACTCGCACTTGAGTCGGTAATCTTTCCGCTAAATCCCGCACATGAGTAATCACCCCAATCATCCGCGATCGCTGGCGCAAAGTTTCCAGAATTTGAGTCACAGCTTCTAGGGTTTCTCCGTCTAAAGTTCCGAAACCTTCATCTAAGAATAAACTGCCTAAATCTGCCCCCTGGGAAAGACGTTCTGACAAAGCCAAAGCCATCGACAAAGAAGCCGCAAAAGTCTCTCCCCCAGAAAGAGTTCTAACTTTCCGCATTTCCCCACCATTCCAATTATCTTCCACCCAATATTCGCCATTGTCAATAGTTAACTTATATCGAGCATCAGACAATTCTTGTAAAAGCACCGTTGCCCGGGCTAATAGTTCCGCTTCTAAATGTTCTAAAATATAAGCTTGAAACTCATTACTTTTCAGATTTTGGGCTAAAGTATGATAAGTTTCCCCTTGTTCGTTCAGCAATTTTTGCTGGCTTTCTAAAACATTTAATTGCTCAATTTTGCCTTGGGTCACTTGAATCCACGCCGTTAATTCCGTGCGGCGATCATTGGCTTGGTTCAGTTGTTCTTGGGCATGGGTTAGGGATACCTGGCAATTCTTTAAAACCTCCTCATCAGTGGTGCGATCGCCAACTTCTGCCCTTAAATCTTTGAACCGAGTTTCTAACTTGACTCTGGTCTCCCGATACTCTCTAATTTGCTTTTGCCATGCCGCTTGTTCGGTGACAGAAGTTTGCGCGGCCAGAAACTCAGCTTCGCTAAAATTGGCTTTTTTGAGCTTCTCTAACCAGTCAGTATTTAATTGTTGTTCTTGAACGATCGCCCTTTGCTCGATCTCCTTAGCTTGGCGATCTTCGGTTTCCGCAGCGATCGCCGCCCCCTGAATTTTTTGATAAGTCTGTTCCGCTTGCTCAACCTGCATTTGTAACTGCTGCTGTTCCCGATTTAAATTTTGCCGCAGTTGTTCATAAGAAAGTCCCCCGGTAATTTCTTCCAGGGTCGCCCTTAAATGTTGACGCGCTTTTAGCTGGCGATCGACTTCGCTACGAGACCTTTGTTCTTCTTGTTGTGCTTGTTTAAGGGTTTTTGCCTTAAATTCTAAAGCTTGACGAATCTGGTTTAAATTAGCCACAGCCGCTTGATGCTTTTGCTGCACTTGTTTTGACCGTTGATCCGTCACTTGTAATTCTTGATATTCTTGTTGTAACTGCTGCACCGTTTGCTCAAAGTTGCGGGACATCTCTTCAGGATTTTCAGGGATTAAATATGTGCTAATCCCCGCATATTTCGTGGCTAATCGATTTTGCACCACGGACAATTCTTGCTCACAAGCAATCATTTGCTGAGTTTGTTGTTCCAGGGTAGTTTCTGCTTGAGTTAGTTGACGTTCCGCTTGGTGAAATTGTCGTTCATGGGTCTGGAGGCGATCGCGCAAAGGTGACACATCAACCCACTCCACAATTTCCAAATCCGGCAACGGGTGATCGCCATGATAAACTTCCCCACAAACCGGGCAAATTGTCCCAGATACCAGGGATTCACGCAATACTGCCGCTTGGTTCATGCGAGTGGCTTCCGCATTAATGGCTTCCGCTTCCATTAACGCCCCACGAGCCGCTTCCATTTCCTTCTGGGCAAATTGATAATTAAACTGGGCTTCCTTGACCGTAAAGCGGGAAATTTCTAATTGTTCCTGGAGAGCTATTTGCTGTTTTTCTTGTTTTTTTACCTGCTGCTGAATTAACTGCCATTCCATCAGTAACGGCGCAATTTGTCTCAAGGTTTCTAAGCGATCGCTCATTGGAGGATATTGCTCTAACTCAGCAGTAATTTTTTTCACCTGTTGCGAGGCCGCGATGTTTTGTGCTTGGATCTCTTGCCATTCTTTTTGGGCAACGGAGAGTTCCGTGGTTTTCGTCAAGAGAATTTTCTGAACTCTGACCAGTTCTTGAGCAATTTGTTTTTGTTGTTGTTCGTAAACTTGAACTGTAGCTAACGCTTCGCTTCTGGTTTTAAATTGAGGCAGCATTTCCGCTTCTTCGGCTTTCACCCGATCCAGTCTTTCTTTTTCCTTTTTGAACTGAGCTTGAATTTTTTGTAATTTTTTCCCAGCAGCGATCGCCTGGGCTTCCGCTTGTCTTGCTTGCTGTCGAACCCTTTGCACCAACGTCCAATCCCCTTGTAAGGATGCCGCAGTTTGCGATCGCACTAAACGTTGTTCTAACCGCTCGATTTCACCCGTATTTACATTCAAGTCTGCCAAATCTTGATGCAGTTTCAGCAACCGTTCCAACCGTTCAAATAGCTGCTGTTGTTCATCTAATTTCTTTTGTGCTTGCCAAACCGCCTCATTCAGCCTGGGTAAATCATTTTCTAGGGTAAGTAATTGACTCACTTTTTGTTCAAGTTCCCAGTCTGGAGGAGCGTCTAATTCATTAATTTGCCGTTCAACCGCTTCTAGTTCTTTCTTTAACAACCCGGCCAAATTATTCGCTTCTTTCCGCATCAGTTCAAAAATCTCAAATCCTGCCAATTGCCGGAGAATTTCTCGGCGTTTGGTCGTATTCCCTTTCAGGAATTCATCAAATTGACCTTGGGGCAAAAGAATCACTCGCGTAAATGTATCAAAATCCATCCCTAAGATTTCCTCGATCGCTTGATTCGTCAAACGTTCTTTCGTTTCCAAGGTTTCCCATTTTTTACCTTGGTACTTTTCTAGGAGTACCGAAGTCACCGTAGTTTTACCGCGATCGCGCCACAGTCTAGTCACCCGATATTCACCTTGGGACATCTCAAACCTAAATTGCACTTTCAACAAAGATGAACCTTGACTCACCATTTCTTGAATTTGACTGCCAGTGCGAGCCGTTTTCCCATAAAGTGCATAAGTAATCGCATCCAGTAACGAAGATTTCCCCGCCCCTGTTGGGCCGGTAATCGCAAACAAATCTAGCTGGGAAAAATCTAAATGTTGTTCATCCCGAAAACTGGTAAAACCCGATAAAGATAATTCAATAGGTCGCATAATTTTCTAACTTAGATAACTTGGTGAACACAAGCCGCCGATATTTCATAATTCTTCAGGTACAAATAGCTATGATTTTTTTAATGATTAGCTAGTGATTAGCTAGTGATTAATTTATCAAAAAATTAGCTAATTTTTTTCATTATTTGACTCCACAAAAAAACTTTATAAATACCTAGCTAATCTAATCTCTAATTTACTATTTACTCTAATGACTTGAGGTTTTCGAGATATTTTTTTCTTTCATGGTTTTATACAGCGTCTCAAAAGCTTCAACCACCAGATCCGACGGATTTCGTTCTAGCCTTTCTTGATAAAAATGATAAAACTCTTCAACGGGATCAAACGGATCCGTATCTGAAGTTACCGGGCGCTGAATTCTCGTAAAGCTTTCTGGATAAACCGCTTCAATTTGTAACGTTTGCGGGCAGATTTGTCTCACTTCATCAGCCAATCCCAACCGGGGACTTTCTAACTCTACAATCACCTTTAAAAATCCTGAATAATACTGATGTTCCGCTAAAGTATCTTCAAGATTTTCTCCCTGACAGCGAATTACTTTCAACGGACGTTGACAGATTAAAGGATGGAATTCTACTTCGGCGAGTTTGCCCGGTTCCACTGTCACCAAACAAAAACCTTTTTCCTGTTGGGCTTCCCCAAAATCTAGTTGAATTAACGACCCTGGATAATAAGTAGGAATTGGATTAGGAATTGACTGATAAGCGTGAATATGTCCCAAGGCAATATATTGTGCCGTGGCGGGTAAAATATCCGCAGCTAAGGCATAAGTAGAACGAGTATAATAAGGTGCCTCTGAATAAGCCAATCGCGCTCCATCAATGGTTAAATGTGCCATCAGAATATTCAAAGAATCTTCTCGGAAAAATTGACTTAAATCTTGTAAAAGATAGCTGACAATTTCCCGATAAATTCGCTGATATTCGCCATCATCATTTTTCCACAAAGTCGCCGCATCTAACAGACGACGTTCGGAAGCAAACGGCATCGCGCCAACACAGAGTTTGCCATTGGCTGTATTCAAGATTGTCGCCCCACCCTCGTCTCCCCGGCGCGGTTTGCCCAAGGCGCGAACCCCCGCCAATGATAACAGGTTGGCAATGCTGTCAATCCGATAGGCCGAATCATGGTTGCCCGCGATCGCTACCGCCGGAATATTCGCTTTTTCCAGGCCACAGAAAAACTCATAAGCCACTCGTTCTGCCGCCGCTGTTGGGTTAGGAACATCAAAAATATCTCCCGCAATCAACACTGCATCCACTTCTAAACTTTTTGCATGGTGCAGGAGTTGTTCTAAGGCTGCCGCAATTTCTGGAGTGCGATCTACTCCTTTGAGACGGCGTCCGAGATGCCAGTCAGCGGTATGAATCAAACGCATAAGCCAGTAGGAATAATTTGTTACTCTTTATTTTAAAGGAAAGAGGCTTTTGGGGCGAAAAAAAACATGGGGCGGGGAAAAGATAGGGAACAGAAAAAAACTCAGATCGATTGGCTACCTGGTTCTGGTAGCTACGAGGATTTTAACCCGTGGCGATCTAATAGCTAGAATCAGATAAGTTGATCGATCAGGACTATTTGCCGATGAATATTGATGGAATTATCGAAACCGCGATCGCCGTAGGCAAAAGCTACACAGACGGTTTAAATAATCAAAAAAAAGATGAGGCCGAACCAATTCGCTTAGAATTAAGATGTATTGGCTCTCGGTTACATTGGGATAATGTTATGTTTGCGGTTTTTTACCAAAACAAGCAAGGCAGCTATTACTATTTTCAGTGCGCTCGCACGGAAAACCCTACTCTAGAGACAAATTGGAGTTTTGTTTTTCAGCGGAGTAGCTTTAATCAAAGTGAATTTGATGAAATTGTTTGGAGTCAGCCCAACTAATTCCCACTAATTAGCAATAAAAAACCGTTTTTTCCCCGAAAACGGTTTTTTTACCAGTAAAGCCGAGCCAGCCGATCGCTATCGCTCGATTAGCTGAAATTAAATTAATGCGGGAAATTAAACAAATAAGATAACCCTAATCCTAGGAATAAACTGCCCAAACCAATCGAAGTTAAACAGAAAAAGTTTTGCCGGGAAGTTAATCGACTATTTTGGATATCCAACCTAACCAAACCACTGGTAATTACAATTAATAAACCATAGCTAAACACATCAAATACTGATAAAATAACAATCATGGTAAATGAGAGTACCATAGCGGTTAAGAAAGAACCCGCATCGGATTTTAACCAGCGATAGACAATGGTCTTGATGACTAACCAAGGAGACGAAAATATTTCCGCCACAATTAAAATAAAACTGATAGTGATTGCCCATTGCCACCAGGGGGCTGCTGTTTGAGATAAAATTAACCCTAAGTTGATGTGGGCAATTGACATTAAGGCAATGGAAATGTAAGAAGTTTTTTTAAGTAACTCAACAAGTTTTTTCGCTGCCATATTAGTTACTTTTTATTTGGTGGTTGGTGGTTGTTGGCTGGCTAGATTTTTTTAGTTATGGGTTACTTGTTCTTTGTTTTTATGCTAGAATAATTTATCATAAACCATAAAAATGAAGCACAAATAAATCAGTAAATCCTCCTATAAATTTGTAGAAATCGCATCCACCGGACAGGTGGGAATACATTGCTCGCAGACAATGCAGCGCGATCGCACAAAAGTTAGTTTAAAGGTCTTCTTTTCCAGAGTCAGTGCTTCCGTGGGACACACTCCCGTACATAACCCGCAATGGACACAACTTTCTTCTGAAATCAAGATTTCTCCACTAATCGTTGACACTTCAATATCTAACGATCGCATCCAATCAATTGCCGCATCCAAAGCATCAATATCCCCGGATAATTCTAAAAGCAATTTACCAATTTGATTGGGGGCTACTTGCGCCCGAATAATATTGGCGGCGACATTAAAATCTTTCGCCAATCGATAAGTCAGCGGCATCCCCAGAGAACTTCTGGGAAAGGTTAAAGTTACTCGTTTTTTCACGGCCTTCTCCTGATTTCTTCACTGCGATTCTCGCCCCTAAGCGCGTTCGCGATAGCGTTGCGGAGCAATCTCGCGATGGCTTTACGCCGTTTTTGGCATAATTCGGTTAAACTGGGAAAAATTGTAACAATACTTAACAAATCCATCCCATGAACGATATGTCACCTAACTCAGCCAGATCCGCTGTTGAAGCCAACGATTCCGCGCAGCGGACGAATGGCGCGATTAGCGCTATTGCCCCGCAACTGAGAAATTTTCTAATTGTGTTGGTGGCGATCGCTCTGAGTGTATCCTTATTTATCGGCTTACGCACAGAAACCACCACCGCGTCTCTCAGCGAAATTGCCGAAAATTCCATCCCCTTAGACGTAGCCTTAAGCAACGGCAAACCTACCCTGATGGAATTTTATGCCAATTGGTGCACAAGTTGTCAGACAATGGCTCCCACCCTAGAAGAACTGAGGGCCGACTACCAAGATCGGCTTAATTTTGTCATGCTCAACGTGGACAATAGTAAATGGTTGCCAGAGATGCTGAAATACCGAGTAGATGGCATTCCTCACTTTGTCTTTTTAGGCGCTGACGGTGAAGCGATCGCCAGTGCGATCGGAGAAATTCCGCGATCGGTGATGGCCGAGAATTTAACCGCCTTAGTCGCTGGCAACTCCTTACCTTACGCCCAAGCCACAGGTCAGGTTTCTCGCGTCAAATCCCCCATTCAAAAAGCCAGCCAAAGCAGCGATCCTCGAAGTCATGGGACTCAGGTGGTAAATTAGTTACTCCTGGCAGGGGAAGAGGAGAAAAAGAAGAGAGATGCATAGAATAAGCATACTACGCACATCTTTTCTCTATGCCCATCCGTCCCTGAAGTGGTTCAAATCCTCTCTTTCCTCTTTCCTAAGAACCTCTACCCTAAGAATCTCTATCCTAACCAACTATGCCTTTATCCTCAATTCTTGATACCTGTATTCCTCGAAAAGAAATTCTATCCGGCTCGTTGAAAGAGGAAATATTTGCCGCCAAAATTCGGCCAGTGGTGGAAGGAAAAGCCCCGCAAGTTTATCAGGATTCTCATGTTTTTTTCGCGAACACTTTTCCCACTGATGGGATTAAAACCCTGATTCAAGAAGTTTTTAGCCGTCTGACTCAACAAGGGGCTGGTTCTCCGGTGATTCGCTTAGAAACCAGTTTTGGTGGCGGTAAAACTCACGACCAGATTGCCCTTTGGCATATTTGTAAACAAGGGAGAAAAATTCAAGGTTTAGACCGTTTTGTGGATTTGAATTTAATCCCAGAATCGGCGGTAAAAGTAGCAGCAATTGATGGCCGAGATTTAGATCCACAAAATGGAATTTATTATCAAGATATTGGCCTGACTACTTATACTATTTGGGGAGAAATTGCTTACCAAATTGGCGGTGTGGCCGGTTATGAATTGCTCAAAGGTTCCGATACCAGCGGGATTAGTCCGGGAACTTCTATTTTAGAACGGTTGATTAATGGGCAATCTACTGTTATTATTATAGACGAAATTGCTCGCTATTTGCGATCAGCTAAAGCTAAACTAATTGGGAATAGCGATTTGGCAGCACAAGTGGTAGCTTTTCTGTTTTCTTTGATGGATTTAGCGGCAGCTTGTGACTGTTTGGTTTTGGTTTATTCTCTGGCTTCAAAGTCTGATACTTTTGCGGCAGAAACTGCCTATTTGAATGATGAACTGAATGAGTTGATTCAGGCTTCTTCCCGTCAGGAACGGGTGATTAGTCCATCGACGGATATCGAGATTTATAATATTGTTAAACAGCGCATTTTTGAACGGGTAAGTGATGAGGCAGCTAAGGCAGCAGCGGCAGAATATGTGGATCTTTATCGCTTGACTCGCGTTGATTTACCGGATGCTTGTAAGGATGCTTCTTATGCTGAGGCGATCGCACAATCTTATCCTTTTCACCCGGAACTGTTTAAGCTGTTAACCCAAAAAATTGCCGCGATTCCTGAGTTTCAACGGACGCGAGGAGCGTTGCGTTTATTTGCTTTGGTGGTGCAGCATCTTTGGCAAAAAAATCAGGAAAGTCCAGGGGCAGAAATGACCGGGTTGCTGTCAGCTTGGATACCGATTATTCATTCCCATCATATTCCCGTTGGGGTGAATAGTCAGGTGACTAATGAGTTGACTTCTCGGTTACAACGTCCGTTTATGCGAAATCCAATTCAGGCGGATATTTATAATTTAGATGGGCGAAAAGCTTATGCCCAAGTTCAAGATGAGGAATGGACTGTTGCCGGTAAACCTCCTTTTTCTACTTGGGTGGCAAGAACGATTTTTTTGCATTCTTTAACTCAAGGCATTTCTTCGGGGATTCGGGAAGCAGAATTAAGTTTGTCTTTGCTGACTCCAAATGTTAAAATGGGGGTGGTAGATGATATTCTACAAAAGTTGGTTAAGGAAGCTTGGTATTTGGATTACGATCCAATTACTTCCCTTGCCCGGTTTAAGGAAGAACCTTCTTTAAATAAGATTATTTCTGAGGAGAAAGAACAAGTTAAGCGAACTGATGCTAAGGAAGAATTAAGAAGGCGTCGGGATACTATTTTTGCGAAGCGATTTTTTACTCTGATTTCGGATCAGATAGACAGTCCCTCGGACGTGGACGATCGCCCTGATGATATTGCTTTATGTGTGATGGATTTTGATGATGTCACCGTGGATAGTCCTACGGATCCTGTACCGGAGTTAGTCGATCGCATTTTTCATCAAACCGGGGATTCTGGTAAGTTTAGAATTTTCCGCAATCGCTTGTTATTTTTATTGGCAAATAAGCCCGCTTTACAACAGGCGATCGAGAATGCTAGAGAATATCAAGCGATTAGAAATATTCTGCGTAGTCCTAATCGTTTAGATGATTTGTCAGACCGGCAGCAGCAACAATTGAAAGAACGAGAAGGGCAAAAAGATTTAGATGTGCGGGTATCTTTGACTAATGCTTATCGTCATTTATTTTATCCAGCAAATGACCTGGTAAAAGCCCCGAAAGGTTTGATGCACTATACTCTTAGCGCCCAAGATGCTAGTATGGTTAAAGGCAAAAACCATCAGCAGGATGTGATTCTTAAGGCGTTAAAAGATTGTGATAAAATTCGCCCAGACGATGCGAAACCTTTTGCCCCGGCTTATATTTTGCAAAAAGTTTGGCCTGCGGGGATTGATTCTTGGACTACTAAAGAACTTTGCAATGCTTTTGCTAAGGATTTATCCCTGAATATGCTGTTAGAAAAAGAAGTTTTGATGTTACGGGAGACGATCCAGAAAGGTTTGACTGAGGGACATTGGGATTTGAAGGTTTCTGATAAGCCCGAACGCTTTTATATTAAAACTCAGAATCAGCCGTTGGTTTTGCCAGATGCTTTGGAATTTAGCGATCGCTTTGTTCTCTATCGTCGGGGAATATTGGAACCCCCTAAACCGAGAACTTTAGAATTGACTTATCAGTTAATGTCTAGTTCTTCTGGGGAAAAACCCGTTTATGTCCGGTGGAAAGCTGACGCGGCCCTAAAAGTCACCTTATTTAAAAATGAAATAGCGATTTCCACCGAGTTCAAACCCAAGGACGAATATGAAACGGAAATTAGCAGTTCTACTCTATTTAAAATAGTGGCAGACTATGGCAACGGAGAAACTGCGACAAGGGAAGTTACGGTTGACCCGGTAAATGCGGGGCCGGGAGTGGGTTCCCTGCGGGAAGTTTCTGCTATTTATCGTCCGACTAATTCTTCGACTAATTCTGGTACATATAATATAGATGCGAATCAGCCGAATATTTGGGATAGTCAGCCCCCTACGGTGGAAGTTGATGGTAGTCTTAATTCGGTTTTCAATCAGTTGGGCGATCGCTTTCAGGACCATCGGGTTAAGGCGATCGCAGCTATAGAAATGACCGTCAGCGACTTGATGGACTATCGGAAACTGGGAACAGCGATCGCCTTACTCCAGCGTTTTAGTCCAAAAATCGATCAAGACGTGACTATTCAAACTGGGGCAGAATTTATTCGCTTGGAATATCAAGGGGATGCCCGTGGATTTCAGAGTCTTTTCTCAAGTTTGAGTAATTGGTTAGTCAAGTCGGAACAAGGCAACGTATCCTTAAAAGTCGCCCTGGAATTCAGCCCATCCATATCACCTACGGGGCCAGAATTGGAACAAATTAAACAAACCCTTAACCGTAATCCCGTGGAACGGATTCATTTAAGGGCACAGGTGTTGTATTCGTAATATTTGTAGGGGCTTTCGCATGAGATCCGCCGGGGAATAAATTCCCCGTCTCATGGCGAAAGTCGGTTAAAACCGACTAAAATTATATGGTTAATTATATGATTTGAAAATTAATCCGCCCGATATCCGCCCGCCGGGGAATAAATTCCCTAAAATTATATGATTTCAAAATATAAATTTCAGATATCCGCCGGGGAATAAATTCCCCGTCTCATAGGGAAAGTCGGTTAAGTAGGTGGGCAGAAATAAATGCACTACAGACCCCACGAGAAGAAAGGCTGTCATTCCCGCGAAGGCGGGAATCCAAAGCCTATTGGCGGAAAACGAAAAGTGCAATTAATTATGTTCACCTACTTAAAACCGACTAAAATTATATGGTTAATTATATGATGTGAAAATTAATCCGCCCGATATCCGCCCGCCGGGGAATAAATTCCCTAAAATTATATGATTTCAAAATATAAATTTCAGATATCCGCCCGCCGGGGAATAAATTCCCCGTCTCATAGGGAAAGTCGGTTAAGTAGGTGGGCAGAAATAAATGCACTACAGACCCCACGAGAAGAAAGGCTGTCATTCCCGCGAAGGCGGGAATCCAAAGCCTATTGGCGGAAAACGAAAAGTGCAATTAATTATGTTCACCTACTTAAAACCGACTAAAATTATATGGTTAATTATATGATTTGAAAATTAATCCGCCCGATATCCGCCCGCCGGGGAATAAATTCCCTAAAATTATATGATTTCAAAATATAAATTTCAGTCGGTTTTAACCGACTTGTGCTATGAGACAGCCATCGTTTTAACCCCCGGCGGTGTTTGCAGGCGGTGTTTGCAGGCGGTGTTTGCCCCTATATATCCTATATATAATTTGTAAGTCCTATTGATGATAAAATATGCAAGAATTCCAATTAAGAGTTATTCCCCTAAAAGATAACAATTTTTCCCTGGAACTTTATCAATGTGCTTACAAACAAGCCGGACAGAAAAAACGACCAGCAGCAAAGCGGATTGGCCAATTAAAAGGAGAAAAATTATTGTTAGCCCGCCAAAGCATTTATGCGGCTTTAAAAGCCAATAGTTACGATCCGAAAACTTTGTCGAAACGACGGCAAGCCCCTTATAGTTTATCAGAGGATTCCGGGGTCAGATTGGCGATATTATGCCAAGCCTTGCAGCCATTGTCAAAAAGTGAGAGAATTCAGGAAATTACCACGGGAATTATGGCTATGAGTGATGAAGAAGCCCATTATTGGTTTGGCAAGATTAATCATGGTAAACGCAATTCGGCATTAAAGGCGATTCGGGTATTATTAAGTTAGGGGTGTAGGGTGTAGGGTGTAGGGTGTAGGGGGAAGGGAGGGTGTAGGGTGTAGGGTGTAGGGTGTAGGGGAAGAAAGTGATGCATTCGTAGGGGCGAATGGCCATTCGCCCGTACAAGTTAAAAGTTATGCATAAATATCACTATTCACTCTTCACTCTTCCCCACACCCTACACCTCTTACCCTGAGCCTGCCGAAGGGCTACACCCTAAACCCTCTCCCCCCTACACCCTACACCTCTTACCCTGAGCCTGCCGAAGGGCTACACCCTACACCCTACACCCCAACCAACAAACAACAACCAACAACCAACAAACAACCATGAACAAAGATAGATTATTGATCGAGAGAATTATGCCAGTGAAACTGTTAAATCAACAGGTGGCTTATGAACATGGGGGCAATCCATTTAAAGGACTACACCGCTGGTATTCTCGGAAGCCGTTATCTTTCTCTCGCGCTTCGGTTTTGGCTTCTCTGTTGCCAGAGGATATTTCATTAGATGAGTTTGAATATTTACTGGGATTACATCCAGAATTGGAGGGGTTAAAACCTGATGCTAATTTGCGACTTTATAAAGTGCCTCCAGGATATTTTCGAGTAGGGAAAGTCCATGATTATTGTGAGAGAGTTTGGGGCAACCGAACCCCTACAGTTTTAGATGCTTTTGCTGGTGGGGGGAGTATTCCTTTTGAAGCGGCTAGATATGGGTTAAATGTGTTAGCTTCGGATTTGAATCCGGTGGCAGTTGTGACTATGAAAGCTGCAATGGAATATCCGGTAAAATTTGGCCCCGATTTACAAGTGGATATTGACCGTTGGGTGAAGTGGGTCGGGGATGAAGCGGAGAAAAGATTAGCGGATTTTTTCCCTTCAACCCCGGAAAGTGAGGAAGTTGTGCAAAATTATTTATGGGCACATACGGTAGTTTGTCCTAGTTGTCAGTCTGTGGTTCCCTTAAGTCCAAATTGGTGGTTAAGTAAAACAAGTAACTATGCTGGAAAAGGACAAGCTAGAAAAGTTACGAGTGATTGGTACGCGGTGAAACCAATTCCCAATCTGACAGAAAAGCGGGTTGATTTTGAGTTAATTAAGGGGAAAAAAGGGAAAGGAACAACGATTAAAACCGATGATGGTGAATACAATCCTGATGATTACATTACCGTTAGTCGTGGGGTGGGTAGATGTCCTACTTGTGGCAATATTATTGAGGATGAAGTGATTAAGTCTCAAGCCCAATCTGTCGGTTTAGGACATCAGTTATATGCAGTGGCTTATAAAAAAGGAAAAAGCAGTTTAGAGTTTAGACTTTCTAATGAGTTTGATATAGCGGGATGGAAGTTAAGCCAAGAATATTTGAAAAATCAAGATTATAAATGGCAAATTAATAACTTAATACCTAATGAGTATATTATAAACGATCATGGGCAAATTCTTGGTTATTGTAAACAATGGTTTCAAATATTTAACCCGCGTCAGCTTTTAACCCTGGTGACTTATGTAGAAATTATCAACGAAGCGAAGGAGTTAATCCGGGCTGAGTATGAACCGGAAAAAGTAGAGGCCATTTGCACTTATTTGGCTTTAGTATTAGATAGATGTGTTGATGCGAATTGTAGATTAGTTATTTATAACGCTGCTAGAGCTTGTATTCAAAAAGCATCAACACAACACGCATTAAATTTAATGTGGAATTATCCAGAAGTTAATGGGGCAACTGAACTTTGGAAAGCGTGTCAAGAAGAAGGAGCAAAAGACTACACACCTTTATGTAATTTATTCGGCACAAAACCTCAATCTCTCAGCTTACCGGGTATCCTAGAAACCGACCCCAAAAGCATAAAAATTGATGCGGCTTCGGCGGATAGCCTTTATCATATTGCCGATAAATCTGTGGATGCGGTTATTACTGACCCGCCCTATTATGGAACAATTCCTTATGCCGATCTTTCCGATTTTTTCTATGTTTGGATGAAACGGACATTAGGGGATATTTTCCCCGAATTATTCTGGTCAGAACTCACGGATAAACACCGAGAAGCGGTCGCGAACCCGTCTCGTTTTCGGGATATGGGTACTTCAGCCGATGAATTAGCCGCCCAAGATTATGAGGCAAAAATGGCCTTGGCTTTTGGCGAATATTATCGAGTTTTGCGGGATGATGGGGTGATGACCGTACAATTTAATCATAAAGATTCCGGCGCCTGGGATGTGCTGACTAAATCATTAATTGATGCGGGTTTTGAAATTACCGCTTCTTGGTCTGTGAGCACAGAAAATCCCCAAAATTTACATCAAGCCCAGAAAAATTCTGTTTCTAGTACGGTGTTGCTAGTTTGCCGCAAACGCAACCCGAACGCTGAAGCCGCTTGGTGGGATGATTTGCGCCCGGAAGTGGCTAATTTGGTGGAACAACGCGCCCCGGAATTTGAGGATAATGATATTACGGGAATCGATTTATATTTAAGTGCTTTTGGTCCGGCTTTAAATGTGTTTAGTCGGTCTTATCCCATTTATAATAGCAGTGGGGATGAAGTTCGCCCAGAGGTGGCTTTTGCGGAAGCCCGAAAAGCGATCGCAGCTTATCGTTTCCGCAAATTAGTCCAAACGGATACCCAGGGATTTGACTCTTTAACTCAATGGTATTTTTTGGCTTGGGATGCTTTTAAAGCCCGCGAATTTCCTTATGATGAAGCGCGACAATTAGCTTTAGCTATTGGCGGTTTTAATGTGTCCGACTTGGACAAAACTCATAAATTGCTAAGTGCTTCTGGAGGTACTTGTAAACTCTTAACTCCAACCCAACGATGGAAAAAACGGGCTTTTTCCACGGAAGCCAAAGATTTTTCTTGCCGTTATTTGGTGGATGGAATCCACGCGATCGTCGCTATTTATGAGGAGGAAAACGATATCCAAGCAGTCCGTAAGTTTATGCAAGATACTAATTTGGTGACTAATGATAATTTTATGAAGGCGATCGAGGTTGCTTTGAAGGCTATTCCCCGGATTGGGGATGAGAAAAAACGCATTTCCGAAGAACGGAATTTGCTGGATTTGTGGTCAGCAATGGATGAGATTAAGGCTAAGGTGGTTTATGAACAATTGACGATTAGTTATTAGTTGTTGGTTGGTTGTTGGTTGTTGGTGGTTGGTGGTTGGTGGTTGGTGGGTAGGGATTCTTTTGTTCAACAATCAAAAATCAAAAATCAAAAATCAACAATCAACAATCAACAATCAACAATCAACAATGGTAGGGCGAAGCATTCGGGTAATACATTGTTTGTTTTTTCCGATAAATTCTTTGCCCGAATGCTAGGGCGAAGCATTCGGGTAATACATTGTTTGTTTTTTCCGATAAATTCTTTGCCCGAATGCTAGGGCGAAGCATTCGGGTAATACATTGTTTGTTTTTTCCGATAAATTCTTTGCCCGAATGTTAGGGCGAAGCATTCGGGTAATACATTGTTGGGTTTTTCCGATAAATTCTTTGCCCGGTAAGCGAAGCTATGCCGTCAGGCTTTATGCTTCGCCCCTACAGATTGAATAAACAACAACCAACAACCAACAACAACCAACAACCAACAAACAATGTTAGGGCGAAGCATTCGGGTAATACATTGTTGGTTTTTTCCCATAAATTCTTTGCCCGGTAAGCGAAGCTATGCCGTCAGGCTTTATGCTTCGCCCCTACAGATTGAATAATGAACAACCAACAACCAACAACCAACAACCAACAAACAACAACCAACAATCAACAATCAACCAACAACAAAAAATGCTATTTAAAGAAAAAAGCTGGAAATTAAGTTATTCTAGTAATGAAGATAACCCGATTTTTGATTTCTACATTCCGGCATTGGAATGTTCCATAAACTACGATCGCAAATCGGGATTTTTTAATAGTGCAATTTTAAGTAAAGTTGCCGGGGGTCTGGGGGGATTGTTGCAGAATGAAGGGAAAATGCGCCTGATTTTAGGTTGCCAATTTCAACCCCAAGATTTAGAGGCGATTAAAAAAGGCTATGAGTTGCGGGAGGCGATGATTTCTCGGTTGGATGCAGATTTAACTCCGCCGGAAACTTTTGCCCAGTTGAAACATTTTGAAATTTTGGCTTGGTTGATTCAATATGGTTATTTAGAGATAAAAATTGCCATTCCTCTGCAAAAAGATGGGACGCCAGAAAGCCCGGAACAACAACTCGATCGCCATCATATTTTCCATGAGAAAGTGGGAATTTTTACCGATGCAGAATATAATCAGTTAGTTTGCTTTGGGTCAAATAATGAATCCCTCAGTGGTTGGGAACAAAATATCGAGTCGTTTCATGTTTATTGCAGTTGGGAAGGCGATCGAGATATGCAGCGTGTCACCGAAGAAGTTTATCGGTTTGAGACGCTTTGGCATGATTTAGCCCCGAATGTGAAGTTATTTGCAGTTCCCGAAGCGATTCGCCAAAAGTTATTACGATATAGCCCTGGGGAAAGACCTAGTTGGGATGAAGGGAGTGTGGGGAGTGTGGGGGGAGAAGTGAAAAGTCGTAGGGGCGAATGGCCATTCGCCCCTACAAAAGAAATATCCCTCTTCCCTACACCCTACACCCTACACCCTACACGACGGCGGCTTACCCCTCTTCCCCCTCTTCCCCCTACACCCCACCAAACAGACCTATTAAATGCCCTGTTAAAAATACACGAACATCCGGGGTGTTTGGATTTTTGCTTAAAGTCAATTCCGATTAAACCTTGGTTACATCAAATAAAAATATTGCGCCGCGTTGCCGCAAGTTTCCCGAATAATTTTTTGATTGCTGATGAGGTGGGGTTGGGGAAAACTATTGAAACCGGGCTGATTTTGCGCTATTTGTTGGTTAGCCAAAAGGTGAAACGAGTGTTGATTCTTGTCCCGGCAACGGTACAACCCCAATGGCAAGAGGAACTTAGGGAAAAGTTTAATTTGGATTTTTGGAGTTATCGCCAAGGTAGCTTTAAGTCGGCGGATAAAATAACGGAAATTTCGGCTAATTCTGGGAATCCCTGGAATCAGTGCGATCGCATTTTAGCTTCTTCTCATTTAGTCCGCCGCAAGGAGAGACAAGGGGAATTGTTAGGGGCAGAACCTTGGGATTTAGTTATTTTAGATGAGGCCCATCATGCCCGCCGCAAAAATCCCCAAGCCCGTCAGGAAACTCCCAATAGTTTATTGCAACTGATGCAGCAGTTAAAAACCCAGACCAAGGCTTTAATTTTATTGTCCGCTACGCCGATGCAAATTGACCCTATTGAGGTATTTGATTTACTAGATTTGTTGGGCTTAAATGGTCATTGGCGTTATGGGGATAACTTCTGTAATTATTTTAGCACATTATCTAGCACATTATCTACTACCTTGTCAAGTAAACCGGACGAGCAATTGCTAAAATTTTGGCAAGAAATGTCTCGCGATTATTTCCAGTTTGGGGGAAAACCTTGCCCCCGGTTCCAAGCATATCTGGAAAAAAATAACCGTGTGTTAGCCTATCAAATCCAAGATACCTGGAACCGGGGCAAGCCTTTGGTGCATGGGAAAAAGTTACTGGAAAATGCGGATTTTATGCAGTTATCCCGCCAATATTTGACGGTGAATACTCCCCTGAAAGATTTGATGTTTCGCCATACTCGCGATACTTTGCGGGAATATTATAAGCGGGGAATGTTAACCCAAGATATTCCCCAACGGGTTGTCCAAGATAATGCGATCGCCCTGGAAAGCGATCGGGAAATTCCTCTATATCAAGCGGTAAGCGATTATGTGAGAAATTTCTATAAGTTAGCGGAAAAACAGAACCGGAAAGCCCTAGGTTTTTTAATGACTTTATATCGGAAACGGTTAACCAGTTCTTTTTATGCGATTAGAGAATCTTTACAACGACGGTTAGAAGGGATTAGTATTACTCCTGATGATTTGGCGGATTTAGATGATGCGGATGATGCGGTGATTCAAGGGTTGGAACAGTATTTTAATCCTGGATTAAACCCTGGATTAAACCCGGTAGATCCGAAAGAGATAGAGTATTTAGAAGATTTATTACGCCAATTTGAAAATACGGGTGACGATAGTAAGTTATCTTTTTTGCTGGAAACTTTACGGCAGGAATTGTTAGAACGAGAAAGCGCGATTATTTTTACCCAATATACGGATACAATGGATTATCTCCGGGAGCAAATTCGCCAATTATACGGCGATCGCGTGGCTTGTTATTCGGGACGAGGTGGGGAGTTACTAGAGGGGGTAAATTCGCCGAATAACCTGGTTAAGAATAACCAGGTTAAGTATATGTGGCGATTGGTGCCAAAAGAACAAATTAAACGAATGTTTAGAGATGGAGAAATTCAAGTTTTAATCTGTACAGAATCCGCCAGCGAGGGTTTAAATTTACAAACTTGTGGGGTTTTAATTAATTATGATTTGCCGTGGAATCCGATGCGGGTAGAACAAAGAATTGGCCGCTTAGATCGCATAGGTCAGCGCTATCCTACGGTAAAAGTGCATAATTTTTATTATGATGGTACGGTTGAGGCCAAAGTATATAAAAAATTGCGCGATCGCATCAATTTATTTACCAATGTGGTGGGACATTTGCAGCCAATTTTAGCCCAAGTTCCCACCTTTATTGAAAAAGTGGTGATGAGTGCAGACCCGGAAGAAGAAGATGTATTAATGGCAGAATTTGACCGAGAATGCGATCGCCCCTTTTTACGTCCAGATTTAGATGAAATGGTGGGCATGGATGTGGAGGCAGATTTAGCCGAAATCCGCCAAACTTTGCCCGTTTCTCCGATTACTCCAGCAGAAATTGAGCAACTTTTTACCCAATCGGAAATAATGGCAGAACTTTTGCGATCGCGGGGAATTGTGTTCACCCCAATAGGCGATAAAATTTGGCAGTTAACCTATCAAAATCAAGAAATATCAGTCACCTTTTATCCCGAAGTTTTTGACGAACATCCTTCCCTGAGACTAATGACCTTGGGCGATCAATTGTTTGAGGAATTGTTAGTTATTGGTTGTTAGTTGTTGGTTGGTTGTTGGTTGGGGGTTGGTTGGTTGTTGTTGGTTGGGGGTTGGTTGGTTGTTGTTGGGTAGGGATTCTTTGGGTAGGGATTCTTTGGGTAGGGATTCTTTGGTTGGTTGTTGAAGAAAGAACCAAGAACAATCAACAAACAACAATCAACAAACAACAAACAACAATCAACAAACAACAAACAACAATCAACAAACAACAAACAACAAACAACAAACAACAAACAACAAACAACAATCAACATTCACTATTCACTATTCACTATTCACTCTCTCCCCTGTTTCCTGTTCCCTGTTCCCTGTTTGGCGGCTTTGATTGGCCGATCTAACTTGCCAGTAAATAGGGGAATAGTGAAATGAAACTCACTGCCTCGATCCAGTCCCGAAGACGTGGCCCAAATTTTTCCCTGCCACCCGGTGACAATTTGCCGACAAATGGCTAACCCTAAACCAGTGCCCCCAGCAGTACGACGCAGGGCGCCTTCTTCTTGATAAAAGCGATCGAATACGGCTTCGAGGCGATCGCGGGCAATACCGCGTCCGGTATCACTGACGATCACTTCCAGGGTTTGATCGTCAAGCTGCTGGGCGCCGACGGTGATTTTGCCATTCGGGGGCGTAAACTTACAAGCGTTATCCATTAATTTCGTCAGCACTTCTACCAACCATTCACCGTCTGCCCGAACTAAGGGCAAATCTGGCGGTACGGCCAAAATAATCTCTGGTCGTTTATTTTGGGGATAGCGGGTCGTGATACTACTGAGGGATAAATAGACGCATTCTTCCAGGGGCATGGGTTCTGGATGCCATTCTACCCGACCACTTTCTAAGCGGGATAAGGTTAAAAAGTCTTGGACTAATTTTCGCATTCGATCCGCATCATCCAAGGCGGTACTCAGCATGACTTGCCTGAGTTCAGGGGGCATATCCGGGTCGCTGGCTAAACTTTCCAGGCAAACTTGAATGGTGGAAAGGGGGGTGCGGAGCTCGTGTCCGGTAATGGCAATCAGGTTGCTGCGAGTCCGGTCTAAGGCTTCTAGCTGTTCGTTCAAACTTTCCAAGTGGGCGAAAGCTTCCCCTTGAATCAAAGCCACCCCAATTTGGGTGGTGATGCCCTCGACTAAGGCTAATTCGTGCGGACTCCAGTCTCTGGAGCATTGTCCGCAGTGATGTAACTCCACCATGCCTACTAGCTGATTTTGATATAAGACCGGCACCAATAGCCAAGAACCAATATTAGCTCGACGGATAAAGCCTTGTGTCTTTTCTGCGGCCAGCCTGGGGTCAGTGGCAGCATTTTCTATATAAATATGTTCAGCGGTGGCGGCAACTTCCTGAAATAAGGGATTTTCGGTCAGAGGCCAAATTTGCCCCGCGAGAGACTCTACTCCTGGGCTTAAAAATTCATGGCTAATGGTGGCGGTGCGATCGCTGGCTTTGCAGCGGTAAATTAAACAACGGCAAACCCCCAAGGCTTTGCCAATTTCTTCGGCAGCCACTTGGAAGATTTCATCGGGATTAAGCGATCGCCGAATTGCGGTAGTAATCAGGTTAATCGATCTTTCCCGCTGTTCTTGTTCGGCTAACGATCGATAGGTTTTGATTAATTTATACTGAGAGGCTTGCAAATAAGTGACAAGGCGATCGGCAAATGGGTCAGGATTCACATAAGAGACTAGAGTTTTTGTCGTTGATAAGAGCGATCGCCCTTGCTCAATTTTTTCGGCTAACTCCGGTCGATACTCCAAAATCCGCTGCAACAAAACTTTTGCGGCTTCACAAGCCACCCGGCGATCGAAAGTCCAAATCCCCTCAAACCGACGGGCTTGATCTATTTCGGCAATGTCCGGCAGATTTGCCACCGCCTCCCGTTCCCGACAGACCAAGCAAGTAGCATAAGTTTGTGCCACCACCACTAAATGCCACTCGTGAGATAGACCATCGTTGGGGTCAAAAGCAACTGTTTCGTGAATACCCGAAGCATTTTTAAAATTAGTATCTGGTGCTGCGAGGACATAGACTTGATTACTTTTAAGTCCAATGCGCCGATATCGCTGGGCTTCCTGACGATAAAAGCGTTCGCGTTGAAAGCAAGCAATCACCAAAGGCTTCTCTGTCCCTGCCAAAACCTGATCTTCCATCGCATGGGACAAGGCCGTTAGAGAAGTTTTAAAGTAAATTTGTGGACGTAGCTGAGGTAAGACTTTTAGCACCTCTGTCAGAACAGAATTGGGATTGCTCATTGATTTTCTGCTTTGTCGAATTTTGTCGAATATAGAAAAGATCAACGGGATTCCACGGACAAATACGATTGTTATTTGTTATTTGTTGCTTGTTATTTGTTATTTGCTATTTGTTGTTTGTTATTTGTTATTTGTTGTTTGTTCTTGGACTAAGGACTAAGGACTAAGGACTAAGGACAACCAACAACCAACAACTAACAACCCACAGCCCACAACCAACAGTGAACAGCCAACAGTCAACAGTCAATAATCTAAGAATTATATTACGTTGTTGTTCGGTACAAGACGAATCCTCGATGTTTACAGATTGCCAACATTGTAAAATCCGGTTAAAATTAGCTCAGGGCGAAGCGTTCGGACGTGACCCTAATAAGTTTGGCGATGACTCGGTGTCTATCCCCACAAGGAATCGAGTAAACATCAAGTAAATGCTGATTTCTGATCATACCCGATCGGGAAAAATCTAATTTTTACCAAGGATAAGATTTGTTAAAATAAATCAAATCATGGTCGGGAAACAAAAGATCAATTCAGTCCATCAGCTAGTTGCAAGCTTCCAGATATGAAGCCATGCCACTAAACAGTCCAGAAAAATCAGCTTAAATCTCGGTGAATATGGTTTAAGAGTCCCTGGGTTACGCCCAAATCCCCAGGGGGATTTAAAAAAATTACCGATCGCCGCCAATGAATTAAGTTAAATTGATGCAATTTGGGGATTTAATTTATCAAAAGTACCTAAGCGATGCTTTACCATTCTTCTCATCTATCAACGATGCACTTATTGATTGTGCAGCCGGAGATGTCAGATATACAGTTAATTGTTGATGTTTTAAGAAATGCCCAAAAAGATTTTACTTATGATTTTGCTAATAACCCAGAAACTTGTCGGATTCTTTTAGCGACGGTTCAGTACGACGCGGTGTTATCGGCTTATCAAATGTCAAATTTTACCGGGTTAGATATCTGTAAATGGCAAGAAGAACTGAATCAAGTGATTCCGATGATTTTGATCGCTGGTTCTATCGGAGAAAGCACTGTTGCCCATTGTATAAAATCAGGATTTTCTGATTATATCAATCGCCAGCAGATAGAAAAATTACCAGAAGTTTTGCAGCGATCTCTAGTGGAGTTTGCTTTGCGACGACAGGATAAAATTGCCCTGGAGCATATGCGTTATTCTGCTAAAAGAGAAGCGATTATTAACCAAATTGTCTATGAAATGCGCGGCACTTTAGTCCTGGAAGAAGTGCTGCAAACTACGGTGGATTTATTACATCAAGCATTGAA
Source organism: Planktothricoides sp. SR001 (assembly GCF_001276715.1). Classification (GTDB taxonomy): domain Bacteria; phylum Cyanobacteriota; class Cyanobacteriia; order Cyanobacteriales; family Laspinemataceae; genus Planktothricoides; species Planktothricoides raciborskii. The sequence continues at coordinate 25,677 of NZ_LIUQ01000020.1, read as the reverse complement.
TGTGAGCCGCTGTCTGGTATTTTTGTTGGATCCGCAACATAAACCCCAAGTCCGTTATGCCAGTCACGCTACACCAGACCGAGAGCAAGTGATTGGTAAACATTGCTATTTGCTTGAATATTACCATACAACTCTGAGCCGAGGAAATCCTGTCTTTGTTAGCAATATCGATCAAGCTGATTTACCCCCCAATATTCTCTCGAAAGCCAACGAAGACGGGATTCGAGGTTTTTTGATTGCTCCGTTGTTGAATCAAGAAGTTTATTGGGGAAATATTTGTTTACATCAATGCGATCGCCACCGCGAATGGACTGGAGACGATCTGATTTTGATGAGTACGATTTCTAACCAATGTGCGATCGCGATTCAGCAGGCGAAACTCTTTGAAAAAATTCAACAACAAGCCCAGCAAGAGCAACTTTTGAATGAAATCATTCGAGAAATTAACTCTCAGCTAGATCCCAATTATATTTTATCCCAAATTGTCAGACAAACCGGAGAATATTTTCAAGGCAATCGCGTGGTAATTTTTTCGATGAAAAATCAACGAGTGCAAGTGGTGCATGAATGGCGATCGAGCGAAAACGTTTCGTCTTTATTGGGTTTCCATGCGCCTTTATCAGAATGGAAAGAACCCCTGGGGTATTTTGCGTCACAATCTGGCTATTTTTTGGCGGATTTGAATCAAGAACGAGTGGGCTATGGGTCGAGTTGGGAGCAGCAACTTGATCGAGGAAATATTGTGTCACTCTTGCGAGTACCAATTTATATTCGGGAGGAATTTTTTGGGGCGATTTCCATCCATAGCACCACGAAAAATCGATTTTTTGAACCCGATGAAATTCATCTATTAGAACGGATTGCCGATCAAACCGCGATCGCCCTGTACAATGCCCAAAGCTACGAACGCTTAGAACAACTGGTTAAAAAACGTACCCTAGAACTGGAACAAGAGAAAATTCTTTCAGAGGCTGCCAATCGAACAAAAACTGAATTTCTCAACAATATGAGTCACGAACTCCGCACCCCACTCACGGGTATTTTGGGATTTTCTAATGTTCTCATTCAAGAGTTTTTTGGCCCTCTGAATGAAAAACAAAAACAGTATATTTCTAGCATCACGGAATGTGGAGAACAATTATTAAATTTAATTAATGATTTACTGGATATTTCTAAGCTCGAAGCCAAGGAAGAAAATTTACATCCGCAAGCACTGCTAGTGGAAGAAATTTGTGGGGCTTGTTTATCCTTAATACAAGAACGAGTCAAAAATGAAGGCTTAGAATTACGCAAAGAAATTGCGCCTGATGCTAGGTTTTGTGTGGGAGACAGTCGGAGGATTAAGCAAATTCTGTTTAATCTGTTATCTAATGCCATTAAATTTACCCATGCTGGGTCAGTCACCCTGAAAGTTTGGCAAAATGAAGATAAGATTTGTTTTTCCGTAATTGATACCGGAATTGGCATTCCTGAAGCGGAACAAGCTTTAATATTTGAGCCATTTCACCAACTAGATCAAGGACTTTCTCGGAAATATGAAGGGACGGGTCTGGGATTGGCTTTATCCCAAAAGCTGGCCCAAATGCACGGGGGCGATATCACTTTAGAATCAGAAGTGGGTCGGGGTAGTTGTTTTACGTTTTGGCTGCCTTTAAATCACGATCTGATGCAAACAGAATGCCCAATTAAAGCTTGGGAAAACATCAAATCTGGGGGGTAGGGCCGCCATCGGTGTAGGGCCGCCATCGGTGTAGGGGGAAGAGGAAAGAGGGTGTAGGGCCGCCATCGGTGTAGGGAAGAGTGAATAGTGAATAGTGAATAGTGAATAGTGAATAGTGAATAGTGATATTTATGCATAACTTTTCACTTGTACGGGCGAATGGCCATTCGCCCCTACCACTTTTCACTTCTCCCCCGATGGCGGCCGATGGCGGCCGATGGCGGCCGATGGCGGCCCCAAACAACCACCAACCACCAACCAACTAAAGCTGACTTAATTCAATCACATTGCCATCGGGGTCTTGGACAAATAATGCGGGGCGACCGGATGAACTCATTTGGACGGGATAGTGATGGGCTTCTAGTTGGGTTTTCGCGGCTTGAATATCGGTGACAGCAAAGGCAATATGGCGGTTGCGTCCCCACTGTGTTTTTGTTTCTTGGGAGTTATGGATGGTTCCTTGGTGGGCTTGGGAATCAACCATGAGGTGAATTTGATAGTCGCCAATTTGATACCAGATGCCCGGAAATTTGAGCGATCGCGCCACTTTTTCTAGTCCGAGAATTTCTCCATAAAATTGGGCTGATTTTTCTAAGTCAGTGACTAAAATCGCGGTATGAAGACATTGAGTGATTTGCATATTGGTGAGGAAAGAGGAAAGAGGATAGAGGAAAGAGGATAGAGGGAATTAGGAGCAAAAGTAAAATAATGCAGTATTATAACATAATTGTGTTAGCTTTGTTTCTCAGAAAAATATGAACTCACAAAATCGCACCATTGATTGGCTACTGGCAGGGTGTCCCACTTTTGCGGTGACAATTGTGATTGCTTTACTGTTAGGGCAGAATATGCTTAAATCAGGGGCGATCGCCTTGGCAACTTCGGCGACAAGTGTGGCATCTGCCGCCATTATCAATGGCAGACAAATGACGCGACTGGCTTTATTAGAACAGCAAATTACTGATAATAATAAAGCAGAACAGCTAAGGGCAGAATTGCCCAATTTACAAGCAGAATATCATAAATTATCTGGAAAAACTGAAAAAATTAACTTATTAATCAAAGAAAAGATTAAGGAATTAGAAATAAAACAAGCAAGTTTAGGTCGGGCTAAAGGGCAGTTGGCAGAACTGAATCAAAGAAGCCAAGATATGAAACAGGCGATCGCAGTTATCACAGCCCAAAAACAAGCAATTGAACAGCGGGTTGCTACCTTAGCAAAAAATTATCCCGATTTAGACAAGTTGGAACAATTGCAGGCCAAAATTGCTGAGTTACAATTACAAAAAGCTCAATTACAGGGAGAAATTCAGGGACTTGAAGATAAATTAGCCGCAATGGAATACCAGAAAGTATTGCTCCGTGAACTCGAAGCAAAAATCTTAGACCAGCGGGTAGAATTCGAGCGAGTCACCACCCAAATTCAGCAGTTAGAAGCGCGTAAAAAACAGCAAGAAACTGAGAATGAGAATTTAAGAAATAAGGGCGATCGCTTACGGCAACAGGCGATCGTATATCAAGCTAAACTGAATAAAGTTGAACCGGAAAACGACCCTCTGGAATCCCTGAAACATCCTTTGTGGGCAGAAAATAATTCAAAGTTGCCCGTTGATTTACCAAAAATTATCTCTGAAGAAAAATTTTTACATAATTTTATCCAAGATATTCAAGCCCAAGGTTTTTACTTTCCCGAAAGACTGGTGCGGGCTTTTCATACTTCATTAAAAGTGCAGGGAATTTCCGCCTTAGTTGTTTTATCCGGTATCAGTGGCACGGGTAAAAGTGAATTACCCCAACTCTATGCTAAATATATTGGGGCGCAATTTCTCCTATTAGCAGTACAGCCCCGTTGGGACTCTCCCCAAGACTTGCTGGGCTTTTACAACTATATGGAAAATCAATTTAAACCCACGCCATTAATTCAGGGAATTTATCAATATAATCGATCCCCTGAGTTACAGGATAAAATTGTCTTGGTGTTGCTCGATGAGATGAATTTGGCTAGAGTTGAATATTATTTTAGTGAGTTTTTATCTAAGCTGGAAACTCGCCGTCATCATCCAGCGGAGTTAGAAATTGACTTAGGTAACTGCTTTGGAAAACTGCGATCGGGTGATTTAAAGATTCCTAAACAATTTTTGTTTGTGGGAACCATGAACGAAGATGAAACCACCCAAACTTTATCCGACAAAGTGTTAGACCGTGCCAATGTGATTACCTTTGGGCAACCCCCGAAGTTAGCCTTAATTAATCCGCAAAAAAATATTAATGATTCTAGATTATCGGGATATTTGACTTATGAGCAATTTACTCGGTGGCTGCAAAAACCAGAGGAAAATTCCCCATTGGTTAAGCAGTTAGAAATTTGGCTGAATAAAACCAATCACGTTATGGCAGAGATGGGGCATCCTTTTGCTCATCGGGTGTATCAGTCGATTATTTATTATGTGGTCAACTATCCCGGAATGACGGATGTTAAATCAGATGCGTTTAAATGGGCATTAGCGGATCAGTTTGGTCAGAAGATTTTGCCAAAGTTGCGGGGGTTAGTGATTTCAGATGAGTCAATCCAAGAAAATTTGGATCGATTAGGGGGGATAATTGGTGCGATCGGCGATCCAAATTTAGAAACCGCATTTCAACGCGCTCGTCAAGGTTATCAATTTCAATGGAAGGGGCTGGCTTATCAATAAGCTGATAAGCTGATAATTAGGTTGGGCAAATGCCCAAAATTTGCCCACCAAAGCCGGTAATATAAATACAATCGAGGTCTTTCAGAAAAGATAAGTCTATGAACCGAAATCATTTTATTTCAGGGTTGACATTGGGATTATTGTTAACTGGCTGTCAAGGGGTGCAAGTGCAGAATAATCAAGCCTCGTTTAATGCCATAAATCCTATATCGGCTAAACCGAATGTTCGGTTTATGTGCAGTGAGGGAAAAGATCCAGAAACTCAGCAGAGTTTGCCGACGACTTATGCTTTGATTAATGATAGCAAAAAAGCGATTATTCGTTGGGAAAGCGATCGCTTTGCTAATGCCGGTTGGCAGAGATATAAGCGGTGTACAGAAGTGGCCTCTCGGCTGGAAAAAGTCTACAACAGTAATACATTAAATCTGATCACTACTGGGACGATTAATAGTCAACCTGTGATTTGCACGACTGCGGCGGCGGGGGGCGATTGTCAGGATTTACTGATTACTTTGAAACCAGAAGATGATGGGTTAGGCATTGTTAAAGAATTGGGTGAAATTCTCAATGGTCGCTTGTTAGAAACTGAGAGCAAACCGGATGGTCAAGGGCAAAAAATTTATATGCAGGTTGATGTCGATCGCTTTGCCCAAATTCCCACTTTTCAGGAGGATTGATTGTTTTTTATAGCCGTAGGGTGGGCAATATTTTGCTCACAAAAATGCTCACAAAAACGTTTGTGGATTCCCGCCTTCGCGGGAATGACATCTGGCGAATAGCCGTAGGGTGGGCAATATTTTGCCCACCCTACATTTTGCTCACAAAAACGTTTGTGGATTCCCGCATATAGCGCTGACGCGCATGCTTCGCTAACGCGGGAATGACATCTGGCGAATAGTCGTAGGGTGGGCAAGATTTTGCCCACCCTACATTTTGCTAATACTGGCGATCGCTCTTTATGATATTTGATTATAATATATAGTGAACTATCCAGGTTATTGTTATGGTGCTGTCATCAAATCAACAAACATCAATAATTAGAACAGAGCGAGGTTTGACAATTTCTGGCACTCGCATTACTTTATATGATGTGATGGATTATGTCATAGCCGAATATCCACCCAAGTTTATTCGTGCCATACTCAATCTGACAGATGAGCAAGTGAATGCCGCACTTTCTTATATTGAAAAACATCGCGCTGAGGTGGATGCTGAATATCAACTCGTTGTTAAAGAAACCGAAGAATTGCGCCAATATTATGAAGCACAAAATCGCGATCTGATGGCTAGAATTTCTGCCCAGCCACCGAAACCAGGAATGGAAATTGCTTGGGAAAAACTTCAAGCACAAAAAGCTAAACACCAAGCAGTATTAAACAAGTCGTAGGGTGGGCAAATTTTTGCCCACCCTACATTTTGCTCTATGCATCATCGCGTATTGGTGCGTTACGCTTCGCGCTTTCACACCCTACGAATAGCTACAAATAGCTTAAAATTGCCGCAAAAAGCGCAAATCGCTACTATAAAGTCGCCGAATATCGTCAATTTGGTGGAGAACCATCGCAAAGCGTTCTACCCCAAACCCGGCAGCAAATCCGGTGTAAACTTCTGGGTCATAACCCACGGCTTTAAGCACATTCGGATCCACGGTGCCGCAACCTAAAACCTCTAACCATTTTCCTTTCCACCGCACGTCAACTTCTGCGGAAGGTTCGGTGAAGGGAAAATAACTGGGACGAAACCGGATTTGGACTTCGCCAAAGATTTGATATAAGAATTCTTTTAAGGTGCCTTTGAGGTCTGTAAAGGTTAAGCCTTTGTCGATCGCTAAAATTTCGATTTGATGAAATACGGCGGAGTGGGTAGCATCCACTGTATCCCGACGATAAACCCGTCCGGGGGCGACAATTCGCAAGGGGGGTTGATGTTGTTCCATGTAGCGAATTTGCACCGAGGAGGTATGGGTTCTTAGCAGGTTGCCATCTGGGAGATAGAAAGTGTCCTGCATATCCCGCGCTGGGTGGTCTGGGGGGGTGTTCAGGGCTTCAAAGTTGTAGTAGTCACTTTCCATTTCTGGGCCGGTGGCGACGGTGTAACCTAGTCCGACAAAAATATCTAAAGCCCGGTCAATGACGCCATTCAAAGGATGGATCCGACCTTGGGGACGATACACCCCAGGCATGGTGACATCAAGGGCTTCCGCTGCTAGTTGCGCTTGAATTTGGGCGGTTTGCAGGGCTTGTCGCCGGTTGTCCAGTTGGGTTTGCAGGGCTTCTTTGACTTCGTTGGCTAAAGCGCCAATGCGGGGCCGATCGCCTGGGTCGAGTTTACCCATTGCCCGGAGAATTTGCGAGAGTTCGCCTTTTTTGCCTAGGTAGTTGACTCGCAGTTGTTCCAGTTGCTCCAAGCTTTCCGCAGAGGCGATCGCCCCGGTAGCATTTTGGTTAAGCCCCTGTAGTTGGCTTTCTATAGGATTAAGTTCAGTCATAATTCAGCTTTTTTCAGATTTTTCAGGGTAATGGGTATGCTTTTAGTTTAACAATTCTTGATGAGTAATTTGTGATAGGATTCATCACTTCAAAGAAATGAAGCATCTCATCAGTAGATGTGGCACAATGAGATTGGCCTGATTCAAGACTCCTGTGAGTTGCCCGCAGAATGATATCATTTCTGCTCTCAGAAAATCTAGCCTAATTTTTCCGGTGATTCAACTGATTCAACGTGATTGCTTCAAGAAAGTTTTTTTGAGCGAAAAACTTTCTGGGGCAAAATCCTGTATTTCCTGTTTTAATTTGGCGTTTTCTTCTTTTTAAATGACAATTGTATTAAGTTTTCAAGAAATTGCTCAATGGCGTTCTCAGCTATTTGCTTATACAGACGCCTTGCAAGCCCTGGATGAGATTGAAAATTGCGATGGGGATTTGGAAGATGCGGCCATTGGTTTGGCGATTCGCGTTGGCCAAGAACCTACGACTTCGGAAGGCTGGTTAGAAGGATTGGCCAAAAGATATCGATCCGTGATTTGTGCCAAAGGGGTCAAAAATAACCTACTGACTGATAATTGGGCAGAGGGTCTGGGGGAATTATTAAAAGCAAATATTTGTCCGCCGATTTTGGTGACTCCAGTGCTGATTTATGTCTGGAAAACTGGGGTGGAAAATTTTTGTGAACCCTTGGCATATCAAATTAATCGAGACGATTCATCGCAAATGAACTGATGATGAAAATTTTAATTAGTAATGATGATGGGATTTTTGCCCCCGGAGTTCGGTCGCTGACTCAGGCGATCGCCCACGCGGGTCATCAAGTCACCGTGGTTTGCCCCGACCAAGAGCGATCGGCTACGGGACATGGCATCACCATGAATCACCCGATTCGCGCTGAAGAGATTCACTCCGTATTCGATCCGGGGGTGAATGCTTGGGCTTGTTCCGGGACTCCCGCTGATTGCGTCAAGTTGGCAATCTGGGCATTGTTGGACAGTCCCCCAGATTTAGTAATCTCTGGGATTAACCAAGGGCAGAATTTAGGTACGGATTTACTCTATTCCGGGACAGTTTCGGCGGCGATGGAAGGACTCCTAGAAGGCATTCCCAGTATTGCCATTTCTTTGGCTAGTTATACGTCGAAAAACTTTGCGCCCGCTGCGGAGTTTGCTACCCAGTTGGTGCAGCAATTAGCAGATCAGCCTTTGCCGTCGCCGATGCTGTTGAATGTGAATGTGCCGGATCTGCCCCTAGAGGCGATCGCTGGGGTAATTTTCACCCGACAGGGGGTGCGGCGATATGAAGATATCTTTCAAAAGCGCGTCGATCCGCGAGGAAGAACTTATTATTGGTTAGCAGGGGAAGAAATCAAAGATGTGGAACAAACCCCGGATCCTCAACTTGGGTCAGAGATTCTGACAGATGTGCAGGGAATTCGGCAAAACTATATTACGATCACCCCTTTGCAATATAACTTAACTTTTCGAGAGGGATTACTTAGTCCTCCTGCATGGAATTTCCCTGTAGGAATCTTGTAGAAACCTGATGGCTTACAGAAAAAGATTGATTTGATCCGGGAAATTCGGGTGAAAAACCCGGTTTCTTACCGGAGATCGGTCAATCGAGTTCTATGAATGTCTCCTGACAGCTAGCTACAGGGAAAAAATCAAAATAAACCAAAATCTTGACCTAAAATTATATTGTCAATTAACAATTGATTATTTATAATAGATTTAGCGGTCAATAGATAGATAAATTGCTTGAGGCTTAGGACATAAGGATGACTGATTTTAGGTTGGGAGCGGTTGTATGCCACCTAGTCCTAGCGATCGCGTCTAGATAGCATCTAAGTTTTCTAAATTTTAGATGGGCATTTAGATGGGAGGAAATCCTGAAACTACACAAGCATAAAAACAATAGTTCACCCAACGCTCTTATGGCAGTACAATAAAAGTAACCATAGAAAATTATCTTAAATACCGGCACTTTATTTCGGCAATTGGACTTTTACGCTTGGCCAATTCATCAGGGATTGCTGACAAAAGGAAACGCTCCTAGGGATAAAAAATTGCCCCAGAGGAGAATGCTGCTAAAAAGTAACAATATGGTGCTGGCTCAGTTAAAAAAATACTGGTCAACGCAATAGTAAACCAATAGTAAACCCAATAGTAAACATTTAGTGGCGCTGCCGGATTCGGCAAAATTATGCCAGGAATAAGTGACAAAAACGCATCCGTTCATTGAGAGGAAAGGGAAATCGGGAAAGTAAGTATGAACGCTCATACCTTTGATAGTCATTCTGTTGTTTGCCCCATTTGCCATCGGACAGGCCCAATCCATCCAGGTCAGATGCTTGGCGGACTCTACACTTGTCCCCACTGTCAGGCCCGTTTAGTGATTAGTTTGAGTGGTCATTATGTCCGAGATCCGTTTACCTTCCGACAGGCGCCCGTTGAACAACTGCTGCGGCGCCAGAGTCGTCCTTGGGCAAGAATTTTACGGGATGTGGGCTTGACCAAACCCGTGTCGTTGATGGCTTTGTTGGTATCGGCAGTGGTCGCTGGGGTGACTTTGGCAGTGATTCAAGGCTGGAGTTTTGAGCGTGACCCGGTGCCTGATGCCTTGGAAGCGCCCCATGAGACGATTTCGTCCGTGGAGGATTCTTTGTAATCGGCATATCGCCAAATATCGCCAAGTATCGCCTGATATCGCCTGATATCGCCTGATATGGCCAAATATCGCCTGATCGGGAGTTACGGATGATTTCCAGAAGATTTCGGGCTAATTTTTCTTGACTATAGGCGATCGCGTCACTAGGTGCCAGTTGTTAAAGGTATCCAGTGATTTTATTTGTTTGAGTTTCAAACGCTTCAGGCTGTCTGAATCGATTAAAAAATAAGCCGATGGATCTTGTTTCCAATGTTTTCTCAGTTGTTCAAAGGTCGCGGGGATGACTTGGCGATCGCTGTAGAAATTTAGGGAAGGTCGATGGTTCGGGTGTGAGGTAAAGATCGCGGTTTCCGAGGGCGTGTGTTGTCGAATCATTTCGGCGACAGGTTTCACGGGGTAGTCTTCGCCTAGTTCCCACAGCCAGTAAGGAGTGACAAAGAATAAGCATAAGGAAACATACATTCCCCAAAATAAGATAATCACGAATTGTCGATCTTGGCGGCTGAGTAATATGGCGCTGGTGGTCATGGTTAAGCCAACTGCAATCAGAGTTAAGGCTAAGATTCGTTCTTCTGCGGTAGCCCAGAAGCCATAGTACAGACTCGCCCCCCAAGCAGCGATCGCCAACAGGGATAAGAGAATCACATAAATTCGGCAAGAACGAGTCAACCATCCTTCAGAACTAACTGAAGACCCAAGCGACCAGGTACAACCGAGTAATTTTTGCCAAATTTCAAACAGTTGTGCCCCACACGCGAGGGCGATCGCTGGGTAAAGGGGCAAGACATACCAGGGTAATTTGGTGCTCATTATGGAGATGGACAATAAATAACCCGCAGTCCAAACTAGGATTAATTTTGCCCAACCCATTCCGGGATTTTTCCAGGCTAATCCTAGTCCTCCCGGCCAAAACATCACCCAAGGCCAACTATATTTCACTATTTCTAGGAAGTAATACCAGAATGGTCCGCTGTTTTCTTCCACAGGTTGCACAATTCTCTGGAAAGATTGGCCGAAAAAATGACTCTGAATAAATGTTTCGCCATAATACAGTCCTTGAGCAATGTACCAACCTACTGCCGGGGCTATGCCCAAGACTATGCCAGTCCAGAGATAGCCAGAACTGAGTAAGCGCGGGGTATCCCAAATCAGAAAGACGCCGGCGATCGCCCCTAGGAGAATGCCTAAGATGCCCTTGGTTAAGCAAATCAGTCCTAAGCCAATGCCCACCCCCAAGCCCCAACGCAAATCTCGGCGCGATCGCAGCAAACACCACACCATCAATAAGAAAAAACATAACACTGCCCCATCCAACATGGCCAAGCGGCCATAACGGACTACGGGCAACAAGGTCAGATAAGCAAATGCCGCGAAAATGGCCGGCCCGCGCCAAATAAAAATCTCCCGGCCAATTCCATATAATAGGGGGACGGACAAAGCCGAAAGCATCGCCCCCGGAAGCCTGGTACTCCATTCACTCACCCCAAACCAGTGATAGCTGAGGGCAATCAGCAAATGCACCAAGGGCGGTTTATTATAATAGGGCTGGGAATGCAGGGTGGGATGCAGCCAATTAAAATCACCCCGATACATTTCTCTGGCTACGGTGGCAACAATCCCTTCATCCCAATCCCGCAAGGCCACATCCCCTAAATTCATCTGATAAAGTAAGATGGCACTCACAAGTAGCCCCAAGACCCAAAGCTGTTCGATCCAATGGTCGGCCAGACGACCCTTGTCACCGGAGTCATCTAACCGAAAAATTTCTCTGTACATTATTTTGATGTTTTAGTTGTTTGAGTAACTTTGAAGTCACCGGGAAAAATCAACTATCAGATACTATCTCTAGGATAAGAGGGCGATCGTCGATCTCCTCCGCGTCAGGGATCAAACCCTGTATCATCATTGTAAATTCCCCGTTTCCTCTTACGGACGTTTGGGCAGAAAATCCGATCCCTGATTTCATGCCCCAGACCTCTCGGTTCACCCTCCCTTGCGTCTTGGTCAGGACTTACGCATGAACGCTATCCGTAGGGTGTTGTTCCGAGGCGGTGACACACCAATACCCCGTATATAGATTATTTGCGTAAGTCCTATTGGTGTCTGATTTGAAGATGAAAATTTCTGGTAAAGATGACATCATCTCTTCAAGAATGGCTTATAGTGGCTGATATTTACGCAAAACCAATCAAGAAGCGTCTCAAGAAGCATCTGTCAACCCTAGAATTGGAGTTTGTTCTATGAGTCTACCGTTTATTTTAGATGTTGCCATTGGCTTAATTTTTATTTACCTGATTCTCAGCTTGTTGGCTTCAGAAATTCAGGGACTTCTTTCTACATTACTTCAGTGGCGGGCAGAACATGTCAAGCAATCAATTGAAGTGCTGCTTTCCGGCAGTCAAGAAACAACCAAAGCCTCAGAAACTCGTGCGATCGCCGATACCCTATATTCTCATCCCTTAATCAGAAACCTCAACCAAGAAGCCAAAAGCGGATGGGCTAAAGCTGTTCGTCAATTTAGTAACCTGCTGATTACTAAAATGCAAACCCTGACTAAATCAAGCAATGTTTTTGGTAAAGATATCATTACTCAAGAAGAAAGAAAAAGTGGTCCATCTTACATCCCCCCGGAAACTTTTGCCACTTCCATCATGGAAACATTAAAAATTCCCGAATTAAATCGGATGTTAATCGTGAAAAAAGTGGAAGAATTTGAGAAAAAAATCTTAGATGAGATTATTAAAGAAAACTTACTGAATTATTCTCGTTTAAGTGAACAAAATAAGCAGCTAGTCGAAACAGAACTAGAAAATTTATGGCAAGAGTGGAATCACGCAATTGATGATTTAAAAGCGGAAAAATTAAGCTTGCAAATGTGCATTTACAGGTTCGCGACCAAAATCGGATCCTTTGCGGAAGAATGTCAAGAACGATTATCCCTCCAAGAACCAGGAGTTCACGAATTTATCGGCCAACTTTCCAAACTCAGAAAAGACTATTTTGGCAGTGATATTCGCCGTCAGTTATTGATGACTGAACTCAAACCAAAAATGACGGATGTGATTGCGGAAGTTCGCCAAGGGGGAGAAATGTATGCGAAAATTCAAGAATATATTGGAGATCAAAATAGTCCCGCGTATAAAACCGTTCATGCGGTCTATAGTAATTTACCAGATTCAGTCAAAGAAAGTTTAACTTCACTGGCTAAAAAAATTGACGAAAAAGGCAGTCAAACTGAGAATGAATTACGTCAACTAGAAAAAGAAATTGAACAGTGGTTTGATCGCTCCATGCAACGGGCATCGGGAGTTTACAAGCGAAATTCTAAAGGGGTAGCGATTTTAATTGGTTTCCTGGTAGCGGTTGGGGCTAATGCGGATACTTTATATATGGTGAATAGCTTATCGAGTAATTCAGTCTTACGCAGTACCATTAGTCTGAGTGCTGAACGATTAGTGGAAAACTCTTTTCCGACTACGATGACATCTCCCCCAGAAGATAAATTTGACCAGGTGAAAAATGAGGTTAGAGATGCTTTGGAAGATGTTTCGCTACCAGTAGGTTGGAATCAATATAATCTAGCCGGTCAAGCCAAACAAGAATTGAGTTTTGGCCCGGTAAAATTGCCCTTTATTCATCGAGTTATCGGTTGGTTGATTAGTGGAATCGCCATTTCAATGGGGTCATCTTTTTGGTTTGATTTACTGGGCAAAGTGATCGATCTGAAAAATATGGGTGGCAAGAAGTCTTCGGACTCAAGGTGATATAGATTAATCGCCTTTGCTCTTTTGGGTGGGCTTTTGCCCACCCAACGGCCACCCAACGGCCACCCAACAGCCACCCAACGGCCACCCAACGGCCACCCAACATATAAAGTGGTTGGGTAAGTTTTCATTAAGTAAAGCAATCTAATGAATCGAGCAGTTAATATGGAACGTTCTTGTTTAGATGAACTGTCGGAGGTTTTAACTGGAGAAAACCGGGCAGTGTTAGAAAAAGTGATTAAGTTGGTTGAAGATTTGGAACAGTCGAAGGCGGCATTAATGCAAAAATGCCAGCAAAATGAGTCAGAGTTAGAACGGCTGAAATCCAATATGTTGCAGATGGAAAAAATGGCTATGTTAGGGCAGATGGTTTCTGGGATTGCCCATGAAATTAATAATCCGATTAACTTTATTTACGGCAACTTACCTTATGTAGAAGAGCACGTTGGGGATTTGTTTGAGGTATTAGAAACCTACGAAGAAGCTTATCCAGATAAAGTCGAAGATGTGGAAAATATTTTAGAGGATATCGACCTAGAATATATTCAGGAAGATTTACCCCGGATTGTCAAGTCGCTGAAAACGGGTTCGGAAAGAATTCGTGATTTGGTGATTAATCTCCGCAATTTCTATCGCCGGGATGAAGCGACGATGAAACCTGGGAATTTACATGAAGGGATTGAGAGTACCTTGGTTCTTTTAAATAACCGTTATAAACAAGATATTGAGGTGATTAAAGATTTTGGCAAGATTCCAGAGGTGGAATGCCATATTAATCAGATGAATCAGGTGTTTATGAATCTGATTAGTAATGCTATTGACTGTCTTTTAGCCCAGAAAGAGGCGGAAAAAGAAGCAGAATCAGAGTCAGAAGCAAAGGAAGTCATAAAGCCTTCTGGGAAGAAAAGAAAAATTGCGATCGCGACTAAATGTTTGAACTCTAACCGCGTGGCTATTTCTATTACTGATAATGGCCCAGGAATGCCTGATGAAATTAAAAATCGGGTGTTTGAGCCTTTTTTTACTACTAAAGCGATTGGGGTGGGGACAGGTTTGGGCTTATCAATTTCTCGCGAAATTGTGGAAAAGACTCATCATGGTTCTCTTTCTTGTGTTTCCACTTTTGGCGAAGGGTCTACTTTTACCATCGAGTTGCCGATCGCCCAACCCAAGTAAGCATAGTTTAGTTGTCATTCTTGTATGGTGGGCAAAATTGCTTTGGTTCATTCGATAAAGTCAAAAATTTATTTTTGCCCACCCTACGAAATAATGGTGGGCAAAATTGCTTTGGTTCATTCGATCAATTCAAAAGTTGACTTTTGCCCACCCTACGAAATACTAAGATGGATTCCCGCATTCGCGGGAATGACAGAGTTTTGTAGATAATCAGCGAATACACGGATTTGATATAACTTACTCAAAAATAAAGCAGATTCGCAGTTGCCAGGAGGTATCTTGACGGTCTATTTGAATTTGGCGAATGAATTCCCGGAAGTAAAATCGCCGTTCTGATTCGGTGAGGTCTAACCAAAATTGCGGGATGGAAACCGCTTGGGCTGTTTCTCGGAGATTGACGGGGGGTAATTCAGCGAGTTGGCGTTGCAGTTGGGAGATTTCTGTGCGGAGTTTGTAAGCCCGCAGTTGCCTGGTTTCTTCGTCTAGAATATGCCGATCGCATAGGTCTTGAAGCTGGTCGAGAATTTGTGTTTTTTCGGCGATCGCAGCGGTAATATTTTGTTTGATATTTTGTTTAATGGCACTGTCAGGGGTTTGCAGTTGGGCGACGGCAACGGGTAAGTCCTGGCAAATTCGGTCAATGGTTTTTTGCAAGACTTCGCTATAGGCGATCGCTTTACATTTTGGTTTTTGGGGACAATGAGGGGAACGTAAATATAGATATTCGCGATCGCGACGATAAGTGCTAACACGGGTGACAGTCATGGTGGCTTGACATTGCCCACAGACCACTAAACCGGATAAAGACCGAGAACAACTAGCGGTTCTGGGGGGCAGTTGTTGGTTGCGACGCAAGAGGCGATCGATTTGGGCTGCTTCTTGACGGGAAATAATCGGAATGTGAGTGTTGGTAATCACTTCACCATTTTTATAGGCTAAATCCCCTCGGTAAACCGGATTAGTCAGCCAGCGTCGTCCCGTGGTGACGGAAATTTTTTTGTTATATTTTTGCGCGAGATAGCGCACCGCCCCGCGCAAAGATCCGTAAAGCAGGAAATGTTCAAAAAATTCTTTGATCACTGGGGCCGCCGCGCGATCGAGGGCGTAGCGGTCTTTGCCTCGACGATACCCAAATGGGGCTTTACCCGGAGGAGGTAGGGCGTTGATGCGATTACGCGCATGACCTTTGCGAATTTGCCGACTATGCTGGGTGGTTTGAATTTGCGCCAGCAGTTGAATTAAGTCTGCACGTTGGGTGAGAGACTGGGAGAATTCTTGGATCGATCCAGGGGTTTCGATCGCGACAATTTCTGTCCCCAAGGTTTCTAGTTGATGGATGCGATCGCTTATTTCCGCGATCGAATCTCCTAATTCTTCTAAGCGGTGAATTAATAAATAATCAGCGGGTTCCTCGGTACAGTCGGTAAACAGTTGTTCTAATTGAGTGCGATCGCTTAAATCTTGATACACGCGATCGACTTCCCAGCCCCAGCTTGTCGGATCTGGCATTGGTTCTAACAGCGGATCGCTGTACAAATAGGCGATAATTTTCATATAAAAATTTTCTTTAGTATGAGATATATCAAAAAATTGTCATTCCCGCGAATGCGGGAATCCAATCAGAGTATGATCGACGCGATAAACACTATATATTAATATTCTAGTATTCCCATCTAATTTACTATGGTAAACTAAAATCCGTTAAACAATCTTGACTAAAAAAAATTTTTTCCACTAAATTTTTGGCAATATAATAGACAGCCGGAACGGAAACAGCATTGCCGAATTGTTTTTTCGCAATATTGGGGTTTTCATGGCATTGAAACCAATCGGGAAATCCTTGCAGTCGGCAAGCGTCTTGGGCGGTAATCAACCTAAAATTTTTCGGTTTATAGATTTTTTGTAAAAATAGACGCTTATATTCTTCGGGATTTTCGGCATGAATAGCCACTGTAGCAATATAGTCTTTTGTCCCCGTAGCAGTCAAAGTAGGAATCATCGCTGAACTGGGCAAAAATACCCGATAAACCCCACCAATTCCTGCACTATTTTTGGAATTCACAAATTCATACTTGGATACTGCACCGTCTCTCACTAGACGTAAGATTTTTTTCTCCACCAGTCGATCCAGTTCTGCTTCTTTAAGGCCATCAATTAACTCGCTTAAATCCTGAAAAGATAAAGGATTTCCATCCTTTAATCCATATTTCTTGCGGCGGCGATTTTTCAGAATTGTAACACAAATTAACTTTTCTCTTTCGCTGGTTTTAATTAAATCCCAAGAGTGAATCGTGGTATGACCATTCCGCAAATCGGAAAACACAAAAAAATCATTCATTTCATCATCTTTTTGAAACCGATTGCGCGACGGCGGAATTTGCTCCCCAAAGAGTAAATCAGGAGAAACTTTGACTTTTTCGATAATTTCGCAGTCTTTAATCTCATCGATAATATCAACCAGCTTGGGCTGACAATCAATCGGTTCAGGAAAAGAGTAGGCTTGAGCATTTTCTAAATCATTTCTGATGCCCACGATAAATACTCTTTCTCGACTTTGGGGAACGCCAAAATCATAAGAATTAATGATTTTCCAGCGAACGGAATAGTCGATCGCTTCAAACTGTTGTAATAAATAATCAAAGCTTTGGCGGTTTTTCGGACTGGCTAAACCTCGGACATTTTCAAAAATAAAAGATTTTGGTTGATATTTTGCTAATAAACGCATTACGTCAAACCAAAGCTGTCCTCTGGGGTCATCAAATCCTTTTAATTTTCCGGCGATCGACCAAGGCTGACAGGGAACACCGCCCACAATTAAGTCAAGATTTGCGGGAATTTCTTGGATATTTCTGATATCCCCTAAATCAATTTCATCGGAATTCACATAGCCGATAAAATTTTGCCGATAGACTTTCTGGGCTTCTGGATCTATTTCCGAGTAGCCTACACATTTACCGCCTAATTTTTCTAAAGGAATGCGGAAACCGCCAATTCCCGAAAATAAGTCAATAAACTTAAATTTAACCCCACCCGTCAAAAGTTGTAAGAGGTTGGGGTTAAATAGTTCTAATTGTGATTGATTTTGAGTAACCATCGTTGATTTTTGGCGTCGATCTGAATGTAATTGCCGGGACTTTAGCTGAAGGCAAAACCGCTGTTTAGCTAATGCTAATTATAACATAATTTATTTAGTTAATCAATTCAGGTATCGGCGAGAGGATTTTGAGGAATGCGATCGCACATTTTATCCCCTCCAGATTGCCCTAATTATTCTCAGGATCGAATTAATAAATAATCAGGGTTTTTATTTGATGTAGTCGGTAATGGTTATAATTGCGATTTATACGTTTTGCCTACGTTTTTAATCGGATATATATAAACAGCATCAATCTAGCTTTGATTGTCTAATATCAAAGCCGTGAAAATATTTAGGATTTTTTATTTATTTTAGGATAAAAAGCTAAAGGAAGCGAGAGTTGATGAATATGGTTTTTCATTTTTTTGATGATGTTAGCCAGATTTTATCGTTATCAAGTGATGATTTGAGTATTATAGCTCAAATAGGTATGAAAATCATGGCGATCGCGTCATCAATTTCTCCTCAAAACCAGAGAATGTTGAAAAACACTGTTTAATCTGTCACCTGAAGCCATCCTTGACGGACATTGTAGAGTAGGCGATCGATAATCAGCATTTCTGAGTGACTCAAAGATTCCCCTAACAAGAGATTTTTGATTTTTTGACGGTCAGAAGAAGTTAAGATGGTAGAAAACATCGCTTGACCGTAAAGTTCTTCAAGGGATAGCTTGGACCGATTTTTGGTAAGTGACATAATCTCACGAAGTAATATGGAATTGGGTTGTTTATTACAATGCAAGATTTTCTCAAATTTTACAGTGATCTGATTACTCTGGGATTGTGATCTTGATCCGGCTAAGTGAAGCCAAAAAAACCGAGGTTCTACGCAAGATCCTCAGCGTTTTTACTGAGGTATCTCCGTATAAACTCGGTTGTTTGGTCAGTTTTTTTTGATTTGCAATTTTTTGGCTCGGTTGTCTCGATTCGTCTTAGGGTTGCCGAGATATTTGTTGATCTTGATACATTTGGCGAATGACTAGGGCTGGGTCATACCATTGACCCGCATATTTTAGCCCCCAGTGTAAATGGGGGCCGGTGGTGCGACCTGTCATACCCACTCGACCAATGCGTGCTCCGGCAGGGATCTGTTGGCCTTCACCGATAAAAATGCCGCCAGATCGGTCGATTAAATACGGAACTCCGTTAGATGTTTCTACGGATCCGTCCATGTGGCAATAGATGTGATCCCAATTGCCGGATGAAATCACCAGACCAATGCCACAACGACCATCATCAATCACTTCTACCACCGTACCCGCCCACCAATTACGGACGTAGCTACCCATTGGTGCCGCAATGTCTAATCCTGAGTGAAATTCTTCGGTGTATCCTCCGGTGGGCGATCGCCGATAGCCAAATGGGGAAGTATATTCTTGAAAATTTTCTACTGGAAACGAGGCATTTTGCCACGCGCTGCCCCGGGCAACCTGATAAGTTTCATTCGCCGTAGCCGGTTGCATCATATCAATCCCATTTAAACCCAGGACTGTAAATAAACTGAGCATGGCGATTAACACAACTTGGGTGATGGGACTCCAGCATTTTTGCTTGAGTTGCTTGAGTATTGATCGTAACTTTTGCTTCACAGGTGGATACTCCTCAGATACCGTAATGATTTCCAGATTCGAGCATAGATTCAGATTAAATCAAGTTAAATATTCAGATTAAACATATTTTGATCCTTCAGTGCGTTCTTAAGGGTTTAGTTTAACTCTTTTTGAGTTAACTATCTCCACAGGTACTCTAAAGCTTTATATTTTTTCAGGTGTCTCCTAAACTATCAGGAATTATTCAGATATTTAAAAAAAGCTTTTTGGCGGGAAATTTTTTCTGGATTATAAATATTATAAATATTTAGGATTGATTCTTTTCGGGGTAAATTTCAATGTCTAATGATTTTTGATGTTTTAGCCCTGTCCGGATCGGGAACCTCCTGACTTTCTGTTGCCAGTCTGACAAGATTGGAAGCGATCGGCAGATAATGAACGGATAAATAACATAAAAGCTTCCCTAAGTCAATTTATTTGACAAGTTTTTTTTGTAAATTTTTTTATCAAGTTTGGGGAGTGCGATCGCACCTGTCATCACCTACCAGGTAAAACCCAAGAGTGTGAATCATTTTTGGTTTTAGTGCCAACCGGAATCTAGATTTTAGACCCATGATGGTGGGCAGGGTTTCCAGAACCTTAAAATTTTCGTTAAGATTACCATATTCTTTGGTGGATTTTTTGGTGGACATATCCTCCACTCAACCCCCTTGCTGAACCGATCCCATTAGCTGCAATATTTTTTTGACCTATGTTGACTGACATTTTTTTCTTCAGGTTTCCCTTTGATGCCACTACGGTAGCGGGCGCCAGCTTGTGGGCGCTGTCGTTGTATTTAGGGTTTTATCCCCTAAGTCAGTGGGTGACAGAACAACTCAACCGCTGGTTTAATTTTGCGGAGCGATCGCTCTACACCTCCGAGAAAGAGTTTGAAAGAACTCGCAAAGCCCGAGAGTCACAAAATGCATTCTATGCTTCAGTGTGCAGCATTCT
Source organism: Planktothricoides sp. SR001 (assembly GCF_001276715.1). GTDB lineage: Bacteria > Cyanobacteriota > Cyanobacteriia > Cyanobacteriales > Laspinemataceae > Planktothricoides > Planktothricoides raciborskii. The sequence continues at coordinate 5,490 of NZ_LIUQ01000020.1, read as the reverse complement.
CCCATTTTTTATCGTGGGAGTTTTATGTAATTACGGCATTGAACTCAGTCTGGGATCGAGTTGGGCGATCAGTGTGGGGATGATTAGCTGTATTGGGTCGGGAGTTTATGAACTGGGACGGCGCAATAGTAGCAGTAATTAAGACATTTAAACCTGGTAAATTGCTGGCTTTTAGTCGCAACGATTAATCGGTTAATTCAGAAACCGGGTTCTGCCCATTGTTCCAGAAATCCTGGTTCACCGGGTAACAAATTCGGTTTCTGATTTCCATATTATCTGATTAAATCTTTAGATTAACTACCCTTGAATAGTTATCCATAAAAAATGATAATAGGCAACAGTAAAACGGGCAAAAAAACTAAAATTAAGTAAATAATAGGGATGTAAAGCAAATTTTTGCTAACTAATTATCCCAAACTAATCTCAGGTAAAATCGACGGACGATTGATAGCAATAGCAAAAAATTAAAATCATTTAGTGTATTTATCTAATAAATGATGAATTTTATCAAAACAGATTTAAACCTAAAAGATTGGATAAAAGTTAGAGGAAGTGCAGATGGCAGCCAATCTTTTCTTACCTGGTCGGGTTCAATTTATGGGATAGTTCCCGGAGAACCGACAAAACATTTATTTCAGATATTAGGGATGAGTGTTGCCCGGTTTATTTCTAACCCCGATGAAACTTGGGATTTTACCTCGCGGGAAATCAGTTTATATTTAGACCCGATGACCGGAACCCGCTTAAATCATTGGCAAAACCCCTGGACAGGTGAAATTTTACCCGTGGTTCATGTGGCCAACAATCCAGTCCAGGCAAATTTTAATCTGACAAAACGGTTTCCGGGAATTGTGGCTGGGGATCTCACGACTTTTCTGATTAATTTATTTCCTCAATATCCGAATCCTCTGGCAAAAGATGCGAAATTTGCTCCCTATAGTCCCCAGGCAATTTATCAGTCAACGGAACTGTTTAAATTGACTGTCTCTACGGCTGATATGGAAAATACAGAACTTATTTCTATTCCCAATGTGATGTTAGCTTGGGATAGAATTGGGCCTTGGTTGCCGTGGATGAAAATGGGCGATCGCCCTGGTTATCTGATTTACAGTGCTTGGGGGAAAAAAGTGCCCATTTTTAATAATCTGCCCCAATTGCTGCAAGATGAAATTACCACCCGTGTGCCTTTATATCAAAATGCGCCGATGAAAAAACTGGCTCAAGATAATTGTACTTCTTGGAAGTATTTTTATCAACACTTTGATGCCTATCTGCGGCAAGAAATATTTCCCATTTTTGAACTTGATTCTCCAGAATAAGCAGATGATGACCAGCCGCCAGTAAACTTGGGTGATTGGCGGCTTGTTTAATTGGATTGCGCGATCGCGTGAAGCGGGAGAATTAAGCAATTTGCTTGAACAAATTATGGTTTTTTTAGGGGCTAATTGATTTATCAATAATTGCAGATAGATAACTGCAATTATCTAGAAAAAAATAGCAAAATTAGTCAATGCCTAGTTATTTGAAAAAATTTGAAAAAACTTGCAAAAATTGGGCGCGGGGTCGATCGCATTCTTCATTTATGGCGATTCATGGCGATCGCAGAACCATTCGGGCAATGAATTATCTAAATCATTGCGATCGCTTCCAGGGGTATCAAAAAAATTAATCAAATTGTATTTTTACCAACAGTTAACACTTAAAAATGGTAACATCCTATATCTAATTCAGAATTACCATGAATTCGGGCTGTTTCTTATCCCAACGACCAGCTATATTATTTGTGGTGATGTCACTGAAGCGGAGTTGACTAATGACCACAAGCGCCAATCCCAGACCCTTGCCTACATACACTAACATCCAACCCCGAATCATTGGTTTAACCGGCGGCATCAGCACCGGCAAAACGACCGTTTCTGACTATTTGGCAACCGTTCACCAATTGCCCGTATTTGATGCCGATATTTTTGCTCGCGACGCAGTGAAACTCGGTTCTCCGGTACTCAAGGCGATCTCCAACCGTTACGGCACAGGTATTCTCCTTGACGATGGTAATTTGAATCGAGGACAACTCGGCCATATTATCTTTAGCAACCCTGCGGAACGGCATTGGATTGAGCAACAAATTCATCCTTATGTTCGGCGTCGGTTGCGCGAAGGAATCCAAAAAATCCTCGCACCCAAGCAACCCCCAGCCAAAAATAATGGCAAAATTCAACCAACACCACAAACCCCAATTGTTTTGGTGGTGCCCTTGTTGTTTGAAGCCAAAATGACCGATTTAGTCACGGAAATTTGGGTGGTTTATGCGCCACGGGCTTTAGAAATCGAGCGGTTAATCAAACGAGATGGTCTGGCGGCAGAACAAGCGATCGCCCGCATTGATAGCCAAATGTCCATTGACGAAAAAGCGTCCCTAGCTGACGTGGTACTCGACAACTCATCAACAATGGATCATTTAGTTCAACAAATTGATGCGGCTTTGCTTAAGTCTTCTCGTTAACCCTTGTTAACCGTTGTTAACCCTTGATATTCCGCTATTCGCGAACTCATCTAGCCACGGATTGACATCCGTGGCGCACCTGCGGGGAATATTCATCCCCAGCCACTCATGCCACACTCATACCATGAGAAAATCAACTACAATCGACATTGTAAACAAATGTAAAGATTGATTTCATGGCCAACAGTCAACAGAATCATCCCCCAGAGAATCATCAAAAAACCGCGATCGTCATTGGGGCAGGAATTGGTGGGTTAACCGCAGGTGTACTGTTAGCCAAACGGGGTTATCAAGTGCGAATTTATGACCAGGCGATCGTTCCTGGGGGCTGTGCTTCTACATTCAAACGCCAAGGATTTACCTTTGATGTAGGGGCAACCCAAGTCGCAGGATTAGAACCGGGAGGCATTCATCACCGTATTTTCTCGGAGTTAGAAATTGACCTGCCCGAAGCTACCTACTGCGATCCAGCTTGTGCGGTATTTTTACCCGGAGAAACCGAACCAATTAATATTTGGCGTGACCCGAAAAAATGGCAGGAAGAACGCGATCGCCACTTTCCCGGAAGCCAACCTTTTTGGCAATTAATGGATACATTATTTCAAGCCAGTTGGCAATTTCAAGGCCGCGATCCGGTACTGCCGCCGCGCAATAGTTGGGATATATGGCAATTAGTCAAAGCCTTGCGACCAGACACATTAATTACCGTCCCTTTTACCTTAATGACGGTATTAGATGCCCTGCGATTATTTGGCTTAGAAAAGAATCACCGCTTAAAAACTTTTTTAGATTTACAACTGAAGTTATATTCTCAAGTTGATGCCAATGAAACCGCCTTATTATATGCCGCCACCGCCTTGGGAGTTTCTCAGTCTCCTCAAGGACTGTTTCACCTGAAAGGCAGTATGCAAGTGTTGAGCGATCGCCTAGTTGAAGGCTTAGAAAAATATGGCGGTCAGCTATTTATGCGCCATACAGTCAAAGAAATCAACATCGATCAACATGGGGCATCTAGTGTCGTAATTAGCAACCAGAAAAGCGGGAAAATTTGGACAGAAAAAGCCGATCATATTGTCGCAAATGTGCCGGTACAAAACTTAGTAAAAATGTTAACTTCCGTTGTCCCAGAACATAAAACCAATCCACAGCATCGCTTTTTCCAAAACCTGTATCAAAACCGAGTGGAAAACTTGCCCCCCGCTTCCGGTGCATTTGTGGTTTATTTAGGTGTCACCCAAGAAGCTATTCCCGAAAATTGTCCCCCCCATATGCAATTTCTCTATGAATATGCAGAAGATGGAAAAATCGGCGCAAGGCAAACTATTGGGGAAAATAATTCTCTATTTGTTTCTGTCAGTCACCCTGGGGATGGTCGCGCCCCCGACGGCAAATTTACCATTACCGCGTCTTCTTTTACGGATACAAAACTGTGGCAAAATTGCCATGATTATGCAGCATTAAAACAAGCCTATACGGAAAAAGCAATTCAGCGGTTAGGGCAATATTTTCACCTCAATTCTGACACAATCATTTACCAAGAAGCGGCGACACCGCGCACTTTTGCTCAATATACCGGGCGTTTACATGGAATTGTTGGGGGAGTGGGACAACGGATTCAAACTTTTGGGCCTTTTGGCATTGCCACTCGCACCCCAATTCAGCATTTATGGTTAGTGGGAGACTCTACTCACCCAGGAGAAGGAACTGCTGGGGTGAGTTATTCCGCATTGACCGCAGTGCGACAAATTCAAGAGGAAGATGCCGGGGAAAAAGGAAAATAGACTTCTTGAAAAATTCCAAAAAGCCGATGGCGGTGAATCCGCCATCGGTTGGGGGGATCGACACCTTATGAAAGCACTCTTGTCTAATAATCAGCTATCGGTAGGGTGTTGTTCCGACGGTGACACACCAATACCCCATATATATAGAGTCGTTGCGTAAGTCCTAGATAACATACAGCACCGAAGCGATTTTTTGAGGTATGTTAAGCCAGCCCCTGCGGGGTGGGGGCAATCAACGAAAGTCCCCCATTATCCAAGTGGCTTGGAGAATGGGGGATCGAGATGTATAGCAGAGGAAACTGCTGTCAGACAAAAGTTTTTTTAGCATCGATTTTACCACAAGTCCTTTGGTCAAAAAAAACTCCGCGATCGACGTCCATTGACTTTATATCTATTCATAGCATTTTTATATAGATCGAGGTTAATAGACGCAATGTCAAAACATCAACCAAGAATGTCCCGTCGCAATCTGTTACAATTTAGCTCTGGAATCATTGGTGCCGGAATTCTCAGCCAAACGTTTGGCTCCCAACTCCGAAATCCAGCCCCTGTCGTGGCTCAAAATGATGTGACCCCAGAGGCAGCCCTAGAAAAACTGATGCAGGGAAATGAACGATTTGTCCAAGATAAACGGGAAAACCCCAATCAATCTTTATTCCGACTAGCGGAAGTGGCCGCTAAACAAAAGCCGTTTGCGGCGATTCTTTCTTGTGCGGATTCTCGCGTGCCATCAGAACTTGTGTTTGACCAAGGATTAGGCGATTTATTTGTGGTTCGCGTGGCGGGAAATGTGGCGACTCCAGAAGAAATTGGCAGCTTAGAATTTGGCACGTTAGTCTTAGGCGCAAAAGTCCTATTGGTGATGGGACACGAACGCTGCGGTGCGGTGGATGCGGCGATCCAAGATGCCCAAGTTCCCGGTCAAATTGGCAGCATTTTAGATTCAATTCGCCCCGCTGTCGGTCGGGTGGCCGATAATGTGAGCGATCGCCTTACGGAAGTTTGTAAAGCCAATGTTTTGTTACAAATCGAACGGCTGAATGCTTCTCCAGTGTTGTCTCAGCTTGTTCAAGAAGGCAAACTAAAAATTGCCGGTGCTTATTATGACTTGGATACCGGAGAAGCGACTCTTCTCAGTTAATTCATCTAGCTTTCGGGGTGTGGGGGGTGTGGGGGGTGTGGGGGAAAGTGAAAAGTCGTAGGGGC
>NZ_LIUQ01000141.1 GCF_001276715.1 Planktothricoides sp. SR001 | reverse complement strand
TGGCGGGTGTGGCGATATGGCGATCGGGCGGAATGGCGATATGGCGGAATGGCGATATGGCGGAATGGCGATCGGGCTGGTCGCGGGAAACCCAGACCGCCGGGGGTTAAAACCCCCGTCTCATAGCGCAAGTCGGTTAAAACCGACTAAAAATCCGATATTTAATGCTGCATAACAATCCGACCGGCGGGGGTTTAAACGTTGGCGGCCTCATAGCTAAAGTCGGTTGAAACCGACTAAAAATCCGATTTTTCCTGCTCCATAACAGTCGGTTTTAACCGACTTGCGCTATGAGCCAGGGATTTTAATCCCTGGCGGATGTTGCGATATGGCGGATGTTGCGATATGGCGGGTGTTGCGATATGGCGGAAGGAAACCCAACCTACAATTAATCAATGGTAATTTCAAGGTTGCGAAATCAACGGTTCTTCCGCGACTTCTGCCAATCCCACAGACTGCAATACCTCAATCCAATATTGGGTTAACTCAGAATCATTAGGATTTTCCCGTCGTAAATTAGCCAGACTAGCGAGAAAATCATACCAAATTCCTGCCTGAGCATAAATTTCGGGAACTTGGCGAGGATTTGCTTGCTGGACTTGTGCCACTAAATCGGGATTGTCTACTCTTTGAATCCATCCATTCAGATGAGTTGTTTTATCTTCTTTCCCATTTTTCTGACAAACTAAAGCTAATTCCCATTGATAAGATTTCCCTGGTTGTAATTCTCCCATTGGACTATCCGTAGGCAGACTCACACTCATCACCCCGCCACGAGGAGAGATTGCCATACGGTTACGATATAAAAGTCTGGATTTATCATCTAGAATTAAAAACTCAACAGCTTCAAGCGCATTATCAGGAATATAGAAAAAAAACGTCGGATATCCCATCGTCGTTAATGGATAACCGCTTGAATTCGGAATCAAGGCTGTGAGAGGTTTTGGATTTTCTCCAACCAGGCAATTATCTCGCGTAATTCCTGAATCTGTATTATTTTTTCTGTCATCAGGATCATCGACTGGGTTGACTGGTTTATCGTCACTGGATTGTGTTCTTGGATTAGTTTGCGCCCAAACTCCTGTGGTAAAACTTATCCCCGAAAGCAATAGCAATAGTGCTAAACCAGTGGAGGCGATATGTTGAAATGGTCGAAACATTATTCATCCATCTTCTTTATAACAAAGCTTGATATAAGCTAAAATTTGCTTCATAGAAAAAGCCGCGATCGCTCTACAATTATAGTCATAGACTATTACACCAATTATGGCTCTCTGGCGACTTTACTATCATTTAGTTTGGACAACTAAAAATCGTCAATATTTAATTACCCCAGATAAAGAATCTACTCTTTATAATTATATCATTGGCAAAGCGGACTCTCTGGGTTGTATCATTCATGGGATTGGTGGCATCGAAGATCATATTCATTTGGTGGCATCGATTCCTCCGAGTCTATCAATTGCTGAATTTGTCAAGACGGTAAAAGGTAGCAGCGCCTATTATATGAATCATTCAGGATTGATGGGTCAAGATAAATTTGCGTGGCAGGAAGAATATGGCGTTTTTTCTGTGGGCAGTAAGCAAATCGATCGCGCTGTGGCTTATGTGAATAATCAGAAAATACATCATGGGAATAAAACGGCGATTTCTTGGTTGGAAAAAACTGATTCTGAAGACGATCCACCTAATCGTTGGTATCCCCCGGATCCGCCGAATTAGCCAATTTCCCAATCCGCCGGGGATTAAAATCCGTCTCATAGCGCAAGTCGGTTAAAACCGACTGAAATCCGTCATTTTCAATTATATAATTTTAGTCGGATTCGCCC
>NZ_LIUQ01000073.1 GCF_001276715.1 Planktothricoides sp. SR001 | reverse complement strand
TAATTGATGACACGCCCTAGCTTTGATTTAGCTTTGATTTAGCTTTGATTTAGCTTTGATTTAGCTTTGATTGACTTCCACTGTGTTCTCACAGGGGGTCAGTCTTTATCCCGGCTTTGGTGTGTTGCTACGTCTAAAGACAGATCAACGGCTAAGATATAAGTAGAATATAAGTAGAATATAATATAAGTAGAAGTCTATAAGTAGGCTTCCGTATAAGGAGTATGGCAAGGCGTGAGGATGCCGCCTGAGAAATCACTCAGAGAAATCACCCAAATAAATCACCCAAATAAATCACCCAGAGAAATCACCCAGAGAAATCATCCAGAGAAATTTTGGAGAAATTTTGGAGAAATTTTGCGGGTTGCGGGTTGCGGGTTGCGGGTTGACAAGAAAAGGTGTTTTTTTGCAGAATCCTCAACAGCCAAGCCTCAACGGAGAATCAATCAAGAAGTCTAGATATTGTCCGAGTGATGAGCAGGCGATCGCAGCGTCGATTTCCTCTCAGCACATATTGACTCATAATTATTCAGACTTTAGAAAACTGTGATGAATTTAGGACGTTGTTATGTCATCGGAAAATCAGCTACCTGTTTATCTGCGTAATCTCAGAGCCAAACTACGCCCTTTGCGGCAACCGCTGGTTTGGGGATCGATCGGATTTTTGGGTTTGTTTACTATGTTTAGTTGGGAATTCTGGCTTAACTCCACGGAATTTTTCACCGACGGAGAATTTAGTCTAGGATCGTTGGCGGATCCGGGGGAAACAGAAAGTCAAGACCAGGCCCAGGAAGCGATCGCCGCTGATATTGATAGCTCATCAGTCCTCAAAGAAGATATGAAGCTATTGGAAACTCCCCCGCCAATTTTGCCCGACGTTGGCGGATTGCCCTCGCAAAAACCCAAAAAGACCGACAATCTTAAACCGTCGAGATCAACGCCGATTCCCCCAACTGAACCCTCAGCCAATCCGCCAACGAATCAAAATGTTCAGGGATTGTCTAATATTTTCCTAAGTGGCAACCCTAATACTTTGCCAGTCAATGAATTTTTGAAAGCGAATGATCCAGGCAACGGGATCGGTGGCATGAATCCTCAGGGGATGAATTTATCGTTAGGAAACAGTGACAGAAATGGCAACACAATCAGTCCTAATGCTACTGAAGTAGGGACTGGAAATTTGGGCATGGCCATGAGTCCATTGCAAGAAGCGATTATCCGCAGATCGACCAGCAATAGTAGATCAAACCCAAGTGATCTCCAGGCTCCACCGACTTCCACTCAGGCTCAAGGCAGCCGTAATAATCCTCCTGGATCTGCTTCTGGGCTTTTAGTCTCTCCCGTACCAGTGGATACAAATCAGAACACAGGGTCGAGCATATCCACGTCCAGCATATCCAATCCCACAAATCAACTTTCACTCTTAGCTCAAACAAATCAAACAAATCTTTTAAACTTTTCTGGGATTGCCAACACTACCCCTGGGATATTTCCAACTTCTGCCCAACCTGGTCTCAGAGATTCGGTCAACCCAAGCGCTGAATTATTAATGCCTCTATCACCGGCATCAAGTCGGGGAGTCAAGGGCTCTCAAAGAGGTTATAACTCTTATAACCAGCCACTCCAAAGCAATTCTGCCGATGCCAACAGTGCCGATTCCTACAACTCTTATCAATATCTCTTAGAGTCTAGTCCAAGCAATCCGACTACAGGTGGGATGAACTCTGGGGGATTAGTCAATCCCAGAAGCGTACCCGCTTCAAGAAATGCGATTCCCTTTCCGGATCCGCTGCGCGGAATCGCCCCACAGACTTATCCACAGACTTATCCACAGACTTACAATCAACTCAATTTGCCCCCGAATCAATCCCAGCAAAGCACTGCCAACGGTCAAAATTTAGGGATTATGACCCAACCTTCTGTTCCCACAAGCACTCAGCCATTGGCACAGCCAACTCCGACTCTGCGTTCAGTCCCCATCCCGCAGGGTTTACCAACAACAATCCCCAATGCCAACGGGCTGACAGGTTCCTCCCTTAATCCCACCCAGTCAGCGGCTCCCACTCAACCGCAACAACCTACATCCCCGTTTTCGGTGCCTCGTCCAATTCCGGGGCGCTATATCGGCGGTGGAGAGATTAACACTTTCTCCAATCCTTGATAGTGTTGCTAGGTCATTTCCTGGATAGTCATTTCCTGGATAGTCATTTCCTGGATAGTCATTGCTGATTCATTCACAGGATATCGTGGCGATCGCATCCCCAAAAAGCGAAAAACCCCCTTTTACTTTTTGAGTCAAAGGGGGTTTCTTAAAATAGATATCGATGATATTTTCCCGTCGAGAATTAATCTCTCAATGGGAAATTAATCGTTAAAGTGAGCAATAATTGCATCAGCAAATTCAGAACATTTTAGCGGGGGTTCTACCGGAGGTTCCATTAACCGAGCCAAATCGTAGGTTACTTCTCGGTTGGAAATCGCGGCACCCAGACCTTTTTTAATCAGATCAGCCGCTTCCTGCCAACCCATATATTCCAACATCATCACCCCGGACAAAATCAAAGATCCTGGGTTCACCCGGTCAAGACCAGCGTGTTTCGGTGCGGTGCCGTGGGTGGCTTCAAAAATGGCGCATTCATCGCCAATATTCGCACCTGGCCCCATTCCCAGACCACCGACCACGGCGGCAGCGGCATCAGATAGATAATCTCCATTCAGGTTCATCGTCGCCAGAATTGAATACTCTGACGGTCGAGTTTGAATCTGTTGGAAAATACTATCGGCAATCCGGTCATTGACCATGACTTTTTCTTTCCATTGGCCATTTCCGTGGGTATCCCAAATCGCCTTAAGAACATCTTCGACTTCTTGGCGAACTTCTGCTTGCTTTTCACTGGTCAGGTTGTCATAACCGGGATCAATTTTGCGAGCATTGTCCTCTAAGGTAATCTCTGGGTGCCGCTCTTTGTTGCTGAGAATCCAGGATTCTCTTTCGGTGACACAACAGGAGCGAAACTCCGTGGTAGCTAATTCATAGCCCCAATCACGAAAAGCACCTTCGGTGTATTTCATAATGTTGCCTTTATGAACCAAGGTCACCATTTGCTTTTCTTTCGGCAGACGCAAAGCGTGTTGAATCGCTCGACGAATCAGCCGTTGTGAGCCAGTTTTACTAATCGGTTTGATGCCGATACCAGAGTCTAAGCGGATTTGTTTCTTGCCGTGTTCTGGGGTGGCGGGAATTAACTCTTGATTGAGAATTTGAATCAATTTGTCAGCAATTTCGCTGCCTTGGCGCCACTCAATTCCTAGATAGATATCTTCGGTATTTTCCCGATAGATGATCACATCCAGTTTTTCTGGATTTTTGTGGGGAGATGGCGTGCCACTATAGTATTTACAGGGACGAACACAAGCGTATAGGTCGTTAATTTGCCGTAACGCGACATTCAGAGAACGGATGCCGCCCCCAATTGGGGTGGTCAGAGGGCCTTTGATGGCCACACCATATTCTCTAATGGCCTGGAGGGTATCTTCCGGTAAATACTGGTAAGTTCCATAAGCTTCACAAGCTTCATCTCCGGCATAAACCTTAAACCAGCTAATTTTTCGCTGGCCTTTGTAAGCGGTTTGAACGGCTGCATCGATGACTTTTTGTGAAGCTGGCCATAGGTCAACCCCTGTGCCATCTCCGCGAATAAATGGAATGATGGGGTTGTCGGGGACAATGGGTTGCCCATCTTTAAAGGTGACGCGATCGCCAGTGGTGGGGGGAGTGATTTTCTCGTACATACTGCCCGTTGAGTCTAGTTAAAACTAGACAATCCTTCTTTGGTAGACTACATCATGCAATGCTTTCAGGTTTTGTTTCTTAAGCATTTTTCCTGAATTTTGCCCCTAAAATCTCGAAATTTTGACAATTTCGCGCTCTTTGGTTCAGCCATTTGTAGGGGCAAAGCATCTTAAGTAACAATCTTGAAGATTCTCCAATCAAATTTCAGCGAGGTAATTTCGATGCCGTAGACGCGAAGCGGCATCCGGTCGGGTAGGCTATATGCTTTGCCCTTACTATGTTTCTGGTCAACCCACTCTTCCTTTGTATGATTTCTTGTTCGCACACTTCTCCAGATCGACTTATTCTCATTTGCGTTCTATCATTTTTTCCGTCGATCTATCGCGATCGCGGCTGGGTTTGCCTAACGCCTAGAACTCTCAATAAACTTGTTTTCACTTTCGACTTAGGATGACAAATTCCCTAAACCGGGGAAGCCTTGAGATTCCTTGAGAAAATTTAGTCATATTTTGTCTCAAAATTGATTGGATCTACTTATGATTAAGTTTTCTTGATCGAGGTTATTAGATAATTTGAAGAAAATATCTTAAATAAATCTCAAATATTAAGATTTTATAACATTTGCTAATTTTTGCTTTTTATAAAAATTGATTGTATTATAGGAGCCGGAGCGTTTTTTGAAGAAAATCATCTATGATTAAATCTCAAAAAGATGAGAAACAAATTTTGTAAAAAATTCTCTTGAATAATATATTGAGATTATCTCAATGAAACCGGGAGCCAAAATGAAATGAAAAAAATTTTAATTGTGGATGACGATCGCACTATGCGAATTACTTTACGAAGACACCTAGAAAATCAAGGGTATATCGTTGCTGATGCCAAATCTGGGGTAGAAGCGTTAAAATCGTTAGAGGCGGAAATGCCAGATTTGATTGTATCGGATGTGATGATGCCAGACATGGATGGATTTGAATTTTGCCGACGACTACGCACGACGCCATCAGGTCAATTAATCCCTTTTATATTTTTAAGTTCTTTGGGAGAGCTTGATGACCGCATAGAAGGCCATGAAATTGGTGGCGATGATTATTTAATTAAACCCTTTGAACCCAGAGAATTAGTAGCAAAAATTGAAGCGCAATTAGAGCGGAGTCGCCGGATTTATTCGGAAATTATTCGATTAATGCAGCATATGGCGGGAGGATATAAAAATGTGAGTTCACCCTCTGTAATTTCCCTTTCAGAGAAGATGACCCATCCCCTCAATAATCGGCTTGATAATCAGTCCAATTTAACTCCCAAAGAATACCCAGTCACCTCATCGATATCGGAGACTTCCCCAGACCGTTTGCCCTTGACCCCGGCGGAAGCCAGAGTTTTTTGGGAAGTGATTCAAGGCTGTACAAATAAAGAAATTGCCGAACGTTTATTTATCAGTCCTCGGACTGTACAAACTCATTTGCGTCATATTTTAAGCAAATTAGATTTGGAAAATCGTGGTCAATTAATTCGGTTTGCTTTTGAACATGGATACGAGTCCGCTCCTGATGCTGAATAACTTAGCAATATCAAATGCTGGGTTTCCCTGATTTCGGTAGTTGTCAGTTATCGGTTATCGGTTATCGGTTATCGGTTATCGGTTATCAGTTATCAGTTATCAGTTATCAGTTATCAGTTATCGGTTATCGGTTATCGGTTATCAGTTATCAGTTATCAGTTATCAGTTATCAGTTATCAGTTATCAGTTATCAGTTATCAGTTATCAGTTATCAGTTATCAGTTATCAGTTATCAGTTATATTGATAGCTAATAGCAGATTAAATGATAGCTATTAAGCGATAGCAAATGTTTGCTTGCTGTGAATAAGGCATCACCTTTTGAACACTCACGAATCCTGCAAACGGTCAACGGTCAACCATCAAGCGTCAACCATCAACCATCAAGCTTCAACCATCAACCATCAACCCTTAAGCGTTATGATTTCTGGTCTTTATACTTTGGATGAATTAACTCAGGCGATCGCCTCTGAACCGGATCGGTGGCGTCCTCTAGTGTTTAGCAATGGGTGTTTTGATTTACTCCATGTGGGTCATGTGCGCTATTTACAAACCGCCAAAGCTTTGGGGCGATCGCTCGTTATTGGTTTAAATAGTGACCAGTCCGTACAAACAATCAAGCCATCCACCGCCGGAAAACCCTCGCGACCAATTGTGCCAGAATTACAAAGGGCTGAGGTACTCTGTAGCCTCAAAGCGGTTGATGCCGTGGTGATCTTTAATCAACCCACCGCTACCACCCTGATTTCATCTCTGCAACCGGATATTTATGTCAAAGGAGGTGACTACACCCTGGAAACTCTGCCGGAAGCCCCAGTGGTTCAGGCTTATGGGGGTCAGATTGAACTGGTGAAAGTGGAAATCAACTCATCCACCACCGGGATCATTAATCGGATTTTACAAGCACAGAAATAATCAGCAGGTCTAAGATAATGAGACAATAGGAACATCTGAGGTTTCAACCTCATATCCAGTGGCACCGATTGCTTAATGCTTCCAGGTTCATCCCCCGCCTAAGCGCGCTTCGCGCAGGCTCCGCGCCTTCGCGGGGGCAGGGCCTACTGGGTTTACTTGTACCTCTGAAAATAGCAACTGTCGATCCTCAAAAAGCCTTCATGACTGACTCAACAACTTCTGCCATACCGGATGCTGCTTTGGATTTTGCCGAACTGGCTTCCAACTTAAGAACGAATAATCAAAAAAATCAGATCAAGGTGATTTCTCATCTGGCCAAAGCTGGTGGGGATGGTCTGAGAGTGTTGCAAGAATTTTTGTTAGAACGCCGCTCAACCACCCCGAACTTCGTCGATGGGAAAGTTTACCAAGTTCTTTATACATCGGCAGACCCGGTATCCGCTGAATTTTTGCGTTCCACATTTCCCCACGGTCTGCTCCCAACTCCGAGCGATCGCCAGATCGACTACAGTCTGTTACAAAAGCTGCTGGCCGCTGCGGATTTCCAATCCGCTGACAAAATCACCATTCAATTACTTTGTGAATTGGCAGGTCCTGCTGCCGTCCAGAGAAAGTGGTTATATTTTACTGAAGTTGATACGTTTCCCGAAACGGATTTACAAACCATTAATACTCTGTGGCAGTTGTACTCCGAAGATAAGTTTGGATTTTCTGTCCAACGAGAAATTTGGCTGGGTGTCGGGAAAATGTGGGATAAGATGTGGCCAAAAATCGGCTGGAAAAATGGCAATAATTGGACAAGATATCCCCAAGAGTTTACTTGGGATTTGACAGCCCCTAGAGGTCATTTACCTCTTTCCAATCAGTTACGCGGGGTTAGAGTGATGGAAAAACTCCTTTCTCATCCAGCATGGAAGTAGTCACCCAATCCCAGAGATTCGGCACCCAAAGATTAAGCTTTGACCTGCGATCGCGCTTCGGCGTTGCGGATGCAATCTCGCTCGTTGTTCGGCAAATTTTTTTTTGCAGCGCAAATTGCAGATATCTAAAGGCTTAGATTTGGTGCCGATCATCTAGCCAAATCTGCCAGAACCAAACCCACGGCAAAAATCCCACGGCAAAAATCCCACGGCAAAAATCCTCAAGATCGTAGCGGCAAGAGATTTGTCCTCGGCGGTTCTGCCGTTCACTAGAAACATTATGGCCAATCGCCATTGAATAGATTTATTGAATAGATTTCATTGTTGTCTATGGCAACCTTAAACTCTTATGGTAGTACCAGACAATCAAGAATTTGCTTATTTTGATAATTCTGCCAGCCCATCCCCAGAAGAATCTGGATTGCTGTTTGCAGACCGGGGTCTCTTGGATCGACACAGCTTGTTTATCTTGCAAAAGGCGACTCAAGCGAGTGCAGAATTTTTAGATATCCCTTTATGTATTGTTGGGGGAGTGCAAAAAGATCGGCGCTTGAGACAGCTTGCTGTAAATTTTGCTGACGTTAACTTTGAAGAGATCGAATTGTTGCAAGACTTGGCGAATAAGTTACCAAAAATTTCTCTGCAAGAGGCTTTTTGGCAACAGGTTTTAGCCAGTCAAATTGTGGTGACAATTCGAGATACTTTGAAGCAAGACCAGTGGGCGAAGTCGATGGCGGTTCAAAATTACGGAATTCGGGCTTATGCCGGAGTGCCTTTGCTGTCCTCCAAAGGGGATTGCTTGGGAGTTTTGATGGGCATGGATCTGTCTCCCCGTCAATTTACGGCTAAAGAAATTCAGTTTTTGGAGTTGACCGCTCGCTGGATTATGAGCGAGTTAGAACGGAGCAAATTGGCGCGAACGCGCAGGAGCCTTGCGGATGCAATATCGCCTGACACAACTCACACTCCAGTTAGCTCTTTTTTGCCTGACTCATTGCCAGATATATCCGTAGATGATGATACTTCCCCAGCCAGTAATGATGAAAAATTTGGGCTGAAGAATATTTCTGACTTGGTTTTGGAGAAACTCATCGGTAGCATGACGCAAGAAATGCGGAATCCCTTAACTTCGGTGACAGGAATGGCCAAAGTTTTAAATCAAGAAGTTTATGGACATTTAAACGACAAACAGAAAGAATATCTCCAGATTATTTATGACAGTGGTCGCTACTTGGTATCGTTGCTGGATGAGTTAGTGTCTCTGCGGAACTTACATGACCAAACCCCGGATCTTGATCTGGCGGCTGTGGATATTGAAATGCTTTGTCAACAAGTCCTTAATCACTTGGAATTGGAAGCTTCTCGACGCGGCCAAGAATTTCGTCTGTCTGTGGAACCGGGCGATCGCCTAGTTCTCATAGATAAGTCTAAAGTCTACCAAATTCTCTATCAGATGTTGGCCAGGGTAATTTCTGTGGCGCATCCGGGAGGAGTCGTGCGGCTTCATGTTTCCCGCAAATCTGATATTTTAAAGATGATTATTTGGGTTTCTCATCCCTGGTTAGGAGATGGTTTCAATCCAATAGAAATGCAGGATATGGAGTCTGAGGAAATGCCCTTGAACCCAGCTAATGATGAGTCAGAATCTCTGAAGCCAGAAAAAACCCTGGAAGCTCTTTTTTCTACTAGGCAACCGGCATCAAATATGCTGCAATTCTTTCAAAAGTTAATCTCTGAATTCAAGGCATTATATGATTCAGACTGTCAAACCGCAAATCCAAATGACCTATGCTGCGTTAAGCTTTCCCGGCAAGATTTAGGGTTTTTACTCAGTTGGGAGTTAACCAGGCAGCATCAAGGACATATTGTTTTAGAAGGTTCCCCTAGTTCCGGTTATCGATATTTACTTGAGTTCCCCCTACGGATTAACTAAGGTGAAATTATCAGGGAAGATTGGGCTAATTTTGAGTGAGTAGAACATCTAGATTTTGGCGTTACAAAAAAGGAGAAAATCCGTGAAATATTCATTTTTGTTTGGATTTATGAAAATTTATGATCCTAGTTATTATTAGAGATAATTTTTTCTGATCGTGCCAATTTAATAGGAAGATTGAGTATATCAAATTATAATATGCCATTTTTCATAAGAAATATGAATATGATATGATTGGTCATAAAAAAATCATGATTAAAATGGTATATTATAATATTAAATCTCAATAAATTAAGATATATTTAATATTCAGGTTTAAATTGAATAATAGATTGATATAACCGGCAAAGAATGCTAAAAATAGGATTTAAATCAAAAATAAGTATGCAATCGATGAATTCACTTTGGCAACAAGTAACCCTGTCAAATTTGCCCATCTACCGATGGCAAAAAGGAAGCTATTTATCTCGTTTATTTGTGGGTTCTTTGGGTCGTTGGCGCTCCAGCAGTTGGTTGATGCAATGGTCAGAAGCAATTGGTGCGTTGTTATGTGCTTTGATTTTTGGTCTGTCGCCTTTTGTTTCCACGGCTTTGATTGGAGTGTTATTGTTGGCCGGGGCTGGTTATTGGCTGCTGCTGACTGTCGCCGATGAGGGTGAAATGGTTTTTACCCCGATTCATTTGTTGGTGTTACTTTATTGGGCTATTGCCACAGTCTCGACCGCAATGTCGCCGGTGAAAACCGCCGCATTTAGTGGCTGGGTTAAGTTGACCCTTTATTTGATGATGTTTGCACTGCTGGCAAGAGTGTTGCGATCGCCCCGGATTCGTTCACTCCTAATCGGTCTTTATCTGCATACTTCTCTGATTGTGAGTGTGTATGGGATGCGACAGTGGTTTTTTGGCGCCCCGCCTCTGGCGACTTGGACCGATCCCACCTCTTCTATGGCCGGTGTGACGCGAGTTTATAGCTATTTGGAAAATCCCAATCTCTTGGCTGCTTATGTGATCCCGGCAGCGATCTTCGGCGTGGCAGCGATCTTTGTTTGGTCTGGACTGCTGCCGAAGTTGCTGGCGGTGACGATGACTGTGGTGAATTCATTCTGTTTGCTGTTCACCTGGAGTCGGGGGGGATGGATTGGTTTGGTGGTCGCCAGTTTTGTTTTATTGTTGATGTTGGTTTATTGGTGGAGTCCCAAGTTACCCCCCGCCGGTCGGAAATGGGCGCTGCCTGGGGTCTTCGGCGGCACCGTCACGGTGCTGCTTTTGGCTTTTCTGTTTGTGGAACCGTTGCGCGATCGCATCGCCAGTATGTTTGCCGGTCGTTCTGATAGCAGCAATAATTTCCGGATCAATGTTTGGCAGTCGGTAATCGAGATGATTCGCGATCGCCCGTTGTTAGGCATTGGACCGGGCAATAATGCGTTTAACAAAATTTATCCCCTTTATATGCGCCCCAGGTTTAGTGCTTTGAGTGCTTATTCTATCTGGTTAGAAACCGCAGTGGAAACGGGCATCATTGGCTTAATGACTTTTATCTGGCTGCTGGTCGTCACCTTAAATCAAGGCTTCCAGCAACTACAACAACTGCGAAATCAAGCCAATCTTCAGGGCTATTGGCTGATGGGGGCGATCGCGATTATCGTCGGTATGCTGGCTCATGGTGTCGTTGATACGGTTTGGTATCGACCCCAAATTAATACCCTTTGGTGGCTGGTGATGGCGATCGTGGCCAGCTACTATCCCGATCCTCGTCAGGCATCGAATCAGGTTGTTTCCTAAAGAGATTCCGTTGAGGGGTGATCGATCCCACCCCCCAACTCCACTGATTTTGTTAAAATTTATGACGCTGGCCATCAAGCCAGGGAATGTAAATTAGGGAATGTAAATTTGCGAATTTATCCATGTCAACCTTTTCCCCTTAAAAATTTTTTGATCTATTTTGTCAGATAGAGCCAATTTAGACTAAGTAAAAACCCTTAAAAATAGCCCAATCAATGAATATGAATGAATATGAATTAATATGAATAAATATCAAGGCGTGGAGCGCTTCATCCCTCAAGCCCACCCACCGGCGAAGGCAAGCAAAATCAGTGCCGACGGCCTTTTCCCGATCCATCCGGACTGATAATTTTTACCCAGGCTTAAGGAGCGGAGCCTCCTTGATCCCTTCTGGTTATTGGGGAGTCAAGAACCCGGACTGATTCAACCTGATTTTTTAGCTTATGCTTCCCGGCGATGTTCCAAATCAATTCAGTACAGTCTCCGGTAAATTACACGACGATCTCTCGTCAAACAGACTGGAATCAGGGGACAGAGAATAATCTCTAACGAGAAAATAAATCGGCAGATTAAGGATTCAGATCCTCTGGGTTCGCCCACGGCGAATCATCAACGGTCAGCACGGTCAAAATCCGTTTGATCAAATTTTCCTAAAAAAATCGGATTCCTGTGCAAGCTCTAAAACACGCTCTAAAAATTTAATCAGAAAATTTTGAGCTTTTTGAGTTATACCATAATCAGTAGAGACCTATCTACCCGATCCAATTTCTTTCTTGATGATTGTGGTTGGAAAAAAGCATCCTTTCGAGTTAGACAATTGCTATGTTTAAACCCGGTCGTTCATCCTTTCGTCGTATTCTCCTCACGCGGATTTTACTGTTGAGCATTCCTGTCTTGCTGATGGGAGAGTACACCACTTATCGGAAAGCTCGTTCCGCCCTCCTGGAAACTGCCCGCCAGAACCTAACAGAAAGCGCCATCCGCAAAGGACAAAGTATTGAAACATCTGTTAAAGCCTTAGAAGCCAGCTTATTAACCGCTACTGAAGCCACGGTCTTGCAGTCAGAAGAAACCGCAGCGATCGCCCAATACCTACAGACCCTTGATGAACGACTGCCCACCAAAGTGCAATGCACCCAGTTAACCGACATCGCCACCAATAGAATCATCGCTAGTACCTGTGGATCGGCACCGATTTATCGTCAACTGCCCCTGGACAAGTGGCAAAATCCTAGTCCAGATTCTTCTCTGGTGGATGTCAGCCTACAGTTGTCCGAAAATCAGCCATCATCCTCAGAAGAACGTCAGAGAAACATGAGGATGGTTTTCTCCGCCCCGGTGTTTCCGGGCAACGTAGTTTCTGGGGGGAATATACGCTATGCCTTAAGCCTTCTGTCAACTTTGGAACAAGAAACCGTGGGCAAGCGAGGGTCTTTGACCGGACAGACCGTAGTGATTGATGTGTTTGATACCACCTATCAGCAGGAAAATGGCACAATTGTGGAACATTTGAGCCCCGATCGCGCTGGGACGAATATTGCGGAGGAAGCAGACGCCGATCGCCTCAGAAGTATTGTCAGAAACGCGATCAGCGGTAAACAGGATTTTGTCCATTTATTTGACTTTGAAGCCCCAGGCATCGAGTTGATTTCCGGATATACCGCGATCGCCTCTCCTGTATCTCCAGACAAAAGGTGGATTATCTTAGCGGTGACTCGACTCGACAATGCTCTAGCCGGTCTCAAAGAAATTCAGAAGGTCTTATTTACCTTGATTTTTAGCCTCATAGCTGCCAACTTGGTAGTCACTTGGTACTTAACTTTGGAGTTAGCCCGTCCCATTGAACAGTTGCAAGCTTATGCCTTAAACGTACATCGCCGCCAAACCGAAGGTGACACTGGCCCAATTAAACTCAAAATCACTGAATTTCAACAATTAGCTGATGCCCTTGATACGATGGTCGAGCGCCTGAAAGCTTGGGCGACAGAACTGGAAAGCGCATGGCAAGAAGCAAAAGTAGCGAACCAGCTAAAAAATGAGTTTTTGGCCACCATTTCCCATGAACTAAGAACGCCTTTGAATGCGATTATTGGCTGCATTCGCTTGGTGCGGGATGACTGCTGTGATGACCGGGAGGAAGAGGTGGAGTTTTTACAGCGAGCCGATGATGCGGCGATTCATTTGCTAAATATTATTAACGATATTCTGGATATTTCTAAAATTGAGGCGGGGACTCTTTCGGTGACATTAGAGCCGGTGGATGTCAGCCGGATTATTAAAGAAGTGATTGAAATCCAAGAAAATGCGATCGCCCAGAAGGGACTGCATTTATCCGTCCAAGAATACCCAGAACCTCTGGTGGTGGAAGCCGATCCGAGCAAGCTGAAGCAGGTGTTATTAAATTTAATGAATAATTGCATTAAGTTCACCGACACCGGGAGTATTACCATCAGCACTCGTCTGGAATCCAGTTATACGGAAGTAATGAACCGCGTTTCCACCACCACGGAAACCCTGGATGGCAGTGGCAAAGGGGCGACAGATGTGGTGATTACTTTAAAAGATACCGGCATCGGTATTGCTTTGGAGCAACAACAAAAGTTATTTCAACCCTTTGTGATGGTGGATGGTTCCACCACTCGGCGGCATGGGGGCACGGGTTTGGGGTTGGCGATCGCCCGCAATTTAATCGAACTGATGGGCGGCACTATTATGTTGAACAGTAAAGGAGTCGGTCAGGGGACGACGGTAGAAGTCGCTTTGCCCAAAGCTAATCTCCTGCCGTCCTCTGCCCTGAAAAATCCCTCTGTAGGGGCGAACAGTTTGTAGGGGCGAGACAGCTTTCCGCCCGAACAGCCACTCTGGGGTAAACCTACAGGGGTAAAACTGTCACCGTCACCGCTGGATCTACCAATAAGGTGGCAATGTTCTCTAGTCCAGCCTGACCAAACTTGTTTAAGCCGTTTTCCGTTCCTAGGGGCACAAATCCGATCGCCGCCACCGTATCTCCCTCGTTGCCAACTACTGTGAGGATGCCATCTTCGGTGATTTGGGTCAGGTCTTCTGTGTCCAGAGTTAGAGTATTGTTGCCAAACCCCGTCAGGTCAATTTGCGAGATTTGAGAAATGGGCGGCTGCGGGAACGCTCGCAGGTCGAGATTAACGTTCGCCCCAGAAATCCGCAGGATGTCTTTACCAATGCCGCCACTGGCATTTTTGAACAGAATATCGCTGACTACTAAGACATCATCGCCAGGACCCCCCTGCAAGTCATCTTGACCCCCACCACCAATCAGCACATCATTGCCTCCTTTACCTAACAGGCGATCGCCTTTCGCCGTCCCTGTCAGTAAATCATTTTCATCGCTGCCCTCGACGTTGAAGCCGCCAAAATTCACCGTCACCCCTGGGGTGACTAATACCACTTTCGTCTCATCTTCAAAAATAAACTTATTTAAACCTCCCTCGGTTCCAGCAGATAAAAAGTCTGGCAACTCCACCACATCTCCCTCACTCGTCACCTCCCCAAGTTCATTCACAATCGGGGGATTTGCTAACACTACTAACGGCTGGTCTTTATCAGGAATTGTCTTAAGATTCGCCCCGCTGATTTTTATGGTATGATTGCCCGCACTGGTCAGGTCAATTTGTTCAATTCCCCGGATAGAAGGAATGGGAAATGGACTGAAATCTAACTTGATATCTTCAGTGCTATCAATCCGCAGCACATCGCTGCCTGAACCGCCGCTGATCCGATTAAACCCGACGTTATTTAAAATAATAATATCATCCCCTAAATCCCCAGAGATATTGTCAAAACCACCGCCACTGGATAACACATCATTGCCACGTCCACCAACTAGGACTTCTGCGGCGGCTGTCCCGGCGATGTTATCATTGCCCTCATTCCCTTTAATGAGTTGACCGCCTTGATAAGCCGGAGTGCCAAAGACAAAATAAGACGGCCCAGGACATATTTTATCGTTAGAATGTTGGATTTCTGTTTCAATTGTTAAATCATCAAATCCATCGCTATTGATGTCTTTACCCGCCCGCAAGGAAATTGTCACTTGATTACCGCTAGGGGCGATCGCAAATCCGCGATTTCCCAAATTTGCCAAATCCACTGTTGGCAGGGCAATTGGCGGTGGCAAAGGAAATATTAAACCCAACGGATCGAGAAATGCTTGAATTGGGTCACGCTGCCCCGCATTACTTTTCCCAAAAATCATGTATGATGGGCCAGAAGCCCGTAACGGATCAGCCTTCGGGGGCGATACAATTAAATCCTTTAAACCATCTCCATTAAAATCACCCCCTGGGGCAATACTAAAATTAGTAATATCCCCCAAACTAGAATGATTAATTTTAAATCCCGCACTGCCTAAATTTTGCAGATTTACATCAATACTTTGCTTTTCATTCTTACCAAATACCACATACGCATCTCCCGGCAACAACACTCCCGGTGTGTCTGACTTCGGTGGCCCAATAATCACATCATCCAAGCCATCCCCATTCACATCTCCCGCTGGTGTTATCTGTCGATTTGATAAATCTTCCGCCAAATTAACTAAACCAGTGCCGGGGTCAAATCCGGCAGGATTATTAATCGCAAATCCCAACGGTTTTGGCTCAGGATAAGTTAGGCCAAAAAACTCAAACACTTTTTTAATTGCCTGCTGAACTGGGGTCAGCGGCGGTGGATTCAAATCATTGAGATTAATCGATCGCTCATCTTCTTTACCAAAAATAACATAAATTTTTGAAGCAATTTCACTGGGATTCTTTCCGGGAATTAGCAGAAAATCTTGCTTTTTGTCTCCATTGATATCCCCAGCAGGAATACTAGAAAAATCCCGTAAAGCCTGCACGGGCTTTTCGGGTTTTCCCGTGGCAGGATTAATTTTTTCCTGACCTGTGGCTGGGTCAATTACCGGGTCACTGCCGAGATAATATCCTGCCGAACCCAATGCATCTAAATTAACGGTTTTGCTGTTATTCTTACCAAAAACAACATAAGATTTATTAGAACTACTATTTGGGTCGGGGTCAGCTTCAATTACTAAGTCCGGCAAGTTATCTCCATTTGTGTCCCCCCCGGCAGAAATTTTGCGACCAGCTAAAGTTTCTTTATTGCTGGTAATATCAAAACCGCGAGGCTGGGAAGGAAAAAATATTTGAAACGGGTCAATTCCCGATAGAATTGGGTCACGAGGCGGGGCTGCAAGATTGGTTAAATCAATGGGCTGTTCGTCAGATTTACCAAACACAACAAAGGCACTATTTGAGCCAAATCCAATGGCTGATTTTTTGGAAAATCCAATCAATAAATCGTCTTTTTTATCCCCATTAATATCCGCAGTGGGTAAGACATCACGACCAGCAAAATCAACTACCGGCGTTCCTAATACGGGAGCAGAGGTAATGGCAAAACCAACTTTCGGAGGCCCGAATAATTCCGCTAAATCGAATTTTTGCGGCGCGGGATTATTTAAGTAAGGAAAATCAACCGGCTGGTTATTATTTTTGCCAAACAGGACATAATACGGCCCATAATCGGGGATATTCGGATTAGCAATGGGAGCCTTGACGAGTAAGTCTGTCCATTTGTCGCCGTTAAAATCCCCGGCTCTGATGATGGGACGACCGGCTTGATCGAAAGTGCCAGTGCCAATAATTTTAAACCCTTTAGTGCCCAGATTTTTGACGTTGATATTACTGGGAGGAATGGTGGGTAATGAACCCCCTAATAAACTTAATAAAGAGTTTAAAAATGGCGTGGCGTTGCTGTTGGGGTCTTGGCCAAAAACAATATAGGATGGAACAGAGTTTCCTATTTCAGGAATTTCCTGAAAACTGTTAAACAGAACGTCTTCTAATTCGTCGCCATTGAGGTCGCCAACGGGCATTGTTGCGTAGTTGGGTTTGTCCCCAGCATCCGCAGGGTCTTTGGCAAAAATCCGATAACCTGTACCACTTTCGGCGGGGTCTTTGGTGAGGTCTACGTCGTTGCCATCTTCTTTGCCAAAGATGAGAAAATTTTTGTCGGCGTTGACATCTTTAACCACTAAATCAGGCAGACCATCACCGTTAATATCTTCAGCGGGTACTATGCTGATATTGACACATTTTTCTTCTCCGTCTCCTTTGGTTTCTCCGGTGATTTCAAAGCCGCCATCACCTGCTACAAGGGTTTCAATATCTGCGGTGTCAGTGACTTCTATATTGGCAGTTAGGGTGGTGGGTTCTCCTTGTCCATTGTCTATGGTGAAGTCAAAAGAAGCCGGTCCCACATAACCTTCATCAGCGATAAAGGTAATTTCGCCATTTTTTAGGGAAACTTCACCGTTGATGGGGTTGGAAACTTCGGCGATCGCTTGGTTGTTGGTGGTGAGTTGAATTTGAGGAACTTTTAGGGGTTTGCTGAGAAAGGCTTTTAGGGGGTTGTCCGGGGTTCCTACCGGGGTAAGGACGTTGATGCTGAAAGTCTGGCTGGCGGTTTGGACCCCCCCTGCCCCCCCTTCAAAAGGGGGGGAATCGTTTAAGGTTAGGGTAATTTCCGCAGTCCCTGTTTGTCCCGCTGCGGGGGTAATGGTGAGGATGCGGTTAGCCCCTTCTCCAGTTATAGAGAAACCGGGTTTCTGCGTTAACTCTCCTGTTCCAGCGGAAGTATCTGGAAGAAACCCGGTTTCTGAGTTAGGAATAAGGGCAGGATTTGAAGAACTGAAAGAGAAACCGGGTTTCTGGGTTTGCTGGGTTAAGGTTTCTGTGAGAATTTCACTGTCCCCAATGTTGACTGCCACACTGATGGGACTGTCTTGACGGGTGGAAACCGCCAACGGAATTGCTTCAATG
The DNA here is from genome assembly GCF_001276715.1 of Planktothricoides sp. SR001. Taxonomy (GTDB): domain Bacteria; phylum Cyanobacteriota; class Cyanobacteriia; order Cyanobacteriales; family Laspinemataceae; genus Planktothricoides; species Planktothricoides raciborskii. The sequence continues at coordinate 7,698 of NZ_LIUQ01000073.1, read as the reverse complement.
GTTAATTGATCGGGAACGTTAGTCACCGTTAGTTCGATGCGTCGATCCAATATTTGACCATTGGCATTCGTCGCCCGCACAATAATCGGTATGACTGGGGTTTGTTCAAAGTCGATCGCTGCACCTGGGGCAACTTGTAGCTGTTGGGTGGTTGTTGGTTGTTGGTTGTTGGTTGGTTGTTGGTTGGTTTCTGAGGTTTCTGAAATTACAAATTTGCCACCGGCATCGTCTAATAAGCTAAAGGTGGCACCTTCTGACCCTTCCGGGATGCTCAAAGTACCGACTAGGGTTCCCCCTGGGCTATTTTCCGCTACTTGCCGATGGCGGGCTCCCCCGCTCCCCGGCTCCCCGGCTCCCCCGCTGATGATAATATCTGTGGGCGGTGGGCCGGGGTTTTCCTCGTTGGCAATGTCCGTCAGGGGAATATTGAGGACTTTTTCAAAGGCGTCGCCGTTGTTGGTGGTGACTTGAATTCTAATCGGGATGGTGGGGGTGGCTTCAAAGTCTAAGGCAGAACCGCCATTAGCCACAATCAGCAAGTTGCCGAAAATGGCAAATCTTCCTCCGGCATCATCTAATAAGGTGTATGAAAAGAAACCGGGTTTCTGCGTTGACTCTCCGGTTTCAGCCGAGGTATCTGGAAGAAACCCGGTTTCTGAAATGGTGGATAAAAGACCGATTAGGGTGCCGTTGGGACTGTTTTCGGGAATGCTGCTGTTGGAAAGGGCTAAATCCGCGATCGCTGCTGGTGGGGGCAAGACCGTAAAGCTAAAAGTCTGAGTAGCAGTCTGACTCCCATCATTTAAGTTAAGGGTGATTTCGGTAGTACCCGACTGTCCGGGGGTCGGGGTAATGATTAAGCTGCGGTTTGCCCCTTGTCCAGTGATAAAGAAACCGGGTTTCTGTGTTAACTCTCCGGTTTCAGCGGAAATATCTGAAAGAAACCCGGTTTCTGAATTGGGGACTAACCCAATATTTGAGGAACTGCCTGTAATGATAATCGGCCCGGTGGCAATTTCCGCATCCCCAATGGTGATGGGGATGTTAGCTTGGGTGTCTTGAGGAGTGGAGACAGGGGCAATTTTCGCTATGGATAATTGATCGGGTACATTCAGCACGTTGACGGTCAAAACTTGGTCTAAGGTTTGACCATTGGCATTTGCTGCCCGAACTCTAATCGGAATTGTTGGGTTAGTTTCAAAATTAATATCTGCACCAGGGGCAACTTGAATTTGTTGTTGGTTGCTTGTTGCTTGTTGTTGGTTGGTGGTTGGTGAAATGACAAATTTGCCACCGGCATCGTCTACTAAGAAGAAGGTGGCGCCTTCTGACCCTTCCGGGATGCTCAAAGTACCGACTACGGTTCCCCCTGGACTATTTTCGGCTACTGTAGGGGTGATTTGCGAACCGTCCCTACTGACGATAATTTCCGTGGGCGCAGGACTGGGGTTTTCTTCATTCACCAGGTTAATTAAGTCAACGGTGACAGGTTGAGAGAAGGTTAAACCTGCTGCGGTGGTGACTTGAACGGTTAAGGGAATATTGGGAGTTGTTTCAAAATCTAATAAATCCCCACCATTGGCGACCACAATTTGATTGCCAACAATGGCGAAGCGGCGATCGGCATCATCAGTTAAAGTGAAGGTGGCGGCAGTGCGATCGGCCCCCGTGGTGGATAATGTGCCAACAATCGTCCCATTAGCACTTTTTTCGGCAATGTTGCTATTTGATAACACCACCTCTGTGACTGGCGGCGAGACCCTAAAGCTAAAAGTCTGAGTAGCAGTCTGACTACCATCATTTAAGTTAAGGGTGATTTCGGTAGTACCCGACTGTCCGGGGGTCGGGGTAATGATTAAGCTGCGGTTTGCCCCTTGTCCAGTGATAAAGAAACCGGGTTTCTGTGTTAACTCTCCGGTTTCAGCGGAAATATCTGAAAGAAACCCGGTTTCTGAGTTGGGGACTAACCCAATATTTGAGGAACTGCCTGTAATGCTAATCGGCCCGGTGGCAACTTCAATATCCCCAATGGTGATGGGGACGTTAGCTTGGGTGTCTTGAGGCGTGGAGACAGGGGCAATTTTCGCTATGGATAATTCATCCGGCATATTCAGCACGTTGACGGTCAAAACCTGGTCTAAGGTTTGACCATTGGCATTTGCCACCCGAACCCGAATCGGAATTGTTGGGTTAGTTTCAAAATTAATATCTGCACCAGGGGCAACTTGGATTTGTTGTTGGTTGCTTGTTGCTTGTTGTTGGTTGGTGGTTGGTGAAATGACAAATTTGCCACCGGCATTATCGACTAAAGCAAAATTAACCGCCGTTCCCGTGGAATCAACAGCCGCTAAGTCCCCGACTACGGTTCCCCCTGGACTATTTTCGGCTACTGTAGGGGCGAGCACAGGGGCATCGCCCCTACTGACGGTAATTTCCGTGGGCGCAGGGCCGGGGTTTTCTTCATTAATTAGGTTAATTAAGTCAACGGTGACGGGTTGAGAGAAGGTTAAACCCGCTGCGGTGGTGACTTGGACGGTTAAGGGAATGTTGGGAGTTGTTTCAAAATCTAATAAATCCCCACCATTGGCGACTACAATTTGATTGCCAACAATGGCGAAGCGACCCCCAGCATCATCTACTAACAAGAAACCGGGTTTCTGCGAGAAACCGGGTTTCTGCGTTGACTCTCCGGTTTCAGCCGAGGTCTCTGAAAGAAACCCGGTTTCTGAAGCCGAGGTGTCTGGAAGAAACCGGGTTTCTGAAGCCCCCGTAATGGATAATGTGCCAACAATTGTCCCATTAGCACTTTTTTCGGCAATTTTGTTGTTAGAAATTACCAGGGACAAGAAACCGGGTTTCTGCGTTGATTCTCCGGTTCCTACTGTTTCAGCCGAGGTGTCTGGAAGAAACCCGGTTTCTGAGACTAACTCGACAAAGTTTGAGGCGTTCAGGGTGATGCCTTTGCTGACCCCCCCTTTGATGATGGCCAGAAATTCCCCAGTTAGCCGATTTTGAATAATAATATTGTCTGCGTATTCATCGACCCCTGGGAAGATATTCAGTTGTTCAAATTTCAGGCCATTAATTAAGCCAATAAAATCTTTTTCTAGACCAAAGTCTAATAACCAATCGGCGTCAGTAATTTCTGGGCCGCCTGTCCCTTGACCAATGACAAAAGTATCGTCCCCAAGACCGCCGAAAATGCTGTCAGCCCCTTTGTCTCCATAAATTAGGTCATGGTTGCGATCGCCATAAAGGATGTCATTGCCGATACCTCCGCGCAAAGTATCGTCATTTTGGCCGCCGTAAATTAAATCTGCCCCTTCATTGCCATTGAGAAAGTCGTTTTCCGTGCTCCCATTTAGGGTGTCATCTCCTTCACCCCCGAAAAGCGCATCTTGACCTGAATCACCAAAAATTAGGTCATTCCCTTTGTCACCATAAGTCGTGTCATCGCCGTTATTTCCCAGGAGGGTATCGTTGTCCTGTCCACCACGCAGTAAATCATTACCTTCTCCCCCATCAATTAAGTCTTTGTCTTCGTTACCATTGATGGTGTCATCTCCTGATAGGCCGTTGATGGTATCATCCCCAACGAGTCCTAAGATTTCGTCTGCCGCGTCTGTGCCTTGTAGAAAATCTTTGTCTAATGTGCCGATAATTAGTGCCATTTTCTTACCGTTCCCCAATGCGCTTTTATGATGGGCGGATTCTAGATGATAATATTAATTATTGGGGATGTCTCTTAGACTTTTGTCTATTTTTTTACTCAGTGAAGATTATTTTACCACAAAGACACAAAGGACACAAAGGGTATTTTAAGAGGTAAAATAAGAAGAGATGTTAGTCGCTGGTTTTTGTGATGATGAACTTAATCGATTTTCAAGCAGCTACAGAAAATTTATTGGCCAATTCCCTAGGGGAAGTCTTTTCTTTAGCAACTCCTGACCTATTTACTCCTCTTTCCTCTCGCTTCTCTCCGGCTTCCCCTGCCCTGGCAATGGCTGATTCACCTTTGCCAGAGATATCCCCAGAGATAAATGTTGGGCAAAAGCGAGAACCTGATGCCGCAAATGATACAATTATTATTAGTGAAAATACTTCCACAGTTATTGAACTGCTCAAAAATGATTTTGGAGATTTAGATGTAATTATTGGCAATGATGGTACTAATTTTTTATGGCAAAATAATGGCAAAGGAATTCTGACTAATGCGGGCAAGTTGGGCAGTTCTTTTAGTAGCGCGATCGCCTTGGGTGATTTAGATAAAGATGGGGATTTGGATGCTTTGGTCGGCAATTATGGTAAAGCAAATACGGTTTGGCTAAATGATGGCACAGGGGTTTATACCGATAGTGGTCAAAGTTTAGGCGATTCTTTGACGACCGCTGTTGCATTAGGGGATTTAGATGGAGACGAAGATTTAGATTTATTTGAAGGCAATAATCGTCAAGGAAATAAGGTTTGGCTGAATGATGGCACAGGAAAATTTACGGATTCTGGGCAGAGTTTGGGCAACTTTTTTACTACCGCGATCGCTCTTGCGGATTTGGATGGCAATCAGACATTAGATGTGTTTGAAGGAAATGCTGGTCAACCGAATCGAATCTGGCTAAATAATGGCAGTGGAATATTTACCGATAGTGGTCAAACTTTGGGCAATTCTTTTACCAAAGCCGTAGCCCTGGGAGACTTAAATGGTGACAATAATATTGATGCATTTATTGGCAATGCCGGACAACCAAACCAAGTTTGGCTGAACCAAGGTGGGGGCGTTTTTATTGATAGCCAACAAGCCTTGGGAAATGCGGTGACGGTTGCGGTAGCTTTGGGGGATTTAAATGGAGATAAACATCTGGATGTATTTGTCGGTAATGCCGGACAACCCTCAGAAGTTTGGCTGAATGATGGGTCGGGAAAGTACACCAATACTCAGCAAAAACTAGGTAATTCATTAACTCAATCGGTGGCTTTGGGAGATTTAGATAATGACCAAGATGTAGATGCTTTTTTGGCCAATAAATTACAACCGAATAAAGTTTGGTTAAATGATGGCAGTGGTAAATTTACTGATAGTGGTCAAAACCTGGGTAATGCGGCAAGTTTAGCTGTGGCTTTAGGGGATGTAGACAAGCTCAGATCCGATACTTTAAGATTGATTAATAAACCCACTAATGGCACGGTTCAACTAAAGCGAGAAACTGGGGAAATTGTTTATACTCCGAAGCCAAATTTTAATGGAGATGACCAATTCAGTTATCAAGTTTTTGATGGTGGCACTTACAGCACCACCGCTGAGGTAAAAGTGACGGTTTTGCCGGTGAATGATGCCCCTTTTATCGCCATTAATTCGGGAATAAACCTGTCACCGGAATTGAAAAAGCCTCAACCAATTACCAAAGCCCAATTGCAAGTGATGGATGTGGAACAGTCAGCGGCAGAATTAACTTATACCCTCACTGAGTCACCGACTATTGGGACTTTCAAATTAGGGGAAACTGAGTTAACTGTGGGCAAAACCTTTACCCAAGCGGATATTGATAGCAATAAATTGACTTATGAACTGACTAAATTAGAAAAACCTAGCGATCGCTTTTCCTTTACGGTCAGCGATGGGCAAGGGGGTGAATTAGTTCCTCAAACATTTAATATTAATATCGGTGGGGCAAATATTCCCCTAAATTTGGTGACAAATCAAGCCTTAACTTTGGATGAAGGCAGGGATGCGGCGATTACCAAAACTAATTTAGAAACGGTGATGTTGGGTGGGGAAAATATCCTCTATACTTTAACAGCCCTGCCCAAAGCTGGGAAGTTGAATAAGAATGGAACTGAGTTAAAATTAGGAGATAAGTTCACTCAAGAGGAAATTAATAGTAACACAATTACTTACAAACATGATGGCAGCAAAACGGTGACAGATATATTTTCCTTTACGGCAACAGCACCGGGTATTCCGGCAATTACGGGCAGCTTTAATATTGCCGTAGTTCCATTAGATAACAACGAAAATATTAACGTTGGTTTTAGTGTGAAGGCTGGGGAAACTGCGGCGATTAAAACGGCAAATTTGCCCGGAATCCAACCACAGAATAACCCGGAAAATAATCCGGTGGTTTATACTTTAACTTCTTTACCGGAAAACGGCACTTTGTTGGTGAATGGTACGCCGTTGGGGTTGGGAAATACCTTGACTCAAACCCAAATTAATAATAATGAAATAAATTATCTACACAATGGCACAGAAACGACCAGCGATCGCTTTACTGTGACGATATTTGATACCAAAGGTAATTCGATTACTACGGAGTTTAATATTACGGTCAATCCGGTGAATAATCCTCCGGGTCTAGAGATCAATAATGGGATGACCATCAAACCAGGGGCGATCGCAATTATTGGGGAAGGGGCTTTATTTAGTCAGACCACAGAAAAAGCTGAGATTCGTTATATTCTCACGAATACCCCCACCAGTGGTACGTTAAAATTAGCAGAAAATCCTTTAAGTCCAGGGATGGTTTTTACTCCCGCTGATTTGGCAGCAAATCGGCTGACTTATCAACAGGAACTTCGGGACGCAAAAAGCGATGTTTTTACCTTTAATGTGGTGGATAGTCAGGGTGGAGAAACTCCGGGAACATTTAATATTACTATTACCCCGACGAATGAAAGTCCGACGATGATGACTTTACGACAGCTTACTCTGAGAAAACCCGGAAAACCAGCGGTAATTAATCAGAGTTATTTACAGGCGATCGACCCCAATAACGATCCGTTTACTTATACCCTGGTTTCTGTTCCCGCGAGTGGCACATTGTTGCTTAATGGCACCCCATTAAAAATTGGGTCGAGTTTTACCCAAGATCAGGTGAATAACCATCAGTTGATTTATCAAAATACTAACGGCAGTGTGAAAAAGGACTTATTTAGTTTTACCGTAGCTGACACATTTGGCGGCAAGCTGAATAATCAAGTCTTTAATATTGCGATCGCGTAAAAATTGTTGTTTGTTGATGGTTATTTGTTGTTTGTTGATGGTTATTTGTTGTTTGTTGATTGTTGATTGTTAATTATTGTTTATTCAATCTGTAGGGGCAAAGCATAAAGCCTGACGGCATAGCTTCGCTTACCGGGCAAAGGATTTATGGGTAAAAACAGACAATTTATTACCCGAATGCTTCGCCCTAACATTGTTGATTGTTGATTGTTGATTGTTGATTGTTGGTTGTTGGTTGTTAAATTGACTCTGTAGGGGCGAAGCATAAAGCCTGACGGCATAGCTTCGCCCCTACAGAAATCATAAAATCGTCAATTGTTCATAAACCACCTTAGCCTTAATCTCATCCATTGCTGACCACAAATCCAGCAAATTCCGTTCTTCGGAAATGCGTTTTTTCTCATCCCCAATCCGGGGAATAGCCTTCAAAGCAACCTCGATCGCCTTCATAAAATTATCATTAGTCACCAAATTGGTATCTTGCATAAACTTACGGACTGCTTGGATATCGTTTTCCTCCTCATAAATAGCGACGATCGCGTGGATTCCATCCACCAAATAACGGCAAGAAAAATCTTTGGCTTCGATGGAAAAAGCCCGTTTTTTCCATCGTTGGGTTGGAGTTAAGAGTTTACAAGTACCTCCAGAAGCACTTAGCAATTTATGAGTTTTGTCCAAGTCGGACACATTAAAACCGCCAA
>NZ_LIUQ01000101.1:332-9215 GCF_001276715.1 Planktothricoides sp. SR001 | reverse complement strand
TTCACTATTCACTATTCACTACACCCTACACCCTACACCCTAGACCCTACACCCTACACCCTACACCCTACACCCTAGACCCTACACCCTACACCCTACACCCTACACCCTACACCCTACACCCTACACCCTACACCCTACACGACGGCGGCTTCCCCTGCACCCCTGCACCGCCGCACCCCGGTTCCCCGTTCCCTAATCCGAAATCACGTCAAAATTGCCCCACCCATCAGCCGTTGATAGCGCTGATCTAACTCCAGTTTCAACAAAGGCCACCGATTTAAAGTGGGATCTTTTTCGATCACTTTTTCGGCGGCATCCCGCGCCAAAATCAATACATCCTGGTCTTCGGACAAACTCGCCAGGGCAAAGTCCGGTAAACCAGACTGCTTGGTTCCCAAGACTTGACCCGGCCCCCGCAAGCGCATATCCATTTCGGCAATTAAAAATCCATCTTGAGACTGAGCCATCACATTTAATCGCTGTTTGGCATCATCGGTGGCTTTGGGATGAGTCATTAACAAACAATAAGAACGTTCTGCCCCCCGACCAACCCGCCCGCGTAGTTGGTGTAATTGAGATAGGCCAAAGCGTTCGGCATTTTCAATCAGCATCACTGTGGCGTTGGGTACATCCACCCCCACTTCTACCACTGTGGTGGAGACTAAAATTTGGGTTTCTCTTTCCCGAAATTGATTAATCGCTGCTTCTTTTTCGGCGGAAGTCATGCGGCCATGCAATAATCCCACTTGAAATTCTGGATAAATCACGTCCTGGAGTCGCTGATATTCTTCGATCGCCGACTTCAAGTCGATTTTTTCCGATTCTTCAATTAATGGCAACACTACATAAGCTTGTCGCCCTTGGACAATTTCTCGCCGAATCAAGTCATAAGCTTCGTGGCGGTCTTTCCCTGATAGGACTGTGGTTTGAATGGCTTGGCGTCCGGGGGGCAATTCATCAATCTGGCTGACATCTAAATCCCCATGTAAGGTGAGGGCGAGGGTGCGGGGAATGGGGGTGGCAGTCATGGTCAGCACATGGGTGACGCCATCGACTCCTTTTTGCTGTAGTAGCGCCCGCTGTTGGACTCCAAAGCGATGCTGTTCGTCGATCACAATCAGTCCTAAGCGGTGGAAATTTACCGAGTCTTGGATCAGGGCATGGGTTCCCACGATCGCGGGTAATTCGCTGGTTTCCAGTTGGGCATAAATTTGTTTACGTTTGGCGGTTTTGGTAGAACCTGTGAGCAGTTCTACGGGCAAATGCAGTAAATTGAACCATTCAACGATTTTTTTATAATGTTGTTCCGCTAAGACTTCTGTGGGAGCCATGATTGCGGTTTGATAGCCGGATTGAATGGCGGCTAACATAGCTACGACGGCGACCACGGTTTTACCAGAACCGACATCCCCTTGGACTAAGCGGTTCATCGGTTCGGGTTTTGCTAAGTCGCCGAAAATCTCGTTGATGACTCGCTGTTGGGCTTTGGTGAGTTTAAAGGGCAGCAGCCGATAAAATTCGGCAATCAATTCCCCTTTGGGTTCTAAGATGGCGGTGGTGGTGGATTGTTTGGCCGTATGACGCCGGTTGAGTAGTCCCAGTTGTAGATAAAAGAATTCATCAAAGACTAGGCGGCGCCGGGCTTCGGCAAGGATATGGCGATCGGGGGGAAAGTGGATGTTGGCGATCGCTTCTGGTAAATCGATTAACCCGTACTTTTTCCTCAGACCTGCGGGTAAGGGGTCTTGTAAAAGTTCCGCCATTGGCAAAATTTTCAGCGCCGCCCTTCGCACCACATCAGCGGTGACTCCCTCGGTGAGAGCATAAATTGGGAGGACTCGACCAACGGTGCTGGAGTCCAATTCACCACCGATCTGATCGAGGACTTCCAATTGGGGATTATCTAGGGTGGTGCCATATTTACTTTTTTTCACTAATCCCGAAGCTGCTACCATTGCCCCAACTGGATAAAGCCGTTTTTGCTGTTCTTGCCAACCGCGAGAACTCATCCGACCGGCAAAAAAACGACTCAGCTTAATGTCACCTGTATGGTCTTTGAGCACAATGTCCAGGATACTTAATTTTTTGTTGCGAGGACTGGTAAAACAATTACACCGTTTCACAGTGCCGATAATAGTCACGGTTTCACCGGCTTCTAATTCTTTGATCGGTACTTGACGAGCGTAGTCAATATGATCTCTTGGGTAATAAAATAGTAGGTCACGCACGGTGTAAATTCCCAATCTGGCTAGGCGATCGCCGGTTTTTTCTCCCAGCCCTGGCACTGAAATCAATCCTTGATCGAGAGAAATTTGGCCGCTCCTCACAGATTTTTTCCCTGACTGGGTTGATTCCACCCCCTTAGATCCACCATTAGATGCCGGAATTTCTTTATTTTTATATCCCGTTGCTTTGGCGAAGCGATCGGAATTTCTCGATGTCGGATCTGGTAAAGGTGAGTGATTTTCTGCCACCGAATTTCCCTGGGGCGATCGCTTAATTTGATAGGAAGTCTCTGTTTGACAAGTGAGGATCTGCTGCATTTGCAGCAAAAACATTTTAGTCTGGGAAATTAACGTTTTTCGCTGTTCAGAATCTAACTTAGGATAGACAGCAAACTTACTGGCTAAATCTTGCCATTGTTGGCGATCGGTGGCAACTAATGCCCCAGGACTATCTTTTAAACTCAAATGCAAAAACTCACTAAAGCGGTATTGATGACCCATCAAGTCTTGAAAGCCTTTTTCTGCTTCAATCGACAAGGCTTTTTGTAATCTCAACCAATCTGGTAATTCTGTAGTCACGGCTTATCCCCTACTCTTCAAACCAACTCGATCTCCAAGCTGCTTCTGCTTCAGCAATTATGCGTTCTTGTTGTTTCTTTTGATACTCCTTTACAAGACTATTTAACCGATGGGAAAGTTCACGAATTTGATTGCGTTTTGCCATCAACAGAGGTTCGGCAAACTCAATATCAGACAACCGTAAATTAATTTTTAAAATATTAATCACATCCTTATATTTTTTCTCTCGATTGCTGGATTTTTCCCCTTCGGCATCATTGCCAATTTCAATGGTCAAATTGACGATATTGGGCAAATTACCCATCGGTTCAGCATAACCAGAATTTTTCGCCCCCAACTCTAACAACATATCGGGAATATCCGGTAAATTTTTCGGTAAAATTTTATAGGATTGTAAATCCTCATTAGTTTTCCGAGAAACTGTTCTTAAAATTTCTATAATTCCTTGCTCTAATGTTTTATGCCACTGAGAGATCCGCTCTGGATTTGTTAACACTAGACCAGCCCAGGGATTTTCTGTCTCTTCGCTTACTTGATGAAAACTGCTTTCATCTAATAGCGCTGATTCATCATTTTCCTCTAATTCATCTAAATTATTCTCGGAAAAATCATCAGAATCAGCGGCGGCATCGCTTTCTGTTTCATCGGTTTCATTAGATAAATTTTGTTGAACTCTTAAAGTTAAAGTGAGTAAAATCGACAAATCCTGAACCGCGCTGAGAGCATTCTGGCGAATGGCCGATTGTAATTCTTGTTTTTCTTTAAAAGATAAGCTTAAGAAAGCTTCTGGGTATCCTTGCGTACATAGATAATAGCTGGCTAAAATCAGTTGTTTTTTTACGGCATTTCCTAAGAATTTTAAATAATTCAAAAAAGTCTGATGTAATTCATTGGCTAACGCTTTTGAAGATTGCTCGATCGCAGCTAATTGTTTTTCAACTTGTTTCAGGCTACTGGACATATTTTTTGAAAAGTTTAATAACCGAAAAAGTAAAAGGTAAAAGAAACAGAACCTCTGCTTTTCTTTTACCTTTTATCTCTTAAATCATTACCACTAAATCATTACCACAGAAGGCTGTTATTTCTTTCCACCAGTTTGAGCGGCGACTTCCTCAGCAAAGTTTTTCTCTTCTTTCTCAATGCCTTCACCCAAGACAAACCGGACAAACCGACGGACTTGGATATTTTCACCGAGTTGAGCAATGCTTTCTTTAACCAGTTCTTCTACGGTTTTATTTTGATCCCGAATATAGGGCTGATCCATCAAAGAAAGTTCTTTCAGGCGCTTTTCAATGCGACCTTGAACAATTTTTTCTTTAATATTATCGGGTTTGGAACCGAGGTCATCACGACCCATTTCAATCTCTTTTTCTTTCTGGGCGATCGCCTCTGGAATATCAGCAACTTTGATATATTCCACCTGCGGGCAGGCGGCAATTTGCATAGCAATATTGCGTACCAGAGATTGAAACTCTTGCCGACGGGCGACAAAATCAGTTTCGCAGTTAACTTCCACTAAGACACCAATGCGTCCCCCAGTGTGGATATAACTGTCTACAATACCTTCGGCGGCCACGCGCCCTGCTTTTTTGTCTGCGGAAGTGATGCCTTTTTGCCGCAGCCATTCGGTCGCTTTGTTGATATCGCCGTTATTTTCTGTGAGAGCTTTTTTACAGTCCATCATACCTGCGCCGGTTTTTTCGCGCAGTTCTTTGACTGTTTTTGCAGATATTTCCGCCATGTTGCCTGAGTTAGGAATCTATGGGTAATTTGAACAGTAGAATAATATTGAAGACTGGTTGAGGATTTTAGGTGATTAAATCAGTCAATCAATCTTCAATAATCAATCATTGATTAATTCAGAATAATAATGAATTAATTGTCATCTGAATCATCGGATTCATCATAAGATTCATCGTCATCGGATGATTCGTAGTCGTCTTCGTAGTCGTCTTCGTAATCGTCGTCTTCATAATCGTCATAATCCACCCCTTGAGGGGCATCTCCATGACGACCTTCGTAAATAGCATCAGCTAATTTACCAACAATTAATTTAATGGAGCGAATTGCATCATCATTCGCCGGAATATGAATATCTGCTAAGTCTGGGTCGCAGTTGGTATCTAGCAGAGCCACAATGGGAATATCTAATTTTTGGCATTCGAGTACGGCGTTGTACTCCCGACGTTGATCGACGATCACCACGATATCGGGAATTTTCCGCATATTCTTGATGCCGCCCAGATATTTTTGCAGTTTAGCCTTTTCCCGGCGGAGCATAGAAGCTTCTTTTTTGGGACGACGATCTAAAGCCCCGCTGTCGTCCAAGCCTTCTAATTCTTTGAGGCGCTGGGCACGGCGTTTGATGGTTTCCCAGTTGGTGAGCATTCCGCCCAACCAGCGTTGGTTCACATAGTAGGAACCGCAGCGGTTTGCTTCGGCAGCCACAATGCCAGCCGCTTGGCGCTTGGTGCCAACAAATAGAACTTTTTGCCCTTTTTCCGATGCACTCCGCATATACTCATAAGCTTCTTCCATTAACTGGGCGGTTTGCACCAAGTCAATGATATGCACTCCATTGCGATCGGTAAAGATATACGGAGCCATTTTGGGGTTCCAGCGGCGGGTCTGATGCCCAAAGTGAACCCCTGACTCTAGCATTTCCGCTAATGAGACAACTGGCATGATTTTTGATTCTCCTCGTTCGGGTTTATCCTCCATCTGGGCGGATTTTCATCATCCTTATGGGGATGGAAAACACCCGAAACCCCAGATGTGCGATTTTTCACAACTTAACTAGGGTAGCACAAGATGAGCAGAAATCTCTGCTAATTTCTGCTAATTTCCGATTTTTTTTATGCTTAATTGGTAATTAGCAATTATTGGCGGCGGAACATTCGGCATAAGCTTGATATACCGCTTTGACGTTGTACCAATTAAGAAATATGCGGGCAATTTCTAAGGCGAGTTGGGGTTTTCCTTGGTCAATTAACCATTGTAAAAAACCGGATAAGCTGCGTTCGTTGATTGTTCCTCCTAGAGAGAGTGTAGCCCAAATAATTCGGTGTAACCAGGTCATTTGAATCATTAGCCTAACTTCCCAGGTTGGATGTTTTTGGTAAAATAAAACCCCCATTTTTCCCCGTTGAATTTCTCGGTCAATTAATCGGGGAATTTGCTCTAAGGCAAAGGCCGGATGCCAGTGATAGCCGACAGCTTCGGGACATTTGATCAGTTTTAATCCCAGTTTTTTGAGGCGAACTCCTAATTCTAGGTCTTCCCAACCATAGAGGGAAAATGCCGGATCGAATAAACCCGCTTGTTCTAACCATTTTTTCGCGATCGCCACATTGCCGGTAGCAAAATAAGCGGCAGAAAAATCGGTTATTTTATAAGGTTCACTGGTGGGATTTTCAAAGTTACAAGTATTGATGACTGCCCCATAGGTAAATATGCGCGAATGACCGAATTTTTTTTCCGCTTTTTTTAAAGCAGCGGCATGGGCAGAGAGAAAATTTTCGGTGACGACTAAATCACTATCAATAAAAATAATTGTGTCACCAATGGCTGATTGAATGCCTAAGTTTCTGGCGGCGGCAGGGCCAAGATGTGATTGTTCTAAGCACCGCAAATGAGGCAATTGCCCAGAGTGCGATCGCAGCCACTCCAGGGTATTATCGGTAGATCCGTCATCGATGACGATGATTTCATAGTCGGAAATTTGGCTATTTGGGGGAATAGTTTGCTGTTCTAAGGCTTTGAGGCACTTTTGCAGAATTGGCAGACGATTGTAAGTGGGAATAATAATGGAAAAAAACACGGTTTACCCTAGGATCATTTTTAGTTTACTTTATTTGGTTTAATTTAATAGTAACTCAGAAACCGGGTTTAGGCATATGCTATACCCAGAAACCGGGTTTCTTCTTTGCTATCAACAGTTATCTTTGTGATCCACAGGCATAAATAAACCCGGTTTCTCATCCCCACAGTCAACCCCTATTCTCAGAAACCGGGTTTCTTCTTTGCTAAGAACAGTTATCTTTATTATGCACGAAAGAAACCCGGTTTTTTTTCTGGCTTGAGGAGCGATCGCATACCGTGGCCAGAAACCGGGTTTCTTCTTTGCTACCAACAGTTATCTTTATTATCCACCAAAGAAACCCGGTTTCTTTTTTTGCTTGAGGAGCGATCGCATACCGTGGGCAGAAACCGGGTTTCTTGAGTATAATTGATCTAGAGAATCGATCGCTTGCCCTGGTGCGAGTTAAATTTTCGATTACCAACTCACTAACCCATACAATCAATTTCTTTGACTATGCAGCCAATCCATTTTAATCAGGTTTTAGAAATTGCTGAATCTTTATCTGATTCTGAGCAAAATTTTTTAATTGAAATTCTCCAAAAACGATTACAAGAGAAACGGAGAAAACAAATCGCGGCTAACATTGCTGAAGCCCATGTAGAATATAAGATGGGAAAAACGCAAAAAGTTACGGTAGATGAGTTAATGGCGGATTTAGATTAATGATACCGTGCCCAGAAACCGGGTTTCTTCTTTGCTACCAACAGTTATCTTTATTATGCACGAAAGAAACCCGGTTTCTCATCCCCACAGTTAACCCCTATTCTCAGAAACCGGGTTTCTTCTCTGCTATCAACAGTTATCTTTATTATGCACGAAAAAAACCCGGTTTCTTATCCCCACAGTCAACCCGAATTCTCAGAAACCGGGTTTCTTCTTTGCTACCAACAGTTATCTTTATTATCCACCATAGAAACCCGGTTTCTTATCCCCACAGTTAACCCCAATACCCAGAAACCGGGTTTCTTCTTTGCTACCAACAGTTATCTTTATTATCCACCATAGAAACCCGGTTTCTTATCCCCACAGTCAACCGCAATACCCAGAAACCGGGTTTCTTCTTTGCTACCAACAGTTATCTTTATTATGCACCATAGAAACCCGGTTTCTCATTCACATTTCTAAAATCCTCCGTTGTAGCCACGCAACAATATTATGAATTAGTTGCGGGTATTGCGGGGAAAAAGTTTGCAAAGGTGGGTGGGTTTGGTCGGTAATTAGGCAAATTATCCCGTCAAACCGAGTGAGAAGATCCAGAAAAGTTTCGCTAAAACCTTGGGGTATTCCGTTGTTGGGGTCTTGATAGAAAATTAGGACAGGGGGTTGATCATTTTCGTCAATTAAATCAGCCCAATAGTCTTGCAAATCTGCCATATTTCCCGGTTTATCCTCTATTTTCCTGCCACCTTGTTGGGTCATTTGGCGATAAATTGCTTTGGCAGGATTGTCACCGATGAATTTACTGCCGTCGATATAAAAGACTTGTATAGTTTGGTTCAGGTTGGTTTCGGTGAGTTGGGTTTGCAGATTTTTAGGGAGTTGGGCAAGTTCAAGATTTTGCACAAGGGTAGAGGTTTCGTTTAAACCATGCCATGCGTTGTAAAAGTCTGGGTAGGGCAAATCTTGGGCAATTTTCCAGAGCATTTTATAGCAGTTTATCCAGAGAGAAAAGTTATTTTGGTAAGTTTCATCAGTGAGGTAAGGCTGTAAGGCAGTGACTACATATTTTCGGTTTTCATCGGTAGTGATGATTTCCTCTAAACTATCGGCAGCCTGCCAACGGGTAACTTCATTATCAGTGGTTGCGATAACTTTGACCAAACCCGCGATCGCTGTTTCATTGCCTTGTGCGATTTCCCCTAAACTCTTGGCAGCCTGCCTACGGGCATTTTCATTATCAGTAGTTGCGAGAACTTTGAGCAAAGCAGCGATCGCTGTTTCATTGCCTTGTCCAATTTCCCCTAACCGAAAGGCAGCCTGCCTACGGATATATTCAATATCAGTGGTTGCGATAACTTTGACCAAAGCCGCGATCGCCGTTTCATTGCCTGGGTCGATTTTCCCTAAACTATAGGCAGCCCACCAACGGGTATATTCATTTTTAGTGGTTTCGATAACTTTGACCAAAGCCGCGATCGCTGTTTTATTGCCTGGGTCGATTTCCGCTAAACTCTTGGCAGCCTGGCAACGGATATTTTCATTATCAGTGGTTGC
>NZ_LIUQ01000101.1:0-222 GCF_001276715.1 Planktothricoides sp. SR001 | reverse complement strand
GATCGCTGTTTCATTGCCTTGTGCGATTTTTCCTAAACTTTCTAAACTTTCGGCAACCTGGCAACGGGTATTTTCATTATCAGTAGTTTCGAGAATTCTGACCAAAGCCGAGATCGCTGTTTCATTGCCTTGTGCGATTTTTCCTAAACTTTTGGCAACCTGGCAAAGGGTATTTTCATTATCAGTAGTTTCGAGAATTCTGACCAAAGCAGCGATCGCTGT
>NZ_LIUQ01000090.1 GCF_001276715.1 Planktothricoides sp. SR001 | reverse complement strand
CGCACTAACAACTAACAACTAAAAAGGGTAAATTAATGGTGCGATCGCCACCGTAACGATGCCAAGTAAGACATCCATAGGCAAGCCAATCAGCAGAAAATCAGTAAACTTATATCCTCCAGGCCCGTAAACCATCATATTAGTTTGATAACCAACCGGGGTAGCAAAACCCGCAGAAGCCCCAATCATAACTGAAATGACAAACGGCATGAAATCAACGCCTAAGTTTTGAGCAATGGAGATAGAAATCGGAAACATAATCGCGGCAGCAGCATTGTTAGTAATAATTTCTGTAATTACGACTGTGAGGGTATAAACGACCGCTAATACTACCCAAGGATTATCCCCAGCGATGCTAATACAAGTAGAGGCGATCGCCTGTGCTGCACCCGTATTCTCCAGGGCGTCACCAATTCCCAAAGCAGCGCCAATTACCAGCAATACCGACCATTCAATACTCTGTAATGAACGATTGGGTGAACAGCAACCTGTCACCAACATCGCGATTGCCGCACCAATTGATACATTCAACATACTTACCCAATTAAAGCCAGCAACGATAACCATTACTGCTAAAATCGCGATCGCCCAAGGAGCTTTCTCATGGCGCAACGGTTCAGAATCAGGAATACTACTCACTAAATAAAAATCTTTGGAAGCTCGCTGTTTTTCCAAAAACATCGGATGAGCTTCTAATAACAAATTATCTCCTGGTTCGAGAACAATATCCCCAATTTTGCCTAACAATCTTTTACCATTTCTGGCCACTGCCAAAACTACCGCATTATAGCGACTTCTGAACTGTCCTTCACGAATGGTTTTATTCACCAATGGACAAGTATTAGAAACCACCGCCTCAATCATGCACCGTTCAGTCCGGGGACTATTCAGCTTAAACACTTGATCCGTTGCCGGTTGCAGTCCACGCATCTGATGCAAATCAAGCACCGACTCGACGATCCCAACAAATACCAGTTGGTCATTTTCGCGCAACACTTCCTTGGGACTGACTGCCGGTAATACTTGATTCCCCCGGACAATTTCTGCCAGATACAATCCCGGTAGATGGCGGAGTCCTGCATCTTCAACGTTTTTTCCGGCCAGGGGACTCTGTGGTGATACCACCATTTCTATCGTGTACTGACGCAGTTCATCAGTGTTGCCCAGCACAGGTTTACGGATGGGTAATAGCCACCCTTGAGTCAAATAAAGAAATGCGGTTCCTGCCACCGCACAGGGCAGCCCCACCCCAGTAATATCAAACATCCCTAAGCCTGGATGATCGGTGTTGGCAATCAATAATCCATTCACCACCAGGTTGGTGCTGGTGCCAATCAAAGTGCAGATACCGCCGAAAATCGCAGCATAACTCACTGGAATCATTAATTTAGATGGGCTGATGCTGATTTTGCGGCACCAATCTTTCACCACTGGGATAAACATCGCCACCACAGGAGTATTATTCAGAAAAGCGCTCAACCCGATAATGGGTGGCATTAAGCGCAGTAGCGCCGCTTTTTCTCCTTTGGGCAACCCCAGCACCCGCTGAGAAATCCAGCCCAAGGCTCCAGTTTGCTGAAGTCCAGTGACGACCATATAGAGGACGCCAACTGTAACCATCCCCTCGTTGCTAAATCCAGCTAGGGCACTTTTTGTATCCAAAATCCCGCTGAGTAATAACACCGATAAAGCCCCAAGAAAGACAATTTCTGCCGGTAATGAGGTAAACCCATTCAACAGTAGGGCCACTAGAGTCACTGCCATACTCACCCATGCTTGCCACCCAAGAGTCGCCAGTTGGGAGTTTACCCAGACATCCCAAAAGGCGATTATGATCGCCACCGTGGTACTTAGTAGCATTAGTAAAAACCATTGCTTTTTATTATTTTTCTTTGGAATCAACCAATCTCGTAAAAATTGCGAGGTTCGCATCATAGAGAAACTTCCTTAAAACTGAGCCAACTATCCTGAGTTGTATTCTAATCTCAGTCGCAAAAAAAAGATCGATTTCACAAAAAATAAAAAAAATATTCAAAAAAAATTACAAACGTATATTGTTTGGATAAAAATTAGTTTGATGTAATTTAAAATATTTAATAATATTAAATATTTTAAATTACTGTTTTTTTTGTGATAATAAGCTAATTTTATATTTTTATTATATAAAAATATGCTAATCTGTAATTGACTGATTCATTGATTTGCTTGGTCAAAAACATAGCAAGATTGATTCTATAGGCTTTACTTAAAATCATCAACATAACATAACAAATGGGTTTCAGTACAGACCACTGTTATTGTGCAATCCAGCGAGCCAATTTAGACGATTCAGAAAAATCAGAAAAAACTGTGAATTATTATGGTTTGAAATATTATAAAGCGATATATATAAAGCGACATGAAGTTTTGGCGATCGCTACCAAAAATAAAGCCTACAGGTAATGGTAGTTAAATCGTCAGCCCATAAGCTTATAGTCAGCCGTAAGCAGTTAGCTGATAGCTGATAGGTGATAGCTTTTAAGCTTAGATTATTTCCTGCTGCCATGATAATAAATCATACCATATGATTGCCAGATGACGCAGTTAATGAGTAAGCGATCGCCCCTCAAAAAGAAACCGGGTTTCTGCGACTTTTGCATGAAAACAGAGATTTTCTCAAGAAACCTGGTTTCTGATTCTTTTAAGCATTCAGAGCTTTATCAGCCATCTCGCTTAACACCTCATCCATCCAAGCATTAATACTTTTGCCCGCTTTTTTCGCCGCAATAAAAATTTTCCTGTGAGTTTCGGGACTCGTGCGATAAGGCAACTTTCCAGAAAACGTTTTTTCTGGTTTTTCCCCTAATTTTTGGCAAAATTCTAGATAATCATCAACTGAATTTTGGAATTCTTGACGAGCTTCTTCTACTGTTTTTCCCTGAAATGTGATGACATCATTAATATCCAGGACTGTGCCAAATAGGATATCTGCTTCGGCATCGACTTCAACTTGACCTGTGTAACCTTTGTAAGTGAACATAGTAAATCAATATTTTTGATGAAAGTGTCTGTAATCAAAACTGGAAAAATATAAATTGCTCCATAACCCAAAAACCAAAGCCACTAGAAAAATCATTTGATTTAATGATATCATATTATAATTTTATTGACAATAAAATTGGCGTAAGTGATATGACAAAGCAAAATAGCTGGGAATTCTGGATCGATCGCGGCGGCACATTTACCGATATTGTTGCCAAACGTCCCGACGGAAAATTAGTGATTCATAAAGTGTTATCGGAAAATCCCGATTATTTGGCGATCGCCAAAGCAACCACTATCTATGTGACAAGTCGGCGATCGCTGTTTTCGATGCGATATAATTTAGACGATTCAGCAAAAACTGTGAATTATCCTTTTAACTCTTATGAAGCGAGACGAAGTATTGGCGATCGTTGCCAAACATCAAGGCGAATTACAGGCAATGGGAGTTAAATCTTTAGCCTTATTTGGTTCCGTGGCTAGAGATGAAGCAAAACCGGATAGTGATGTGGATTTTTTAGTGGAATTTGACGATCGCCCCATTGGATTGTTTGACGTGAGTCGAGTCCGTTTGTATTTAGAAGATGTTTTAGGTTGTTCGGTGGATATGGGAAGTCCAGACTCGCTGAAGCCATACTTGCGCGATCGCGTTTTAAAGGAGGCGATTTGTGCCTTCTAGAGAATCCATCGATAGAATTCGTGATATTTTAGCTGCAATTAAGCGAATAGAAAAGCGCACAGCAGAGGTAAACTTTTCCGAATTTGAAGCTAATGATACCATTGCCAATGCTTGTCTCTATGACTTCATGATCATTGGTGAAGCGGCTATCAATATTGACACCGAACTCAAGACCTACTATTCTCAGATTCCCTGGCGCTTAATGGGGGATATGCGTAACGTGATTGCACATGAATACTTCCAAGTTGAACTAGATATTGTTTGGCATACCATCCAAAATTATTTACCTCCTTTGATTCCGCAATTAGAAGCAATATTGCAGCAGGAAGGAGTTATTGAGTAAGCGATTCGCGCAGCGATCCGATCGAAGCGGAATCGTCCCTGAAAAGAAACCGGGTTTTTGCCATCAATGCCTGGATCAAAACAGAGGTTTAATTCAGAAATCCGGTTTTTGGTTTTATTTTCTGGATCGTTCTGGTAGCCATGAGTTTAAACCCGTGGCTACCATTATTTGTAAAATTTGCTAGTATTTTTTACATATTCTCTTTAAGGACAAAAAATGATGAGTAATATTTATACCAATCTAAATCCCTGGGAATTCTGGATCGATCGCGGCGGCACATTTACCGATATTGTTGCCAAACGTCCCGACGGACAATTAGTGATTCATAAAGTGTTATCGGAAAATCCTGATCGCTATAGTGACGCCCCTTGTCAGGGAATTCGAGAAATTTTGGGCATTCCCACAGATGAACCCATCCCTGGGGAATTGATTTCCGCAGTAAAAATGGGCACTACCGTGGCAACAAATGCCCTATTAGAACGGAAAGGCGATCGCACGGTTTTAGTCATTACCCAAGGATTTCGAGATGCCTTGCGAATTGGTTATCAAAATCGCCCGGATATTTTTGCGCGAGAAATTGTTCTGCCAGAAATGCTTTATGAACAAGCGATCGAAGTCGCCGAACGCTACAATGCCCACGGGGAAGAATTGCAACCCGTAAATGAAGCGCCATTAATTGCCCAATTGCAGCAAGCATATAACAGCGGCATTCGTTCTTGCGCGATCGCATTAATGCATGGCTATCGCTATCCGAAACACGAACAGCAAATTGCCGAAATTGCCCGCAAAATTGGCTTTACTCAAATTTCCGTTTCCCACCAAGTTAGCCCCTTAATGAAATTAGTTAGCCGGGGAGATACTACCGTAGTCGATGCCTATCTTTCTCCTATTTTACGCCGCTATGTCGATCGCGTTGCCGGACAACTTTCCGACAACCAATCCCAGCAATCCGCCCCAACATTAATGTTTATGCAATCAAATGGTGGGTTAACAGATGCCCAAAAATTTCAAGGCAAAGATAGCATCTTATCTGGGCCTGCGGGGGGCATTGTTGGGGCAGTTCAAACCAGTAAAATGGCCGGTTTTGATAAAATTATCACCTTTGACATGGGGGGAACTTCCACCGACGTAGCCCATTATAACGGCGAATACGAACGAGAATTTGAAACAGAAATTGCTGGGGTTCGCCTCCGAACTCCCATGATGTCAATTAATACCGTCGCTGCCGGTGGGGGTTCAATTTTATTTTTTGATGGGTCACGATATCGGGTCGGGCCGGAGTCTGCCGGGGCAAATCCTGGGCCTGCTTGTTATCGCCAAAATGGGCCATTAACGGTGACTGATTGTAATGTCATGTTAGGCAAAATTCAGCCGCAATTTTTCCCTAAAGTATTTGGCAAAAATGGTGATTTACCTTTAGATGGGGAAATTGTCCGGCAAAAATTTCATCAATTAACTACAGAAATTAACGCGAAAACTGGTAGCAATTCCACCCCGGAACAAGTAGCCGCCGGATTTTTAGCGATCGCGGTGGAAAATATGGCCAATGCCATCAAAAAAATATCCTTACAACGGGGTTATGACGTTTCTGAATATACCCTCTGTTGTTTTGGCGGCGCCGGGGGACAACACGCTTGCCAAATTGCCGAAACTTTAGGCATGAAACAAGTATTTATCCATCCTTATGCTGGAGTTTTATCGGCTTTCGGCATGGGATTAGCGGATGTTCGCGTGATTCAGCAACGGGCAATTGAAGCCCCATTATCCCCAGAATTATTATCAAAATTGCAGCAAATATTCACTGAATTAGCTGCAAAAGGTAAACAAGAAATCGCCAATAACGATATCAGTGATTTAACAGAAAATCAAGATTGCCAAGTTTTCCCCAAAGTCCAGCTAAAATATCAGGGAACGGATTCATCCTTGATTGTAGATTTTACCGAAAATGTGGCCACTATGCAAGCCGAATTTGCAGCCGCGCACCAGCAACGTTATGGCTTTATTCAACCAGAAAAAGCCCTAATTGTTGAGGCTGTTTCTGTGGAAGTGGTGCAAATTATGGATAGTCCCGAAGACCCCATAATTTATCGTCACAGTCCCGAACCTCCCTCACCCATTGCCACGGTACAAATGTATGTAGGCGATCGCTGGCAAGAAACTCCCGTTTTTCAGCGGGATAATTTACAACCGGGAGATATAATTACCGGCCCTGGGATTATTATTGAAGCAACGGGAACGAATGCGATCGCGCCCAATTGGCAGGCCAAAATCACCGAGAAAAATCATTTAATTCTCACCAAACAAACAGCAATTTCCTCCTCTCCCGTTTCCCCAAAAACAACCCATATCACCGCCAAACCAGACCCGGTAATGTTGGAAATTTTCAACAACTTATTTCGGGCGATCGCGGAACAAATGGGCATCACCTTGCAAAACACCGCCTCCTCCGTCAACATCAAAGAACGCCTCGACTTTTCTTGTGCCATATTCGATCAAAACGGACAATTAGTAGCCAACGCCCCTCATATTCCCGTCCATCTTGGGTCAATGAGTGAAAGCGTTCAAGCCCTAATCAAAGACAAAAACAACACCCTACAACCGGGGGATGTTTATATTTCCAATAACCCCTACAATGGCGGCACCCATTTACCTGACATCACCGTCATCACCCCTGTATTTCTAACCGAATCATCCCAAAAATCCGCTGCCCCATCCGGTGCGCCCATCTTCTACCTTGCCTCTCGTGGACACCATGCAGACATTGGCGGAATTACTCCCGGTTCCATGCCTCCTAACAGTACCTCCGTAGAACAAGAAGGCATATTATTTGACAATTTCCAGTTAGTTTCTCGCGGTAAATTCCAAGAAAACGAACTACTGGAAAAACTCAACTCCAGCCCCTATCCTGCCCGCAACCAAGCCCAAAATATCGCCGACTTGCAAGCGCAAATTGCCGCCAACAAACGGGGAATTCAAGAAATAGAAAACATGGTCAACCATTTCGGCTTAGAAACCGTCCAAGCCTATATGGGATATGTGCAGAACAATGCCGAAGAATCGGTTCGCCGAGTGATTAACGTTCTCAAAGATGGGGAATTTACCTATCTTATGGATGCAGGAGGAACCATCCAGGTAAAAGTCACTTTAGACAAAACCACCCGCAGCGCCAAAATCGACTTTACCGGCACATCTCCCCAACAAAATAGCAATTTTAACGCCCCGGCTGCGGTATGTAAAGCGGCGGTTCTCTATGTATTTCGTACCCTAGTTGATGACAATATACCCCTCAATGCTGGTTGCATGAAACCATTAGAAATTATCATTCCCGAAGGCTGTATGCTAAACCCCCAATATCCCGCTGCGGTAGTTGCCGGAAATGTCGAGACATCCCAGGCGATCGTGGATGCTTTATATGGGGCATTAGGAGTGATGGCCGCATCCCAAGGAACCATGAATAACTTCACTTTTGGTAATAAAAAATATCAATATTATGAAACCATTTGTGGCGGTTCTGGGGCTGGGCAAACCTTCAATGGAACTGATGCAGTGCATACGCACATGACCAACTCTCGGTTAACCGATCCAGAAGTTTTAGAATGGCGTTTTCCCGTCATATTAGAAAGTTTTGCCATTCGGGAAAATAGTGGCGGTAAAGGACAATATCGCGGGGGCAATGGGGTGATTCGTTGCCTGCGTTTCCAAGAACAAATGACCGCCGGTATTTTATCGAATCATCGGCTTATTTCTCCCTTTGGGTTAAATGGTGGCAGTGACGGGGCTTTGGGTAAAAATTATGTCCAACGTCGCGATGGAACTGTGGAACAATTAGACAGTACCGGGGCAGTAGAAATGTATCCGGGAGATATGTTTATTATTGAAACTCCTGGGGGCGGTGGCTATGGCCATGATTTGATTGAGGAATCATAAACATTGAGAACATTGGGCAAAGCATTCGCGGATTAGTCCTAACGCTTAACCGATAGGTTTGGGCGCGAATGCTTTGCCCCTACAAGATATAATGGGCTATAATCCAATTATTCATAAACAGTGAATGACCATGAAAATTCAGCGAATTGAAATTCAGAATTTCCGAGTATTCGATCATTTTACCTGCGATTTAACTGACCCCTGTTTAATTGTGGGAAATAAAGGCAGTGGCAAAACTAGCCTAATGGAAGCATTGGCGATCGCTGCTGGTTCCCTGTTTTTAGGGTTTAGCGATATTCCATATCGTAATATTCATAAAGAAGATGTGCGGAAGTGTCCGGTAGTAATTTCATGTCAAGGGATAGTGAATGGACAAGGAATTAGTTGGAAGCGAACTATAGAAAAGGAAAACGGCAGAACTACTTCGGTTCATGCTAAAGAAATAGAAAAAATTGCCCAGCAACTTCAGCAAGGAATTCGCAAGGGAGAAGATATTATTCTACCAATAGTTGCTTATTATAGTGCAAAGCGATGGCCGAGCAAAAAATTGAAAGCTATTGAAGCGAATAAGCCAAAGTCAGTTATTTTAGGTAATTTGAATTGGTTTAATCCGACAAAAAATTATAAACAACTCTGGGAATGGTTCAAAATCATGGAATTAATAGCCAGACAAGAGGGACAACCCTGGGAGGTCTTTATGGCAGTGAAAGAAGCGATCGCCGACTGTTCGGAAAATATAAAAGATGTTGTTTACGATCTACGGCAAGAGGAATTACTTTTAAAACTAGAAAATCAAGAAATAAATTTTTGTGATTTGGATAAGCAAAATCGCAATTTATATAATTTATTAGGAATGGTCGCGGATATTGCTTATCGCTGCGCTGTCCTAAATCCTCAGTTATACGAACAAGCAACCAAACAAACCCCTGGAGTGGTATTAATCGATGACTTAGAATTGCATCTAGATTCAGAATTGGAAAAAAATATAATGAACAAGCTTCGGCAGATATTTCCCATGATACAATTTATTGGGACAACCCAATCACCGCTGATTACCATAGAACCCCAGCAAATTGTCAACCTTAAATCATTATAGTCTCTAGCAGTCATCAAAGGTCAAATTTAGCCTTGTTTAAGGATTGGAGAAAACTATGAAAATTAACCGAATCATACTTGAGAACTTTAGATGCTTTGAAAACGAGGAGTTTGAACTCTCATCGCCTTATACTTTAATTATTGGGAATAATGGTAAAGGGAAGACAGCGATTTTGGATGCGATCGCTGTTGGGATTAGTGCTTTACTATCAGAGGTTAGTGAATCAGGTTCTTTGCTTTTCTTAAAAGATAATGACGTGCGTCTCGCATCATATAAAAAAGGTAGAAACATTGACATTCAGCCTCAATATCCGGCTTCAGTAAGCTGTGAAGGAATTTTTGCAGAACAAGAAATTACCTGGACGCAATCTTTAGTCCGCAGCAATCTTAAGGTTAAGATAGATAAGACAATAGAAGATTTATCTAAAAAGCTGAAGGAAATCGCGTTTAATGGTCAAACTGACCTTTTACCTCTCATCATTTATTATGGAACAGATCGTCTCTGGATTCCCAACCAAAATCAAACAAAGGAAAATCAAGATGAGAATAATTCCGTAAAAGAATCCCGAACTAAAGGCTATGAGAATTGTTTCGATACTGACTTAAATATAACCTGGTTAACTGATTGGCTGAGAAAGAAAGAAGAAAAAGCCTTAAAATCAGCGCGGAGTGATGCACTAGAAGTCGTGACCAGTGCTCTTGCTGACTGTATGGAAGATGAAGACTGGCAGACGATTACTTATGATTCGATGAAAAATGAGGTTTTGGCTGAGGCAAAAGATGGGCGTTTACTGCCCCTGCGACTCCTGAGTGATGGGGTGCGGAATATGTTCGCAATGGTTGCGGATATGGCTTATCGGGCGGCCATGTTGAATCCTCACTTAGGCAAGAATGCGGCTAAAGAAACACCGGGCATTGTATTAATTGATGAAATTGATTTACACCTGCATCCTAGTTGGCAGCGCGGTGTGGTGGAAGCATTACATCGTACCTTCCCAAATATTCAGTTTATCGCTACTACTCATTCACCATTTATTATCCAGTCTCTCCGTCGTGAATTAGGAAAATTAATTAGTTTAGATGCTCAAGAAACAATCGATTATGATAAGTATGACAATCAATCCATTACAGATATTGTTAAAAATGTGATGGGTATTGAAGTACCGCAACAAAGCGATCGCGATCCAAAAATGAAGGCTACTGCGGAGGAATATATTCCATATAGCGACAATCCTGCTTATGAAGCATTTCTTCAACGGAAAAAACTCGTAGACGGTTTTGATACGGAGGCTACAAAATGAAACCTGTTAGGTAAACAAGCGATCGAGCAAACCCCTGAAGTGGTATTAATTGATGACTTAGAATTGCATCTAGATTCAGAATTGGAAAAAAATATAATGAACAAGCTTCGGCAGATATTTCCCATGATACAATTTATTGGGACAACCCAATCATCGCTGATTAGCGAGGAAATAGAACGCCAGCAAATTGTCAACCTGAAATCATTATAGTCTCTAGCAGTCATCAAAGGTCAAATTTAGCCTTGTTTAAGGATTGGAGAAAACTATGAAAATTAACCGAATCATACTTGAGAACTTTAAATGCTTTGAAAACGAGGAGTTTGAACTTTCAGCCCCCTATACTTTAATTATTGGGGCTAACGGTAAAGGGAAGACAGCGATTCTGGATGCGATCGCGGTTGGGATTAGTGCTTTGTTATCAGAGGTTAGTGAACCAGATTCGTTACGTTCCTTAAAAGATCGCGACGTGCGTCTCAAATTATATAAAAAAGGTAGAAACATTGACATTCAGCCTCAATATCCGGCTTCAGTAAGCTGTGAAGGAATTTTTGCAGAACAAGAAATTAACTGGACGCAATCTTTGGCTGATACAGGGAATAAGCCTAGGACAGATAAAACCATAAAGACTTTATCTCAAAATCTCAATAAAATGATCTCTAATGGTCAAAATAGCCTTTTACCTCTCATCGTTTATTATGGAACAGATCGTCTCTGGATTCCCAACCAAAATCAAACAAAAGAAAATCAAGATGAGAATAATTCCGTAAAAGAATCCCGAACTAAAGGCTATGAAAATTGTTTCCGTCCTGGCTCAAATATAACCTGGTTAACTGATTGGCTGAGAAAGGAAGAAAAAGAAGCCTTAGAATCAGGAAAGCGGAGTGATGCATTAGAAGTCGTGACCAGTGCTGTTGCCAAGTGTATGGAAGATGAAGACTGGCAGACAATTACTTATGATTTGAATAAAAGTGAAGTATTGGCTGAGGCAAAAGATGGGCGGTTATTACCCCTAGGAGTTCTCAGTGATGGGGTGCGGAATATGTTAGCAATGGTTGCGGATATGGCTTATCGGGCGGCCATGTTGAATCCTCACTTAGGCAAGGATGCGGCTAAAGAAACACCGGGCATTGTATTAATTGATGAAATTGATTTACACCTGCATCCTAGTTGGCAGCGCGGTGTGGTGGAAGCATTACATCGTACCTTCCCAAATATTCAGTTTATCGCCACCACTCATTCACCATTTATTATCCAGTCTCTCCGGTTAGGAGACCTGATTAACTTGGATAATGAAAAAAATCTTCAGTATTATAACAGAAGTATTGAAGATATTGTGGCTCTGATCATGGGTATAGACGTACCACATAAGGGTCAGCGATTTTTACGGATGGAAGCAGATGCTGAAAAATACTCGCAGTTAATAGAAGAGGCGAAAAATGCTAAAACATTTGACCCAGAAAAGCTAAGAAAAATTGAAGATCAACTAAATGAATTAGAAGCGCAATTAAAAATGCGATACAGTGATGATGCGGCTTATCATGCTTTTCTCAGAATGAACCGGAGAGCAGCCCTATCTGCTCAGGAGGTAGCCAAATGAGACCAGTCGATAAAGGACGTTGGCCAGAAGATCCTAATACTAATGCTCCTAAAGTGTTTAAATCCGATCGCAAAAAAAAGGATGATACTTACAAAAAGGCAAAGCCCGATCTGATTTGTAGATTAGGTCCTTATTGTTCTTATTGCGAAACCAAGTTAGAGGCTCGGTATTTGAATGTAGAACATAAGTTGCCAAAAAGCTTGCATCCATCCTTGAGAGGAGATTGGGGTAACTTCCTACTTGCCTGTGGTTCTTGCAATGATGCTAAATCAGATAAAGACATAGAGTTAGATGATGTCTATTGGCCTGAGATCGATAATACATCCAGCATTTTTGAGTACCAATATCAGGAAAGAGAAGATCGGGAAAAAATTGTAATTATCAAGGTTAACTCTAATCTTAGCGAGTATCAACAAGACAAAGCGCAAAGAACCTTGGAGTTAACTGGTCTAAATCGCTATCCGGGCGGTTCTGATGAACCTAGACCCGCAGATGAAAGATATGAACATCGCACAGAAGCTTGGAACAAGGCGCATTGGTGTCTAAAACTTTTGCAAAAATCAGATGACGAAGAAATGCGTAAAGGTATTGTTGATCAAGCAAAGGATAAAGGATTTTTCTCTGTGTGGATGACAGTATTTCAAGACGACCCGGATATGTTAAAGCTTTTTATTGAGGCTTTTCCCGGAACTGCGAGAAAGGAGTGTTTTGATGAACAAGGCAGACCGAAGCCTACTATTAGTAGATCCAAGTCTTCCACTAATGTTGAACCTCAACCATCATACGATTCTCATATATCGGATGATGAGCCAGAATCTCTATTGGAAGAAGAGGAAGAAACCTCAACAGAACCGGAGGCTGAAACACCACAACCTGATGCTGAATTTTTACCCGTGGATGACTCTTTTAGATCGGAAGAAAACAGCAGATCGCTATTCACACGATTAATCGATGCTTTTTCAGGAAATCGTCAAGATTATATCGGCGATCGCGATGAATTACTGTCTTTAGAAGATTCGGAACTAGAATCAGAAGATTTTCTATCAGAAGAATCAGCAGAATCAGAATCCCCGGATGAACCGGAAACGGAAACTGAGGCGATCGATTCGGAACCAGAATCAGAAGATTTTCTATCAGAAGAATCAGCAGAATCAGAATCCCCGGATGAACCGGAAACGGAAACTGAGGCGATCGATTCGGAACCTGAATCAGAAGATTTTCTATCAGAAGAATCAGCAGAATCAGAATCCCCGGATGAACCGGAAACTGAAACTGAGGCGATCGATTCGGAAACTGAATCAGAAGATTCTATGGAAACTGAGGCGATCGATTCGGAACCTGAACAACCTGAAGCAACTGTTAATCGTCAACCTCAACCAACACA
>NZ_LIUQ01000081.1:15370-20644 GCF_001276715.1 Planktothricoides sp. SR001 | reverse complement strand
ATGCTAATCTGAGTCAGGCTAATCTGAGTGAGGCTGACCTGAGTGAGGCTAACCTGAGTAAGGCTAATCTGAGTAATGCTAATCTGAGTAATGCTGACCTGAGTAATGCTGACCTGAGTAATGCTGACCTGAGTGGGGCTAACTTAAAAAAGGCTAAACTGAGTGAGGCTAATTTGAGCAATGCTGACCTGAGTGGGTTTAATCTGAGTCAGGCTAACTTGAGTGGAGCTAACCTGTGTGGGGCTAACTTAAAAAAGGCTAACCTAAGTGAAGCTAATCTGAGTAAGGCTAATCTGAGTGAAACTGATCTAAGTGAACTAAGTGAAACTGATCTGAGTTGGGTTAACTTGAGTGGGGCTAACCTGAGTAAGGCTAATTTGAGTAAAACCGATTTGCGTAATGCTAATTTGAGCAAGACTGACTTAAGTGAGACTCGTTTGAATTGGGCTGACTTGAGAAAAGCTAATCTGAGTGAGGCTGACTTAAGAGGGGCTAATCTGAGTAAAACTGACTTAAGAGAGGCTGACCTGAGTAATGCTGACCTGACTGAGGCTGATTTAACAAAAGCTGATTTAAAAGGGGCTAATCTTGAAAATGCCACAGTTACTCAAGCCCGATTTGGATCTAACAAAGGTATTGATGAAGCGCTAAAAACTGCTCTCCTTGAAAAAGATGCAATCTTTGGTATTGATGAAGCGCTAGAAACTGCTCTCCTTAAAAAAAGATGCAATCTTTGAAGATGTTTAACGTTCGCTTAATCCACCATTTCCATTATTATTCACATGGTTTGTTAGGAAGTAAACCGCTTTTCAGATAACTGCCGCAGTCAAGCCTTATTGGACAAACCCGACAACCAGATTGAAGCGTGCTTGCCTGACGGCATAGCGAAAGCTTACCGCACACAGAAAAAGGGCGATCGCGAAGCGTCCCGGAGGGAATCGCCTCCCTGAACTCAGAAACCGGGTTTTTTTTTGGTTCCACGGTAGGGGCGAATGGCCATTCGCCCCTACATATTCACAACAGAAACCCGGTTTCTTTGCTTCGAGGGACAGAAACCTGGTTTCTTTGCTTGGGACAAAAAAGCGCGATCGCACACAGAAAAAGCGCGATCGCTTTTTAATTACTGATTAATAAACTTCTCTTTCTCCCCAGAAACCGGGTTTCTTGCGTTAACCTTGGCGAAAAACCCCAAATAAAATAGAAACCCGGTTTCTTTTTGTTTCTTGAGTTAACCGCCCCCCCAAAAAATGGTGCGTTACGGCTGGAATAAACATTAATTGTTTATGTCAAATTTTGTCGCCAGCCTAACACACCCTACATTTTGCCGTGTGCGTTACGGCTGGAATAAACGTTAATTGTTTATGTCAAATTTTGTCGCCATGTTCTTTGGCGATCATTCTCCCCCTCATTTTCACGCTATTTATGGTGAGTATAATGCGTTAATCAGTATTGAGTCTCTAGAAGTTATTGAAGGAGATTTACCAGGACGTGCCGAAAAAATGGTGCTAGAATGGGCAAAATTGTACCAGAAAGAACTACTCCAGATTTGGAATAGCCAAGAATTTATTAAGCTGCCACCTTTAAAATGATTTAATTTTATGAAGCCGCCTCGGATTATTTCTGCTAAAGTTATTCAAGATTATAGTTTGCTGGTTAAGTTTAGTAATGGAGAAATCCGGCAATACGATGTTTCTAGGTTGTTAGACAATCATACATTTGCTCGGTTAAGAAATCCTACATTTTTTAAGAATTTTCAAGTTGAACCGGGGGGATATGCTCTAGTTTGGAATGAGGATATTGATATTAGTGAATACGAACTTTGGCACAATGGCATCTGTGTTGCAGATGAAGATTTTGCTGGTGATCTTGAGCCTATCCATTCTTAAAAAGGGCTAGATCCCACACAGAAAAAGCGCGATCGCGAAGCGTCCCGGAGGGAATCGCTTCCCCTGAACTCAGAAACCGGGTTTCTTTTTTGGTTCCACGGTAGGGGCGAATGGCCATTCGCCCCTACATATTCACAACAGAAACCCGGTTATTTCGGGGACAAAAAAGCGATCGCTTTTCATCAGTCACTTTTCCTGAAAAATATCCGACAAATTTCGATAACCACTAATCACGCGCACAATTTCAATGCCGTCTTCAATTACCTGATAAAAAATAATATAACCCATTAATGGAATCCCTCGTAGATTCTGACTAAATTGAGAGTAAGAACGTCCCAAATAGGGAAACCGGGCTAACTGCTGACATTTTTTGTTAAAACCCTCAACAAAAAGCTCTCCAGCTTCGACATTTTTCTCCAGAAAGTAACTAGAAATTTCTTCTAAATCCCTACAGCAACCGTGATGAGAAAACGGTTCATGCCTGTACCTATGAAGCTAATTTAACTTTTTCTCTCAATCGAGCAATCACTGCTTCTCCATCCAAAGACTCTCCGCGTTTTGACTGCTCTAATCCTTCCTCTATTTTCTGGCGCGTTTGTGCCAGCCAAGCTAAGTATTCTGGATTTTCTGTTGACTCATTGAATGAATTTTCATCGGTGAGAAGTATTAATGCGGTATTTATAGCAGCTTCCAATGAAGGATACCGACCTTGTTGTACTAATCGTTCCAGGACTTGCGTTTGTTCTTGACTTAATGTAATTTGCATCACGGTTATCTCCTTTTTCTAAAGTCCTATCAATTGTTCAGGCATATCTATATTGGTATTATAAGGGTTTTGAGTTCGATCGGGCTTTGGGGAGGAAAGTTGATTCTCGCGCCTCCCGTCTTCCCAAAAAAAGGATTCCCTCACCCGATCTGCGCGATCGGCCCCTCTCCCAGACCCCAGAAACCGGGTAATTAACGTTAACCTTTGCGAAAAACCCCAAATAAAATAGAAACCCGGTTTCTTAATAAAACTGTAGGGTGTGTTAGGCTGGCGAAAAAATTTGACATAAACAATTAACCTTTATTCCAGCCGTAACGCACCTTTTGCCAGCTTTTGCCAAACACCCAAAATAAAATAAAAACCCGGTTTGTTTTATTTTTTGGGTTAACTTTTGCACCCAAAAAATATGATGCGTTACGGCTGGAATAGCAGTTAATTGTTTACAAAAAAGTTTCCGCGAACACACCCTACATTTTGCTGTGGTGCGTTACGGCTGGAATAGAAGTTAATTGCTGACAAAAAAGTTTCCGCGAACACACCCTACATTTTGCTAAAATATATCTTATGTTTATCTTGCTTAAGGATTATGGGACGGGATAAGTATATTTATCTACATGGGTTTGCTTCTTCTCCCCACGGGGGAAAAGCGGAGTATTTCCGCCAAGGATTTGGCCAATTGTCAATTAACCTACAAACTCCTGATTTGAATCAAGGGGATTTTTTCAATCTTACCTTAACCAGACAATTAAATTTCATTAAAGCCGAATATTTTGATAAAATATCTATCTCAGACACAACAGAGAAAACTCTCACTAG
The DNA here is from genome assembly GCF_001276715.1 of Planktothricoides sp. SR001. Lineage (GTDB taxonomy): Bacteria > Cyanobacteriota > Cyanobacteriia > Cyanobacteriales > Laspinemataceae > Planktothricoides > Planktothricoides raciborskii. Next base: position 17,176 of record NZ_LIUQ01000081.1, on the reverse strand, counting down.
CTTACCAGAAATTACCTTAATTGGTTCTAGTTTTGGCGGATTGACTTCAGCAATTTTGGCTCAAGGAAACTTTAAAGTAAAACGCTTAGTTTTACTAGCCCCCGCTTTCCAATTTCACCGACATTTATCTCGCTTGTTGGGAGAGGCAGCCATGCAGCAATGGCAAAGGGATGGATTTGGGCTATTTCCCCATTACGGAGAAAACCGGGATTTGCCACTCAGCTATCAATTTTGGGTTGATTTACTCCAGTATCAAAATGAACAGTTTTCTAGAGAAATTCCTACTTTAATTTTTCATGGGATTCACGATGAGGTGATTCCCATTGAGTCGAGTCGATCTTTTGCCAGCGATCGCCCCTGGGTAAAACTGCAAGAACTCGACAGCGATCATGGGTTGACTAATGTTTTGCCACAGATTTGGCAAGGGATTCAAGACTTTTGTCAAATTTAATGATTTCCTAACAAAGTAATTGAGCTTTTCAGGATAACTGACAATGAAAAAAAGTGTATTTTTGTTAACTATAATATCAGCGATCGCCCTTAGTCTAATTCCGGCAATTCCGGCAGCTTCTCAAAGTCAGCAAGAATCAGAATTCATCCCCTTGGTTTCGCAATTTTCCGCTGAAGCGGATAATATAACAGAAACGATGCCGCAAACCGAATTCCCAGAGGCGATCGCCCAGGAATCGCCGGATGTTCCAGTTCCCGTCCCCGTCCCAGAACCGGGAACACCGCGACGACGTTCCACATTACATCGGCAAAGCGGTTCAGAGGATGTATTTCGACCCCAAAGAGTGCCTTTGCGTTCTCAAAGTATCCAAAGAGAACAACGAAAACCCCCGGCAGCATCCCCAGGGGTGAGTATTATGAACCCCTCTGGTTATGGGTCGTCTTGGGGCAGGGCAGGATTTGGGTTAGGAGTCCAAGAACGCACCCGGTTTACGGAAGACGCGGATGGGGTGATGGGATTTGGGATTGGATTTGGTAATCCCGTCAAAACCGTTGGAGTTAGTTTGGGCATTACGGCAACTGATTTATGGGGAGATGCGTTTCAGGATGGTACGGTCAGCGTGAAATTACATCGGCGCCTACCTTACGATCTGAGTGTCGCTGCGGGAGTCCAAGGGGCAATCCGTTGGGGGGAAACCGACGGAGGGCGATCGCTTTATGGGGTGGTGACGAAACGGTTTATTTTCGATCCCGATCCTTCGGAGTTGTTTAATCAGCTTCATGTATCTCTGGGAGTCGGTAGCGGTCAATTTCGCACCGAAGATCAGATTAATAATGATGAAGGAACCGTGGGGGTATTTGGTTCAATGGCCCTGCGGATTAATCAACCCATCAGCGCGATCGCGGAATGGACTGGTCAAGACATGACCGTGGGTCTTTCCATTGCCCCATTTAAAAATATTCCCGTAGTCATTTCTCCTGCCTTAACGGATATTACTGGAAGTGCTGGAGATGGCACGCGATTTATTTTAGGAATTGGTTATGGGTTTTCTTTGCCCACAAACTTCTAAATAGCCGATTTTCAAGTCCCGATTTTTAAGTCCCTATTTTCCAAGGTGAAATATCTACCAATGAATCAACGTTTTTTTCAAATATTTCAGATATTATTAGCGATCGCCTGGGTTTTAATTGTGGCAAAACCTGGGATAACTCAATCTGGTAATCAGTCCGGTATTACTGGGCCGAACACAGACGCGATCGTCCCGGTTGCCCCACCCCCTTCAGATAATCAGCCGGTATTGCCTTCTTCTCTACCAGGTTCAGAAGATTCGAGCCAACCTGCACCCACAGAACAAC
>NZ_LIUQ01000081.1:9213-15250 GCF_001276715.1 Planktothricoides sp. SR001 | reverse complement strand
AACCTCAACCGGGACAACCTCCCCTTGGCGATCGCAACATCCCCTTAGAACCTTTACAGGTTCATGGTTTTCAGTCGCCACCTTCTCCTCCTACATCAGGTCCCCCGACCCCGAATCAGATCGGTAATCGACCGGGAGAAAAACCCCCGCAAGAAAAACCAGGCCCGGAAATGCCTAGAGGAGAACAACAGGTCGATCGCCCTGCTTATGAAGCACAATTACAACAAGTTGATGTGGATGTAGCGGTTCAGTTAATTGAAGAATATCAAGCGGTAGAATTTAGCGATTATTTAGGACTGGAACTGTTTGGTAAAGCCCCTTCTTTTGATGAAATTTCTGCCACCTTATACGACCTGTGGCAAGTCACGGGACAAAAATCCGCATTTATTTATGTCTCAGCCAGCGAGAGTCAACTGGATTTATTTACAGTCGTCCCCAGTCCTGATGGCAGAATAGAAAATACCGCACAACTGTTAGCTTCAACTCGGCAAATTCCTGGAGTAATAGTCGCCCAGAGTCAAGGCCCAGTTCAGCATATACAATTGCCAGAAGTGAAGGGGCAAGAACTGCGAGAAACCATTCAACAATTTATAAATCAAATTACCGATCCAAGATATCGGCGATCGCAGAAATATCTGGAAAATGCCCAAAAACTTTATCAAACCCTGATTGCCCCGATAGAACCCCAATTACAAGCAGAAGGCATTGATATTTTAGTCTTATCAATGGACTCTGGTTTACGCAGTCTGCCCATTGCCGCATTGCATGATGGCAAACAGTTTTTAATTGAAAAATATGGCGTTGCCCTAGTTCCCAGTTTTGGATTAACTGATGTCAGTTACGCTGACGTGAGAAATACCCCAATTCTAGCAATGGGTGCTTCAGAATTTACCGACCTAAACCCCTTACCTGCCGTTCCTATTGAACTAAACAATATTCTCAGAGAATCTTGGCAAGGGGAGTTATTTCTGAATCAAGAATTTACCGTAGATGAGTTTAAAACTGTGAATCAAACAGAACAATTTGGAATTATTCACTTAGCCACTCACGGAGAATTTAAAGCAGGAGACTTGAATGAATCTTATATCCAGTTTTATGACCGCAAAATGAATCTGGGTGAACTCAAGACAATCGCCAATGAACTCGGATGGAGTCAAGTCGAAAATACCCCCATTGAACTATTAGTTTTATCCGCTTGTAAGACCGCAGTAGGTTCCCCCGAAGCAGAATTAGGTTTTGCTGGTTTAGCGGTTCAAGCAGGAGTCAAATCAGCTTTAGCCAGCCTATGGTATGTGAGTGATGCGGGTACTTTGGGATTAATGAGTGATTTTTATCAAGAATTAAGTGAAAACCCCATTAAATCTCAAGCATTGCGTGCGGCGCAAATCGCCATGATTAAAGGAAAAACTAGAATTGAAAATGGCCAATTAAGATTATCAAATGGGGAAATGTTGCCTCTTTCTGAAGAATTAGCCGAACTGAGAAATCTTAATTTATCTCATCCTTATTTTTGGTCAGCGTTTATGATGATTGGCAATTGGAATTAATTTGGTTATTTATTGTTAGTTGTTGGTTGATTGTTGGTTGTTGTTTGTTGGTTGTTTGTTGGGTAGGGATTCTTTGTTGGTTGATTGTTGGTTGTTGTTTGTTGGGTAGGGATTCTTTGTTGATTGATTGTTGGTTGATTGTTGGTTGTTGTTTGTTGGTTATTTTCTCCCCCGCTCCTGAAGCTCCCCCGCTCCTGAAGCTCCCCCGCTCCCCCACTCCTGAAGCTCCCCCACTCCTGAAGCTCCTCAATCAACAATCAACAAACAACAATCAACCAATAACCAATAACCAATAATTAATAATTAATAATTAATCAGTTATTTTATGTGATAAAAAAAGCCGGTTTTTTCTCGCAACTTTTTTGTCACTTAGCAAATACATAAAGGCGATCGCTCAGAACCCATACTGCTGTAGGGAAAAAATTCCTTTGGGTTAGCACAATCCTAAAAATAGTTAAGCAAAGGTAAAAGACACGGATAGACAAAATTAATTTATGTGCTATTCTTAGCGATCGATGTGGATTGATTTTTCTTGAGGAGTGTTCCATGAAAGCTAGATACTTTAAAACTCTTGTTGCTGCTTGTATCCTAAGCGTAGGATTGTTAGCTGGCTGTTCTAAGCCGGAAGAAGGTGCAGCCCCGACGGATACCAATGAAGCGGCACCGGCTGATACCACCACAACTCCAGGGGCAACCACTCCTGATGCTACCACAACTCCAGAGGCAACCACTCCAGGTGGCACGGGCACTGATACCACTACAACTCCAGGGGCAACCACTCCAGGGGCAACTGGCACTGATGCTACCTCCACTCCCGGCACCGGCACTGATGCCACTACAACTCCGAGCATGGGTACTGATGCCACCTCCACTCCCGGCACCGGCACTGATGCCACCTCCACTCCCGGCACCGGCACTGATGCCACCTCCACTCCCGGCACCGGAACTGAAGGCACCACTCCAGGGGCGACTACCGAAGGCACCGGAACTGAAAGCACCACTCCAGGGGCGACTACCGAAGGCACCGGAACTGAAAGCACCACTCCAGGAAACTAGCAGTCATTTCTAGGCAACTTATACAGATATATACATAAGGGAAAGGCAATAGAGATGTGAGAAATTCTGTCTCTATTCCAAGACGGCGGAATGTGAGGTCTTAATTGTTTGCGGATCTTGCTCCGCCGTTTTTGTCTTTTTTTGGAGATCGCCCAAATGTGGTGATTAACTCAAATACAAGGGGTCAACATCAATGCTAAGACTGACCCATTTCGGGCAATGCGATCGCAACTGTTCCAAGGGGGGCAAGTCCACGGGAATTCCTGGGGCAAATTTGAGCAATATCTGCCACCGATAGCGATCGCCGATTCGCATAATTGGCGCTGGGGCAGGGCCGAGTAATTCAAAATCATTGGTAAATAAATCATCGGTAAATAAATCATCGGCGGTGGGTTCTATCGGTTCTCCACGGTTAACTAATGTAGGGGTCAACGGTTTGCCCTCTGTTAGGGATTTACCGTTCCTTAATATTGTGGCTAAACGTTCCGCAGTCGCCGCCACTTCTCCTTCATTGCCCCCAGAAATGCGGAGTAAAATTAATCGACCATAAGGGGGATAATTCAGGGCTGCCCGTTCCGCCAGTTCATTAGCAATAAATCCGTCCAGGTCATGCGATCGCACCGCCGAAATCACGGGATGGTCTGGAGTATAGGTTTGAATAATCACTCGTCCAGGGTCGCGACCCCGACCGGCCCGACCCGCCACCTGAGTTAAAGTCTGAAAAGCCCGTTCCGAAGCCCGATAATCCGATAAATTCAGCAATCCATCCGCAGCCACCACCCCCACCAAAGTCACTTGGGGTAAGTCCAACCCCTTAGTCAACATTTGCGTACCAATTAATAGATCCGCTTCCCCTTGGGCAAAGCGAGAAATCAGGGCGCGGTGGGCGCCTTTGGTGCGCGTAGTATCGCTATCAAAGCGAATTAACCGCAACTGGGGAAAATGCTGCGCTAAATGTTGGGCAACTTTCTGGGTGCCGCTGCCAAAATGCTTAAAATAAGGAGAATGACATTCCGGGCAACGGGTCAAGGGCTGCTGAGTATGGCCGCAATAGTGACAGCGCAACAGTTCCGCCGCGTTTTCGTGGGGGTGATGATAGGCCAAGGAAACATCACAATGGGGACATTCCATCACATAGCCACAACTGCGACAAGAGATAAAACTGCTATGTCCCCGACGGTGAATAAATAAAATCCCTTGTTGCTTGGTTTCGATCAGATCGTTTAAAGCCTTTTGCAAAGACTGACTAAAAATTGTCCGGTTGCCTTGGCGCAATTCTTCGCGCATATCCACTATTTCAATGGGGGGCATGGCTTGCCCGTGAATGCGTTCTGGTAAGGAGAGGTAATAAGTGGGAATGGCGGCGGTTTCTTGGGCTTCGGCGACTTGTACCCAACTTTCTAAAGAAGGAGTGGCAGAACCGAGGATTAGAGGACAGTTGACCAATTCCGCCCGCCATTGGGCAACGGTACGCGCATGATAACTTGGGGCGGGTTGGTCTTGTTTATAGCTGTCGTCGAATTCTTCATCGAGAATAATCAGCCCTAGGTTGGGGAGGGGGGCAAAAATAGCCGACCGGGTGCCAATGACGATTTGCGGGGTGCCGGTGAGCATAACCCGCCAACTATCGTATCGTTCGCCGTCCGATAGTTGGCTATGATAAATGGCGATTTGGTCGCCAAACCGCGCCCGGAAACGGTCTGTGAGTTGTGGGGTGAGGCCAATTTCTGGGACGAGTACCAGGGCGGATTTTCCCTGGGCAAGAATAGGCGCGATCGCCTGCATATAGACTTCGGTTTTCCCGGAACCCGTGACCCCATGCAATAAAACCAGGGCAAATTCATGCAGAGATTTGATCAGTTCTAATGCCTTAGTTTGATAACGGGTCAAGGTTTTGGCTTGGTCGGGTTTCTGGGTTGGTTCTGCCAGGACGCGCAACCGTTCCTGAAGCGAAATAGCTACATAGCCTTTTTCTTCCAAGACTTTGACTAGGGAGGAACTGGTTTGACAAATTTGCAATAATTCGGTCATCCAGAGTTCACCCCCCCGACGCCGCAAAATTTCTACTACTTCTTGCTGCCTGGGGGTGAGGTCATGGGATAGACCTTCTCCGATTAATGTCACCGCTTGACGCATTTGCGCCCTAGGGGGTTTAGGGGATTCTAGATAACTTTCCACCCAACCCCGTTTGAGTAATTCTTTGAGTCCCGATGTAGCTTTGGGTACTTGACGGCGGATATACTGCCAAGTATAGTCTCCGGTTTTGGCGGTTTGCAGTAAATTTAGGATTTGACGACCGGCTGCACTGAGGAAAATATCAGCCCCCGGAGGAATTTCCCCGTTGAGTCTAATCCGGCGTTGCGATCGCGCCAAAAGTCCCGGTGGCATAGCGGTGCGAATTACCTGGATTAAGGGAGTATAGTAATAAGCCGCTACTCGTTCCAGCAGTTGCCAATAACTCCGAGGAAAAAAACTGGCGACTACCACATCTTCGACATTTTTTACCTGAGTCGCCGCTAAATCATCGGGTAATTTGTCCAGAAATTTAATCGCGATCGCGCCGATTTGCTGTGGACCAAAAGGCACGGATAAAATATCTCCTGGTTGCACTGGTAAATCGGGAGGTATCCGATAAGTAAAGAGTTTTTCCTCCGTTCCCGGTGCATCGACCAACACAGAAATCCACTGCGGTTGAGCGCTGGGGTGTTCACGGACTTTACCGAAATCGTAACTACCCCCAGGTTCGGCCACCCCCCAGGAAAGTAACGGTAATTCTGAGGTGTTGGTCTGGTAATTCATCGCGGACTATTAACCCTGTAGCTGAACACTCTAAATGTATAACATTCAGGGTGTTGTTTTTGTTGGTTGTTGGTTATTGGTTATTTATTGGTTGTTGCCCCCCTTTGAAGGGGAGGTTGGGGGGTTGTTAGTTGTTGGTTGTTGGTTGCTGGTTAGATAGCGTTTCTCATAAACGCACTTATTTCTGTCATTCCCGCAAATCTCTGTCATTCCCGCAAATCTCTGTCATTCCCGCAAATCTCTGTCATTCCCGCGAAAGCGGGAATCCAACGTTCTCCCTAAATAACGACTAACCAGTAGCCTCATCCCTTGCCGTCCGTGATAATACGGTATTGTCATCAAATCTAGACTTTTCATGCCAATTAGATACATTTTTGGAAAATTTAGGCAGATTAGAAATATTAGAAACATTATAAATATTATATTTATTAGTAAATTAAAAAAATTTTTAAGCAAATTAATTGATAGTAAATTTAATTAATTTGGTCAAAAAATAAAATCTTAACCGGTTTTTATTAAGAAATAAAATTTAAGCCTTAATTCGGTTTTTTCGTAGTTAATTAAAATTGTAAAAAATGTTAATTAGATAATTTTAAATATTTATTTTTTTGGCAAAACAAGAAATAACATTATTT
>NZ_LIUQ01000081.1:5490-9207 GCF_001276715.1 Planktothricoides sp. SR001 | reverse complement strand
AATAATGTTATTTCTTGTTTTTTTTTGCTAATTAATGTTAGTAATTGAAAATGGGCAGCGGATGACGGCTCAGATTTGGCAAAAAACGGCTCAGATTTGGCAAAAAACGGCTCAGTGGATCCGGGTCAAATTGATCCAATTAAAGCAATTTTTAAACCTATATATAGTGGTTTAAATTATTTAAGCGCTACATTTAGGTTTTTAGTCAAATTCTTGGCGTCACTCTTGACGGTCAGTTTTAGATCGGTTTGGGTTTTTACTGGTATTTACTTACGTAAATTTACTGATCCGCAAGTGATCTGGATCTTTCCTGAAAAATAGGCGATCGTAGAAATTAAGCAGGTTTGAGAACGGTTGGAAAGCAGAAACCGGGCAAGCAAAGGTCAACCCCCATCTTCACGGGGGCGAACCCTAATCTCGATTTCCGCCACCCAACATCGACGAAAAACCCGGTTTCTACATAATTCAGGGGGTGCTAAACCATGCCTTAACTTGAAGATACGACCTATACCACCAGCCCTTTTGAGCAGACTTTCGGAATCAGAGTTTTTCCGAAAAATCCCATCTTTTTCCATCTTTATTTATTGAATGGTGCAATCATCATGTCTCCAGATTTTCGGTCAGATCGTGTCATAGTAAAACTAAAGCCCGGAGCTAATTCCAATGAGATTAGCAACTTACAGGCGCAAATCGGGGTCACAAAAGTTAGCAAAGCGTCACAACTTGGCATTGACATTTGGCAGATTCCCGACGGAAACGTAGAAAAAATCATCTCGACTTATAAGAATGATCCCCGCTTCGAGTACATCGAGCCGGACTATATCATCACCCTGGAAGATACCTCAAAAACCAGAAATCCTGAAGAAAGCTTAAGCATAATTACTCCCCAAGCCACCACTCCTAACGATCCTGGCTATTCCCAACTTTGGGGACTCAATAACACCGGTCAAAGTGGGGGTACAGCCGATGCCGATATTGACGCTCCCGAAGCGTGGGATATTCAAAAGGGCAACCAAAACTTAGTTATCGGTGTGATTGATACCGGCGTTGATTACAACCACCCGGACTTATCGGCGAATATCTGGACAAATCCAGGGGAAATCGCAGGCGATGGCATTGATAACGACAATAACGGATATATCGATGATGTCCGGGGTTGGGACTTTGCCTATAACGACAATAACCCGATGGATGTGCAGGGACACGGAACCCACGTTTCGGGAACCATTGCCGGAAAAGGCAATAACGGCATTGGGGTGACAGGGGTGGCTTGGAATGCCAAAATCATGCCACTTAAGTTTTTAGATGATAGTGGTTCCGGCTCTACATCCAATGCCATCCTAGCGATTAACTATGCAACAGCCAAGGGAGTCAAACTGACTAATAACTCTTGGGGAGGCGGTGGCTATAGTCAAGCTCTCTACGATGCCATCAATACTGCCGGACAACAGGGAGCTTTATTCATTGCGGCGGCGGGTAATAGTTCGCAAAACACAGACACAACCCCTGCTTACCCGGCCAGCTACGACCTAGCTAATATCATCTCAGTTGCCTCAACCACCCGCACCGATGGATTGTCCTCTTTCTCCAACTATGGAGCCACCACTGTAGATTTAGGAGCCCCTGGTTCGGATATTTATAGCACTCTTCCCAATAGTAGCTACGGGACTCTTAGTGGGACATCAATGGCGAGTCCCCATGTCACCGGGGCGGCGGCGTTGCTGTGGTCTCAAAATCCCACTTGGACGGCACAGCAGGTTAAGAATAGCCTCATGTCAACTGGGGACTCGATTTCTGCCCTCAATGGCAAAACTGTCTCAGGGAAGCGGTTGAATATTTATAACGCTTTAATGAGTAGCAACCTCCCCACTGTCACCGTCAATGTCAGTCCGGTGACAGTACAGGAAGATGGTTCAGGGAATTTAACCTACAGTTTTAGTCGCAGTGGAGATTTAACCTCTCCTATGACGGTTAACTTTGGGGTCGCGGGAACAGCTAATGCGGCTGCGGTTGGGAGTGACCCAGCCGACTATACGGTATTAACCAACAGCGCAGTGACATTTAGTCCTAGCACAAAAACAGGGACAATTACCTTTGCTGCTGGCTCTAGTACGGCCCAGGTAGTGGTTGACCCCACGGCTGATACCCTAGCAGAAAGCCAAAACGAAACCGTTGTTTTCAACATCAACTCCGGTACAGGATACATTGGGGGAACTCCTAATACGGCAACAGGAACAATCGTTTCCGAGGAAGTTTTGCCAATTTTCACCAACCCCAATAGTATTACTATTCCGGCGGGCGGCAGTGCCTCGCCTTATCCATCAACGATTAACGTTTCCGGTGTCAGTGGGAACATTACCAACATTCAAGTCAGCTTATTGGGTTTATCCCATACTTGGCCAGATGATGTAGATATGTTTCTGCTCGGCCCTGGGGGACAAAAAGTCATGCTCATGTCCGATGCTGGGGGAGGATATAGCTCACCCTTAAATAATGTCAATCTAACTTTTAGTGACAGCGCTTCAGGGACATTGCCAGATGACTCTCAAATTACATCAGGAACCTATCGTCCAACTGACTACGAAGTCGGTGATACCTTCTCTACTCCCGCACCCGCAGGCCCTTATGGTACGGCGTTGTCCGCATTCAATGGCACAAATCCCAATGGGGCTTGGCAGCTATTTGTGCAGGATGATGTAGGAGGGGATAGTGGTAGTATAGCTGGCGGCTGGAGTTTAACGATTCAAAGTTCTAGTTCTGGTGACACCACCCCACCTACAGCCAATAGTTTCAGCCCCGTTGATAATGCCACAGGGGTAGCAGTTGGTGCTAACTTAGTGGTCAACTTCAGTGAAGCGATTCAAAAAGGTAGTGGCAATATTGTTATCAAGAAAGTCTCGGATAATTCTGTTGTCGAAACCATTGCGGTTACTAACAGTAATGTCACCGTTAGTGGCAGTCAACTGACCATTAACCCAACTAATGACTTAGCACAAGGCACAGATTATTATGTAGAAATTGCCAACGGTGCGATTAAGGATATTGCGGGTAATAATTATGCGGGTATTACTGGTAATAGCACCTGGAATTTCCAAACCGTCGCCCCCACTGACACCACCCCACCCACAGTCAGCAGTTTCAGCCCTGCTGATAATGCCACAGGGGTAGCAGTTGGTGCTAACTTAGTGGTTAACTTCAGTGAAGCCATTCAAAAAGGTAGTGGCAATATTGTTATCAAGAAAGTCTCGGATAATTCTGTTGTCGAAACCATTGCGGTTACTAACAGTAATGTCACCGTTAGTGGCAGTCAACTGACAATTAACCCAACCAATGACTTAGCACAAGGCACAGATTATTATGTAGAAATTGCCAACGGTGCGATTAAGGATATTGCGGGGAATAATTATGCCGGTATTACTGGTAATAGCACCTGGAATTTTACCACCACCAGCCAAAGTTCAGGCTCTTTTACCGAAGATACTTCTATTTCCCTTCCTGGTGTTAACGTCAGTTCCGTAGCCTGGGCGGACTACAGCGGAGACGGTAAACAGGACTTCCTGTTGACGGGTTACACAGGTTCAGGCTACATCTCCAAACTGTACAAAAACACGGGCAATGGTTTCACCGAAGATACCACTGTTTCCCTTCCTGGTGTTGTCTACGGTTCCTTAGCCTGGGCGGACTACAGCGGAGACGGTAAACAGGACTTCCTGTTGA
>NZ_LIUQ01000081.1:4906-5363 GCF_001276715.1 Planktothricoides sp. SR001 | reverse complement strand
AGGACTTCCTGTTGACGGGTTGGTCAAGTTCAGGCCGCATCTCCAAACTGTACAAGAACACGGGCAGTGGGTTCAGCGAAGATACCACTGTTTCCCTTCCTGGTGTTTCCAGTAGTTCCGTAGCCTGGGCGGACTACAATGGGGACGGTAAACAGGACTTCCTGTTGACGGGTTACTCAAGTTCAGGCAGCTACATCTCCAAACTGTACAAAAACACGGGCAGTGGGTTCAGCGAAGATACCACTGTTTCCCTTCCTGGTGTTTACTGGGGTTCCGTAGCTTGGGCGGACTACAGCGGGGATGGTAAACAGGACTTCCTGTTGACGGGTTACTCAAGTTCAGGCAACCCCATCTCCAAACTGTACAAGAACACGGGCAGTGGGTTCAGCGAAGATATCTCTGTTTCCCTTCCTGGTGTTGGCTATAGTTCCGTAGCCTGGGCGGACTACAGCGGGGA
>NZ_LIUQ01000081.1:1017-4881 GCF_001276715.1 Planktothricoides sp. SR001 | reverse complement strand
GGACTTCCTGTTGACGGGTTACGATAATTCAGGCAGCTACATCTCCAAACTGTACAAGAACACGGGCAGTGGGTTCAGCGAAGATACCACTGTTTCCCTTCCTGGTGTTTACTACAGTTCCGTAGCCTGGGCGGACTACAGCGGGGACGGCAAACAGGATTTCCTGTTGACGGGTTACACAGGTTCAGGCTACATCTCCAAACTGTACAAAAACACTGCCACACCTTCTGATACCACCCCACCCACAGCCAGCAGTTTCACTCCTGCCGATAATGCCACAGGCGTTGCCGTTGGTGCTAACTTAGTGGTTAACTTCAGTGAAGCCATTCAAAAAGGTAGTGGCAATATTGTTATCAAGAAAGTCTCGGATAATTCTGTTGTCGAAACCATTGCGGTTACTAACAGTAATGTCACCGTTAGTGGCAGTCAACTGACCATTAACCCAACCAATGACTTAGCACAAGGTACAGATTATTATGTAGAAATTGCCAACGGTGCGATTAAGGATATTGCGGGGAATAATTATGCGGGTATTACTGGTAATAGCACCTGGAATTTCCAAACCGTCGCCCCCACTGACACCACCCCACCTACAGCCAATAGTTTCACTCCTGCCGATAATGCCACAGGCGTTGCCGTTGCTGCCAATTTAGTGGTTAACTTCAGTGAAGCCATTCAAAAAGGTAGTGGCAATATTGTTATCAAGAAAGTCTCGGATAATTCTGTTGTCGAAACCATTGCGGTTACTAACAGTAATGTCACCGTTAGTGGCAGTCAACTGACAATTAACCCAACCAATGACTTAGCACAAGGCACAGATTATTATGTAGAAATTGCCAACGCTGCGATTAAGGATATTGCGGGGAATAATTATGCGGGTATTACTGGTAATAGCACCTGGAATTTCAAAACCGTCGGCGGACTACTACAGACCATTACCCCAGACTTTGATAGTGCTACCGCCGGAAATCAAACCACTAAAGCCTTCAGACCTAATAACTCCGTCGGAGTCGATGTCAACTATTCCACATCGGATAACAACAGCAGTCTAACATCCTCCTTTGGATTTAAGCTGCACTACGACTCCTCCGAGTTAACCTTTGTCAACCTTACCAATCCCTTATCCAGTCCGATAGCACCCACCATCGGCAGTCCAGAGGCGGACACCGCCAATGAAGATAACGACCCCCTCACTGATAAAGTGATTAATGTAGCTTGGCTGAATATTAGCGGTGTGAATTGGCCGAATACTACTTTACCCGCCAATCTATACAAAGCCAACTTCACCACGTCCTCTACCTATACAGGTACAAACGTTAACTTTAGCAGTAATAACACCTCCCCTGGATACAGCCTTTCACCCACATCCGCAGTTTTGACCCTAGCACCCCCCGTCAGTTTAGATGCGGATGGCAATAGTTCTGCCCAGGGTGCCACTGACGGCATTTTAATTGCCCGCCATCTGTTTGGCTTTACGGGTAATACCCTAACTACTGGAGCGATTGGTACTGGTGCTACCCGCACCACTGCTACAGACATCCAGAACTATTTGCAAAATGGTCAAGCCACGATGCTAGATGTGGATGGCAACGGTTCTGTTCAGGGAGCCACCGACGGGATTTTAATTGCTCGCTATCTGTTTGGCTTTACTGGCAATACCCTCACTAATGGAGCGATTGGTACTGGTGCGACTCGCACTACTGCAACTGAAATTCAGCAATTCTTAAGCACCTATCTGCCCACGACTCCTGCATCTAGTAAGAGCGTAGTTACCAATAGTGCTACCCAAAATATTACCGCTAGTGCCAGCACTCAGAATGTAGCTCCGGGTAGTTCAGTCTCAATTGACGCCAAGTATTCCACATCGGATAACAGCAGCAGCCTACCATCCTCCTTCGGATTTAAACTGCACTATGACTCTTCTAAGCTTAATTTTGTCGATTTTGCCAATCCAGGGGTATTGTCAAGTCCCGTAGCACCGACTATCGGTACTCCAGTGGACGACACCGCCAATGAAGATAACGATACCTCCACTGATAAAGTGATTAATGTGGCTTGGCTTAATCTAAATGGTGTGAATTGGCCGAATGTGGCTGCACCCACGACCTTATACAAAGCCAACTTCACCGCCTTACCCACTTTTACTACAGGTAGTGCCAAGGTTAACTTTAGTAGTCAAAATGCTTCTCCTGGTTACACCTTCCAAGGAACAGGAACAGTTATCTCTGCTGACTCAACTGCACCCACAGCCAGCAGTTTCAGCCCCGTTGATAATGCCACAGGAGTTGCCGTTGGTGCTAACTTAGTGGTTAACTTCAGTGAAGCCATTCAAAAAGGCACCGGCAATATTGTCATCAAGAAACTGTCTGACAATTCTGTAGTAGAAACGATTGCGGTTACTAACAGTAATGTCACCGTTAGTGGCAGTCAACTGACAATTAATCCAACCAATGACTTAGCACAAGGCACAGATTATTATGTAGAAATCGCTGCTGGTGCGATTAAGGATATTGCGGGTAACAACCACGCAGGCATTACCGGCAATAGCACCTGGAATTTCAAAACTCAGGGAACTTCCACCATTAATGGCACTGATGGCCCTGACAACTTAATCGGCACTGCTAATCCAGACATCATTAATGGATTCGAGGGCAACGATACTCTCAATGGTGGTGCCGGTGTCGATACCCTGGTTGGCGGATTAGGCAATGATATCTATGTTGTCGATAACGCTGGGGATATCGTCACTGAATTAGCTTCCCAAGGCACCGACTTGGTACAATCTTCTGTCACCTATACCCTGGGAGCGAATGTAGAAAACCTCACTTTGACGGGAACGGCAGCAATTAACGGTACGGGTAATACTCTTAATAACACCATTACCGGCAATGCGGCGAATAATACCCTCAATGGTGGTGCGGGTGCTGATATTCTTAATGGCGGATTGGGTAATGATATCTATGTTGTCGATAACGCTGGGGATATTGTCACTGAATTAGCATCCCAAGGCACCGACTTGGTACAATCTTCTGTCACCTATACCCTGGGAGCCGAAGTAGAAAACCTCACTTTGACGGGAACGGCAGCAATTAACGGTACGGGTAATACTCTTAATAACACCATTACCGGCAATGCGGCGAATAATACCCTCAATGGTGGTGCGGGCAACGACATCCTCAATGGTGCTGCGGGCCGAGATATTTTAACTGGTAGTACGGGTGCGGATACCTTTGTGTTCCAGTTTGGTCAATCCACAGTAGCAGCGTGCGATCGCATTACCGACTTTGCCATTGGTAGTGATAAGATTGACCTCCTCACCCAAGCGGGAGCGGCGATGAATGCCCCCACCAGCTTTAGCCGTGCTGCTAATAATGCTGCCACCACCTTAGCCACTGTTGTCACTCAAGTCTTTACTGATGCTAATGGGGCGTCTGCTGGCAACCAAGCTCTCGGACTTAATAGTGCTGCTTTGGTTGTGGCGACAAATGCCGCGATTGCTGGTACTTACCTAGTGGTGAATGATGCTACTGCTGGTTTTCAATCTGGTAACGATTTAGTTATTAACTTAACCGGATATACTGGGACGTTACCGGGTTTGGGCAGCATTACACCGGGCAATTTCTTTATCTAACCTTCCAGATAACCCAGAAACCGGGTTTCTTCTGTGAAAATTACAGCTATCTGTGGGTGGCGAAAAAGAAACCCGGTTTCTTAGTCCCCAAGCAAAGAAACCGGGTTTCTGTGGTGAATATGTAGGGGCGACGAGCGCATTCGCCCCTACTGTGGAACCAAGAAAGAAACCCGGTTTCTTAGTCCCCAAGCAAAGAAACCGGGTTTCTGTGGTGAATATGTAGGGGCGACGAG
>NZ_LIUQ01000081.1:0-861 GCF_001276715.1 Planktothricoides sp. SR001 | reverse complement strand
GTTTCTTAAGGGGGCGATCGCTATTTTAAAATCAAATAACCCAGAAACCGGGTTTCTTCTGTGAAAATTACAGCTATCTGTGGGTGGCGAAAAAGAAACCCGGTTTCTTAGTCCTGGAAGCGCGATCGCTATTTTATTTGAAAATAGGCACGGGCGTGCGATCACTTGGGCTCGCCAATTAATTTCCCGTAACGATCAAGCTTACGTCCGCTCTAGGGTCCTCCTGCTGCCAAGCCAGATTTATAGCAGGTCTTGGAATTCTTCGATAGTCAGCCCAGCATCCTTGACGATTCCAGCCATTGTATAAGCATTAATCGGATTTGCTCTGGGAATAGTAATAGTTTTTTCTCCATTGTTCATGGTAATATGCTTTCCCTGTCTTGTAATCGAAAATCCGGCTTTTTCAAAAGCGTTGACAGCCCGCAGATGGTTTACCCCTGGAAGGCTAGGCATAAATCGGCTCTCCAACTTCTACATAATGAGACTCCTCACCTTTATTTAATTCGTCAACTACCTCCAGGTAGGATTTAATTGCATCTTTGATGTTTTCCAGAGCTTCGGCCTCTGTATCACCCTGAGACCAACAGCCCGGTAAATACGGGCACCAGACCGCGTACCCCTCATCTGTTTTTTTCAGCCTAACTTTGTATTGCATGAGTTTTCCTGCCAGTTCTGCTGTCATTATAAAGTAAAAGCAATTCCAACGGCGATCGCTTTTGGGAGGGGCGATTCCCTCGCAGGAACGCTTCGCGATCTCTCATTTCTCCCAAGAAAAGAAACCCGGTTTCTAAGTTAACTGTGAAAGTGAGAAAGAAACCCGGTTTCTGGGTTCAGGGGGAGCGATCGCTCATTTCTCCCAAC
>NZ_LIUQ01000082.1 GCF_001276715.1 Planktothricoides sp. SR001 | reverse complement strand
TAATTGATGACACGCCCTAGCTCATTTTACTTCATTTTTTTGTTTAAGTCCCGTTAAGACCTACGAGCGTCTACCAGTAAAATATCAACCCAAATCATTCACGATTAGCCGCAGTGCCGATCAATGGTTTATTAGCTGGAAAATCGAGGTTGAACCAACCAATGAACCAAAGTCAGTTGATGAGGTAGGTGTAGACCTTGGGATTAAAACACTTGCTACCCTGTCAACGGGTGAGGTGTTTGAAGGTGCTAAAAGCTATGGCAAATATGAAAAAAAACTTTCAAGGTTGCAATGGCTTAATCGTCACAAGGTTAAAGGTTCTAAAAACTGGAAAAAAGCTCAAATCAAGATAGCTAGACTGCATTGCCAGATTGCCAACATCCGCAAAGACACGTTACACAAGCTGACGACTTATCTTGCCAAAAACCACAGCAAGATTGGAATTGAAGACTTAAACGTTAGGGGGATGATGGCAAACCACAAGTTAGCCAAAGCTATTGCAGATATGGGATTCTATGAGTTTCGTAGACAGCTTGAGTACAAATGTCAGTTGTATGGTTCTGACCTAGTTGTTGTTGACCGATGGTTCGCAAGTAGCAAAACTTGTTCTAACTGTGGAACCAAAAAAGAAACACTCTCGTTGTCCGAAAGAGTGTTTCGTTGCGACCATTGTGGTTTTGAAATAGACCGTGATTTGAACGCTTCGATTAATTTGGAAAAAGCCGTCAGTTAGACGGTGTTAGCCTTTGGACAGAGTGCTGCCGACAGTTCTGGTTGAAGCAGGAAGTAAGCACCAACTACTTCTCTAGTACAAGTTATTTGGGATAGAAAAGTCTAGAGATGGGTAGATTTGGGTAAGTCTTATGTAACGGAGACAGGTTGGAGCTAACTGGGTGTGGGTTAGGTGGCCTGTTCCCGATTTCTTATTTATCCGCTATCCGCCAATTTGGGACATGGTGCGGCTGTAAGTACCCGTTAAGGTGCCAGACTCACGTCCTTTGTAGTTGATTTCTGGTTTGATGACCAGTAAATTCTGTACTTGTTCTAATAATTTGCTGAATGTAACCCCGTTACGAAGAGCGGTTTTTAAGTCAATTTGGCCGGTTTCATTCAATAAACAAGGACGCAACCAGCCATCGGCGCTAAGACGCATTCGGTTACAGCGATCGCAGAAACATTCTGACATTTGGGAAATAAAACCCAAAGTCCCCAAAGCCCCAGGAATTTGAAACACATCCGCAGGGCCATTGCCTCGAACTTTTCCAGCTTCTAACCCCCAGCGATCGCGAATGCGTTGTCGCAACTCTTCTGATGGCACCCAAGCGCGATCGCTGAATAGCTGATGATTGCCAATAGGCATAAACTCAATAAATCGCACGTGCCATTTCCGGTCTATGGTTAAACTGGCCAGATCGAGCACTTCATGGTCATTCACCCCAGGAATAACGACCACATTCAGTTTTAGCGGATCGAAGCCCACTTGATACGCTTGCTGAATTCCCGCCCAAACTTGTGACCAAAGGCTTTGCCCATTGCGACCCACCAACCAGTCAAAGGTGTCCGCATTTAACGAGTCTAAGCTAATGTTCAGCCGACGCAACCCCGCTTCATAGAGATCCGAGGCCATTTTTGCCAATAAAAAGCCGTTGGTGGTCATAGCTAAATCTTCAACTTGATCCAGAGAGGCGATCGCCCTAACCAACTCCATCACCCCCGGACGGATCAGGGGTTCTCCCCCCGTCAGCCGAAACCGGGTAAACCCTGCGGGGATAAACACTTCCCGAATTAGGGTTAACAATTCTTCATTCGTCAGTAAATCCTGCTGCAAAATATAGTTGAGTTCTGCCTCTTCAGGCATACAATACTGACAGCGAAAATTACAACGGTCAATCAAACTGATACGCAGATAATCAACCTGTTTTGGTTGATTAACAGTGGGTTCAAAGCTTTGTATCATAAAATAAAATAAGAGTTTCGATAAGCGATCGGCACCGACTTTTTTTTGATCGCTGACTGTGACTAGGTAGCAGTCGCGACAATTGTAGCAATCTTAGCACTTAGAAAACTTTGATCTAGGTCAAGGGATAGGTCAGGGAAATAAAAAATATCCCCATTAACAAAGCCAATTACCCAGCACCAATTAATTACCCAGCACCAATTACCCATGACAAATTGCCCATCAATGAGGATAAATCCAGCATCATTCATGGGCAATCAACGGATTTAATAACCTTAAATAATCTGCCGAGAAATATACCGGAAAAAATCTGCCGATATTCAGCCGATTATAGGGTGAGTATAGTCAGGTCATATGCTCACATCATCCATTGCATGGTCTGGTAATCCGGCTTTTTTTCACAAACATGCAAAGCTTTGCACCGAATTGCATCCACGATTTCTCTACCACTAAAAATAGACCGATAGATTTTCAGCAAAGCATCGGGCATTGCCTCAAATAAGATCCCTTGCTTCGGTGGCAATGCTACCTCGATCGCCTGAGAATTTTTGTGGAGTTTAACGATTTGCTTCTCACTGCTTTCATTAAAGTAATAGCAGAGAATTTCCAATTGTTGAGCGGGGAATCTGATTTCCATGATTGCATTCACCATTGAAAATAAATAGAGCGGCGATCTCATAGAAATTATTGCTAAAAACGTTTATGATTTTGGAGATTTTTATTTTGAGATAAATTCAAAGCAAAATAAAGCAAAATGTTGAGGAAAGCTAAAAAAAAGCTAAAAATATCTAGACTAATTTTCAGGATAAAAATCACGAGGCATTAAAAATCAAAAAATGTAACTTGTTATAATGATGCGCTGTTTAATTTAAATTGGATCACTAGCGCTTTTTTTCAGCGAGACTGGAGATCCGTTGATCTGAGCTTGTTTTAGTAAAACATGGTATCCCGCTGAATCGTAGTATCACAAACTACAATTAAGCTGGAGTTAAATCAATTTTAAAAGTTCGTATCCCTCAATTTAAGTTTCTGGGAAAACTCAATCTCTCTCTCCAAGCCTCTCACGGGTATTGGCCGAGGTAAACCTTAAAAAAAGCTGAAGAAAAATTAGCTAATCTGAGAGAAAATGAAAGCTGAATGGTTAAAATATTACAATAGTTAACTAATATTACAATAGTTAACTAAAATGAATAACCTATGGATAGACCCGAACAATGTTGTAGTTGCAGCAGCCATTGTGAAAATGAGTCTGAGAAGAATTACCCAGGCGATCGCCGGGAATCTGAGAAAATTTGGCAAGTTTACAAAACTAAAGAATTTAGGAAAATTTCTGTGGGGAGAGCGCTCCGCGCCGCTTACGCGATCGCCTTATTTACTCTGGGGTTAATCGGGCAAAAAGCCCTGCAAGATAGCCCATTGGCGATCGCCGAATATTTGGTCTTTATCCCCGCTTATTTACTCAGTGGTTGGACGGTGCTCTCCACTGCGGGACGTAATCTAATCAAAGGCCGAATTTTTGATGAAAATTTTCTAATGACCATCGCCACCCTAGGGGCGATCGCGATCGGGGAATTACCCGAAGCCGTCGGGGTGATGCTCTTTTTTCAAATCGGCGAACTATTTCAAAATCAAGCAGTCTCTAGTTCTCGCCGTTCCATCAAAGCCCTCTTAGAAGTACGGCCAGATTATGCCAACCGGAAAATCAATGACACGGTGCAAACGGTGTCCCCGGAAACCGTCAACATTGGGGACATTATCATTGTCAAGCCAGGGGAAAAAATTCCCTTAGACGGTGAAGTAATTGAAGGTAAATCTCAAATCGATACTTCCCCATTAACCGGAGAATCCGTCCCCCGAACCATTAAAGTGGGAGATCCGGTTTTCGCCGGAACTCTTAACCTAGGAGGACTGTTAACCATTCAAGTGACAAAACCTTTTGGGGAATCTTCCATCGCCCAGATTTTACATTTAGTCGAAAACGCCAAAGCCCAGAAAGCCGATACAGAAAAATTTATTACTACTTTTGCCCGATACTATACGCCGATCGTGGTGTTTGTCTCTCTGTCGATCGCGATCGTGCCGCCATTACTCATTCCTGGGGCAACCTTAGATCAATGGATTTACCGTTCCTTAGTAGTCCTGGTAATTTCTTGTCCTTGCGGACTGGTGATTAGTATTCCCTTGGGATACTTTGGCGGCATTGGGGGGGCAGCCAAACGAGGCATTTTAATCAAAGGCTCTAAATTTTTAGACGCCTTAAACTCAGTCACCACCGTAGTTTTTGACAAAACCGGCACCCTTACCCACGGGGTATTTAAAGTCACCGAGGTAGTGACAAACAATGGCTTAAGTGAATCAGAACTTTTAAATATTGCTGCCAGCGCCGAAATACATTCCAATCATCCGGTCGCCAAATCGATCCGAGAAGCGGCGCCCAATAATCTGGCCACCGTAGCGATCGCGGACTATGAAGAAATTGCCGGACATGGGATCCGGGCGAGGGTCAGCGATACCACCGTCCTCGCGGGAAATCATCGTCTATTACATCGAGAGAATATCCCCCACGAATGCATGGACTTGGAAGGCACAGTGGTGCATTTGGCCGTGGATCGTCTTTATGCGGGATATCTGGTCATTGCCGATCGAGTGAAAGAAGATGCCGCCAATTCCATCCAAACCCTGAAAAAATTAGGGGTTCAACAAGTGGTGATGTTAACCGGAGACGATCGCACCGTCGCCAAAAAAGTTAGTGAAGAATTGGCGATCGACCGTTATCACGCGGAATTATTGCCGGAACAAAAAGTCGCGGAACTGGAAAAGCTACTCAAACAAACTCATCACGGGGGAAAAACCGCCTTTGTGGGCGATGGGATTAATGATGCACCAGCGATCGCCCTGGCAGATGTGGGCATTGCAATGGGCGGACTGGGATCCGATGCAGCGATCGCCACTGCCGATGTCGTCATAATGACCGATGCCCCCGCAAAAGTCGCCGAAGCCATTCAAATTGCCCGAAAAACTCGCCAAATTATCTGGCAAAACATCGGATTTGCCGTGGGCATCAAAATCTTATTCATTCTCCTGGGAATCTTTGGCCTTGCCAGTATGTGGGCAGCCGTATTTGCCGATGTCGGTGTCGCCCTACTCGCGATTTTAAATGCCATGCGGATATTACGCCCAGATGCGGTAGCATAACAAAAGTTAACATTTCGCCCAAACTTGTAATACATCCGTAATAAATCGCAACTATGGCAATCAAAGTTGGAGACAAAGCGCCAGATTTTACCCTAAATTCTGCCACCGGAGAAAAAGTCAGCCTGAAAGATTTCTATGGTAAAAAATCTGTCGTCTTATATTTTTATCCGAAAGATGACACCCCTGGTTGCACCGCTGAATCTTGTGCTTTCCGGGATAGCTACGAAGTATTCAAAGAAGCAGGCGCCGAAGTGATCGGCGTAAGTGGGGACTCCCAGCAGTCTCACCAGCAATTTGCCCGCAAGTACAACCTGCCATTTATTCTGTTAAGTGATAGTGACAATAAATTGCGGCAATTATACGGAGTTCCGGCCACCTTATTTATTCTTCCTGGTCGGGTGACTTATGTGATTGACAAACAGGGAGTGGTTCGACATATTTTTGATTCCATGATGAACTTCCAGGGTCATGTAGAAGAAGCCCTGAAAACCCTCAAAGTAATTCAAGCCAGCTAATAGATCCCCGATCCATCAGAATTTAACCCGCGTGAACTCATGAAAAAAAGAAACTGGAGTGCGATTCGCGTTAGCGATCTGCTTCGCGGAATCGCACCCCAGTTTCTTTTAATGGCTGGCACCGCCGATCAATCTGTCAGAAATTTTACCGAAGATTTTCCCACAGAGACGCAGCAAAATCAGGCTTTGCCATTGACAGTGCTACCATTGTTGCGGGGTTGCAGCACACCATAACCACCGTGATTCCGTTCATAGATCACATTAATCTCCCCGGTTTCCGAGTTACGGAACATATAGAAATCGTGATCCACCAGTTGAAGTTGTTCCAAAGCATCTTCTACGGTCATCGGCGACATCATAAAATACTTAGTCCGCACCACTTCTTTAGGCAATTCGGGACTGCGCGAGCCAATCAAATCCTTAACCACTGGCTGCTCCTCGACCACCTCAATCGTTTTGGCGCGAGTGCTCGTCTTTTGTCCTAAACGTTTTTCTTTATATTTACGAAGTTGCCGTGAAATTTTATCGGAAACTAAATCGATGCTGGCATAGAGATTTTCACTACTTTCTTCGGCACGAATTACGGTCTTATTCGCAAAAATGGTCACTTCAGCCGTTTGTTTTAAATTATTGCGAGGATTTTTGGCCACTGACAAATGCACATCAACCTCTAGGGTCAAGTCCTGAAAGTGACTGACTCCCTTTTCAACTTTTTGCGTAACATATTCCCGAATTGAGTCGGTGATTTCAATATTTTTGCCGTGGATAACAAGCTTCATATCATATGCTCCCGCTGAAGAACCCATATTTATTTACATTTAGAGGAAACGGGGCGGGTATTGCCGCTTCCCGAAACTGAATATCTTTGCTAGTTTTTGCGATCGCTCATCAAAAACTTCGCCGAAATACTAATTTCCGCTACAAGGCTTGGTGGGTCGCTGGTTTCTGATTGTTGGATCATGGAGATTTTTCCTGAAAAAACAGCGATTTTCTGGTCAAGAATTTGGCTTTTCATTGCCTTTATAGCATTTCTAAATCATTGATGAAATGCCTAAATTGTGAACAGAAAAACCCCTAGGGAGGTTGCCTATCCCAATTTCCCAATGATTTAGATCCTCTATGATTATCATTATATCAGCAATTTAGCCAATTGTGAAGCCAGAAAATTAATCAGCTTTTAGACATAACAACTCCAGGATAAAGCAGCGCTAATTGTCACTATCGTTAACCCAAATATCCAGATTTTTTTCACAAACCTGAGTCATGGTGTCAGCCAAACTACAGGGTCATTTCTGTTACTTGGAAACAGCGGTAAATTAGCTACCTAATATTTAGGAGAATTTTGTCACTATGCTGCTCAAAATCCGTTACGCTCAGAGCAACCCCACTAAGTATATCTGTCAGCAGAAATAAAATAAATCACTGTCCCCTTTTTTAAGGGGGACTTAGGGGGATGGATGAATTAACTGACAGATCAGTGTAGCGATTGGCTGAAGATTTCTCTTCTTAGTCTTGAGGCGTCTTAAGACAAGTCAGGGACAACTCAAGCGATATCTACCACACAGGGTTTTAGCCGTTGCCAGCATTCTGCTTCAACGCTTTTCCGGCAGATGGCTAATATTTGGCGTCACCCTTTCGTAACGAAGGAATCACCATCAGATTTAGTGTGAGATGGCAATGTAGAATTGCTTATCTCTATTATACGCTTAAGCGTATAAACACGATCCTCCGGAAAAACATTAGTTATATTTCCACAGTACCACTTTGTGTTCTACTTTACAGTTTCTGGTGATTTCTCTTTAAAATCTGTTGCATTTACCCCCTGCCCCCATTACCTCTACCGACTTTAAGCACCGATTAAGCACAATGTTTTCTGATACCAAACCCCACCCCACCCGTTTATGTGAGTTCTATAATCTGGGTCTGATGGACTACATCCAAGCCTGGAACTGGCAACGCTCTCTGGTGGAGAGTCGTCGATCGCATCCTGAATTGAATGATGTGTTAATTGTTTTGGAACATCCACCCGTTTATACCCTGGGAACTGGAGCCAGTTTAGATTTTCTCAAATTTGACCTAGAAACCAGCGAAGTCCCTGTTCATCGGATTGAAAGGGGGGGAGAAGTGACTTACCATTGTCCCGGTCAACTGGTGGGCTATCCGATTTTGAACTTACGGCATTACCGTCCCGACCTGCATTGGTACTTACGTCAGTTGGAAGCAGTTTTAATTCAGGTCTTGGGGCTTTATGGTTTAGAAGGTTGCCGAATCCCTGGAATGACGGGAGTTTGGGTCGAGGGGCGAAAAGTAGCGGCGATCGGGATTAAAGTGAGTCGTTGGATTACGATGCACGGTTTTGCTTTGAATGTTTGTCCCGATCTGCAAGGGTTTCAAAAGATTGTCCCTTGTGGGATTGCCGATCGCCCCGTGGGCAGTTTAGCTGAGTTTATCCCCGATATTCAAATTGATCTAGTCCGCCAGCAATTGGCCATCACTTTTGCGGAAGTGTTTGGTCTTCAGTTGATGAATTTTAGCTAACTTGTTATTTTTTTATGACTCCTAGAAAGGAATTTCATCTAAATCTGCTGCCGATGGGGAGTCAGAACTTGAAGGCATTGATGGTGGACGAGAGGGGATGTCTGGGGAATAAGTCTTAGATGTTGTCGAAGAACTGGGGACTCCAGCTAAAGGTTGAGGCACCGAGGGGGCAGTGAAAGCGGGAGTTTGATTAGGCAGGCTATTTGCCGGTTGCCGACGAGATTCAATCGAGACAACATTTGGGGTAGGGGGGGTGGGAGCCGCAAAAGCTGGCGGGGGTGGGGACTGGGAAGTGGTTGCCGCACTACCACCTAAAGCATGAACCCGTGAGACAACCAGTTCCGCCCGTTTTTCTTTAAATCCTTCGGGTCGATCGACGTTTCTCATGCTGAGTCGGCCTTCAAGGACGACGCGATCGCCAACTTTGTAATGGTTATAGATTTCCTGAGCGCGATTTCCCCAGGCGATCGCCTTGAGAGTGGAGGGGTGATCGTCAGGGCGGATACTTTCAAACTGAACCACCATTTCCGTAATGGCCGTTTGGTTATCTGCGGTGTAGCGTAATTGCGGTTCTTGAATAATCTCCGCCATTAAAATACAACTATTCATCTTGTTCTTTTTCTTTCTCTTTCTCTTTTTCTATCACAATTTTGTGCGTGGCAGATTCCTAGACAATGACTGACTTCCCGGAAATATTCAACAATATTCAGCGAAATCAGTCCGAAGACGATTTCTTCTACAATAGATCGGAATTGCGGAGATTGTACTGCTACGTCTTAACGATTTGCGGAGTTGCCCATACCGTCTTGTGCTTGGGCGACAAACTTTTGTACTTGACTACGGTAATTCCACAAAGCCTGATCGACCCATTCGCGATCGGGGCTGTTGATGAAAATATGGACTAATGGTTCTCCCGCATCGGGCAAAATCAGCACCCAATCATCACTGTGGGGATATTGAAAAATTTTTACCCCATCGACCAATTCCAAACTTTCTGTGGGATGGGTTTCCACCAGATGACGCATTAATGCGCCTTTGACGCGCCACGGACAACGCACCGTATAGCTTTTATGACTGACATGAGGCAAATCAGAACGAATCTGCATCAGTGATCGCTCTTGTAAAGTCATCATCTCAATTACTTTGGCAATACAGAACATAGCATCAAACCCCGGATGGAGTTGGGGAAAAATAAATCCCATTTCTCCGCTACCACCCAATACCACATTAGAATTCGTGTGGCAAGCCTCCATCAACGCCGTGGGATTGGCCTTGGTGCGAATCACCCGGCCATCATGCCGTCGAGCGATTTGCTCGATCGCCGAACTGGTATGGACTGGCACCACCACCGTCCCACGGGGGTAAGAAGTCAACACCAAACTGACCATCAAAGCGGTTAACATTTCGCCGCGAATCGGGGCGCCGGACTCGTCCACTAAAATAAGCTGTTCGCCATTGGCCGAAACCTGCACCCCAAAACTGGCTTTAACCGCTTCCACCACCCGACCGAGTTGAATTAATAAATCTTCTCGTTCCGCTGAACTGGGTGCTGTTTGACTCAAGCTGGCATTGAGTACCACCGCATCCACCCCAAACTTGGCCAACAGCAAGGGCAACACGGCACCGTAGACCGCATACATATAGTCAATCACCACCTTTGCCCGACTATGGCGAATGGCTTCCACATTCAGGTATTTCTCAAAGCCCGCACTGTAAAGTTCGATGACTTGACTGGGATAAGACATATTGCCAATTTCATTAATCTGCGATCGCCGGAAATCCTCCTTAAAATAAGCCCCCTCAATCTTCTTCTCCCGTGCCTTAGAAATATTAATCCCTTGCTCATCAAAAAATTCGATCAACAAAGCATCAGGTCGGTCTGGATGCACCCGCACATGAATCCCCCCAACTACGGACAGAGTGGGGATAATGGAACGGGCTAAAGGAATCGCCGTTGCCTCCAAGTTTTGAATATTCGTCCCCACAGACATCAGTCCGGCAATTAAAGACCGGGAAACCATCCGAGAAATTCCCCGCTGGTCGCGAGAAACCGTCACCTGTGACCCGGGTTTTAAGGTGGAACCATAAGCGGCTCCCAGTTTTACCGCAAACTCTGGAGTAATATCAATATTCGCCAAACCGGAAACTCCCCGCTGGCCGAACAGATTCCGCTGTGCCGTATTTCCCCAAATTAAATTAATATTTAACGTGGCCCCAGACTCAATCTTTTTGCTGGGCCAAACCCGCACGGAAGTGTTAATTAGCGCCTCTTCCCCGATATTGGAAAGAGAACCCACCACCGCCCCTTCTAAAATATGAGCGCGGCGATCGATTCTCACCCCCCTGGCGGTGACACAAGCACTTAAGTTCGCTTCTTCGCCGACGATCGCCCCATTCCAAATAATCGGACGCTTCAAATCCGCATCGGCGCCAATCGTCACATTATCCCCGATCGCGGTTCCTGCTTCCACCATCACCCGCGGCCCAATCCGGCAATTATCCCCAATCAAAGCCGGAGTTTCAATTTTCACAGTCGGATCTATATATGTATTCTGCCCCACCCATAGACCGGGAGACTTTTGGTGATAGGCAAATTCCAGATTGACTTTGCCGTATAAAGCATCATATTGAGCGTCCCGATAAGCATCTAAATGACCCACATCACACCAATATCCTTGGCCAATATAGCCATACATTGGCTCCCCTTCTTCCAGCAACAAGGGGAATAAATCTTGAGAAAAGTCACATTCTTGGTTGGAGGGCAAGTATTCCAACACTTCCGGCTCCAAGATATAAGTGCCGGTGTTGACTGTATCGGAAAAAATTTCACTGGTAGATGGTTTTTCTAAAAATCGCCGAATCATGCCATTTTTATCCGTAATCACCACCCCGAACTCAATGGGGTTGGGAACATGGGCTAATACCAGTGTGGCTTTTGATCCTTTTTCTTTATGAAATTTAATCGCTTCCGTCAGATTGAAGTCCGTAATGCTATCACCGCTAATGACTAAAAAAGTATCATCGAGCAGTTCGGCAATATTTTTCACGCACCCGGCTGTCCCAAGGGGTTGATCTTCTTCGACAGCGTAAGTCATTTGCACCCCAAAATCACTGCCGTCTTGGAAATAGTCCCGCATTACGTCCGGGAGATAGTGCAATGTGGCAATGACTTCGGTGATGTCATGTCGTTTGAGCAGATTAATAATATGTTCGGCGATCGGTCGGTTGAGCACTGGAACCATTGGTTTAGGGAGATCGCAGGTTAACGGTCTCAACCTCGTGCCTGAACCTCCTGCCATTAACACTGCTCGCATAATTCCTCCTATCTTTATCTGTTAGGTCCCTGTTAGGTCAAAGCCGCAGATGTGATGATTTCGCTTCTTTGATCCTAGTTGCTTTCAGTAATATCATCTCACGGCGGTACAGTGGTGTGGCGATCGCCACACCACTCTGACTGTGAATCATCAGGTTTACACTGGAAAAAGAATCTTTGCCTGCCAGCCTCCAGTCGGACTGCTGGCAGGCAAGTTGATTTCAATTGTGGTCAGTTCGTTTTATTACATAAGGAATTAATCCAATGGAATTACTGGGTTTAGCATTTTTAGTAGTCTATGTGGGTGGTGCCTGGAAATTCTGGAAAGGCTTTCGTCATACGAACTTTAGTCAAGGTAAGCTGCGTTTAACCTTAATGTGGCCATTGTTACTGGCGACAAATAAACCTTATCGCCAAAATTTTAATAAAGCCCTCAAAGGTCGATAGGAAAAGTTAAGCAAATATGCAGATTTTTGGGTATTTCACCCTAGGTTAATATGGAACATAGCTGTGAGGCGCCAGTTCTGATCGGCGGCAAAAATCAGCCATAAAAAAGTTGGGACGATGATTTTTCCTCCCAACTTTTTTAGCGCAATTTTTGCTCAAATAAAGTCACCCAGAACCCAATTGACAACAGCCAATCAGTTCGGGTCAACCTGGAGAACCCTTGCTCCCTAAAATCAGCGCCAAACGAGCCGATCTTTTATACGGCATGACTAGAGCTAACGATTAACCATGTCATCCCTAGATTGACTGACGACCGGAGAAACAGTCAGAGTTCCCTGGAGAACTCTGACTGTTTCTGAGGTAACCGTTGACATTTTTGGGCTTGACCGATTTCACCCACCATCCATGAGTAAAATCATGGCAAAAAACTGAATACTTAATTAAGTCAACAGTTGTTAATCTACCGATAACATTTAGCGGATATACTCCTTAAGAATGCTATTGCGATTAGGATGGCGCAGTTTTCTTAAGGCTTTGGCTTCGATTTGGCGAATCCGTTCCCGGGTGACATTGAAGAGTTGGCCAATTTCTTCTAAGGTTTTCATCTTGCCATCATCTAAGCCATAGCGGAGCCGTAAAACATCCCGTTCGCGAGGGCTCAAAGTATCCAGAACACTTTCGAGGTCTTCCCGCAGTAAACTCTTAGAGACTTGATCTTCTGGGGTTTCGCCATCGGATTCAATGAAATCACCCAGCCGAGAATCTTCTTCTTTGCCAATCGGGGTTTCTAAAGAAATTGGTAACTGGGCGGATTTGGCAATGAATCGTAATTTTTCGATGGTCATTTCCATCCGAGTGGCGATTTCTTCTTCTGTGGGCTTACGTCCCATTTCTTGAGAAAGAAGTTTGGTAGTTTTCTTAATTCGGGAGATGGTTTCATACAAGTGAACCGGCAAACGAATTGTCCGAGATTGGTCGGCGATCGCCCGGGTAATCGCTTGGCGAATCCACCAAGTTGCATAGGTAGAAAACTTATAGCCTTTTTCGTGGTCAAACTTTTCCGCTGCCCGAATTAGACCGAGAGATCCTTCTTGAATCAGGTCTTGGAAAGACAATCCCCGATTCATATATTTCTTGGCGATCGAAACTACCAATCGCAAGTTGGATTGAACCATCTTTTCTTTCGCCCGCCGTCCCATGTGGAGACGCTTGCGAAATTCTGGAACCCCCATACGAACGGCACTCGACCACTCCAGCAAGTTGGGTTCCCGATCCAACTGATCCATCAGTTCTTCCCGGACTCGCTCTAACTCCAGCAAGTCGGCAATTTTCCGCGCCAGTTCAATTTCCTCATCCGCTCGGAGGAGACGAATCCGGCCAATTTCTTGTAAATATAGACGAATAGAATCTTCAGTGTATTGCTTTTTCTTGGCTTGAGTTTTCCGACGGGCTGTGCGAAGTTTGCCAGACTTCTCGTCTTCATCGTCATCAGAATGAGCGTCTAAATAGATGTCACCATCATCGGTGGTGCCTAATGCTAAATCATCTTCATCATCTAGCAATAAGCCGAACTCATTCTCAGAAGAAATCATCGATTTTTTTAGATCAGACTGATCAATGGGGGCCAGTACGTTATTAGCCTGGGTCATGCCGCGTTCCTCGTGCTCCTTAATGAAACAATCAACACTTCACCGATCGCCTAGGATGCATTAATTTCGGTGAAAATCTAGGCAGTAAGAAGGTTTTACAACCGCTTATTTGGTAAAGTCTCTGGTTTAAGCCTAGGTGAGTGCATTTACCTGAATACCAGTCAGTGTAGTCACTTGACAACAGGTCAGCACAATATTTAATCAAAAAATCCGAAGGTGTTCTGGCGCCATATCGGGCCTGATGAACCCTTTTATCAGGGGAATTTGATAGACCTGCGACTTGAGTTGAGCGATAAAAATCAACCCTAGCGGGTTTTCTCAGGTTTACTGAAATCCTTTTTGATTGTAACCTGTTTCACAAAATTTGCCTGCTGGTTGGTGAACTGATTTCTGAATGCCAAGTTTTTTGAGTTTGAATCATGTTGTCTCATCTCAATAAACAAGTTTACCCGATTATGATCTATCCTAGATTTCTTTAGTAGGGTTTCAGTTAATCCAAGGGTCAAAGCCAGCCAGATACTCTCGAAATTTCTTTCGATTTCGATGGTGAATAATTTTTGGCGCCTTTGAAACGATCGCTTGGGCGACAATTGCTGAAACCCGCCGAAAACATTCTTTTTGGCTTGTCTTTTTCGCTTAGATCGATCGCTGCACCCATCTTGAATTTTACTTTTTAACCCATGATAACGAACAAAAAGAAATTTTTACACCCTTTCCATTCTATTTGCCACGTATTTGCCACACCCATACGTTGCCATTGCTACTGTCAGAGAATGTTTCATCTTTGGCTCGCGTTTTTGCTTTGATTTTTTCAGTGTAACTTGTTCCAAGACATTCTGTCTCTAGGCTTGGCGGTTTTTCCTCTGGACTTCAGCTAGAGGGAGAAAAATGATTCAGATTCAGGCATCCATTATCTGGGTTTTTATCCCCCTCCACTGACTTGAGTTATTGGATATTTCTTGACTTTTTGGCCTTGGTTTTCATCGGTTTTCCGCGAATTAATTCGCTAAAAATTTTTCCCACCCAAAAGCCGTCTATCCATCCTCTAACACCCTCCTAAACGCCACCACATAGTCAGCCATTCTCCTCAGATTTGGCGCCGATGGAGCTTGGGCAGGGACAAATATTGGACTAATCAAGAATTGACACCTGCTGTTTTGTTTTCTAATGAGTCAACATGAGTCAATGATGCTGAATTCTGCCAAATTCAGCCGCATTAATCTCCTATATTATAAATAAATTTTTGAGCGATCCGGTTTTTTTCTTGGGACGCTCTTGCACAAGAGATGTAGGAGATGTAGGAGATGTAGGGTGAACTAATTTTGATTGCACTGACTTAAGCCATTGATTTTTTGGACGAATCACCATACTCAGTTAATTGGTGTAATTTAGTTGACCGTTTAGTTAATCGTAGAAAATTCTACCCTGTGAGCATCTGTAAATCATCCAGATGAATTGTGAATAAATTTGAACAGTGGAACTAACTAGGATTTTTTTCCTGGCTGTGAAATCAAAAGGGTTCTATAGATTTACACAATCTTGTCTAGTTAGCCCATCATCTAATAAACAATGAATTAACACGGAAAATCCGTAATTTCTTGGATCCAGATGATCTCTGCTCAAACCCAGGGATGAAATAACACAGAGCGAGCAGAGCAGCGACTAAGACTGCTGGGAATGCCGATTCGGACTTACAGAACATCAAATGATCTGTTGTCTTCCCCTCCCGTTTTTAGATTTTAGTGCTTGAATGGTCCTTATCTATCATTATATGTCATTTTACCCAGTGAGGTATTGATTGTTATTTTAATTAATTTATCCAGAATTGGGGTTATCTATCATAAATTAACCTTTGAGCGGTGTTTCCTGTTGGGTGTTGGTCTGGACTCCGCCTCCCCATTTTTGTTCAATGAATCGGCAACAGCCAGATGTCCCTCGGATCCGCAGGGAAAAGTTTTTGCTGAATGACGCTCGGTCGGATCGGTCAATATCCCACATATTTAGTGTTTGTTTAGTGTTGGTTAGCTTATTTGACTCTTATTTAGTGTCCTGTGCCGTCTAAGTGACAAGCAGCGGCGATCGCCTCCTGGGTTTTGGCTAAACTCTGCTTTAACTCTGCCTCAGACAGTAAGGGAAAACACCGATGGTCATAACCATGCAAACCAATATTATGACCTCGTTCATACACGGCTTTTGCTACATCAGGCCACCGCTGCACACAACGTCCTAGCCAAAAAAAACTGGCACGGACTTCATGGCGATCCAAAACTTCCAGGAGTTGAGGTGTCCACTGCTCATTTGGACCGTCATCAAAAGTCAGGGCAATTTCCGGCATATTTCTGTTTCCTGACCAGAGGCAGTTGGGAAAGATCGGTTTAAGAATTGAGTAGATAATAGGATAAAGTGGTGCAAATTGCATGAAGATTCTGTGCAGATTGTGTAAATTTTTTTTAATTTTTGTAGGTGTTTGATGAAAAAAAACGATAGCGAGCCCCCCCTACCCCAGGCGAAACCCTTAAGAAATTTGCCTATTGGCGATATTGGTGATCGCGCAACACAACCACTCAAAGCAATTTTCTCCTTGAGTTCGATAACATTCAATACATTATTGCTATTTACCCTCACAGGTTGCAACAATATTGTCACCGATCGCTATGAAGCCACCGCCTTAGTCACATACACTTGGCAAGTTGCTTACACCAACCAGCGCGAAAAATTCCCCCGCCTGGAAACTTTTGCCACCAATTCATTGCTGAACCAGAATGGCCAAAAACCAGACGGGGCAGTCACCAGGTCTGATGACCAAGGACTCTGGTGGCCAGCGACGCCACCCCGTCCCACCGTTGATGACATTGAAGCCAAGCAACAGCCCAATGAAACTCCCGGTTCTCCTGAACTGTTGAAACAAGTGGAATATCACTTGAGTTATCAGCTAGGAACCGAGATGGTTAAGTTGCCAACCAACCATCAAGTTTATCGGGAAGTGACTAAAGCCTATCCTTCCCGCTTGCCTTTAAAGTTTACCCTGGGGCCAGGGGATGCTTCTGTGGATCGAGCCAGCCAAAACTAGACTATATAAATGTTAAAAGTTAAATATTGACCTCTTGGAAATAGGCCCCAGGATTTAAACTGTAGGAATTGGCGGTGGCCATGAAATGACTGTTTTGACCCCTAGGCAATTGACTCATCTGTCTGCGAGTTCGGTTGGTGAGTCGATACCGCAGTTTGAGGTTATACTCTTTGATTTTCCCTTGAGCAACTTGATAAGCGGTGGTTTGTGAGGGAATTTGCTTGAGTACCTCGATCGCGGCGGCATAATCTTTTTGGGCGGCATGATTGTAGGCTTTTTGTAATAAGGCATTCCCTTTAATCTGCTGTTTGGTTTGATACTCGGCAATTTTCTCTTGTACCCGGGCATGGGTTGGAGTGCCTGCGGGGATTTTTTCCAGATGGTTTAGTGCCCCGGCAAAATCTTTCGCCTCCGCCCGTTGATAAGCTTGCTTGAGGAGTTGATAGGCTTGGGTTTCTAATTTTATCTGCTGCTTTGCTTCATACTCCAAGATTTTGGCTTGGGCGGTTTGATAGGCTGGAGTTTGATGGGGAATTTGTTTGAGCAGTTGAATCGCCCCCAGAAAATTTTTCTGGCTGGCTTTGTGATAGGCTTGTTGTAAAAATTCTTGGGCTTCTGGGGCAGCTTTGAGGGCTGCTTGACTGACTAATGGGGCAATTTGATCTTGCCAATAAGAAATGGCAGGCATTTCCGCCGCTAATGAAAGTACATCTACCCACCGGCTTTCCTGAAATGCGGTTTGAATTACCTGGAATTTGGCGATCGCTTTTTCTGATTCAACTTCCCACTCTTCCAAAGCTGTTTGGGCGTCTTGATAAGCGGAACTATCCCAGCGGACTGATTGGGCTAGGGCGATCGCCTGTGTTAAATCTCCACTTTGATACAGTTCTTGGGCGCGAGTAAAGCTTTCAAAGCCGAGATCCGATGGCAGAATTTTGAATAACTGAATCAGTCCAAGGCAGCCAATCAGACTATTAGTAATAATGCTCGCGATCATAAAAATCACGAGGAAAAAATAAGCACCGTATTTTTTCCCAGGGCTGAGGGTTTTCTGGGCAGACAAATCGATGATATTTTCCGGGAGATTTTCCGGAAGATTTTCCGGAAGATTTTCCGGGAGATTTTCTGAGGGATTTTCCGCCTGAGTTTCTGTGTTTTCTTTTAATAAGGATTCTTCAGGGATGCGATTCTCTACAGAGGGGATTTCGCCGATCGCCTCCTGGGTCGCAGTTTCGGTGACGGACTGGGAATGCTCATCGGTGCTGGGGGTTTCGGTTTCCCCTTCCCCAGCTATCTCCAGGGTGGGGGCAACTTCCGTCGCATCTAGGACTAAAGGTTGTTTCTCTGGACAGAGTAATGAGGCGATCGCCTGCTTTACTTCGATAACCGATTGATAGCGCTGTTGATACTGATTTAGCACCATCAAATTCAGAATGTTCACCAAGTCTTCACTCACCGGCCCTAGTAATTCTTCCTGCCAGCAAATTTCCCCAGTATAACCATTGACCTTTAATTGTCCTGGATGCACTCCGGTCAATGCTTCAATGGCAATTAAACCTAAAGAATAGAGGTCACTATTGGGTTGAGGATAGTTAGTCAGTTGTTCCGGGGGTAAATATCCAAATGTACCCATCGGCACTGTGAGCGAAAGTTTTCTGCGATCCGTAAGCGAACGGACTGGCTGCACCGCCCCAAAATTAATCAGAACTAAGCTTCTGTCTGAAGCTCGTCTGATTAAATTATTCGGATTTAAATTGCAGTGAATCGCACTATGTTCATGGATGATTTCCAAAATACCCAAGACTTCTTGGAGCATTTCCAGGCATTGTTTTTCTGTCCATCGCTTCGTGTCCCGTTTGCCAATAGGAAATTCCTCCGTGAGTGCTGTTCCCTCAATAAACTCTTGCACCAAATAATAGTTTTGCTGTTCTTTAAAGCAGGCTAAAATTTGCGGAATACTACGGCAATCGCTTAGTTTATAGAGGATTTCTGCTTCTCTGTTGAACTGGCGTTTGAGCGATTTTAATGATTTTGTTTCGTGTAATTTTGTCACTGCCAAAATATCTTGGTTTAAATGCTGTTTAATTAAGCATTTAATTAAATATTTGCGGTGGCCTGCATCCTGAGTATCTTCAGCTAATACCGACTGAAGACAGCCATCTTTTTTTAATACTTCTATAACTTGATACCGCTCCGCGATTAATTCATTAAATGAGGAATTTGATACTAATTGATACATAAAAACCATTCTCCGGCAGCAACTACGGGTGATAGATGGCTGGTTGTGGACAATGGAAAACCCCCAGTTATGGTGTGTTAAGGCCAGTGGTTTGCTTTCATCCGGCGATGGAATTTGCACTTATGTTAGCGATCGCCAGAACCGAGACAGACTCTCTTGGCATGATTCTTGGTATGATTCAGATGGCGATCGGTCTGACTTTGGCCAAACAGAAAGCATTCTGATACACGGTCGAGGCCAATTCAAAATTTAGATATGGCGAGATGGTCATCAATCTCAGTCCGTGGCTATCTTGACCACCCTGGGGATTTTGCATTGTCTAACGCATCGGTTTTCAGAGGTTTTATTGCCCGGTCAGGAACAAATTTTGCCGGGGATATTCCTTCTGGAGGTTTGGGGAAATAACCCAGAAACCGGGTTTCTTTTCGGCATATCACAGTTATCTTTGGCATCCAACCCAGAAACCCGGTTTCTTAATCCCCGCAGACCACCCAGAAACCGGGTTTCTTATCGGCATATCACAGTTATCTTTAGGTTTCACGACAGAAACCCGGTTTCTTAGTCCCCGCAGACCACCCAGAAACCGGGTTTCTTTGGTGAAAATGTAGGGGCGAATGGCCATTCGCCCCTACAGACCACCCAGAAACCGGGTTTCTTATCGGCATATCACAGTTATCTTTAGGTTTCACGACAGAAACCCGGTTTCTTAGTCCCCGCAGACCACCCAGAAACCGGGTTTCTTTGGTGAAAATGTAGGGGCGAATGGCCATTCGCCCCTACTGTTAAATCCCAACAAGAAACCCGGTTTCTTAATCCCCGCAGATAACCCAGAAACCGGGTTTCTTAGTCCCCGCAGACCACCCAGAAACCGGGTTTCTTTTCGGCATATCACAGTTATCTGTGGAATCCAAAAAAGAAACCCGGTTTCTTAGTCCCCGCAGACCACCCAGAAACCGGGTTTCTTTGGTGAAAATGTAGGGGCGAATGGCCATTCGCCCCTACTGTTAAATCCCAACAAGAAACCCGGTTTCTTAATCCCCGCAGACCACCCAGAAACCGGGTTTCTTAATCCCCGCAGACCACCCAGAA
>NZ_LIUQ01000117.1 GCF_001276715.1 Planktothricoides sp. SR001 | reverse complement strand
AATTGATGACACGCCCTAGTAAGATTTGTGACTCTACAGATAATTTCTGGCGACGCCCCCCACCTCCTTTAATTAACCTGATTTTAGTTTTTTCTTTTTCCTCTCGGATTTTTTCCTCTAATAACTGCGCGGATTGAATCAGTTCTATAAGTTGCTCATATTCCATCCCTAATAGCCTTTTTGCTTCTTGGGGATTTTTGTCCAGATAGTCTTTTAATTTACTCATCTATAATCCTCGCTAAAATTCTATTGTACCATAAATCATCCCGCATAGTTTTTATTTCGGAGATGTCTAATCCCTGATAGGGATTCAATGTAGTTGCAACGCGGGTTGGGGGATTCGATTAATGGTGTAATTTATGTTTCAATCCCTGATAGGGATTCAATGTAGTTGCAACAAAAAGCCCCTTCCTCACCCAGAGGCTCCGGTCGCGTTTCAATCCCTGATAGGGATTCAATGTAGTTGCAACGGTTAGGCAATTATTTCGGTGAGGTGGCCGCAGAAGTTTCAATCCCTGATAGGGATTCAATGTAGTTGCAACCTTTGATTGGCGATGCGATTCGCTCTTTGGTTGCTTGCGTTTCAATCCCTGATAGGGATTCAATGTAGTTGCAACTCAAAAGCATTCAAAATTGTCTCTACATCGCTCAAGTTTCAATCCCTGATAGGGATTCAATGTAGTTGCAACCCCAAAACCCACAGTAGCCAAGGGTGTAGGGGTTTTTGCGTTTCAATCCCTGATAGGGATTCAATGTAGTTGCAACGAATGTCAACAGTCACCATAATTTTCTCTAAACAACGTTTCAATCCCTGATAGGGATTCAATGTAGTTGCAACCAAAGACACTACAGAAATCCTTCAAAGGTGGTTCGTTTCAATCCCTGATAGGGATTCAATGTAGTTGCAACTTGAAACACGCTGAAACCCACGCAACTGGTGGCACTGTTTCAATCCCTGATAGGGATTCAATGTAGTTGCAACGGCATAATTTTTTTGGAGCTATACCATTGAGCAAATCTGTTTCAATCCCTGATAGGGATTCAATGTAGTTGCAACCGCCCCCAGGCCCGTGGTTGAATGTCGCTGGCGAACTTGTTTCAATCCCTAATAGGGATTCAATATAGTTGCAACGATGGGCTTGGTTCGCCGCTACTACACTCAAGGCGAGTTTCAATCCCTAATAGGGATTCAATATAGTTGCAATTCAAAATTGACTTTCTAGAGCATCTAGTCTTAACCGGGTTTCAATCCCTAATAGGGATTCAATATAGTTGCAACCTGGTGGGTTCCTATCACGGGCATCTGGCGGATAAATCCGGTTTCAATCCCTAATAGGGATTCAATATAGTTGCAACAAACAAACCTTCTAAATCATCGATCTCGCTATAAAGTTTCAATCCCTAATAGGGATTCAATATAGTTGCAACCTCTGCTGTAGGGGTTCTTTTTCCAGATGTCTCGCTTGTTTCAATCCCTAATAGGGATTCAATATAGTTGCAACCTGCCTACTCAGGAAATTGGTGCGATCGACTTGGCGGTTTCAATCCCTAATAGGGATTCAATATAGTTGCAACGCAAAGAGACAAACAGCACCGGCATCAATCCCTAGGTTTCAATCCCTAATAGGGATTCAATATAGTTGCAACCCCATAGGGATTCACGATGCCGGTAATTGCTCCGCCATTTCAATCCCTAATAGGGATTCAATATAGTTGCAACCAATGACTAGCTTAAATTTTCGATGTGCATCAGTGATTTCAATCCCTAATAGGGATTCAATATAGTTGCAACATTGCAGAATTTAGCGCCAATGGCGGATGAAATCATTTCAATCCCTAATAGGGATTCAATATAGTTGCAACCTGTCTGGTTTCATGCCTCACTGATGGCACCGTTATTTCAATCCCTAATAGGGATTCAATATAGTTGCAACTTTAATTACAAAATAAAGCAAAAGTCTAATCAATTACTTATTTCAATCCCTAATAGGGATTCAATATAGTTGCAACAGCGGATGCGGTTGTGGGCTGAGAAAGCCATAAATTTCAATCCCTAATAGGGATTCAATATAGTTGCAACCCAATCTGGAAACCGTGGCAGATTTTGAGGCGATCGAGAATTTCAATCCCTAATAGGGATTCAATATAGTTGCAACCACTACAGAGCAAAGGCTACAGCGATTTCCGCGTAGATTTCAATCCCTAATAGGGATTCAATATAGTTGCAACCAGCCGATCTTATGAGTATGGTTTGATTATTGAAATATTTCAATCCCTAATAGGGATTCAATATAGTTGCAACCCAGCCCTAATCTTTTCTCTAGAAATGGGAAAAGATGATTTCAATCCCTAATAGGGATTCAATATAGTTGCAACTTGGATGATCGGCAAGAAACTGGTTAACACCTTCAATATTTCAATCCCTAATAGGGATTCAATATAGTTGCAACTGGAGCATCTCTCTAATCAATATGGAGATGCGTCAGATTTCAATCCCTAATAGGGATTCAATATAGTTGCAACAATGTCCGACTTTCGCGAGTCAGGGTCCATTGAGCAGATTTCAATCCCTAATAGGGATTCAATATAGTTGCAACTCGGAACAATGAGCTTGTGGCCACTATACATCGATATTTCAATCCCTAATAGGGATTCAATATAGTTGCAACCGCTAATTTTCTTGGGGTCTAAAGCGCTCAGTGAAGTTTCAATCCCTAATAGGGATTCAATATAGTTGCAACCACCTGAACTGGAACCCAATCCAAAACCCAATCCAAGTTTCAATCCCTAATAGGGATTCAATATAGTTGCAACCTTCCGATTCCTTATGAGTTCCATCCTCAAATTGTTGTTTCAATCCCTAATAGGGATTCAATATAGTTGCAACCCGGCGTAGGCGAGAAGCCAACCACTCGACTAACTAGGTTTCAATCCCTAATAGGGATTCAATATAGTTGCAACCTCGGGAAGCGCATCGTTTACGGCAATGTACCGCCGTTTCAATCCCTAATAGGGATTCAATATAGTTGCAACTAGGTAGGTTATATGGCACGTCCTAGAAAGTCTGAGTTTCAATCCCTAATAGGGATTCAATATAGTTGCAACAAAAGGCGAGTCGGGGACAAAAATCTCGTTCTCAGTTTCAATCACTAATAGGGATTCAATATAGTTGCAACGGCTAATTTTTACCTTTAATATTGATTAAAAAATCGTTTCAATCCCTAATAGGGATTCAATATAGTTGCAACCGGTATCTCCAAAAATGGAGTGAAGGTGGGCATAGTGTTTCAATCCCTAATAGGGATTCAATATAGTTGCAACCTTAACGCGCTGATTCCGAACAGCCAGCGTCGCAACCTTGTTTCAATCCCTAATAGGGATTCAATATAGTTGCAACATCGCGCCCCCTTTCGTTGTCAATATCCAGGGCGGTTTCAATCCCTAATAGGGATTCAATATAGTTGCAACCCAATGGGCTATCATTCACGATTGAAATATTTACTCAATGTTTCAATCCCTAATAGGGATTCAATATAGTTGCAACCATGTAGAGCTACTTAATGGCACTGGCAATGAGTTTGTGTTTCAATCCCTAATAGGGATTCAATATAGTTGCAACGCTTAAATTCAAAGTAATAACATTCGTCTGGTAGCTGGTTTCAATCCCTAATAGGGATTCAATATAGTTGCAACTGCGGAATCTTACAGAAATTGGGTTAGCTCTTATCCGTTTCAATCCCTAATAGGGATTCAATATAGTTGCAACCATAATGCCCAGCAATTATCTGTTTCCATAATGGAGTTTCAATCCCTAATAGGGATTCAATATAGTTGCAACTCGTTTCGCACATATCGCAGCGTACACTTTCCGTAATGTTTCAATCCCTAATAGGGATTCAATATAGTTGCAACAATAGATGATTAATCTCTTCAAATCCCAAGTGGAAGTTTCAATCCCTAATAGGGATTCAATATAGTTGCAACGCTACGATCGCCGCCTCGATGTGTGCCCCCGCCCGTTTCAATCCCTAATAGGGATTCAATATAGTTGCAACCCCGCGCCCAACAGCCAACTAAAGAAGCGAAAGTTGTTTCAATCCCTAATAGGGATTCAATATAGTTGCAACGCCTGCGGAAACTGGGCTACACCCTCTCCAGGGATTTAGTTTCAATCCCTAATAGGGATTCAATATAGTTGCAACCGGAAAGCCAACGCAGCAAACTGGACAAAATAATCGAAGTTTCAATCCCTAATAGGGATTCAATATAGTTGCAACTAATGGAAGTGGGAGGATACTTGATAAAATGGTAGTTTCAATCCCTAATAGGGATTCAATATAGTTGCAACTTGTCATCATTCGTTAATTGGACTAAATTTAAATTGTTTCAATCCCTAATAGGGATTCAATATAGTTGCAACAGGGTCTATATCAACGCGGTATCGGCTGCCGAGGGGTTTCAATCCCTAATAGGGATTCAA
>NZ_LIUQ01000080.1 GCF_001276715.1 Planktothricoides sp. SR001 | reverse complement strand
ATGGAAATTATATTACTCTGCCCGCGATCAATGTCAACTTTGATAAAGGTCTAACTGTAGAAGCGTGGGTGTGGTACGATGCCTTTCAGAATTATTCGAGAATTATCGACTGGGGCAACGGACAAGCTTCAGATAACATCGTGTTTCTCAATTACGGTACAGACACTAAGCTGGACTTGGATATATTCAAGGGTGGTTCAGAACAGGAGGTTCGTTCCCCCTCGGGAGTTTTAGAACTGGGGAAATGGTTGCACTTAGCAGCAACGGTCGAGCCTGCCGGAAATGTCGTCCTTTACAAAAACGGCCTGCCCGTAGCAGCGGGCAAGGGTTACTTGCCAAATAACATCAATCGCACCAACAATTACATCGGCAAAGACAACTGGAATAGCAATGCGTATTTCAAGGGCAAGATGGCAGATGTTCGGTTTTGGAACCGATATCGCACTCCAGCAGAAATCCGGGCGGGTATGTCTAAGCGCCTCAGCGGAAAAGAGCCCGGTTTAGTCGGATACTGGCCATTGGATAATATCCTAATAGACGGTTCAGTTCTCAAAGTTCCAGACCTCACGGGCAGTTTCCCCGGAACTCTTGTTGGCACTTTCCTTGTTGAAGATCGTGCCTTCCCCCTTCGCTAAGGATGAGGAATATTTATCTGGCGGGCAATAACTAGGAAATTATCTGCGGTGATGCGCGAGCCCCTACTCTATCGGGTTGATGACGCGATCGCTCATTTTTCCCCGCTCGCGCGATCGCCCATAAATATCTCCAAGGGCGAAGCATTCCGGTAATAAGGTTAATATTTTCACCCAAAAATATCTGCCGGAATGCTTCGCCCCTACAACGTTAACATTTTCACCCAAATATATCTGTAGGGGCCTGCGCATTTCCGCAGTAAATCTTTGGTTTTAACCAATAACTTATCTACGGAAATGCTTCGCCCTGGCATCGGGATGAAATCATGGCGATCGCCCATAAATATCTGGGCCCGCGCATTCCGGTATTAAGATTAACATTTTCACCCGGAAAGCATCTGCCGGAATGCTTCGCCCCTACAATGTTAATTAACATTTTCGCCCATAAATATCTCCAAGGGCGAAGCATTCCGGTAATAAGATTAACATTTTCACCCGGAAAGCATCTGCCGGAATGCTTCGCCCCTACAATGTTAATTAATATTTTCGCCCATAAATATCTGGGCCCGCGCATTCCGGTATTAAGGTTAACATTTTCACCCATAAAGCATCTGCCGGAATGCTTCGCCCCTACAAGGTTAATATTTTCACCATTTTCACCCACATATAACCCACATATACCAAATATATCTGTAGGGGCGAAGCATTTCCGCAGTAAATCTTTGGTTTTAACCGATAACTTATCTGCGGAAATGCTTCGCCCTTACCCTAGTAAATCTTTGGTTTTAACCAATAAATTATCTACGGTCATGCTTCGCCCCTGCCTCAGAAACCGGGTTTCTTGATCAAGAGAAACCCGGTTTCTTTGTTGCAGCCTTGGCAAAGACATTCTCATCGGCAAATCTTAAGATTTCCTGAAGCTGCATAGGTGACATTTAGGGTAATTTTTCCTAATATTACCAAATTTTTTCTAACATTTTACATAACATTATGTAACTTTTTATAACACTTTCCAGCAGCCGAGCGTCTCAAGCAGTGATTGTATGATATTTGACTAACCTTTGTATTGCTTTTTCTCGGCTACCACCAACCGTCAGGGGTCACTATTGCTGATTTCCTCAATTTGTTGGAGGTATCTACTTTTAAAATTCGTCATTAGGAGAAATAACGATGACTCCAGAGCAACGAAACAATGCTGCCTATTTTGATGGCACAACGAGTAATTATATTATCCGCAATCCTTTTAACAGTTTTCCCAAAAAGGAGATCACCGTAGAACTGTGGATTAGCAGTAATGATCAGGAAAAACAAGGATCGCCATTTTCCTATGCGGTTCCATCGGGGGATAACGAGTTTCTCCTTTATGATTCCAAAAATCTAGAGGTAGAGATTAAGAATGAAC
The DNA here is from genome assembly GCF_001276715.1 of Planktothricoides sp. SR001. Lineage (GTDB taxonomy): Bacteria > Cyanobacteriota > Cyanobacteriia > Cyanobacteriales > Laspinemataceae > Planktothricoides > Planktothricoides raciborskii. The sequence goes on along the minus strand of NZ_LIUQ01000080.1, from coordinate 20,497 downwards.
CGAAAGTAAGTGGGATATCCTACAATGATGGTCACTGGCATCATTGTGCTGCAACATGGCGCAGTGATACCGGAGAAGTCACTGTTTTTAAAGATGGCCAAAAGGTATTTTCAACAATTATGGCCAAAGGTAAAACCCTGGATAACGGGGGCAGTCTGGTGTTGGGACAAGACCAGGATAATGTTGGCGGAGGATTCGATGTAAATCAGGCGTTTAAAGGTTGGATGCGGGAAGTTCGGATCTGGGATAAAGTTCGCAGTCCCGAAGAAATTTGGGGCGATATGGGGTGCAGTTTGACTGGCAATGAACCGGGCTTAGTCGCTTACTATCCTTTAACTGAATCTACTGGCGATCTGGTCAAGGATCAAACTGGTAATGGCAATCATGCAGCAGTTTATGGCATCCTGTTTAAACAGCCCCCTGAACTTCCACCCATCGATTCAGCTAGTTTCTATGTGCCTGGGACTTCGCCAAACGGTTATGTATTTACTAACGCTCAAGAAGTAGCTACATCCTATACATTTACGGCATCGGGAACCTGGTCCCCAGACAAAAACAATCGTGATCTACAAGGATGTACCGCTGCGGGATTGTCCTCTTTAAAACCTTCCGTTCAGGATAAGATTAGACAGATTTGGCCTAGTGTCAAATCCGATCTGAAATATCCCCAAGCAAATCCCTATGTTTTAATCGCACAGAACACGAAAACTGGTGACGTTATAGAAGTCGGGGAAAAAGCGACGATTGTTCTCCAACCAGGGGAAAACTTGCGTTTCGTTCTCAATGATGCGAAATCGAAGTATGACGATAATAGTGGCAGCATCAAAGTGAATTGGTCTGCTGTCAGTTTAACTTCTCGTGTGATGCAGTTTAACGGGGATGGAAGTTATATCACTCTGCCGCCGATCAACGTCAATTTCGATAAAGGTCTAACTGTGGAAGCGTGGGTGTGGTACGATGCCTTTCAAAGTTGGTCGAGAATTATCGACTTTGGCAACGGACAAGGTTCAGATAACATCATGTTTTCCAATGTCGGCACAGAAAGTAAGCTGGCCTTGAGTATATACAAGGGTGGTTCAGGACAAGATTTACGTTCCCCCTCGGTAATTTTAGAACTGGGGAAATGGTTGCACTTAGCAGCAACGCTCGATCCTGCCGGAAATGCCGTCCTTTACAAAAACGGCCTGCCCGTAGCCGCCAGCAAGATTACCCTTCCCAATAACATCAATCGCACCCAAAATTACATCGGCAAAAGCAACTGGAGTGCCGATCCGTATTTCAAGGGCAAGATGGCAGAAGTTCGGTTTTGGAACCGAGTTCGCACTCCAGCAGAAATCCGGACGGGTATGTCTAAGCGCCTAAGCGGACAAGAACCCGGTTTAGTCGGCTACTGGCCATTAGATGAAGTCCGAGTAGAAGGTTCAGAGATCAAGGTTGCAGATATCACTGGCAATTACCCCGGAACTGTTGTTGGCACTTTCATCACTGAATATATTGCTTTCCCCTTTCGCTAAGGATGAGGAATATTTATCTGGCGGGCGGGCAATAACTAGGAAATTATCTGCGGTGATGCGCGAGCCCCTACAAGGTTAATATTTTCACCATTTTCACCCACATATATCTGTAGGGGCCCGCGCATTTCGGCAGTAAATCTTGGGTTTAAACCAATAACTTATTTACCGAAATGCGCGGGCCCTTACTCTATCGGGTTGATGACGCGATCGCTCACCAAGCATTTGGGCGAAGCATTCTGGTAATAAGGTTAATACTTTTACCTAGAAATATCTCCAAGGGCGAAGCATTCCGGTATGAATGTTAATATTTTCAACCATCAAACTTCTGCCGGAATGCTTCGCCCCTACAAGGTTAATATTTTCATCATTTTTACCCACATATATCTGTAGGGGCGAAGCATTTCCGCAGTAAATCTTTGATTTAAACCGATCACTTATCGGCGGAAATGCTTCGCCCTTACCCTATGGGAATGATCGCGATCGCTTTAATATTTGACTGAAACGATCGATAGTAGGGGCAACCATCACCTTGAGGAATTGCCCCTACTACCGGAGAAAAATTTTTAAAATAAAGTCTCTATCTTTCGTAAACTGAGTCTCTTTGCAGCAGAGTATTCTCCTGATAAATGCTCAGAGTAGAACGATTGATGATGTAAGTATATTCGCCATTCTCTGCCACATATCCCGTGTCTTCTTCATAGTAAGCAGGGAGAGTGATACCGTTACGATCGCCGCCCCGCTCAATCCCGTGATAGTAGAGTTCTCCTCGTCTGAATGATAAAAAGTTCTACACGGTGAATTCTTGTATTAATTCTTAATATTTATCGAATCTTTGTATGCAGGCAAAAAAGTGATGCAAGCCCGGTAAATACTAGCTTTTCGATGCATTACGCAATCCTGCTATCTTTGGGAAATGATAATTCTTAATTTCTTGACAATTTGCCAATTGTTCCCACCAGTGTGACCAAATGTGAAAAATGATCCCTTGCAATAATAGCGATCGCGCCCAAATCCCCTGGCGGCAATTGTGTATCAAGCTTTGGTTAATTCTTGGGTTTTGACTGCGGTGAATTCTAATTATATTGTATCCGCATAATTGCCCCGTTTGTGTGAGAAACCATTAAATAAACCCGATTTCTGATTGATTAATCAGGTAGGCGATCGCTTACCTGATTTTTTTTGAAATCTTCCCGCCTAAAAAATATGCTATGGCCAAGAATAGGGATTGAAGCTGATATCGAATAGGTAAAGATTTCAGAAATAACGACTGATTGCGGAGATTCCATAAGAAATTAGCTAAAATATTCACAGAAAGCGATCGCGACGAGAGGTCTAGCATTATGACTCAAGCTGTCGAAAGAGTAACCGAGGTAGCGAGCGAGCAACCTCAAGAACAAGCACAGCCGTCAACCGAACATCTCTTAACCTTCCAAGAATACCTCGCGTATGAGGGAGAACCGGATGTTCTTTATGAATTATTCAGGGGGAAACTCATACCGATGCCAGCACAAAGTCACTTACATACCAATATTTGCAAATTTTTGATTTACAAGTTACAGCGCTACTTTGCTGAGAAAAACTTGAATTTAGTCGCCAACTCTTTAGGGACGGGCGTTCGCACCGCCGAAAATTCATCGCGAATTCCTGATGTAGTAGTCTGTAGCCAAAGTGTTTGGGAAGAAGTGATTTCGCGTCCGGGTGCTGGAGTTTTAGATTTTGCGGAAAAGCCGATTCTGGTAGTCGAAATTGTCAGCAGTAATCGCCGGGATGATTATATCATTAAACGGAGCGAATACGAACTGGCAGAAATTCCCGAATATTGGATCGTAGACCCCCAAAAGAAACGAGTGAGAGTCTTGGCAAATGCAACCAATGAAGAAGGATATAATTGGGTTGATTTTAGCGAAGATAGTTCAATAGTTTCGGAGCAGTTTGACCAGCTTGATTTATCGGTGCAAGAATTGCTTAATCCGCCGGTGGTGGAGCAATTAATTAAGGAGGAACAAGCGAAAATCAAAACTCTGGAAACTCGCAATGAAAAATTAGCCCAGCGGTTACGAGCAATGGGAATCAATCCAGAGGAAATCGATTAAACTTATCGATTAAACTCACTAAATAACAGCGATCGCCCTTATATGGCATTTTTATTTAGAAGAGGGGCGATCGCGATCATAACCCTGAGATTTTAGCATTTACAAACCCTCACACTGTTCGGGCTTTACTGCCGCGATTGACGGTCGATTGAGGGGCGATGCTTCGGCGCTTATTTTGTATGCTTATTTTGTATAACTATATGGGATTCCTGGTTATACTGAGGATGCGATCGCGTAAGTCCTTAGTATCAGAAAGGCTATATAATTTTAGAAGATTCCCAACTCTTTAGGTTATCCTTAAACATCATGGACACCATTCGTTTAAAAACTCAGGTCAACGCCGATGGATCGGTGCAACTGCAACTTCACGATCTTCCCCCAAATCAAGATATAGAGATCCTCTTGGTTTATCAAGCGATAGAAAAAGTCAATCCCCCAGAACGGACTGAACAAGAAGATCCGCTCATCGGACTTTTTTCTGGGGATTCAGAGATATTGACTGGCTCAAACTGCTAAAATATCCAGAAACTCACCAGAAGTTACAATAGGAATCGTAACTTTTTCTTTAATGTCCAGGATATCCGCATCTCCTGAAATAATAAAATCAGCATTGACTGACCTGGCACAAGCAATAATTTGGTCATCGTCTGGGTCTGAAATCACAATTTTTTTAACTTCTCCAACCTCCACCACTTCCACCCATTCAATAAAACGATTAACCACTTGTTGCGGACTCACATTTAATATAGCTAATCTCTTGGAAAACTTAGGACGCTTTAAAACATCTAACAACTCCTCTAGTATCGCTTCAGAAGTGTAAACGGTAATTGTTCCCGATCGCATTAATTCCAAAATCTGAAAAGGCTTTCCTCGCCAAAAAAGACCAGAAATCACTGTATTCGTATCTAAAACGACTCGCATATTTTTATTTTTGTCGTTTTTCCCGCTTATATGCTCGAATTTCTTCCTCAATTTCTGCTTCAGAAATTGGCTCAACTTCATTGAGTTCTGCAAGGCGATCGGCTATGGCAAAAAAAGATAAATCCTGTGACCGTTCGTTTCCTGATTCTGATTTATTTTTTTCCTCAAAAACAGGTTTTTTTACCCTTTTTAGGATAATCGTATCTTCCTCTTCCCATAGCACAAATTCATCTCCGGACTGCAACCGAGAACGAATTGCGATCGGCAATTCTAACTGCCCATCTATTGTTACTTGAATCACGGTTTTTGATGTCATAGTTCCCATGACTCCTTACTTAAATCCCAACTTAAATATTATAACATTTCCTCTAACTCTGTCAAATCTGGCAAATTTCCCTAAAATCACCTTGGGCGGATCGCCGGGATTTCACCATTTACAAACCCTCACACTGTTCGGCCTTTATCTTACTGCCATAATTGGCGATCGCGAATTAATCAACCACAGACAAAATACATAATGTAGAGGCGAGAAAGCGAATCGTCTCTACATTATGGCGTGGTTTACTCGTGAGTATGTTGTATCACTCCGAGTCAGCTTATTGAGGAGTTGGGAAATTTACCATGAAAGCGCTAAAAGTCTGGTAGATAGAAAAAAACAATAGCGGAATCAAAGATTCCGCTATTGTCGCCGACCACCAATGGTTTATTGGGTTGCGGTATCCGTGGCTGATGCCTTATTTTGAGATGGATTGAGTTACGATCGCTCGCAAATTTCTGGGTTTTGTTCTTTTAGATATTGTTGATAAACAGGGTTTAGCTGAAATAATCTTTGTTTTTCCCGTTGGATATGCTCCAAAAATAACCGTCTTCTTAGAGATTTCACGCCATTTAATAAGTCGGAATCCGCTAAATTAAGTTTTTGGCCAAGTTGCGGTAAACTCACAGGCGCATCAAGCGCTGTAAACTGAATCAGAATCGCCTGTTCTTGTGGGGTTAATCGCTGCCATTGTCGCTGGATTGCTGCTTTCAAAGCGTCGCAAATAATCAAGCTTTTATATTCTAGGAAATCAGCAACATTCCCGGCAAATAAGTCCTGAATCATCATCGCAGTCATCTCTAACCAAAGAGGATTACCTTGGTAGAGATTAATTAGCTTTTCCCACTGGTCTTCATCGGATAATTCATATTGTTTTAATATTTCTTTTGCAGCAATGCCTAAACCACCTAATACTAATGAGCGAACTGCGTGATCGCCTTTTTTCAACTGGGTAAATTCTTGGAGTTGTTCAGCAGTAATTAATAGGAAACAACTGGAGTGTTCTATTTCGGCAATTCGTTTAAAAAATAGCGGATAATTTTCCAGAGATGCTTGATATTCCCCGGCCAATTTTCCTGGGCTAAACAGCATTTGCACATCATCCAGGATAATCAAGCATCGATGCTGGCGGAGATATTTGAGTAGTTGGGAAATTTTGCTTTCAATCTGTTGGGGAATTTCTGCGGGTTTGCCGAAATTTTCTAGCAGGTTGGTGAGGGTAGTTTCTAAGGTGGGAGAAAAGCAAAGGGTTTGATAGATAATATAGTCAAAATTGCTCTTGATTTGGTCAATTAGCCGGAGAGATAGCGCAGTTTTGCCGATGCCGCTGATGCCCAAAAGTTCCACAATCCGGCAACGGTCTTGTACGATCCAATGTTCTAGGGTGTTCAGTTCGGTGGTGCGACTGTAGCAAGTAAAAATCGCCGGTGCATCATCTAAGTTTATCTGGGGTTCAGTTGGTGTGTCTGGGGAGGTTTGGGCAGGTGCGGGCGATCGCTCTTGGTCAGTAAAAATGTTAATATTATTGATCGTCGGATTAGTATGACAGATTCCTGAAATTTCTGCTGGGGAAAAATTATTACTATTACTTCTTTGACTGGTTATTCTTAGACTCTTAAATACAGATTTAAACTTAGACTTCGTAACTTTCTCCCCTAATGCTGATGAGAGAGTATGCCATAATTCATGTCCGACATTTTTAACATGACTTTCACTAAAGCCATTTTCCTTGGCAATTTCTGGATAAGTTTGACCTTGAAGAGTACCTTTGAGGACAGTTTTTTGTAAATGCTCTAGCTGCTTCCCCGTTTTGGCAAAAACCAGAGATTCGGCTTGTTTTAATATATCCTCAACATCCATAAAATAACGACTTCATCCTAAACTTTACCTGAGTTTACCATACTTTTCGTACTTTTCGTACTTTTACGGGGTGACTATTGTTCGTACTTTTCATACTTTCCCCTGTGGACTACTCTCTTATACTAGAAATTATTGTTGGGTTGTCAATCATAGCGATCGCGGAGGTCATTTCGTCAAACATTAAACCATGAAATATGAAATAGTCAAGGACAAACAAGACTCCAGCAGCAAAGACCAGGCAAGCAGCCTGAGCGAAGCCCCTCGGTGGACATTAGCTGAAATCGCCTTATCAAAAAATACCATTGAGCAAATCGAGGAGATGATAGCTTATGTCAAAAATCGGGATAAGTTATTGGTTGAATGGGAGTTTAATCGGTTTCTCAAGACCGGAAACGGTTTAAGTATCAATTTTTTTGGCCCGCCTGGGACGGGGAAAAGTATTACAGCCGAAGCCATTGCCCAAAAACTAGCCATGAGTATTATTAAAGTTAACTATGGTGAACTAGAATCTGAATTAGTGGGGGGAACATCAAAAAATCTATCCAAGGTTTTCCAAGAAGCCGAAAAAAGCGGTAGTTTATTATTCTTCGATGAAGCCGACGCTGTATTAAGCAAAAGAATCTCCAATTTATCCCAAGCAGCGGATCATGGCGTGAATTCAGCCAAAAGCACACTATTAACACTGATGGATAAGTTTAATGGTGTGATTATTTTTGCCACTAACCTGTTTGAGAACTATGATGAGGCTTTCTTAAGGCGGATCATCTTTAACGTAGAGTTTCCTGTACCCGATCGGGAAATGCGGACTCAACTGTGGGAATTTCATTTATCTAAAAATGTTCCCCGAAACATCAGTTACGAGAGAGCGGCAGAAATCAGCGAGGGTTTATGTGGCGGTGATATTAGAAATATCACGATTAAACTCGGTCTGAAATTGTTAGTTGGGAAAACCAAGGTCATTGATGAGTCAGTCATCAATGAAGAAATAAACAAATACAAAACTATCAAACTGCGTCACAAAAAAATTAATTTAGCCGATGCCGTCGTGGTAGAAGAAACACCCACTTCAAATTTACCGGAGAAATAAATAATGCTTTTCGTTATCGATTGGGTTATTGTTGGTGCTTCTTTTCTTGTAGGTGCCGTTACTGGTGTTACTATTGCTTACTTTTGGGATGAGATCAAAGCCTGGGCGAATCGTGTAGTCGGGTACATACTAGACGCAGTTAATCATGCCATTGAGGTAATTTCAGATATTATTGTTTCTTTGATTAAAGAAGGCAACAAATATTACAGAGAAGCCAAAGCTTATGTGATGAATGCTTACACTGGTGAAGTAAGAATAGAAGGGAGGCGGCAACAAATAGATCAATCTCAAATCCCTGACGAATATTTAGAAGACCTTAAGCGCAAAGCAGCCATGCTATTAATGAAAAGGTCAGCAGCGTAAAGCTATAAAGCAGGGTCTACTACATTTGTCAACACTAGAATTTATTGGATTTTTTGAGAATTATATCTATGAACAATACAGAAAATTTAGGGGATAAGTTTGGTAAATTATTCAACACGATCAAAAATGCCGGGGAAAAGATATCCCAAGCCTGGGAAGAACAGGGAGTACAGGTTGACACCTTTAGCAGTATTCACCGGGGTACTTTAGATTTTGATTTACTGGAGGCGGATATTAAAAACATTCACAGAAGCATTCAACAAAAGGGAGATTCTGTGTTAGGAAGCCGTCTGGTTCTTGACCAAACAAAAAAAATGATGGAAATTAAAACCTACAGCCAAAAAGGAGATCATAACTTTGTCAATACTGTGACGGCTGAAGTCAATCGCGTAATAAATATTCCGGCTGATATTCTGGATGAAATGAAAACTAAGGGTCGGGTTGAATTAAGTTTGAAATTTCGTGATTGATCTTCCATTGATTTTTATATAGGATGTGGCGATCGCCCATATTTCCCCGATCGCGCGATCGCCCATAAATATCTGTAGGGGCAAAGCATTTCCGCAGTAAATCTTTGGTTGGAACTGATAACTTATCGGCGGAAATGCTTCGCCCTGGCATCGGGGTGATGACGCGATCGCCCATATTTCCCCAAAGCGCGATTCGCGGAAGCGATCCGCTTTGCGGAATCGCCTCAATTAAATGGATTCAAGATACTCAACCCATCAATGCGCTTAAAATCATCAACATTACGAGTCACCAATATATATCCCTGAACTAAAGCAGAAGCAGCTATGAGAGCATCGGCTAATTTGACGCGATCTCGGCGAATTTTAGTTGCACAGTCTAAGATGGATTCTGTCAAGGATACCCGATTAATTTGCCTCAAAAAATCACGCATTAAATTCGCTTCATCCTCAGTTAACGCCGAGTAGCAAAGTAATTCTATCCAACTAATCGGGCAATAAAATCCCTGAGCCACGCTATTTTTAATCTCATCAAAAACAGGTTTAACTGCTAAATTGCCGTTAAAGTAATAAATCAGGATATTGGTATCCAGTAGATATTTCTTACTCATCCCATTCTTGTCTTAGCTTACGCTGAAACTCAACCGGATCCACGCGCTGAGGCAAAAACCCAAACCATCGATCTAAATCTGGTTGAGTTGGCAACTCTTGACGCTCGTCCCGCGTTTTGACTGTAGCTTGTTGCTGAATGAGTGCGGTTAGGTCTTCTAACAGACGATCTTGCTCATTAGGGGTTAAATTTTGAGCTTGACTTAGTAGCTCCTGATAAGTAGACATATACTATTATAATCAATTTCTGGCTATCATTATTATTATAGCAATAAGTAGGTGAACATAATTAATTGCACTTTTCGTTCCCCGCCGATAGGCTGTGGATTCCCGCCTTCGCGGGAATGACAGTTTTTTTCTGATATGGTATGTGGTGCATTTATTTCTGCCTGTCTACTTAGTTCTGTCTTTAAAAGACAGCGATCGCCCATCTTCATCCTGCGATATGCCTTTATGACATAACCTCCTGTAGGAGCCCGCGCATTTCCGCAGTAAATCTTGGGTTTTAACCGATAACTTATTTACCGAAATGCTTTGCCCTGGCATCGGGGTGAGATTATGGCGATCGCCCCTAAATATCTGGGCGAAGCATTCCGGTATTAAGGTTAATATTTTAAGCAATAGATATCTGCCGGAATGCTTTGCCCCTACAACGTTAATATTTTCGCCCATAAATATCTGTAGGGGCCCGCGCATTTCCGCAGTAAATCTTTGATTTTAACTGATAACTTATCGGCGGAAATGCGCGGGTCCTAGCATCGGGGTGAGATTATGGCGATCGCGCACCAATATCTGGGCGAAGCATTCCGGTATTAAGGTTAATATTTTAAGCAATAGATATCTGCCGTAATGCTTTGCCCCTACAAGGTTAATATTTTCACCGACATATATCTGTAGGGGCAAAGCATTTCCGCAGTAAATATTTGATTTTAACTGATAACTTATCGGCGGAAATGCGCGGGTCCTAGCATCGGGGTGAGAAAGCGATCGCATTTTTTACCGGCGATCGCGCTTCAGTTAATCATAAATTTCTCGGCGATGTCCAATCTGGTAAATCTAGTAATTTCTGTTTCACTTCTTGTTTAACTTCCAAACCGGCATATGGATCGCCAAAATATTCTTCTAAGCACTGTTCAACAGTGTGGCGAATCAAGTCGCGCAGTTGCTCAACGGTCATATCTCTGACTTGCATCTTCATCTCCTGGTCTGTGCGAAGATAGAACTTATTATAACCAATTTTAAACATTTTCGTCGCATAAGTTAATATAAAATCGGATAAAATCTTAAAGACTAGATATTTAGATTTGCTAAAGCCGGAACTTGAAATCATATAAAATGACACAAAATTCATCTTACCAAGGCTGGAACATTACGGAAGCAGAAAGAGAAATTTATCGAAAGCGTTCCCAGGCATCGAGTCAAGCCAAAGCCAAAGCCTTGCGAGGAGAAGGGCAAACTCCGATTCATCCGATTAATCAACCCAAACTCAACCCAAAAACTCTGATGCCAAAATTAGCCAATAACGGGTTAAATGCTCTTTCCTTATTTAGTGGAGGTGGCGGATTAGATTTAGGATTTGATCGCGCTGGCTTCAACCATATTGCTGCATCAGAAATTATCCCAGATGCGGCAATAACTTTAAAGCAAAATCGCCCGGATTGGCAAGTTTTTTCTGGAGAAGATGGCGATGTCACCAAAATAGATTGGCGTCCCTATCATAGGTTAGTTGATGTGCTGCATGGTGGGCCACCTTGCCAGCCATTTTCGGTAGCGGGTCGCCAAAAAGGTCAAGCGGACAGCCGGGATATGTTCCCAGAATTTGTCCGGGCTGTTTTAGAAATTGAACCACGAGCATTTGTGGCGGAAAATGTCACAGCTTTGGTAGGAAAAAAGTTTCAGCGATATGTTGAAGAAGTCATAGAACTTCCTTTGACTCAAAAATATCATTTAATAAAATTTATTTTATCTGCTCCTGATTTTGGCATTCCCCAAATCCGCAAGCGGGTTTTATTTGTGGGGTTTAGAGATGAGAAAATCGCGGCAAACTACCAGCGACCGCAGCCAACTCACTCTTGGCAAGATTTACCAGCAAATAATGCTCATAAACCAATTCAGCTTAATCTGTTATCCCAGGAAATATCTCAGGAAATATCTCAGGAAAATTTTGTCAAAAAACGCTGCATGGGAGTCCGCGAAGCGTTGGGATTACCAGATATTGGCTTTGATGGGTTAGCGCCAACAATTCGCAGTGGTTTAACCGGGCCGCGTCATACCACATCGATATTAAGTAGTGTGTCTGCCCAAAAGGTTTGGGAAAAACTACAAATTTGGCCGAATGGAGTAGCAGCAACTCGTGAAAAAGCCCATTTATTTGTGGCCGAAAATGGTCATTTTCGCCTATCGGTTCCTGACTGTGCAATAATGCAAGGATTTCCAGAGTCTTGGTCTATTTATGGGGCAGTTTATATGGCTTTAGGGCAAATTGGTAATGCAGTTCCCCCACCAATGGCTTATTGGGTGGCGGTATCTGTGGCTGAGGCGTTATTAAGTAGTTCTTGACGGACTAATTCTCGTAACCTTTGAGCATGGTTGGTGGTGATGCGCTCCCAACCATGAAAATATGAATCCGGAATGTGAGGATTATTTAACGTAGAACCTCTTTGTAATAAATATCGGCATCTATCTTGCAAAATAGAAAGCATTCTTTCTGGAGAGTAGCCCATTTCCATATCCATTTTATCGCGATATTGCTGCATAGAATATTGTTTTTTTTGTAGCTGGCGAGCGTCTTCGATTGAGTACAGTTCTTTTTGACCGAGCATTTGATAGAGAACCTCTTTAGTGATGAGTTCTGGAAGCAGATCAGCCAGCTGATAATCTAACTGAATATAGGCGGCTTTTTCCTGGATCCAAGGAGCCATTGCTTTGGGAGATCCATACAAGCAGTATTTGATGGTTTTTCCTCCAGGTTCATAAAAGCCAAATAGCCAATGTTTGCCTTGCCATTTGTTTATATGGTCAGGGCTAAAATCTCGAACGGTGGTGACAGATGATTTGGTGGTGGATTTCAACTCAAAGGCAATTTGCTGATTGGCAAAATTTAAAATAGCATCCGTTCCGCTACGAGTAGCGTTAGCCGGCTTTTCTAGTTGAAATAAAGTAATCAGTTCATTTTCACGGCGATCGTCTTGAACAGTCATTTTGTCTCTGGGTATTACAGTATTTTTTTCAGACTTATGGAATTTTTATCTTGAATAGACCATAGATATCTATAGGGTGTAGGGGGAGAAGCATAACCGCATATATGTTATTGATTCAAAGCAGAAGCCAAGGGCGAAGCATTCCGGTATTAAGGTTAATATTTTAACCTAGAAATATCTGCGGTCATACTTCGCCCCTACACCGTTCTATTTATCGGCAAAACCCTGTATATTTTACCGAATTAACCCAAGACCCAATTCACCAGAGTCCGCACCGCAAAACCCGTGGCACCAGCAGGATTATATCCTTTATCTTTATCAGTCCAAACGGGACCGGCAATATCCAAATGTGCCCAAGGAGTTTTGTCTACAAATTGCTTCAGGAATAGGGCGGCAGTAATCGAACCACCGGCACGGGGGCCAGTGTTTTTCATGTCCGCATGAAGAGCTTTTAAGCCTTCAAAATATTTGTCTTCCAACGGCATCCGCCAGTATTTTTCTCCGCCTTTTTCCCCAGCGGCTAATAGCTGATTGGCCACCGCATCATCGGGGCTCCATAAACCAGCAATATCGTCACCCAAAGCCACAACACAAGCCCCGGTTAAAGTGGCTAAATCCACGATCGCATCTACCCCTAATTTATCCGCAAATACCAACGCATCGGCTAAAGTTAACCGTCCCTCGGCATCGGTATTATTGACTTCAATAGTTTTGCCATTGGAAGCGGTGAGAATATCCCCTGGGTGCATGGCATGACCGCTAATCATATTTTCCGTAATTGCAGAAATAAAATGCACTTCTACATCCGGTTTAATTAAACCGATCGCCTTTGCTGCCCCAAAAGTAGCTGCCGCCCCGCCCATATCCATTTTCATGGTTTCAATACCACCTTGGACTTTGATATTTAAACCACCAGAATCAAAGGTCAAACCTTTACCCACGATCGCCAATTTCCGGCGCGGAGTTCCTTCAGGTTTATAAGTAATATGAACAAATTTCGGCGGCAAATCCGAGGCTAAAGCCACTCCCAAAAAAGCGCCCATGCCCAATTTTTCACAGTCAGCTTGTTCCAGAATTTCGATTTCCAGACCATACTCAGAGGCGATCGCCTGGGCAGTTTCCGCCATTGTCACTGGGGTGCAAGTATTCGCCGGGGCATTCACCAGTTCCCGCGCTAATTTGACCCCTTCCACAATCTGTTGTCCCAGGGCGATCGCCGCATCTTGACCCGCGAACCCCAGCAAGTCAACTTGTTCGATTTCCCCATTAGACTCTTTAGACTTTTCCGACTCGGACTTAAAGCGACTATCTTTATGCAGGGCTAACTCCACCCCTTCCGCGATCGCCTGGGCTGTAGTCCCCGCATCCCCAAATACTGGCAAGCTAATCCCCAAAGTCTTACACTTTTGGCTTTTAGCGGTTTTCGCCGCCGCCCCAGCCGCCAGACGAATGCCATCCAACTTCAGACTATCTTGCTTACCCAAACCAATAGCGATAATTTTGCGAATGGCGCTACCCCCACCCACGCGGGCTGCCACGCTGCTGCCTTCTTTGCCTTTAAACTCATTTTCGGCAATCACTTCGGCTAAAGTGCCGCCCAACTTTTGATCCAACTCAGCTAAATCGCCGGTTAATTCCACTTGTTCCTCAAATAAGCCAATGGCGAGGGCATCTCCTGACCAATCCAAACGTGGCGTATCGATCGCGTTAAATTTCATAACCAATCCTTCTTTGTAGACCATTGTTTCAGATGACATCTTCCTATGACCGATCTGCCATAGGATGTCCTAATCGGGAATTTTCCCATTCAGGCAAAAACGACATTCGTTATAAACTGTAACAAAATATTGAGGACAACTATGCATCCTGGGATGATGACTCCAAAAGGCGGGAAACTTTAGAAATCATTCGGCTCATCGGGAAAAGCGACCGCTAGGCGATCGAGTTGTTCTTTGAGCTTTTCCAGATTTAATAATCGCAAGCCAAAACTCAGATAACTTTTTCCTCCCGGAGGAATTATCTGACCCGATCGCCCATCCACCGCTGCCCAACCTGCGGGAGGTTGATAGAGATATCCCAGTTCTTCTTTTAAAACCACCAAACATTCTCCTGATTCATTACATAAATGGAGTAAAAGCACCGGTGCTTCGCGAACAGTTCTGCCGGTAAAAATCGGATTCATATAATAGAAAACTTGATGAGTTAACGGCCAAGAATACTCAGATATTTGAGACCGTTCCCGAACCACGAGCGATCGCGTCCCATCTAGCCGTTGGCGAATTTCAAATGATGCTTTAAAATATTGGGCAGATGCCACAGTGGATAAAATCAACAAGGCAAAAGCCGCGCTTAAAAAAGGTGTAAATCCGGGAAACCCAGTCTTTCCCATAAAAATATTGACCAGTAAAAAGACAAACACCACAATTGCCAAAACTAATGGCATCAGAAAATATTTTCTCTGCGGTTCAGGAATCGCCGGCCATTGCAGTAAAACCCGCTCAGGTAAAATTGTTCCAGACATAGGAAAAAAGACCAAAATATGATAATATATTTCTATATATTATTAACTATAAAATTTTACCACAGAGACACAGAGAACACAGAAAGAAAAATAAATTTGCTAAAAATCCGTGAAAGTGCTCGGTGTTGTCTATAATATTTAATAACTGGTAAAAAAGCATTCTCAATAGTCTAGCTTTTTACCAATTGTCAAATAAATTTAGAGGTAATAATTCATGTCTTCTGAAGACCGGAAAACTACTGGGGCTGATGCCGTTGATGAGGCGATCGCCCAAGGAATCGACCTAGATGGCAGTCCCATTCCAGCGGCTAAACTCAGCCTTTACCATCAAGTCATGGGTTTAGAAGGCAACCGGCAACGCAGTGGAGTGAGCAACACCATGCGTTCTCGGATTGTCCGCATTGGCGCCAAACATATTCCCCAAGAGGAACTAAATCAAATGCTGATTTCAGCGGATTTTGCCCCGTTAAAGGAAAAAGAAATTTTATTCTATTACGGTGGTAAATAAATCTAATTTTTTCCTAAATTAGACCATTACCGAATCAATATAGCGGTTTTCATTGGATTACAGAGTTTTTTTGGATTCCTGCCTGCGCGGGAATGACAGTTTTTTTTGTACTTCATAAATCCGCAAAGTGCTATATTTAGACTGTGAACCAAGCCGAGGATTGCAGTTAGTTTGTAGGGGCCAAGCATGACCGCAGTCATTTTTGATTTCAAAACCGATAAATTATCAGCGGTCATGCTTTGCCCTTTACAGCGCAGTAAATGATCCAATTTAGCCGATCTATCTGTCTTGGATGGGGGTATTTTTTACTCCCTACAGCAGTTTTCTGCCCTTGTAAACCACACCCGTCGGGGATTAAAATCCCCGACTGTAGGGGTCAACGGCCGTTGACCCTTACAGTCGGTTAAAACCGACTAATCATGCTTGGTAGGGGTCAACGGCCGTTGACCCGTACAACAGCCGTTGACCCATACAGAATTTTAGTCGGTTTTAACCGACTTGCGCTGTTAGCCAGGGAATTAATTCCCTGGCGGTTAATTGACAGGCGATTAATTCCCTGGCGGTTAATTGACTGGCGGTTAATTGACAGGCGATTAATTCCCTGGCGGTTAATTGGCGGAAGGCTGTGGTTTATTCAATAAAAAATTGCTGTAAAAGACTCAGAAAAAAACTCAAAAAAAGACTAAAAAACCCGGTTTCTTGCCCTTTATCGTGATATTAATCAAGAGATTGTGGCAGAAACCGGGTTTTTTTCTACGTTGCTAACCTACAAAAACAGATCGGCACTAAATGTTAGTCAATCACTAAATTTTTAGAGCTTAATTTAGTGCTTAATTATTAGTAGGTTTCAACGTGCCAACGATGTTCTTTCTTCAGTTGCTTCTGGTACTCACTCCAGTCCACACCGAACTTACCAGCAGCCGCAGACATCCCCTGATCGATGCCATCTTCCATACCTTTCAGACCACAAATGTAGGTGTGGGTATTGGGCTTTTGAATCAGTGGCCACAGATCGTCAGCCTTTTCTTTAATCCGGTCTTGGATATACATCTTGCCGCCTTCAGGATTTTTCTCTTCCCGGCTGATCGCACAGGTCAAGCGGAAGTTATCGGGGAATTGCCGTTGCAGTTCTTCGAGTTCTTGACGATAGAGGATATTCGCGGTGAAAGGAATGCCAAAGAACAACCAGGCTAGACCTTTGAACTTGTAGTCTTCGTGCTGTTCTTTAAACATCCGCCACAAGAAAGCGCGGAATGGGGCAATCCCCGTCCCGGTGGCAATCATAATAATGGTGGCGTCTTCATCGTGGGGTAACAGCATTTCTTTACCCACGGGGCCGGTAATGGCCACATCCGCACCAACTTCCAGGTTGCACAGGTGAGTAGAGCAAACCCCATAGACGGTTTCACCACTTTCTGGGTGCTTGTATTCTAGTTGACGCACGCAGAGAGAAACGGTCTTGTCATCCACATCATCCCCATGACGGGTAGAGGCGATCGAGTATAAACGCAGCTTATGGGGTTTGCCTTGATTGTCCACTCCGGGCGGAATAATGCCAATACTTTGACCTTCCACATAGCGCAGGTCGCCGCCAGAAATATCAAATTTCAGGTGACGAACTGTGCCGACACCGCCCTCAGCAACCAGTTCTTCGTTGCTCATGCACTTGCCAATATAGGGATTCTTGGGACGGTAAATGTTGACCGGAATATCATCTTCGGCTTTTTTCTTAGATTTCTTTTCCGTCGCAGGCTGGGTTTCAACCTTGGGCTGGGTTTCAACTTCTAAGCTGGTATGAACAGTCTGATTGACAGACCCAGGACGAATACTGACAATCTGACCCCCCATCCGCATAATGCGTTGCATTTCTTGGTTCATGCGGTTGTAAGGCACGGTGATAAATGTGCTACCACTGCGACGAATGGAGTAGTTCGGGTTATCCGCTTTGTCGCTTTGACCCAGACCCACCACTTCATAGACAAATAAACGGTTGTCAGATTCCGTATTCGCTGTGCTACCAATGACGTTTGGATTGTACATATTTTTTAATTTTGCAAAAGTTGACTTAGGATTTTGCCGTCAGATTACTCATAGACTGCCATCAGCAACCCAACCAGATTTGTATCACAGTTGCGATCGCTGATGAAAGCATCGCTGATGACTGACTCAGACCGTAAAATCTTACGGAGTCGGTTGCCATCAACCAAAATTTCCCTGGTTCCGAGTTACCCGGTAATAACCTGGGGACTGATATTCACAATCTCACCACCCATGAAAGTCCTCGGTTTAAGGGATCCGTTTACTGGTTGATTCATCGGTTTGTCCGGCTGGTGTAAGGCACAGGGATGAACATACAGCGGAACTGAAGGCTTTAGTCCAGCAGCCCCTTTTCCCTAAGCGCCGACCTGAGCGATCCAGACCGATCGCTTCTTAAACGAATCAACGGTTGCCCGCTGTTGGCCTTCTGACCAACGACCCTGGGATGGTACATCAGATGAATTTCTGATAACTTTACTTAACATTTTGCAGCAATTTGGCTCAGACAAACATCAAAAATTTGCCAACCAGTGATTTAATTGTGGAAATTCAGTGCGAGGCAGTGGCGCCTGAGTCCCCTCGACCGCGATCGAGCGATTTCACGCAGGGATGAAGAAATTTAACCCAGATCGTTATTGGCGAGGGAATAAAATAAGTTACGCAAGCCGTAACATATCCGTATAAAATCAATTTTACTGTGTCTAAATACTCGATTAACCTTAGCATAGGTACTTAAAGCGATATAGAAAGAGGGAATCTATGACGAGTAAGCCGGATCGTGTAGTGCTAATCGGGGTAGCTGGAGACTCCGGATGTGGTAAATCTACGTTTTTGCGCCGTTTGGAAGATTTGTTTGGCAAAGAACTGATGACCGTTATCTGCTTGGATGACTATCACAGTTTAGACCGCCAACAGCGGAAAGTGCAGCAGGTGACAGCCCTTGACCCCAGGGCGAATAACTTTGATTTGATGTATGAGCAAATTAAAGCGCTGAAAAGTGGTCAGGCGATCAATAAGCCAATTTATAACCACGAAACCGGAAAAATCGATCCCCCAGAACGGATCGAACCGAACCACATTATCGTGGTTGAAGGACTTCATCCTTTGTATGATGAGCGGGTACGCGGTCTGTTAGATTTCAGTGTTTACCTGGACATTAGCGATGAAGTAAAAATTGCCTGGAAGATCCAACGGGACATGGCAGAACGCGGTCATCGTTATGAAGATGTCCTGGCTTCGATTAATGCCCGTCGTCCAGATTTTGAGGCTTACATTGCTCCCCAGAAAGGTCATGCGGATGTGGTGATCGAAGTGTTACCCACCAAGTTAATCCCAGATGACAAGGAGCGTAAGGTTCTGCGGGTGCAAATGATCCAACGCTATGGACTAGAAGGGTTGGATCCTGCATATCTGTTTGATGAAGGCTCCACCATTGACTGGATTCCTTGCGGTCGCAAGCTGACTTGCCCTTATCCGGGCATTAAGATGCACTATCGCCCAGATTCCTATTATGGCCATGAAGTTTCTATTCTGGAAGTGGATGGTCAGTTCGAGAATCTAGAGGAAATGATCTATATTGAAAGCCATTTGAGCAATACTTCTACCAAGTTCTATGGTGAACTGACTGAATTGCTGATGCAGCATCGTGACTATCCCGGATCCAACAATGGTACGGGTCTGTTCCAAGTGCTGGTTGGCTTGAAAATGCGGGCGAAATATGAAGCTTTGACCGCTCGCGAAGCCCGCGTGACTGCCCAGGTCTAAAGTCGAAATCTTAATTATCTCAGTAAAATGATTTCAGCGCGAAAGGCGAGCGCTCGCCTTTCGCGCTTTTCTTTGGCTTCACTGGATTTAACATAACTTTTTTTAATTTTTTTAGTTTTTTCTATGAGAAATTAAAATTAACGGCGGATTTTTTCCGATTAAAATAAAAATATTCGGCGATCGCGCCAAACATCTTGTACGATGTAACGGTGTAAGTAGTCCTCTACATTTTTGGTTACTAAACTCACTTATCAGCATGAGTTTCTCACTAAAGTGACTGAAATATTTGTCACACAGTGATTTCAGACGGATCCTGGAGACAACCGTGCTAAAAATTTTGAGTCTTACAGAGTAAATTCAGCAGAATTGTCCGGAAGTTGGGGTGAAATCTCTGTTGAAATTGAAGAAAGAACTTTTTGGCTTGGGACGTTTTATTGTCATAAGTCAAAGATTTGTTTAAAACCAGGGTGTCATTGCTAGGAAATGCGGTGAATTGTAGGGTATTGAACCTATTTTACATATGAAATTTGAAGATATTTATCAATTTTTTCGCGATCCTCCGCCAGTTTATCTGACTAAAGAAGTGACTGTCTGTTATGTCCTTTCCGTCTTGGCTCAGGAGGATTCTTATGGCACCGAACTGATTCAGAAACTAGAACGTGAATATATCGTCTATCGTCTTTCTGATACCGTGCTTTATAGTGCGCTGAAATTTCTGGAAGCAGAAAACGCCATTCGAGGTTATTGGAAAAAAGTAGACGGACGCGGACGGCCTAGACGAATGTATCAAATCCATCCAGAATGGATACATAAAGCTCAGGAATTGAGTCATCTGTGGCGAGAGTATGTGAAGAATGGTTGGTTTTGCTCGGAAACAAATAAGTATCCTGTACCGATGCAGCAAAACATCCGCTAATCAGTTAAACCCACCAGGCGCTTTCCGTTTGGTGGGTTTTTGTTAAGGGAACAGGGAACAGGGAACAGGGAATAGGGAATAGGGAACAGGGAACAGGGAATAGGGAACAGGGAATAGTGAATAGGGAACAGGGAATAGTGAATAGGGAACAGGGAATAGTGAATAGTGAATAGTGAATAGTGAATAGGAAATAGTGAATAGGAAAACTCTCTCTTCTCTCTTCTCTCTTCTCTCTTCTCTCTTCTCTCTTCTCTCTTCTCCGAACCCCGTTCCCTGATAACTGTTCCCCTTTCCCCAATCAACAACGGTAGGGGTCGATGG
>NZ_LIUQ01000119.1 GCF_001276715.1 Planktothricoides sp. SR001 | reverse complement strand
TCTAAGGATGTCTTCACCAGAGGGATGCTTGCATCGCTCTACAGAAGACACTTAGCAGAGTTCAGTCATGAACTCACAACGCGGCCAGGCCGTCCTCATATCCCTTCAGGAAACAAACCACGGGGTGCATTTGTGCATTCCTTGCGGGGCCTTAGCTCAGCTGGGAGAGCGCCTGATTTGCATTCAGGAGGTCATCGGTTCGATCCCGATAGGCTCCACCAGTTAGGGTCGGTAGCTCAGGTGGTTAGAGCACACGCCTGATAAGCGTGAGGTCGATGGTTCGAGTCCATCTCGACCCACCATCTGGCCGGTTTGTTTTGTGGCATGCAGTCTGATCAGACAGGGCATCGTTTGATGTGTTGTCTCGTCCGACTGGACGGAAATTGACATCGTTTAGAGAGAGAAACATCAGTATCGCTTGGCGGTCCCGAGTATGGGGCAGCCTGGGGTGGGTTCGCAAGGATCTGGCCCGAGAGCGATATTGTTCCAAGTCAAGTACACTAACCAACAAACATCGCCGTGCGAACCAGCCGGTGATGTGGGTAAGTACTGCTTTTGATACGTCGTCCTTCCAAGGGACGGCAACCAGAATGAGCCTTGCTCTTTCTGGATCAAATCAAGCGCGAAAAGGGCGTTTGGTGGATGCCTTGGCAGCAAGAGGCGATGAAGGACGTGATACCCTGCGTTAAGCCATGGGGAGCCGGGAATGGGCTTTGATCCATGGATGTCCGAATGGGGGAACCCACCTGACACTCTGCTATAATTACTTCGGTAGCTTATAGTTGGGTGAGACAGGTACTTTAACCCTGAATACATAGGGGTTTTAGAGCGAACCCGGGGAACTGAAACATCTAAGTACCCGGAGGAAAGGAAATCAATAGAGACTCCGTTAGTAGTGGCGAGCGAACGCGGACCAGCCGAGCCTGGAAGAGTGACTGGAACCGTCTGGAAAGGCGGGCCACAGCGGGTGACAGCCCCGTACAGGAAGCTCCACGGGACATATCAAGTAGGGCGGGACACGTGTAATCCTGTCTGAAGATCGGGGGACCACCCCCGAAGGCTAAGTACTCCTTGCTGACCGATAGCGAACCAGTACCGTGAGGGAAAGGTGAAAAGCACCCCGACGAGGGGAGTGAAACAGTACCTGAAACCGGACGCCTACAAGCAGTCGGAGGGGCCTTGAGCCCTGACGGCGTACCTTTTGTATAATGGGTCAACGACTTGGTCTAACGAGCGAGCTTAAGCCGATAGGTGTAGGCGCAGCGAAAGCGAGTCTTAAAAGGGCGCATGAGTTCGTTGGATCAGACCCGAAACCAGATGATCTAGCCATGAGCAGGATGAAGGTTGGGTAACACCAACTGGAGGTCCGAACCAACACCCGTTGAAAAGGGTCTGGATGACTTGTGGCTAGGGGTGAAAGGCCAATCAAATCTGGAGATAGCTGGTTCTCCGCGAAAGCTATTTAGGTAGCGCCTCGGACGAATACCTCGGGGGGTAGAGCACTGCATGGGTGATGGGGTCCCACAGACTTACTGAGCCTAAGCAAACTCCGAATACCCGAGAGTACTATCCGGGAGACACACGGCGGGTGCTAACGTCCGTCGTGAAGAGGGAAACAACCCTGACCTGCAGCTAAGGCCCCTAATTCGTGGCTAAGTGGGAAAGCATGTGGGACGGCCAAAACAACCAGGAGGTTGGCTTAGAAGCAGCCATCCTTTAAAGATAGCGTAACAGCTCACTGGTCTAGATAAGCTGTCCTGCGGCGAAGATGTAACGGGGCTCAAGCCACGAGCCGAAGCTCAGGATGCACAGCAATGTGCGTGGTAGCGGAGCGTTCTGTGATATAGCTCAATGCCTCTTGCATGTCTTCGGGCATGACGGAGGCAAGGAGCTTTCTGTGAAGCCGGGCCGTGAGGCATCCGGTGGAGAGATCAGAAGCGAGAATGTTGACATGAGTAGCGACAAACAGGGTGAGAGACCCTGTCGCCGAAAGTCCAAGGGTTCCTGCTTAAAGCTAATCTGAGCAGGGTAAGCCGGCCCCTAAGGCGAGGCCGAAAGGCGTAGTCGATGGGAACCAGGTTAATATTCCTGGGCCAGGAGGATGTGACGGATCTCAGGTGTAGTTCAGGCTTATCGGATTGTCTGGGCTGCTGAGAGGTTCCTGGAAATAGCCCTCCATCAGACCGTACCCTAAACCGACACAGGTGGACTGGTAGAGTATACCAAGGCGCTTGAGAGAACCACGTTAAAGGAACTCGGCAAAATGCCTCCGTAAGTTCGCGAGAAGGAGGCCCCGTCCTTGGGCAACCATGGGCGGGGGGCACAAACTAGGGGGTGGCGACTGTTTACTTAAAACACAGGGCTCTGCGAAGCCGTAAGGCGACGTATAGGGTCTGACGCCTGCCCGGTGCTGGAAGGTTAAAAGGAGGGGTGCAAGCTCCGAATTGAAGCCCCAGTAAACGGCGGCCGTAACTATAACGGTCCTAAGGTAGCGAAATTCCTTGTCGGGTAAGTTCCGACCTGCACGAATGGCGTAACGATCTCCCCGCTGTCTCTAACGTGGACTCAGCGAAATTGAACTGTGTGTCAAGATGCACACTACCCGCGGTTAGACGGAAAGACCCCATGAACCTTTACTCCAGCTTTGCACTGGCATCAGGATTGTGATGTGCAGGATAGGTGGTAGGCATCGAAGCAGGGACGCCAGTCTCTGTGGAGCCTCCCTTGAGATACCACCCTTCGCACTCTTGATGTCTAACCGCGGCCCGTCATCCGGGTCCGGGACCATGCATGGTGGGGAGTTTGACTGGGGCGGTCGCCTCCCAAACAGTAACGGAGGCGCGCGAAGGTTGGCTCAGAGCGGTCGGAAATCGCTCGTTGAGTGCAATGGCAGAAGCCAGCCTGACTGTAAGACTGACAAGTCGAACAGAGACGAAAGTCGGCCATAGTGATCCGGTGGTCCCAAGTGGGAGGGCCATCGCTCAACGGATAAAAGGTACTCTGGGGATAACAGGCTGATGATGCCCAAGAGTCCATATCGACGGCATCGTTTGGCACCTCGATGTCGGCTCATCTCATCCTGGGGCTGGAGCAGGTCCCAAGGGTATGGCTGTTCGCCATTTAAAGAGGTACGTGAGCTGGGTTTAGAACGTCGTGAGACAGTTCGGTCCCTATCTGCCGTGGGTGTAGGAGACTTGAGAAGAGTTGCCCCTAGTACGAGAGGACCGGGGTGAACGTTCCACTGGTGGACCAGTTGTCGTGCCAACGGCAGTGCTGGGTAGCTATGAACGGACAGGATAACCGCTGAAGGCATCTAAGCGGGAAGCCCCCTTCAAAACAAGGTCTCCCTTGAGGGCCGTGGAAGACCACCACGTCGATAGGCCGGAGGTGTAAGCGCAGCAATGCGTTCAGCTGACCGGTACTAATTGCCCGATAGGCTTGATTTGATCCAGAAACAGCAAGGCTGTCTGATCAAAAGCAAATGCGCTTGGAACAATACAAAATACTGATGAAAGCGCGGCGAAACCAACCGCCGCGCGTGTTTCTTCCTCGGTTTGGTGGTCATAGCACGAGCAAAACACCCGGTCCCATCCCGAACCCGGCCGTTAAGTGCCGTCGCGCCAATGGTACTCCGTCTCAAGACGTGGGAGAGTAGGTCACCGCCAAACCTAGAAAGAAACACAAAAACAACTCTCCCTAAACGATACCAACATCCAACCACTCAGACACCACCTGTCGCGGGGTGGAGCAGCCCGGTA
>NZ_LIUQ01000041.1 GCF_001276715.1 Planktothricoides sp. SR001 | reverse complement strand
AATTGATGACACGCCCTAGACAATTCTGGCAAAATTATCGCTCCCGTCCCCCTTTTTAAGCTATGCCTTACTCACATATTTCTTAACAATCGAGAAAGCATAGCCTGCCTGGGTTTGAGCGTGGTTACGAAACTTAACACATATTTAGGGTGGTGAGAATCCCGCGCTCAAGCAAATCTGGCTAAACTATAACTTAAAAAGGGGGGTTGGGGGGATCGATCCGTCCTGTTTGCCAGAATTGTCTATTCTATTCTATTATTCTATTTTCAAAAAAACCGTTTTCAGTCACCATTTACCAGAAAAAAACCGCCACTAATGAAAGTGGCGGTGCAATCAATCAATCAATCATTCTCACTCTAATTAGACTCTCACTCTAATTACACATCGTAATAGAGGGCAAACTCGTAGGGGTGTGGACGCAGACGCATGGGGTTAACTTCATTATCCAACTTGTACTCAATCCAAGTCGTAATCATATCTTCCGTAAATACCCCAGTCCGGGTCAAGAACTCGTGATCTTCTTCCAGGGCTTTCAGGGCATCGAGCAGAGAACCTGGAGTAGAGGGGATTTTCGCCAATTCTTCAGGGCTGAGGTCATAGATATCCACATCTAAAGGCTCCCCAGGATCGATCTCATTCTGAATCCCATCAATCCCCGCACAAAGCATGGCCGCAAAAGCCAGGTAAGGATTAGAAGTGGCATCAGGACAACGGAACTCAAACCGTTTCGCCTTGGGATTACTGCCAGACAGAGGGATCCGCACCGCCGCCGAACGGTTGCCTTTAGAATAAGCCAAGTTCACTGGAGCTTCAAAACCAGGCACCAAGCGCTTGTAGGAATTCGTCGTCGGGTTGGTAATGGCCAACAATGCGGGAGCGTGCTTCAGGATACCACCGACGTAGTGCAGAGCAGTTTTGCTCAAGTTGGCATAACCATCGCCCCAGAACAAAGGTGTGCCTGCTTTCCAAATCGACTGGTGAGTGTGCATCCCCGAACCATTATCGTTAAACAAAGGCTTGGGCATGAATGTCACGGTCTTGCCATATTTCTTGGCCACGTTCTTAATGACATATTTATAAGTCATTAAATAGTCAGCGGCTTGGACTAATGGGGCAAACTTAATCCCTAATTCGTTTTGGCCGCCAGTAGCCACTTCATGGTGATGCTTCTCAATGGGAACGCCGCATTTGGCCATCGTGAGCAGCATTTCCGTCCGAATATCTTGCTGAGTATCGGTCGGTGCCACTGGGAAATAGCCTTCTTTGTAGCGAGGCTTGTAGCCCAGGTTGCCACCTTCTTCTTCTTTCCCAGAGTTCCAACGCCCTTCTACGCTATCAACGTAGTAAAAAGCTTTGTTCTCGGTTTGGTCAAAGCGAACACTGTCAAAGAGGAAAAACTCCGCTTCCGGGCCAAAGAAAGCAGTATCACCAATCCCGGTAGAAAGCAGATAATCATAAGCCTTCTGAGCAATGGTGCGGGGGCAGCGACTGTACCATTCGCCAGTCCGAGGCTCTTTGATACTGCAAATCATGCTCAGAGTTGGTTCGGCATAGAATGGGTCGATCCAAGCTGTTGTCGGATCGGGAACCATTGACATATCGGATTCGTTGATTGCTTTCCAACCCCGGATACTGGATCCATCAAAGGCCACGCCTTCGGTGAAAGCATCTTCGTCAATCAAATCTTTGTAAAACGAGCAATGTTG
The DNA here is from genome assembly GCF_001276715.1 of Planktothricoides sp. SR001. Lineage (GTDB taxonomy): Bacteria > Cyanobacteriota > Cyanobacteriia > Cyanobacteriales > Laspinemataceae > Planktothricoides > Planktothricoides raciborskii. The sequence goes on along the minus strand of NZ_LIUQ01000041.1, from coordinate 61,505 downwards.
CCAGATTCCTGGCATATCGATAAACTTAAGATCGATAATTTTAATGTTTTGTTCGCGAATTAGGTTTAAGACTTCTTGAGGCGTCTCAGGCATAGCTAAATCCCTGTATCTTCAGTGAGGTTTGACTCCCTATTCAGGAGTAAGTGAGCAAAGGCGGTGTTTTTTACCATTAGATAGATCCGTAGTGTATTAAGCTAGATTTCGATCTCAACTACTCCTGTCAAACAACGGAATCAGATATTCTATCTAGCTGCTGTTGTACTGAATATGTGTACAGAATGTCTATAAGTCATTTTTGTGGTCACATAACGCAACTTGGCTGTGTATCATTCCCAGATCCTAAATTTGGTGCTTTAGGAGATCGCTCGTATAGGGCAACTGCCGCCTTTCAGTTCATTTTTGGTTTCGATGATCCCTGCATCAGATTAGAACAAGCTTTGAGAATTTCTGTATCCATTGTTACAAATTTGTTCCCCGATCCGTACAACAGCTTTACAACGTTGATTGGATTTAATCACAGATTTCCTTATGGGTACATAGAGAAAAGATTAAGAAATCTCCTCAAGCCTCCGATAAGGCTCAGGGAATGTTGGCGAGTTCGAGAAACTAAATGCATAAACGCCACTCAAGTTAGGCATTTTTCCGGGAATCGATTTGTAGTAAACTATTGTCTACTGTATTTCTGATGACCCAAGCACATAAATCGGGATTCTCTCGGATCCTTAACTTTGCTAAGTTTTATTACCTATTCTTTGGGTAAATAACTCTGGGTGGTCAGATATGGCGCTGACAGCGGGTAATCATAAGGTATGGATTGAGTTACAAATCGTAACTCTTTTGTTGATAATTTTGGGAGAAGAATTTAATGCGGGACGCAGTAACAAGTCTAATTAAAAATTATGATGTGACAGGTCGTTACCTGGATCGGAATGCGATCGATCAACTGAAATCCTATTTTGAAACTGGCAGCACACGAGTCCAAGCGGCGACGGTGATTAACGCCAATGCGGCTGCCCTGGTGAAGCAAGCCGGTTCTCAGTTATTTTCCGATCTACCGGAACTGATTCGTCCTGGTGGTAATGCTTATACGACTCGTCGCTATGCTGCGTGCTTGCGGGATATGGACTATTACCTGCGCTATGCCACTTATGCCCTGGTTGCTGGTAGCACCGATGTGCTGGATGAGCGCGTCCTCCAAGGGTTACGGGAAACCTATAATTCCTTGAGTGTACCCATTGGCCCGACGGTGGTGGGGATTGGGATTCTCAAGGATATGGTGAAAGGGACTGTAGAAGCAGCGGGAATTCAGCCCGGTGATTGGTTGGATCAGCCTTTCGATCATATGATCCGGGAATTGGCTGAAACAGATGTTTAATTGTGAGATTTGCGTGGAGGAAATGCGATCGCCTGGATCTGTTAAATTTTGCCTCTCTGGTGGTGGCAAAATTTCTATCCTTTGATGATTGATTGCCTTGCGTTAGTTTCAATTATCGGTTTCCATCATCGGTGTGGCGGCTGCTGTGGTGAATTAACTCGACGGTGAGTTGTTTGTCACAGTAAACGCTACACCGTTATTTTTTATTGGTATTTTTATGGCTAATTTATGGCTAAATTTTTTTGACTAAGTTAGAAAATTGCCAGATCGCCCCAGAAGTCGCAATGAGCAAGCAGTTCTTTTATTTTTAGGCAATCGGTTAAAGATTTTTTAATGGCTGAAACGGTTCCTGTGGGATAGACGATGTAGATGCTTTCTCCACTGACGATCGCCATAGGCGGATTTTCATCGGATGCAACAACTGCATCCGCTCGGTATTTGACGGTAGACATAGCACATTCCCTGGTATAAGTCAACAGTAATTTTACTGATTTTTTGTCTTTATATTTTTATTGTCTGTTAATTTTTATCAAAAAGATGTGATGATAATCACGATTTTTTGTGATTTGTGACACTGATTTTAGTGAGAGAGAGCGCTGCAAGTTTTTACCGAGTTTTTACGGAGAAAGGATGATGAAAGCTCCGGTTTTGTTTTGGTAAGATTTCAGGGGCGATTCCCTTTCGGGATCGCTGCGCGAATCGCTGGTTTTGGTGAGATGAACAAGCATAAGGATGATTTGAAGTATGGCGAAACAACGACTCGACACATTATTAGTAGAATTCAACCTCTGCTCTTCTCGGCAACAAGCTCAAAGGCTGATCCGCGCTGGGGAGGTGATGGTGGATCGCCAGGTAATTGATAAACCAGGCACCGAGGTGAAAATTGATGCAAAAATCGAGGTAAAAGAGCGATCGCCCTACGTTTCCAGAGGGGGCGAAAAACTAGCCAAAGCTTTGGCGGTTTATCCCATAACTGTAGCAAATCGGATTTGTTTGGATGGGGGCATTTCTACTGGCGGTTTTACCGATTGTTTGCTGCAAGCGGGCGCCCGGTTAGTGTATGGCATTGATGTGGGTTATGGTCAGGTGGATTGGGGTTTGCGGAACGATCCCCGTGTGGTGTTGCGGGAACGCACGAATATCCGCCACTTGACCAGGGATGAGTTATATGGCGATCGCCCAGAATTGCCGGACTTGGGGGTGGTAGATGTTTCCTTTATTTCTTTAACCAAAGTTATGCCAGCCCTTTGGGAATTGTTGCAACCACCGAGAGAAGTGGTTTGGTTGGTCAAGCCACAGTTTGAGGTGGGGCGATCGCGGGTGGGGAAAAATGGGGTAGTCAGGGATCCGGACGACCAAGGGTCAGCAATTTTTCAAGTGTTACAAGCTGCCCAAGAATTTGGCTGGCAATATCGCGGCTTAATTTGGTCGCCGATCGCCGGACCTGCGGGTAATATTGAGTATTTACTCTGGTTGGCAATGGATAGTGAAACCCCGGCGCCGGACTTAGGGGCGATTAAAGAAATCACTAAAGCGGCCCAACAAAATGTGAAAAAGTGAGCAGAAATGAGAAACCGGCTTTTTTTGAAAAAAACCCGGTTTGTTAGCAATATTCTCGCTTACTCCCCAACCCCCCTTAAAACTGCGATCGGCTTTTTGGGTTGGGAAAGCATTCTTGTCTATTATTATAGGTGCGATCGGCTCAGAAGGCGCCGATACCTTCGACATTGGACTAAGGGGGGTTGGGGGCTTTGAATGAGTTTTGCCAGAAGTCTAATCAATCTTTACAGTAGTTTCTCACATATTCACTAAATACTGGAGACAATTTAAACAAAGTTTTATCCGGCTTAATTTTTGTGACTATATATCTGTATTGTAAAGATTGTAAACCATTAACAAAATCCACTGAAGACAAAGCTAAATTTCCTTTTAATTCTTCTCTAGACCTAGGTTGATCAAATTTACTTAATTCTAAGATTATTTCCTGTTTAATTGGTGATATACGGTTAAATAAATTGTAAAAATAAAGTTGCATTTTTTGAGTAGCAACTAAGCTAGTTTCTGCTAAAAAATCTGCTGCATCACCATCATAAATATCTTGAAGTAAACTGGCAATATCTTTTAAGTAAGTGGGATTACCTTCATAAAGCTGAATTAATTTTAACCAACTATCTTGATTATTTAAACCTGTGTTGTCTAAAATATTAATGTCATATAAGCCTAATAATTCTAAAGCTTTAACGGGATATAGGCGATCGTCTAAACATTGCATCTCAGCACATTTTTCTTGACCGATCAATATAATATTACTTTGATGCTCTGTTTCAGCGATCGTGGTGAAGAAATTTTGATAATCTTTATATTCAGCTTGATATTGTCCAGCGAATTGTCCCGGAGTAAAGATATGCTGCACATCATCAATAATGATTAAACATCGCTTTTATTTTAAGAAATTTAATAACTGGCGAACCGGCGATTTTTTAAAATTTTCTGGAGTTTCAACTGTGGTTAATATTTCGGTGATAACTTGATTTAAGGAGGGAGTTAATTCAAGATTTTTCCAAATAATTACTTGAAAGCTATCTAAGTTTAAATCAATAAATCTTCTAACTAAAACAGTTTTGCCAATTCCTGATAATCCTAAAACCGAGATTAAAGGAGTATTTTGATTAAATATCCAGTTAGAAAGGGTTTGTAATTCAGTTTGTCTGTTAGAAAATTTGATTACTTTAGGCGCTAAGGTTAAATCGAGATAACTTAATTTATTCTTGATAATATTTTCTTGTTCTTGTTTATTTAGTCGCCTTAAAGCTTGTGTATGACAAAAATTATTCTTATTATTGCTATTTATAATAACATGATTTAAGAATTATTTTGGGGATGAGTTTGGGTATGATTCAATATTTAATTTTTCAAAAGTAGAACAAAAATTATTCTTTTTTATATCTTCACCTAATGCTTTAGATAAAAGGTTCCATAACTCATAACCTACATCTCTAATTCTACTTTCACTATGCTGACACTCCTCTGCTATAACTTGATAGGTTTGACCTTGCCATGCTCCTTTAATGACTGTTTCTTGTAAATCATTTAAGTGTTTTCCTGTTTGGGATAAAATTAAGCGATCGGTTATTTGTAAAATTTCTGTAATAGTCATAGAACTCATTAACACTAAGGTTTTTATTCATTAAACTTTATTGTCCTACGATATTTTACGATAATCTAGGACATTATTCTAAAATTTTATTAACAATTTAGACGATAAAATACGGCTTTATGGTAATCAAGATTGCTTATTGTGTATAATTAAGACGTATATTTTAATTGAAAATAATTTGTTAAAAGAGGTAAATTTAGTGTTAAAAAAATTATTAAAATAGTTAAATAAACGGCATTAGTTAGTGGTCTTTGTTTAGGTTTGCTTAGTAGTAGTTTTATTATTAATCAAGCTTCTACTCAAGCGTATTGATGTATGGAATGATGATTGTGACATCATTCCAGATGAAGTTCTTCCAGAAGTTATTCCAGGAAGTGACTTTTTTGATGTATATCTATATAACAAGTCAAGCCAAACTATCTGGGTTGCTGTTCATTCTCGTCGTGATGGCAAGGAAGGTGTTCGTGAGGAATGTTCAACACATGATGGTGGCGAAGCTTGTATGGTTGGTGAAGAACCAACACAGTGGATCACTGATGGATATTGGCAAATTGAACCAGGTCAAAAAATATTCGTCTTGGGTGAAAATGCAAGAATTAGTAACCGATACATCTATTTCCATGCTCATACATAAGATGGTAACTACTGGGGAGATATGAATTCACAATTTCCTGTTAATGGTGTTTTTAAACCTTTTTTCCAGGCTGACATGGGTGGCAATATTACCGTTTACACTCAGTCTTTTAGTGATTAGACCTCTTGCGAAAGTCAAAACGTTTCAAATGTCATACTGAACGTAACGTAGTGAAGCGAAGTATATCAAAGATTCTTCGCTTTTACACTTATCACTAATTACCATTATTGGTAAGAGAATTTTAAGGGTTAAGGGTGCGATCGCTTTTCTGGTAGTAAGATAGGCGATTCCGCTTTGATCGGATCGCTGCGCGAATCGCTTAATTTGAGACGGTGCCAGCTATCGAAGAATAAATGAAAAAAAATTACAAAATCACGAAAAAGCGCGAAAACATTAGTCAATTATTTGCGATATTCTTCGGACTTATGGAAGAAAATACAGTTGAGGTAATTTGGCTACAAGTTAAAAAATTAGGCGCTTCCATTACCGATGTAAGAGTTTTGGTTCAGTGAAAAGATTGGTGGAGATTTGCTTCAAAGATCAATTAATTCTCCTAATTTGAAAATGTACGATGCTTTTGCCAAACTGATTTAGACTCGCTATATCAAGAATATTAAAGGCGATTTTTATGATTCGCTAATCAATAGACAACAAAGCTTTCATCGCCGATCGCTCCCCTCAACCCCCCTTAAAAACGGAGGCTTACAGCAGTTTCATCTTCCTCTGTCTCTCTGTGGTAAAAACTTATCTATTCAAAAAACAAAAATCAACAAAAAAAACAGGGTTTTTTTGCACAAAAAAACCCTGTTTATAAATCATACTATTTCCAGGTTACGGCTTCTTCGTCCGATAAGCGAACGGTGTCATCATCGCCTAAATAGTCACCATTTTGGACTTCAATCATCACCAGAGGAATAACCCCCGGATTTTCTACATGGTGGGGAGTGCAAGAAGGTACATAGGTGGACTGGTTGGGCATAACCAAAGTTTCTTTGTTGTTACAAACGACTTTAGCTGTACCAGAAACTACGATCCAATGTTCACTGCGATGATAGTGAACTTGGGTCATCATCCGATGTCCGGGTTTGACTTCTACCCGACTAATCCGATAACGGGATCCGGTTTCTAAGACTGTAACTGCGCCCCAATATTTAGATTCGGTTTCTCCCTCTGCTGCTTGGGTGGTGGGGATGGGATCTTGTTGACTTTCTTTGATTTCGTTGCTCATTATTTTCTCCGATAATTTTTTGTTGGTTGTTAGTTGTTGGTTATTGGTTGTTGGTTGTTGGTTATTGGGTAGGGATTCTTTGGTTCTTGGTTGGATCGACAAATAACAATCAACAAATAACAAACAACAAACAACAATCAACAATTAACAATCAACAATTAACATTCTTGACTAAATTTAGGATGGTCTTGCAGTTTTTTCAGAACTTGCTTGATTTCTTGGGTGCGGTCTTTTTTGACGATTAGGGTGACTTTACCATCGCGCACCACCACCATATCTTCTAGTCCAATGGTGACAATTAGATCGTCCTCCCCAGTGGCATAGAATAAAGACCCGGTGGTATCAAGTCCCAAATGTTGGGCTAGTTCTACATTGGGTTTGTCCCCTTGAAGTAAGCGGGCGATCGCATTCCAGTCCCCCAAATCATCCCAACCAAAATCCACGGGTAAGACATAAGCCAGTTTAGTCTTTTCCATCAGAGCATAGTCAATACTCTTTTTGGGAACTTCCCCATAACCAGCCACCCCAATGGATGCGATCGGGTTGACAATTTCTGGGGCATATTGCCTTAGTTCGTCGAGAACCACGCCTCCTCGGAAAATAAACATCCCACTATTCCAGCTAAACCGACCCGTGGCCAAAAACTCCTCAGCAGTAGCCAGATCCGGTTTTTCTGTAAACCGGCTGACCTGGTAAGCGGGCAACCCACCAAATTCTCCTACGGCTTCTCCTTGTTCAATATAGCCGTAGCCGGTGGCGGCATAACCCGGTTTGACCCCCAAGGTGACGATCGCCCGTTTTTCTCTGGCTAACTCACTGGCAGCGGTTAAAGTTTGCTCAAAAACCTCTGGTTTGTCAATCCAATGGTCTGCGGGGAAGAACCCGATCGCCGCATCTTCCCCATAACGTTGGACAATTTCCCAGGTACTCCAAGCCACTGCTGGGGCGGTGTCTCGTCCTTCCGGTTCTAGGAGTAAATTTTCCGGTGGCAAGTCCGGCAACTGTTCTCGCAAAGCGTCGATTAAATCACCCCGCGAGACTACCCATAAATTTTGCCAACCGCCACTAATATCTAATAAGCGATCGGCGGTAGCTTGTAACAGCGATCGGCCACTGCCATCTAAGCTTAAAAACTGCTTCGGTCGTTGCTGGCGGCTGAGGGGCCAGAAGCGTTCCCCTTTTCCTCCCGCCAGAATCACAGGTATCATTACTGTGTGGTTTATCATTATATATGTGATATATGTGGTGTGCTTATTTTAGGATGCAGATAGAATGCGTCTAGAATGCAGATCCGACAAAAATACTCATTCTTCCGAAATCATTCATTGAGATGGTAGCACGGCTAATCTACTGGGGCTTTACTGGTTCACTGATCGCCATCACCGCCGCCACTCTTGGCGGGGTTGCCGCTTTATTGCGACCCAATTTTCCCCCACTGCCATTAGAATCCTATTTTTATCCCAAAAATAAATTAACCCCAGGATTTAAGCAATATCAACTCTCGCGACCAATCAATCTTTTGATCATGGGAGTCGATCCGGTAATTCCTGCTTCAGCATCTGGGGAATTCCCCGCAGCCGATATGTTTTCCGGTCGCAGTGATACGATGATTTTACTCCGCTGCGATCCCGCTAATTATTCTATTACACTTTTATGGATTCCTCGCGATACTTTAGTCAAAATTCCCGAACATGGCTACGGGAAAATTAATCAAGCAAATGCGATCGGGGGTGCGGCCTTAGCGTCACGAGTAGTCAGTCTTAACTTTAACTATATTCCCATCGATCGCTATGTGAGAATTCGCACTAGCGCTTTAAGTGAATTAGTTGATTTACTTGGCGGGGTAGAAATATTTGTTCCCGCTGCCATGTCTTATACAGATATCACCGGCCAATTAACCATTAATTTATCTCCCGGTTGGCAAACCATTAATGGCAATCAAGCGATGCAATTTGCCCGATTTAGAAGTGATGAATTAGGAGATATTAGGCGCATTCAAAGACAACAATCGTTATTAGGGGCATTGCGTCAAAGGATTTATAATCCAGCCTTAATCAGCGCTTGGCCTCAAATAATTTCAATTTTTCGACAGTACATTGACACCAACCTGACCACGGAAGAAATGCTGACTTTAGTCAATTTTATCGTTCAAGACCAGCCCCCGCAGTTAAAAATGCTGATGCTGCCCGGTAAATTTAGTAATTCCCCCAAGGATGCAAGTGGCGATTGGTTGGTTGATGCGGGTATTCGACAGCAAATTATTCAAGAACATTTTCAGGATAAACCCGTAAACTTTGCAGAAAATCGCCCCGTTCCTAAAACGATTAAAATTGCGATTCAAAATGCTACAGATCACCACAAAGACAGTGAGAAATTAGCCCAATATCTAAAATCCCAAGGATTTAAAAACGTTTATGAAATTGAACCCTGGGCGATCGCCCAACGTCAAAGTCTGATTATCGCGCAAAAAGGCAATATTCAAGAAGCAGAATGGCTGCAAAATTTATTGACCGTGGGCAAAGTTGAAGCCAGTTCAATTGGAGATATTAATTCTGATATTACCATTAGAGTAGGTTTAGATGTGAATCAACGATTTATGATTGAACGAAAAAAGTAATTTTTTTTATACCCAGAGGCGATTGATTAATTCATATTTTTAATTAAGCAAAAATATAATGATAAATCAGCGTTTAAATATAGGTAAAAAATTGAAATATGCCCTTTACTGATTGGAAAAAAACATGAAAAACAATCATCAAAAAAAATATTAATGTTTAGTAAATATTTATTTACCGTTGGCTTAGTGAGTGCTTTAGCCTGGTTTTGGGTGCTTTTGAGTGCCTCGCCAGTTAGCTGATTTTTTTAAATTCAGCAAATCATCAGGACGATTCAAAAAAATTTATCAAAAAAATTAAAATTACTTAAGTCCAGAAAAATCTAGAAAAAAATCCGATCGCAGTATCATAAGCAGTATAATAAATATAGGTGTTGCAGACAGGTTGACCCAAAAGGTTGAGATTCTGGATTGTCCCTAACCTGGACAAAGAATTTCTGCGCTTAAAATAAAGGTTGAATTTGTCAGGGTTTACTCAAATTAAGCCTTTAGTCCCTCTATCTTAAATGTCGGTGGACATTGTCCGCAGACCATTAAAGACGGATGGGTCAGTCCTTTTGGTGACAGACTGTTTGAACCGCGATTATCCCAATCAATTATCAGTAATATGTATCACCGTCCTCCTTCCCAGAATAATCAACTGATGCGTCAAGCAGAAGAATTGATTGCCGCCTCATCTAATCGTTACCGGATTACCGTCCAAGTGGCAAATCGGGCAAAACGTCGGCGGGCAGAAGATTTTGACAGTATGGACGAACCGGCGATGAAGCCAGTGATCCAAGCGGTGGTTGAAATGTGGGAAGAATTGAATCAACCAGAAATTATCGCTGACTAAGTGCTGGCACTATCAGCGATGATCCAGAGAAGAAGGGGCAAAGGAAGCAGCCCTTTGAAAGGGGGGAGCCGTAGGGGTGAACTGCCGGGGAGCCCTAGGGGTGAACGGCCGTTCACCCCTACTCCTTTCTCTGCCGACTGATTGACAAAAAACAATGGCAAAATTACTCAAAAGTGGCAATGGCTGGCGCATTGGCTGGGATCCAGATGCCCCCGAATATCAAGGCTTGGTCGGGACGGAAGACTGGGCGATCGAACTGACTCAGGGGGAATTAGATGATTTTTGTCGCTTGCTGATCCAATTAGCCCAAAACATGACTGTGATGGCCGATGAGTTGATGGACTCAGAAAAAATTGCTTGTGAAGCGGAGACGGATTTAGTCTGGATGCAAGTAGAAGGCTATCCCCATGCCTATAATTTGCAGGCGATCTTCAATACCGGGCGACGCTGTGAAGCCTTATGGCCAGAGACCGTTGTCCCGGAATTGCTGCAAGCGGTACAAGTTCTGAAAACTTTTTGAAAAAACCCTTGCCAGGACAAAATAATGTGCTATTATGGTACAGGCAAGACGGGGCGTAGCGCAGTTTGGTAGCGCACTACCTTGGGGTGGTAGGGGTCGTGGGTTCGAATCCCGCCGCTCCGATTTGGCAACACCATGAACCATGTTTCATGGGATGAAAATAAATCAAAAAACCGACTAATTCTAGGAAAAAATTAGTCGGTTTTTTTGTGGTTTGGAGCATTTTCGTAAGTTGCAGTCTGACCAAAATTTTGCCAGAAGTCTATGGTTGACCCCTGATTCTATGGGTAATTCTAAGGATAATCATCAAGTATTTTGTTAATTTATGTAGAAATGTTAAAGTCTGTTGCATTTCATTGAAATTCGTCAAGAGAGAATTATCGGCTCCTACAGTCCGTGATAGGATCGGATACGATCACTGAAAAAGTTTTGGGAGAAAAGTTTTGGCACTACGGGTTGCTGTTGTGGGAGGGGGTCCCGCAGGATCTTCCGCTGCGGAAACATTGGTGAAAGCAGGAATTCAAACTTACCTCTTTGAGCGCAAGCTAGACAATGCCAAACCATGTGGCGGCGCGATTCCCCTGTGTATGGTCAGTGAGTTTGACCTTCCTCCGGAAATTGTGGATCGGCGAGTCAGAAATATGAAGATGATTTCGCCTTCTAATATTGAAGTGGATCTGCACTTAGTTAAACCAGATGAATATATTGGGATGTGCCGTCGGGAAATCCTGGATGGGTTCCTGCGCGATCGCGCTGCCAAGTTGGGCGCGACGGTAATCAACGGCACCGTTCATAAGCTGGAAATTCCTACAAATAATACCAGTCCTTATGTGCTGCACTATGCGGATCATTCCGATGGCAGCGCTACTGGAGTCCAGAAAACTCTGGCAGTGGATTTGGTGATTGGTGCAGATGGGGCAAACTCTCGCGTGGCTAAAGCCATTGATGCCGGTGAATATAATTATGCGATCGCTTTCCAAGAACGCATTCGGCTGCCGGAAGATAAAATGGCCTACTACCAAGACTTAGCGGAAATGTATGTGGGCAACGATGTTTCCCCAGACTTCTACGCTTGGGTATTCCCCAAATATGACCATGTGGCCGTAGGAACCGGCACCATGAAAGTCAACCAAGCCAAAATTAAACAACTCCAGGCCGGAATTCGGGCTCGCGCCGCCAAACGTCTCGAAGGCGGCGAAATTATTAAAGTTGAAGCACACCCCATCCCCGAACATCCCCGTCCGCGTCGCGTAGTCGGTCGGGTTGCCTTAGTCGGTGATGCCGCAGGAACCGTCACCAAGTCTTCCGGTGAAGGGATTTACTTTGCGGCAAAATCAGCCCGGATGTGTGCGGAAACCATTGTGGAAGCCTCCAATGGTGGCCAACGGATTCCTACGGAAGATGACCTGAAAGTTTATCTGAAAAAGTGGGATAAACAGTATGGCATGACCTATTTGGTGCTGGATATTCTGCAACGAGTGTTTTACCGTTCCGACGCTACCCGCGAGGCATTCGTGGAAATGTGCGCGGATATGGATGTGCAGAAACTCACCTTTGACAGCTATCTCTACAAAACGGTGGTTCCAGCGAATCCTTTGGTGCAGCTAAAGATTACCGCCAAGACCATTGGTAGCTTACTCCGTGGGAATGCTTTAGCCCCATAAAACATCGCCGAACATCACTCACCGATCTCGCACTCATATTGAATCAGAATGATTTCGCGATCCAACCCCCCTGTCGATGGCAGGGGGTTTTATTTTTAATAATTACCGAGTGGCTAATAAGTTTTCTTCCCATTTACGGGGAGGAGAAGCCCGCCGAATGTTGCGCCAGATTTGAGTGGCAGCTAAAGTCCCATCGGCGACGGCGATCGAGACTTGATTGAGTCCTTGTTTTAAATCACCCAAAGCAAAAATTCGCGGATGACTGGTTTGGGCCATATTGTTGGTGATTAAGTTTTCGCCGTCCCACTCTAGTCCTTGAATTCCTTTGAGGTATTGGTTGTGGTAAATCGAACCCATGCTGACTAAACCTGTGGTGGCTTCTACAATGGTGCCATCTACCAGTTCGACGCCACTGAGTTGATGATTTTCGCCTAAAAAGCGGGCGATCGCGGCTTCATAGAGGGGATAGCCATGATCCGCGAGTTTCTGCTTCATGGCATCACTGACCGAACACAAACCATGAGTCAGCACAGAAATATAAGGAGTAAACCAGTTGAGGACAAATGCGGCATTAATTTGCCCTTCAGTCCCGGCAATTAAGACTGCTTTTTGATCCCACATATCAAAGCCGTCACAAATCATGCAGACATGGAGGGTGTAGCCTGCATAATCATAGACATTTTGCATATTATCTAGTTGGGGCAGCACATCGATAATCCCGGAAGCGGCGATTAAATATTTGCTGCGAAATACCGAACCTGTAGGATCTTTTTTGCCCACTTTCACCCGGACGGCAAAGGTTTCCCCTTCATCGATCGCTTCTTCTACATAGCCCCGTAGATGATCCGCACCCCAGGCGATCGCTTGTTCGGTGCCATCCTTTAAAATATCCCGCCCAGGGGTATGAGGATCTAGTCCGACATAGTTGCGAAGATCCTGCATCCAAAAAGATCGCCCTTTGCCTTTTTCCACTATCAGGCATTTCAGACCATAGCGAGCGAGATAAATGGCGGCAGAAATTCCCCCCATACCGCCACCGACTACTATGGCATCATAGAGGGTGTCCAGGCGAGTTTCCAGATTTTTACTAGAGAGTTTCATTTCTGATGCTCCGAAATCTATTTGTTTAATTAAAATTGTAGATGCAATTCTTTGGCAATAACAATTTTTTTGCTAAAAATTTTAGTCAGCCCAGGGATATGGAACCCGAAAAAATGTCAGAGATTCACGGCTATATTCACGGCTATATTAAAGAAGGTTAAGGGCGATCCGCTTTCTGAGGGCGAGGGAATCGCCACAATAGATATAACCATAGATATAATATAAACAAATATTTTCCCACAAAGTGACCGTCTTCAATTGAATCATTTTTTAGGCAAAGGAGAAAAATATCTTGAATTACCAGCCAAAACCCATAGATACGGAAAAGGTGATTCTGACCACTGAACACCTAAAACTCACTGAGTTGTTAGCGAAAAACACCCACGAACTTTGGTCACAACAGCGATTAGCCGATGGTTGGAAATATGGAGAAAAACGGGATGATGTCAAAAAAGAACATCCCTGTTTAGTTCCTTATGAAGATTTACCGGAATCGGAGAAAGAATACGATCGCCGCACCGCATTAGGTGCGATTAAAACTTTTTTGGCGTTAGGCTATCGGATTGAAGGAAATGCCACTAATTTATCAGCATATCAAAATTGGTTCCCCAATCAGAATGAAAATAACGGCGATCCGACAACAAATTTAGTGCCAATTTTAGAAAGTTTAAAAAAGTCCTCTGAGTTGAATTTACTTTCTTTGCTGCAAATAAAACGAGAAACTATTCATCTCCATCCGAAAACTCCCGATATTTATCGAGTATTGGGGGATTCAATCCTCCGTTTAGGTGAGCCTTTAATGGCTTATGATGTGATTGCTGAAGGGTTAGAAAAATGGCCTAATGATATTCGTTTACAGCAATTAATGGCTTTAGCTTTGGCGCGTAGCGGTGCCACTCATCGGGCTAATTCGATGCTCTTGGAACTGCTAGAATCAGGGCATCACGATGAAGAAACCATTAGTCTTTTGGCTCGGACTCATAAAGATTTAGGTCTCCAAACTACGGATCCAGAAGAGAAAAAAGAACAGTTAAAATTAGCGGCGAAACGGTATAAAGAAGCCTATCAGCGTAGTGATAGTTATTATCCGGGAATTAACGCCGCAACAATGGCTATGTTAATCGGGGACAAAAAAGAGGCGTTTACCCTAGCAGAAGAGGTGCGCGATCGCTGTTTAGCGCAATTACAACGGTTGCAGCAAAGAACCAGTGATGATTATTGGTTGGTGGCGACTTTAGGCGAAAGTTGTCTAATTTTACAGCAATTTTCCGAAGCCAAACAATGGTATGCTCGCGCTGTCCAGTTGGGAGAAAAACGCTTTGGGGATTTAAGTTCTACTCGACGCAATGCCACTTTATTATTAAAATATGCAGAAACCGGGTGGCCATCGGCAACTATGCGGGACTTATTGCCCATTCCTCGCGTGGCGGTATTTACAGGACACATGATTGACCAACCCGATCGCCCATCTCCCAGATTTCCCCTAGAATTAGAAACCGAAGTATATCAAGCTATTCGCGATCGCCTCCAAAAATTAGACGCTCGTTTGGGTTATGCTTCTGCCGCTTGCGGGGCAGATATTTTATTTCTGGAAGCGATCCTAGAATTGGGAGGTGAAGCCCATGTAGTTTTGCCCTACGAACGAGAACAATTTATTAAAGAATCAGTGGATATTATTCCTGGGAGCAATTGGGTAAAACGCTTCCATCGGGTACTGGAACAAGCCACAGAAGTAATCGTGCCTTCGCACCAATGTTTGGAACATGGCAACGTGGTTTATGAATATGCTAACCGGCTGCTTCATGGGTTAGCCAAAATGCGATCAGAACAGTTAGAAACTGACTTAGTACCCTTGGCGGTATGGGATGGCAAACCGGGAGGAGTTGGGGGGACTGGCAGTGTAGTTCAAGACTGGGAAAAATGGGGTTATCAAGTAGAGGTGATTGATTTAACGGCGATTTTGTCATCTTACGATCAAAAAATATCTTCTAGCCCGATTACAGCCATTCATAGATCACTGGCTTTGAAACAGCCGGGGATCTATGAATGGTCGATCGCCAAGCGAATTGAAGAATCTCTGCACAAGAAACCGACATCTTGTGAACGGCAAATCGTGGCTTTATTATTTGCCGATGTGGTGCAATTTTCCCGATTAACGGAGGATCGAATGTTGCCATTTTTGCAAAATTTCCTCGGTGCCGTTGCCGATTTAATCAAGCGATCGCCCCATGCCCCCGTAATGAAAAACACCTGGGGCGATGGACTATATTTTGTCTTTAATACCGTCCGAGATGCCGGATTATTTGCCCTAGAACTCTGTGAATTTATCAACCGTACCAACTGGGAAGAAAAAAACCTACCCAAAGATTTAAATTTACGCATTGCCTTACATTCAGGCCCAGTTTATCGACTCATTGATCCGGTTACTGGACAAATTAATTATATTGGATCTCATGTTTCTCATGCAGCGAGAATTGAGCCAATTTCTCCCCCCGGAAAAGTTTACGCCAGTCAAGAATTTGCCGCCATGACTTCCTCGGAAAGAGTCACAGATTTTACCTGCGATTATGTAGGACAAATTCCCCTAGCTAAAGGCTATGGCACATTTCCCACCTATCATGTTCGGCGGCGGCAAGCAGATTAAATTGAGCATATTCTAATCGAGGGTTAACAGCATTCATTGGTTATTTGTTTTGGTTATTGGTTATTGGTTATTCGTTCTTGGGTACGTCATAACCAAAGAATCTATACCCAAAGAATCCCCACCCAACAAATAACCAAAAACTAATAACCAATAAGCAGGAGTAAAAAGATGAACACTTATAAACATACCCAAATTGGCACCATGATTTTAATCGGGGCGGCTTTGATTGTACCCATGATTATTTTCTTAGTATTCAAGGGTTTTCTTTTAATTGCTGGATTCACGGCATTTATGCTGATATTGATGACCATTTTATTTGGCAGTTTGACCGTGGAAATTACTGAAACTAAAATTTATTGCTGGTTTGGGCTTGGGTTGGTTCGCAAACAGTTTGATTTAGCAGAAATTACCGCCGTGGAAACCATTCGTTATCCTTGGTATTACGGCTGGGGGATTCGGTTAACCCCCAAAGGTTGGATGTTTAACGTATCCGGTTTAGATGCGGTAGAAATTACCCGGCGATCGGGCAAGCATTTTCTGATTGGCACCGATCAACCGCATAAATTAGCCTCGGCAATTAGTCAAGCAGCGGGATTATTATAACGGGTAAAGAGGCAAAACAATAGACTTATTGCAAAATTCTGAAAAGCCGTTCGCAGCTATGCTGCGGTGCGGATCACTTTGGCGGTTTTAAGGGGGGTTGGGGGGATCGAAGCCGG
This sequence comes from Planktothricoides sp. SR001, assembly GCF_001276715.1. Lineage (GTDB taxonomy): Bacteria > Cyanobacteriota > Cyanobacteriia > Cyanobacteriales > Laspinemataceae > Planktothricoides > Planktothricoides raciborskii. The sequence goes on along the minus strand of NZ_LIUQ01000041.1, from coordinate 45,014 downwards.
TATTTTGCAAGAGATATAATTTTTTTAGGTAATATCTATCAGTTCAATAAATTCTGCGATCGCAGTAATTTGCTCATCACTAAAAAAATCAAAATGGTCGTGATGAGGCTTTTTCAAATAGTCAATGGTACTCCAGTAAGAGTTACTCTCAAACTGTTGATATTTCAAGCACCAAATCATATAAGCTGGGATATAATAGCGAAATCCTTTGCCATCCATAAAAGCAAAAACATCCGAGAAATTCTCCAGCCACTTATCTGGGATTTCCTGCCAGGGGAGATGAGCATCAATTTGGCGAGCCTGTTCCGGGTCTTCATAGTCATCTAATGCCCTGGCTTGATGGATGGTAATGCCCCCTTTAAGTTCGGTGTTTTGAAAAGCTAAAGTAATTTTAGAAATCAGGGCAATTCGCCGCTGTTCAATAATAATATCTAGGGGTTGCCAATTTGGATCTCTAAAGTCTTCAGGGGTAGGCGATCGCACCCAGTCTAACCATTCTGGTTCGCAAGCCCCAAATTCCATAAAGTTTCGTTGGGCTTGTCGTAAAGAAACTTGATTAGATTGACTAATGCGATCGCCAAATAATCGCTGGATATCTCCATCATCTTCCCAACAACAAATCGGACAAATTGAATAAGTTTCTGGTGGCGGTGCCGTTAAAGTGTGATAGCCACAGCAAGGACAGGGATATAGGGTTTGATCCATGAGGAGGCCGTCAATCGAGCGGAGGGGCGGGGGAGCAGAGGAGGAAAATTCTCTTTTCTCTTTTCTCACTTCTCTTTTCTCTAAAGCGGGGGGCTGCCCCCGTGTTCACGGGGGCAGGCTTACAGCAATTGTCTGTTTAGTAAACCACAAATACCTGTAGNNAATGGCCATTCGCCCCTACAAGATTGTACGGGTCCGCGCATTCCGGCAGTCCAGTTAATATTTTAAGTAATAAGCTATTTACCGGAATGCGCGGGTCCCTACTGCCGGAATGCGCGGGACCTACCGTGGTTCAGGAAGAAAGAAAAGCGCTGTAAGGATGGGAAAAAGCCCGGTTTATAAACAAACCGGGCTTCTTCATGCAAAAGAAATGTTAGTTCAAAATTCCTTCTTTCTTAGCCATTGATGTCATTAGATCGATCACCCGGCAGGAATAACCCCACTCGTTGTCATACCAAGAAACCACCTTAAAGAAATGGGAGTTGAGTTCAATTCCGGCATCAGCATCAAAAATACTGGAATGAGAATCACCCACAAAGTCCATAGACACCACAGCATCTTCGGTGTAACCCAGAATGCCTTTAAGGGAAGTTTCCGAAGCCTCTTTCATAGCCGCGCAAATTTCTTTGTAGCTGGTGGCTTTTTCGGTGCGGAAGGTTAAATCGACCACGGAAACGTCAGGGGTGGGAACCCGGAAAGCCATCCCGGTGAGTTTACCTTTCAGTTCTGGCAACACCAAAGTCACGGCTTTGGCTGCGCCGGTGGAAGCGGGGATAATATTTTGTCCGGCCCCACGACCACCGCGCCAGTCTTTTTTGCTCGGTCCGTCAACGGTGGGCTGAGTGGCCGTCATAGCATGAACCGTGGTCATCAGTCCTTCCACCAGACCAAATTTGTCATTAATCACTTTGGCAATGGGGGCCAAGCAGTTTGTGGTGCAACTGGCGTTAGATACAACGGTGTCTTTTGCCGGATCGAATTTGTCATGGTTGACGCCGACCAAAAAAGTTGCCACTTTCTCTGGATCTTTGGTCGGTGCAGACAGAATCACCCTTTTTGCCCCAGCAGTGATATGGTTGGCAGCGCCATCGTAGTTGGTAAATAATCCTGTAGATTCTACGACGTAATCCGCGCCCAGTTTACCCCAAGGCAATTCGGCGGGGTTTCTAACGGCGGTACAGGGAATAAATTTGCCATTGACAATCATCCCATCTTCTTTGGCTTCCACTGTGCCGGAGAATTTGCCCTGAGTGGAATCATATTTTAGTAAGTAAGCCAGGTTATCAGGGGGAACTAGGTCGTTAATGCCCACAAATTCAATATTGGGGTTGTTGATGCCAGCCCGGAAAACCAAGCGTCCGATCCGACCAAATCCATTGATACCGACTTTTAAGGTAGCCATAATTTATCCAAAACTCCTGTGAGTCCACAGAATTAACAATACAACGAGTCTTTGAGGAGGGTTGGCGCTTGATCTGGGTCTGAAAGCTAATTCCAGTCAAGCTTTAGAGTAGATTTGTGATGAGTTTGGGTCTTTAGAAAGTTTTCACTTGTGGGGGCGATCGCGCATCAGCCTGGGATCCCTTACCCATTCCTTGCCCATCCCTTGCCCATCACCTAGGGCACCACCTAGGGCACCACCTAGGGCACCACCTAGGGCATGATCGAGAGACTTAAAATCCCCAGTAGTTCTAGATTGCTGGGGATTTCATCTAATCAATCAAACTCATTGTCTCTTAATCGACAATCGGGCCTGCGGCAACAATTTCTGGGGCTGCTTCTGGGTAGCGGGTAAAGTTTTGCACAAAGAGACTGGCTAATTTTTTGGCTTGCTGATCGTAAGCGTCGGGATCGCTCCAGGTATTCTTGGGATCGAGCATACTGTCGGGAACGCCAGGAACCGATTCCGGCACTAAGATATTGAAAATCGGGTGCGGACGGAACTGCACATTTTTCAGTGACCCATCCAGGGCGGCAGAGATCATCGCCCGGGTATGCTTAATCGCAATCCGCTTGCCCACTCCATAGGGGCCACCAGACCAGCCGGTATTCACCAGATACACTCCCACCTCGTGAGTTTGTTCGGCCAGCCGTTTGCCCAGCATTTGGGCATAAGCGGTGGCGGACAAGGGCAGGAATGGTTTACCAAAACAGGCAGAAAATGTCGCTTTTGGTTCAGTAATACCGCGTTCTGTCCCTGCTAACTTGCTGGTGTACCCGGAGATAAAATAGTACATTGCTTGTTCGGGAGTTAACTTGGCGATCGGGGGCAGCACCCCAAAGGCATCAGCGGTGAGGAAAATCACTGCATCTGGATGACCGCCCACCCCAGGAATCACCGCATTGGGAATAAACTCCATAGGATAACCCACACGAGTATTTTCCGTCAGGCGATCGCTATCATAATCAGGAATCCGAGTGTCTGCATGGAGAATCACATTTTCCATCATCGCCCCAAAGCGAATTGCGTCCCAGATTTGCGGCTCATTTTCTCGGGATAAGCGAATGGTTTTGGCGTAGCAACCGCCCTCAAAGTTAAAGATTCCTTCCCGAGACCAGCCATGTTCATCATCCCCAATCAGCTTACGATTTGGGTCAGCGGACAGAGTGGTTTTACCCGTACCGGATAGACCAAAAAATAGAGCAGTTTTGCCGTTTTCATCCATATTGGCCGAACAGTGCATGGGCAGCACATCTTGCTTGGTCATAAAATAATTCATCATGCCAAAGATAGATTTCTTGGTTTCTCCGGCATATTTAGAACCACCAATGATGACTAATTTCTTGGCAAAATGAACCACGATAAACGCTTCAGAATTAATCCCATCATCAATTTCAGGATCTCCCTGTAAACCAGGAACGGCAATCACAGTAAAATCTGCTTGATGAGTGCTGAGTTCTTCTGCGGTGGGACGAATAAAGAGTTGATGGGCAAATAAGTTTTGGGAGGCGTACTCGTTGATAATTCTCACCCCAAAACGGTATTTAGGATCAGCCCCAACATAGCCATCAAAGACATAAAGGTCACGACCTTGAACGTAGGAAATTACTCGTCGATAGAGCCGATTAAAGTTTTTCTCAGTGATGGGTACATTGGTTTTGCCCCAGTCTACTTCGTCGTGACAAGAAGACTCATCAACGATGAACTTATCATCTGGAGAACGCCCGGTATATTTGCCAGTTTTGACACATAGCGCCCCATTCTCTGCTAAAACACCTTCGCCACGGGCGAGGGAATGTTCAATCAGTTTGGCAACCGATAAATTTCGATAAACATTGCCCAGATTTTTCAGTTGTAACGATTCCAGTCCATAGGTGTTTTTTTTGTGATGATCCCAATTGTCTGCTTTGCCATCACTCAATATTTCTGATTCTCTGTCAGCTAAAGTTTTTAAAATTAGTGATGATGCTGATACATTCCGATAAATATTTCCATTGGTGTTGTCTGATTTTTCTGGGGCTTGGGTTGCCACTGGTGTGTCATTTTGACTACTCATAATATGTTCCTCATTCATAGAGATTAATTCGCTCAATTATCCGCGAGGTCAATTTTCGGTTAATTGAGTCACTTGGCCTGATTGATTCCTGCTATTCTCACTTAATTGCTGCCTCGATCGCCTGTTAACCTCGTTAGCAATCAATGGAGATGTAAGCATTTTTTGGGAAAATTTGTTGGGAAAACCTGATTTATTGGTTGTGTAACTGTCTGGAAAATCCGACGAAAGTTTCACAACCTTACCCTGAACAAGTATCTGTCTATTTGCATCGCTGAATCCATCAATGCTGTTAGTACAGATAGAAAAGAAAAATTGTCAGATATTTCTGGCGATTATGATCAATTCTTGACTTGTTGGCAAATAGGTACAAAGAACCCCCTGCTCCCAGCCTTTGAGTTTTACTCTCTCAGGATATTTAGCTGGTGATTGACGAAACATTGAAGCGATCGCTGATTTGACTAGGAGAGCAGAGCTTGCCGATCTTCCTTGGTTTGAGGATTGATGGGGGATATATCCCTCTGCGGTTTTATATGTTGTCCTGAGATATTTACTTGTCTTTTATTGATACTTAGTATTGTACACGACTTTTTAGTATTTTATATTAAAATATATTACAAGTATCCGGCCAACTTAGTCAACGGTGATATGTCATCATACTATGGCAATTTGGACAATTTTTCCTGGGGAGTTTTTGCCTGGTAAAACCATTATGGGCTTTGGTGGTCAACCACCTAAGTTTTTATGTCAATATTTCATCACTTAATTTTCTGAATCACCGATATTTAGTCAAGACCAATCGGGTTTATATTTCTTAATCAAATCACTAGACAATTTACTAGACAATTTATTAGACAATTATCAAGAGCAAAGGATTGTCATCATGGGTTCAGTCATTATTTCCTGAGTATTTCCTCAGTCATTAGACAATTCTGGCAAAATGCTAAAAAGCAGAGTGGCGATGGATCCGCTATCGGTTGGGGGGGATCGATCCGTTATGAAAGCCAGAATTGTCTATTAAACCAATTATTAGCCGAATCACATATATATGTGAATCTATCGGTGGTCTTCTCACATCATATGAAGCACTAAATCCTCTGACCATAGCGGGCGATCGACAGCGGACATTAACCGGCCAATATTCCCGGTAGGCTTCTCGGCAATGTTTTGTCTAATGTTTAATCTAATGTTTAGCCTAATGTTTAATCTAATGTTTAGCCTAATGTTTAATCTAATGTTTACCCTAATGTTTGGCTACATGTTTGGCTAAATTTTTGGTCTGTCTAGCTGGAGAAGCCTCAGTGTGAATCCAAAATCATCCAGAATATTTTGTCCGCGAAATCCCGGAGGCTCAATTTTTGCTCATTCGTTCATGGAGGCAAGGGAAATGGGAGATCGATCGCCTGAATAAAATTGTCAGGTTCCTGTTTAAGACTAATTGGCGGATAGTTTTTCCCGTGTTTTGCCACCTTGTGATTATTTTTGCCTCAAAACTTCAAAAATAATTAATTTTTGTAACAAAAGTTAATATTTAAGTTATAATAATTGAAAAATAATCATGGTAAGATGGAAAACCATTAATTCACGAAAATCCCTTGAAAAATCTGCGTTTCCGAGAAGAGATTAAAAAAAAATAAAAGTTTAACATTTTTGTTGATAAGTTTGTTAAACTTAGACCGTAAAATTTGTTGAATCTCCTCAAGTGAGTGAAAACCTATCTGGGTTTAATCAATGTATTTCTGGCTTAAAACCCAGTAAAAATATAGTGTAACCCAGGATAATTCGTCTAATTTGATCGTTTTGCGGGCGAAATAGTTTCTCCAAAGTAGAACCGAGAAAATTACTGAAGTCAAACAGGAAAAAACCGAAAAAAACCGCCAAAAAGTTAAGGAAAATCAACCAGTACAGGGAATCTCAATTTAATCATCATCTATTCCCGGAACAGGCCGAGGAAACGTAGCAGTCTAAAAAATAGCGAGGATTTATGAACGAAGCCTATATTGTTGCCGCAAAACGAACCCCGATCGGTCGCTTCGGAGGCGGTCTATCCGGTTTTTCCCCGGCTGAACTAGGCGCCCACGCGATGAAAGCCGCATTAGCAGCAGGGGGAGTGGCAGCGGAAAATTTAGATTTGTATATCTTTGGTAATGTCCTACAGGCGGGACATGGACAATTATTACCCCGTCAAGCCGCATTTAAGGCGGGAATTCCTAAGAGCGTTGATGGGTATGCGGTGAATATGGTCTGCTCTTCGGGGATGCTGAGTGTAATGAACGCTGTAACCGCCATTCGCGCTGGAGAAGCGAACCTGGTGTTAGCCGGGGGGATGGAATCAATGTCACAAACCGGGTTTTTCCTCTCTCACCGGGCTCGCTGGGGATATAAGTTCTTATTGGGCGCACCGGAACAGCTAACAGACTTGTTACTGAATGACGGCCTCTATGATTCTACAGCCCAGGAAGGCATGGGCAATCAGGTCGATCGCCTCTGTGTGGATCGCGGTGTCACTCGTCAAGACTTAGATGAAATTGCTGCCTTGTCTCAACAACGGGCTGAAGCAGCGACCAACAGCGGCAAATTTAATCAGGAAATTGCCCCAGTTGAGATTAAGGGTAAAAAAGGCCCGGAAATTATTGCAGCGGATGAAGGCATTCGCCCCGGTACTACGGCAGAAAGTCTGGCCAAACTCCGTCCCGCTTTTGATAAAGAGGGAGTTTTGACCGCTGGAAATAGTAGTCAAATTTCTGATGGGGCAGCGGCTTTAGTGGTGGCGTCTCAAGCGGCGGTGGATCAATATGGTCTGAAACCCATTGCCAAGATCCTCGGCAGCAGTATCGCTGGGGGTGAAACTTGGCGTTTCCCGGAATATCCGGTTTATGCGATTAAGAAATTATTGGATAAGTTGGGCAAGTCGATCGCGGATTTTGACTTGATTGAAAATAATGAAGCCTTTGCCCTGAATAGTCTGCTGCTTGAGAAGGATCTCAACGTTTCCCGCGACAAACAAAATATCTATGGTGGCGCGATCGCGATCGGACACCCCATTGGCGCATCCGGTGCCCGGATCATTGTCACTCTGGTGAATGCCCTGCAACAAGAAGGCGGACAACTCGGCCTTGCAGCTATCTGTCATGGCACCGGCGGCGGAACCGCGATCGCTGTGGAATTGGTTTAAGGTTATCAGTTGTTGGTTATTAGTTGTTGGTTATTAGTTATTGGTTATTGGTTAGTTAAGGAAGATTCCCCCTGAATCCGCCAATCGGGGATGAACCAACAACAAACAACAAATAACCCCCCCAACCCCCCCCTTCAAAGGGGGGCAACAACAAACAACCAACAACAAACAACCATCAACAAACAACCATCAACAAACAACAAACAACAAATAACCAATAACCAATAACAAAATAAAAAAGGAGCAAAAATTATGTTGTCTCTCGGATTAGAAGGTAAAGTCGTCGTCGTGACAGGTGGTGCCAGAGGAATTGGGGCCACGATCGCCAAAATACTCACCGACTTAGGGGCTAAAGTGGCTTGCCTGGACGTGATCGATGGGGAAGCCCCGGAAGGCGGACTGGCAATGAAAGCCGATGTGACTAAATTAGCGGACATGGAAGCCGCTGCGGAAAAAATTGAAGCGGAACTCGGCCCAGTGTATGGGGTGGTGGCGAATGCAGGGATTACCCGCGATAACTTATTTCATAAACTGACCGAAGATGATTGGGATAAAGTAATCGATGTCAACCTCAAAGGGGTGAAAAATACCATCCAGCCTTTCTTTATTAAAATGCGCGATCGCAACGACCCGAAAAAAGAAGGCCCGAAAGACGGCGGTTCCGTCGTTGCCATTAGTTCCATTTCCGGAGATCGGGGCAACTTTGGTCAAACCAACTACTCCGCCACCAAAGCCGCAGTGATTGGCATGATGAAATCTTTGGCCTTTGAAGGAGCTCGCTTCCAAATCCGCGCCAATGCGATCGCCCCTGGATTCATCAACACCGAAATGACCGCCAAAATTCCCGACAAAGTAAAAGAAAAAATTACCGCTGAAATTCCCTTCGGTCGTTTCGGCGAACCAGAAGAAATCGCCTGGGCGGTAGCATTCTTACTCTCGCCAGTCGCCAGCAGCTACGTCAGCGGTCAAGTGCTCCGAGTCAACGGCGCTCATCACACTTAATAAATTGTTATTAGTTAAGTAGGTGGGCAGAAATAAATGCACCACAGACCCCATGAGAGGAAAGAGGATGCATAGGAAAGAGGATGCATAGGAAAGAGGATGCATAGGAAAATTCTCTATTCTCTATTCTCTATTCTCTATTCTCTCTCCTTCCTACAGGCGGGAATCCACAGCCTATCGGCGGGGAACGAAAAGTGCAATTAATTATGTTCACCTACTTATTGGTTATTGGTTATTCGTGATTATCTCAACCAATAACTAATAACTAACCAATAACTAATAACAAACAACCAATAACAAATTGAGGAAAAAAACAATGGATAAAGAAACTGCTCAATGGACAGACATGGCCGCAAAAATGGCTAACACATGGACCGAAATGGGAACCCAAATGTGGAAAAGCTGGTTTGACTTAATGGCTGCTGTCCCCACCCCGGAACAAGTATCTGCCGCCAAACCAGAAGTCAAAACCGCCACCGAACGCTTTATCAGCAATCGCGATTTATTCGTGCGATTTCTCGAACTGTCCGCCAGCGCTTGGAAAGATATGTTACCCAAAGTTGAATCTGGCGGTGACTGGCAATCTATTCTTAATAGTTACAATGAGCAACTGCGCCAACAATTTGGCAATTTCCCCATGTCTGCCATGAAAACTAGCCAAGATACGGCTCAGTTATGGCAACTTTACATGAAAGAAATGCAAACTTTCAGCCAACTTTGGGGCACTCCTTTAGGCTTATCCTTAGAACCTTGGAGCAAAGTGGGCTTAGGGGATACCAGCGGTTTGCTGGAATTAAATAACCTTTACTGGGATTTATATCAGCGCAGTTTGGGCGGTTTTGTCAAGGCTCCTGGTTTGGGCCAAAACCGAGAACTGAGTGCAAAGCTGATGGATGGCTTTGATGCTTGGACAAAACTTTATAAAGCCAATTTGGATTATCAAGTAGTCATTAGTGATGTTCAGATTCGCTCTTTTGATGCCTTGATGAAAAAATTAGTGGCTTTAGCCGAAAAAGGGCAAAAAGTCGAAAATTGGCGAGACTTCCAAGGGCTTTGGAGTCAAGTAGCTGACGATGTATTTGCCGAAGCCTTTAAGTCAGAAGATAACCTGAAACTGCGGGGTAATTTTATCAACGCTCTCAATGCTTACCGAGTTTATCAGCAAGAGTTAATGGAACTTAATATGAAAATGCTGAATGCGCCAATTCGGAGCGAAGTTGATGAAATTCATCAGAGCATTTATGAACTGAAAAAAGAAATCAAAGCTCTCAAGAAACAACTGAGTTAATGGTTGGTTGTTGGTTGTTTGTTGGTTGTTGGTTGTTGTTGGTTGTTGGTTGATTGTTGGTTGATAGAAAAAAAATTAATAACAATCAAAAATCAACAATCAACAATCAAAAATCAAAAATCAAGAATCAACAATTAACAATCAACCAACAACAATTAAAAAAATATTGTTGATTTTTGTCTAATAAGACGGAAAAACTATGCTACCATTCTTGACGCAACTTCGTTTAGAAGATGCTATGCACGAATATACGGAAATGACCAGTAACCTGTTGGCAGGGCTGGAAAATTTAAAGAGCCTCCGAGAAGAAGATATTCAGATTGGGGTTTCGGAAAAAGAAGAAGTTTATCGGGAAGATAAACTGATCCTTTATCATTTTAAGCCCCTGGTAGAAAAGCCTTTTGAAATTCCCGTTCTGTTGGTTTATGCCCTGGTGAACCGTCCCTATATGGTGGATTTACAAGAGGGTCGATCATTGGTGCAAAATTTACTGAAATTGGGGCTGGATATTTATCTGATTGATTGGGGATATCCGACTCGCGCCGATCGCTGGCTAACCTTGGATGACTATATTAATGGTTACATTGATAATTGTGTGGATGTGCTGCGCGATCGCCACAAATTAGACAAAATTAACCTCTTAGGAGTTTGCCAAGGGGGAACATTTAGCGTCTGTTACAGTGCCATGCATCCCAATAAAGTCAAAAATCTCGTCACCACGGTGACACCAATTGATTTTCATGTTGGCGACGGATTGCTAAATCTTTGGGGCGGAGCGACAATAGGTGCTGATGCACTCGATATAGACTTATTGGTGAAAGCGTTAGGAAATATGCCCGGAGAATTCCTGAATTTAGAATTCTTGATGCTGAAACCCTGGCAGTTGGCTATTGATAAATATCTCGACTTTCCTAAAGTAATGGCCGATAAAAATAAGCTGCTCAACTTTATGCGGATGGAAAAGTGGATTTTCGATAGTCCCGATCAAGCGGGGGAAGCTTATCGCCAATTTATGAAAGATTTCTACCAACAGAATAAGCTGATTAAAGGCGAACTCAAAATCGGCGATCGCCCGGTAGACTTGGGCAACATTAGAATGCCAGTATTAAACATCTATGCGGAAAAAGATCACTTAGTGCCCCCAGAATCTTCCATTGCCCTAGAAAAATATATCGGCAGCGAAGATTATACCGCCAAGTCTTTTCCCGTAGGACATATTGGGATGTATGTCAGTGGCAAAGTTCAACACGATTTACCGCCAATTATTGCTGATTGGCTGAAAGCCCGCCGCTTAGACACGGTTTTCAGTTAGTTATTTAGAGTTATCTCTGGGATAAAGAAACCGGGTTTTTGCCAAAAAAACCCGGTTTCTTTATTTTTCTGTATCAGGAACCGTTAGAGAGCAGCAGCCAAGTTTTCCGCCACAAAGTCCCAATTCACTAAAGAATTGAAGAAAGTTTCAATGTATTTGGGACGGAGGTTTTGGTAGTCGAGATAATAGGCGTGTTCCCACACATCAATCGTCAGCAGAGGAGTTTGACCTTTGGTGACGGGGTTTTCTGCATTCAGAGTTTTCACCACTTTCAGGGTGCCATTGTCCAGCACTAACCAAGCCCAACCACTACCAAATTGAGTAGCAGCGGCATTACTCAGTTCGGCTTTGAACTGCTCAAAGCTGCCAAAGTCCGCATTAATTTTATCGGCCAAGGCGCCGGTAGGAGTCCCACCACCACCGGGCTTCATGCAGTTCCAGTAGAAGCTGTGGTTCCACACTTGGGCGGCATTGTTGAATACTCCAGCTTTGGCGGGATCGTTGGCGGTGGCTTTGACAATTTCCTCTAGGGACTTATCAGCCAGGTCGGTATCCTTGATCAGGTTATTCAGGTTGTTCACATAAGCATTGTGGTGCTTGCCATGATGGAAGCTGAGGGTATTGGCTGAGATATAAGGTTCTAAGGCGTTTTGGGCGTAGGGTAGGGTCGGTAGTTCAAAAGCCATCGTGTTCTGTTCTCTCCTAAGTGCTGTGAGGTTCAGGCTGCTTGGATGCAGCATTGACCGGCTCAGTATCGGCTTTTAGTAGATTAAAAATCTCTGATCTGAGCGTCACAAAAGTACACTTAGGATCTTATTACAGAAGGGTGACGCTGAGAAAGCGAAATATCCGAACCCTGGCTGGCACAACATCGGCACAACATCGGCCATCGACACAACATCGGCACAACATCGACATATCACAGGAAAATACGGGATCCCTGGGAGGTTTTTTGCCTGGACTCCCTCAAATCCACAGATGTGAACCAGAAACTAGGTTTATGCGATCAATAAAAAACTTTAACAAAATTTTAGATAATTCGTGAGCTAAATCACTGCCACGAGCCAATACTTAAAATACCTATTTGTTGTTGACAATATTAAGTTTTGTAACTTTAAATAAAGAAAACGATCCATCAGACAGTGGTCTGTTTTTTTGTAAATTTTGCCAAGATTTAAGTGGGTGTTGTTCATAATTTTGGCCGCCCAGGGAACGGATGATTCATTGGCATCAAGGGGATGATTCATTGGATCCGTGATGTAAACCCTTAAAAGATAACGCTTAAAAAATACTGATTTTAATGAACAACTCACGAGAAAACATGAGCAACCAACTGGTTCGGTTAACCGAAGAGCAAGAACTGATTTTGAATCAGGTGGATAATGCGATCGCCTGGTTTAATCCGGCAGGTCAGCTAATTTTATATAACCAACCATTACAGAACCTGTGGGGCTTAGAGCCAGAATGGTTGAACTGCCAACCCCGTTTCGCTGAAATTACCACTCATTTAATCGAGATGGGTTATTGGCGTCGAGAACACCAAACCCAACTCCAAGAGGCGATCGCCCAAACGGAACCGCAAAAAACCACCAGTTGTCTGTTGACATTCCCACAGATGAACTTACAAGCGGATATCACCGTGACGAACGATCGCGGATATCTTCTGGTTTTTCGGGATTTAACCAAATACCACCGCTCTCAAGAAAGCCTGCAAGCCGAAGTCAAGCGACTCAGATTTTTACTCGGTCTGACCCAACGCTTACAAGCGGGTGGGGATTTAATGGAAATTGGCCAGTTTGCCCTGACCTATTTGGTCAAAGCCATGAATGCCGCCTTTGGGGATGTGAAAGTGATTAGCGGTGATGCCCAAAATCGCTATGCTGGGGTCTTGACCAATAAAATTTCTAGCCAATTTATTGCCACCTACGGGGACGCGGTGGTGGGGGAGATGCAGGATCTACTCAATCAGGGAATTCCTTATGGTCAAGGGTTGCTGTGGGATGTGGTAGACACTGGTAAACCTGTGTTTGTGGAAAATTATGCCCAACATCCCAAGGCTGTAGCCAACTTGCGCCACCCTGGGATTGGGCAACTGGGGATTTTTCCGATTCCCGCCACCACGGGAGAAATTATCGGCGTGCTGACTTTGGAATCTCGCACGGTGCAAAAACTCCAGGAAGCGCCGAATCAAGATTTATTGTTTGGGGCTTGTCGCTTGTTGGGAGCCGCGATCGAACGGGCGCAAACTCAGGAAATTTTACGTCAGAAAAATCTACAATTGGAGCGAGCCTCCGCTTTAAAATCTCAGTTTCTAGCGGCTATGTCTCACGAACTGCGTACTCCCCTGAACAGCATTCTGGGCTTCTCGGATATTTTACAACGGCAGATAGGGGGCACTTTAACCAATCGTCAGTTGAATCATGTGAAAGCGATTTCTAAAAGTGGCCAGCATTTGCTGGGACTGATTAACGATATTTTGGATTTGTCCAAAATTGAAGCGGGTAAAGTGGATCTGGATCTAGCGCCCGTGTCCATACACGAACTCTGTAGTAGCTGTCTGAAAATGATTCAGCCACGAGCGGATAAAAAAAAGTTAGCCTTATCTCTGGAGCTAGATTATCGCCTTTCTAAGGTCTTACTGGATGAACGCCGAGTCCGGCAAATTCTGGTGAATTTACTTTCTAATGCAATTAAGTTCACCCCAGAAGGCGGTCAGGTGAAGCTTACTGGCAAGCTGAAATCCGGCGATCGCATTCAAGGAGACTATCGACCGGATTGTTCCACGATCAATTCCAGCACTCCTTACCTCTGCTTGGAAGTCAAAGATTCTGGGATTGGCATTCCCCAAGAAAATTGGCATCTCTTGTTTCGACCATTTCAGCAAGTGGACTCGTCTTTATCTCGCAGTCACGAAGGGACGGGTTTAGGGCTGGTTTTGACTAAACGTTTGGCTGAGTTACATGGGGGGACAATTTCGTTCCAGTCTAAAACCGGAGTCGGCAGTACCTTCCGAGTCTGGTTGCCGGTGACAGAAGTTGTCACCAATGTTCCTGATTCTTCCGTGGGAATGAGCCAAAATTTATCGGAGCGTGATGAGCAGATCCTCTCTGGATTTACGGGTAAACGCATTTTAATTGTGGAAGATCAACCGTCTAATCAAATTTTGATGGCTGAGTACCTAGAATCCTTGGGATATTTAATTGAGTTGATTTGTGATGGACAGACAATGGTGGAAACCATTGATTCAGAGCTAATCACCGAAGCATCTTTGCCCGATTTAGTCTTGATGGATATTCAATTACCACAGGTTGATGGGTTGGAACTGATCCGCCGAATCAAAGCTCATACCCTGTGGCAACGAGTCCCCGTGGTGGCAGTGACGGCTTTGGCAATGACCGGCGATCGCGAGCGCTGTTTGGCGGCGGGGGCAGCCACTTATTTGAGCAAACCGTTTAAGCTGGCTGAATTATCATCAACAATTGAATCGATTATCGATCGCAATTCACCGTAAATCCCAGTCACTTTATTGGTTATTTGTCCTGATGTCCGCCAGCCAGAAAAGTTGAATATTTGCAAGTCTGTCCTCGGCTCACCGCTCACAAATAACCAATAACCGATAACTGATAAAAATATGTCCCCTTTAATTTTGCTAGTTGATGATGACCCAACAAATTTACTCTTACTCGAAGAGTTATTAGGGTCTGAAGGCTATCACACTTGTTCCGCTAATTCCGGGATGGAAGCATTAGAAATATCTGGGACTCAAGTCCCAGATTTGATTTTATTGGACGTGATGATGCCTGATATGGATGGGTTTGAAGTATGTCGCCGTTTGCGAGAAAATCCTCAATTGCAAAGTACACGGATTATTTTTCTCACGGCGTTAGATGATGAAGCTTCTCAAATTCAAGGGCTAGAAAGTTTGGCAGATGCTTATTTCACCAAGCCGATTAGTTCAAATTTATTGTTAGCCAAAATATCCAGCTTGTTGCAGTTACAAGCCATCCGAGAAAAACAGCAAGCAGAAAAAGTTAAACCTCAGTTTGATTTGGCTTGGTCGGTGAATGCAGAATTAATCGAAAAGTTTCGTTTGTTTGTACCGGAGCAATTTCTTTGTCGGATTGCTCCTGAAGGGGTGGATTCAATTCGGTTGGGGAATGCCTTAGAAGAAGAACTGACAGTTTTATTTTGTGATATTCGCGGATTTACGGCATTGGCTGAATCCCAGGAAGCTTTAGCAACTTATGAATGGTTGAATGCTTTTTTTTCTCAAATGAGTGAGGCGATCGCTGCCAATTATGGATTTATTGATAAATATCTCGGTGATGCAATTATGGCTGTATTTGACCGTCCGGTATTTCATGGAATTGATGGGACTAATGCAGCCGTAGCGATGGCCTATTCTTTACAGAATTTTAATCTAAACCGGCACCAATTTAATCTAGAACATCCCCTGAAAATCGGGATGGGAATTCACACAGGCAAAGCAGTGATTGGCACCATTGGCTCAAATTCGCGGATGGATTCAACGGTGATTGGCGATGCGGTGAATACCGCATCTCGACTGGAAGAGTTAACCAAAATTTATAGCTGTGAAGTGATTGTCAGTGAGGCGGTAATTAATCAGATTTTTCAGTCTGGTTTGGCGGAAACTGTCTATGTGCGATCGCTCGATTGTCTGGTACTCCGAGGCAAAACTAACTCCATGAAAATTTATGAACTGTTGGGCAATCACCATGTTATTGTAGATGCACTTAAAGTAAAAAATAAAGCTTTATTTGAAGCCGCAATAAAATTTTGGTTGGCACAAGATTTTCCCCAAAGTATGGTCATTTTTGAGCAAGTTTTACAGGAAAATCCCCAAGATGCGATCGCCGAATTTTATCTTCAACGCTGCCGCGAACAACTTACTTAAATTATAGATAACCAGCATTAATTATCAATAATTATTGCTGCTTGTTCTAAAATTTGTAGAGACACATCTAAATTAAGAAACCAGATAATCAACCAGAAACGACCAGAAACAAAAACCATGAACAGAAAAATTATCCTCGATACAGACCCAGGGGGCGACGATATTTTTGCCTTATTTTGGTTACAAAGTTTAATCAAACAAGGGATCGCGGAATTGGTTGCTGTCACCACCGCTGGGGGAAATGTCAGTGCTGAATATACTTTTAGGGCTGCTAGTAAAATTATCCACTTAGGTGGATTAAATCAAATAGAAATTGGCCGAGGAGTTCCGGTCAAGACTGGGGAAATTGAAGATGCTGCGGCGATTCATGGAATGGATGGTATGGGCAATCTTTCTCAGACATTACCCAATGGCATTCATCGGTTTGATACCGCCCGATATTCTGATGAGATTATCGTAGAAAAGCTGAACCATTTTCCGGGGGAAATTACCCTAGTAGCGATCGCGCCTTTAAGCAACTTAGCTTCAGCAGAAACCAAAAGCCCCGGTATCTTAAAAAAAGCCAAAGAAATTGTCATCATGGGCGGGGCATTTCAGCACCGAGGAAATATCACTTCCCAGGCTGAATTTAATGTTGCCTACGATCCAGAAGCTGCCGCAACCGTCTTAGGCAGTCGGGATGATATTGTGATGATCACCCTGGATGTCACCCATCAGTTAATTTTAACTAATTTAATGGTTGAAACCATCACCGAGAAAAACCCAAAATCCGCAATTTCTCAGTTTATGCGGGC
Source organism: Planktothricoides sp. SR001 (assembly GCF_001276715.1). Taxonomy (GTDB): domain Bacteria; phylum Cyanobacteriota; class Cyanobacteriia; order Cyanobacteriales; family Laspinemataceae; genus Planktothricoides; species Planktothricoides raciborskii. The sequence continues at coordinate 28,329 of NZ_LIUQ01000041.1, read as the reverse complement.
TTTATGCCAATTTATGACAACTACTTGTTTAAGTTATCGAGAAACCGGGGGAATTGAGGGTTTTTTAGTCCACGATGCGGCCACGATCGCCTATTTATTTTATCCCGAAACTTTGCACTTTCAGCGGGCAAAAGTTGAGATAGAAACTCAAGGCAGTTTCACCCGTGGACAAACTATTTTAGATCGCCGACATCTCCCCAAGCAATCGGTGAATGCTTGGGTATCTTCTCAAGTGGACGCGGTGAACCTTTTGGCTATTTTGATGGAAGATTTAAAATTAATTTGTTGATTGTTGATTGTTGTTTGGTATTTGTTATTTGTTATTTGTTGTTCGTTGGTCGTTATTTGTTGACGGTTGATGGGTACGGGCGAGAGTGACCAATCAACCATAGAATCCCTACCCATCAACCATCAACAATCAACCATCAACAAATAATAAAATTATTTCTCATCCAAAATAATCACCCCAGTCCATTCATTAGGAATATGCTTGATTTGAGACATTTTCTCACATTGGCTAATATAAAATTGAGCGGCTGGATCCGCTGGATTTATAGTTAAGATATCTTGGAAGATTTTTTTCGCGGATTTAAACTGTTTTTGCTCATACAAGGATAACCCTTCGGCAAAGTCAATTTTTGTTTGTTCTTTTAGCTGTTTAATTTCCGGGCGATCGCCATCAAAAATTTCCACCACCCCCACCGGCTGTTTTTTGCCTTTCACTTGCACTTGCCCCAAAAATCGACATTGATATAAAATCGGACGCTGCAAATTTTTCCAAGTTTGCTCGCTAATTAAAATCGAGGCGCCGTAAAGTTTAGTTAAACTTTCCAACCGTGAGGCTAAGTTAACCGCATCAGAAATCACGGTACTTTCCATCCGTTGTGATTCGCCAATGGTTCCCAGCATCAGGGTGCCCGTATGTAAGCCCACACCGATCGCGATCATTTCTTGACCCTGCGCTTGTTTTTCCCCATTAAATTTGGCCACTTGTTCCAGCATAGCGATCGCTGCTTGTACTGCATCATCAGCGGTTTGGGGAAACAGGGCCATCACCGCATCGCCAATATACTTATCAATAAACCCGTGGCGATCGCGAATCACCGGCCCAACTCGCTGCAAATAATCATTAATAAAATCAAAATTTTCCTTCGGAGTCATGTGTTCTGACAACGTAGTAAATGCCCGAATATCAGAAAATAAAATTGTCATCTCTTTCTGCACTTGGTCGCCCAACTGCACATCAATAATGCTTTCCCGTTCTAGAAATTGCAAAAATTCATAAGGTACAAACCGACCATAAGCAATATTAATTTTTGCCAAGCGCAAATGGGTTTTAATTCGGGCCAAGAGTTCATTCTTGAAAATCGGCTTAGTTAAATAATCATTCGCCCCAGATTCCAAGCCAATCACCAAATCAGACACTTGATTTTTAGCGGTTAACATCACCACCGGCAACTCCGTAGCCGGAAATTTTTGCCGCAATTGTTGACAAACCTCATACCCGGTCATTCCGGGCATCATCACATCCAATAAAACCAAATCAGGCTTAAACCCTTGTCCAATCAAATCTAAAGCTTCGGTGCCACTAGAAGCCCACACCACCTTATAATTTTGCACCGAGAGTTGATTCACTAACACCTGTAAATTCACGGGTTCATCATCGACAATTAAAATCTGGAAATGCTGATTTTGAAAAGCTGCTTCGGGAAACTGTTCTAAATCCACCACCCGATCTAATAAATTAGAGTCCATTAAATTGGATTGCCCTGAATGGTCTACCAGCCGTTCCACCCAAGGTAAACTTTTAGAGATGGTTTCTAATTTTTCCCGAAATAGAGGAACATCTTTTCCGGTTGTGGTTGCTTCTGCTTGACTGATGGGCAAGGTAAACGTAAAGCGCGAACCCACTCCAACCGTAGATTCTACCCAAATTTGACCGCCGTGGAGTTCTACGAGTTGCTTTGTCACCGCTAACCCTAACCCGGTGCCGCCATATTTTCGGGCAGTAGATCCATCGGCTTGTTCAAACTCTTGAAAAATTATGCTTAACTTATCTTCAGCAATGCCAATTCCTGTATCAGAAACCGTAATAGCCAGTTGAGGATTTCCCGGAGATGATTCGCTAGATGATTCACTGGTTTCTGGGATAATTTTTGCCGAAACTTCTACCACCCCACTTTCCGTAAACTTAATGGCGTTGCCGATTAAATTATAGAGAATCTGTTGTAAGCGATTTTCATCCGCCTCAATCGGTGGCAGATCCCGACTAATCTGATTAATCAGTTTCAGCGATTTTGTTTGAATCAGTGGTTGACATATCTGCAAAATTAAATCGGTAATTCCTCGGATACCTACAGGTTTAATTTGCAGTTTAAGTTGCCGATGTTTGAGTTCAGAAAAGTCCAGCAGATCATTGACTAATTGCGAGAGTCTACGGCCACTAGAGGCAATCATGGATAAGTTCGATGCCTGAATATCTGTTAGGGCACCTGTGGCGCCATCAATCATGGATTCAGCCAGACCAATAATCCCATTCAGGGGGGTACGCAGTTCGTGGGAAGTATTGGCTAAAAATTCATCTTTTAACCGATCTAGTTTTTGTAATTCTAAATTCTGGGATTCTAATTGTTTGGAATAAGTTTTTAGTTGAAAATTTGCTTGAGAAAATCGCGATTCTAAAATCAATCCCAAGCAGCCAATAAAAATAAACATTCCCCAGGGGTATAAGGTATAGTTGATGATATACAACCCTTCTGCATCCCGGAAAATATCGTGAACGGCACAAAGCAATAAAATTGTAAATCCGACGTTAAATAGTCGGCAGTCGCGATCGCCTTTTACCGAGGAGTTAATCACATGAATGATCAAAATCGACAATCCGACTAAAGCCAAAACATAAAAGACTTTTTTCAGCAGGAATCCGTCCACTAAGTTCAATACTTCTAGCCCGAAGGCAATAACGGCAAATCCAGCGTGAATTTGCCATAGTTTAGTAATGACTTTTTTGTACCCTGAACCAAAAATATGTTTGTAGAAATTATAGAAAAATACCGGAATAGCGTATAAGCTAAGGCTGCGAATATTATATAATAATATCGGCAATTTTATTAGTAAATAAATGGTTTCTGTATAAACAAGCAGTTGCAAGGCGATCGCGATCGCTGCAAAACCAAACGGTAAATATTCTTGGTGATTTTTATTTTTAGCCAGAATAAAAAGCGCAAAAATACCCACAGCAAGTAGAAAAAAACCTAAAACTAAATTATCAATATCTTTCCATAGCAAATCTTCTAAAAGCTGTGATGGATTTCCGATTAAAATTTCATCATAATTAGCGATGATTATGGATTCAGTGTTAGCAACATTTAGCCTAAAAAATAAAATTTTATTTTTTAAATAATTCAGCAATAAAATCGGCAGTTGATATTGATATATATCAAACTTAAATTCTCGTAAGGCTGACATGGGGATAAAGTCTTTAGCCAGTAATTTCGACCCTAAATAAATATCCGCTTCATAAGGCAATCCTCGCAGATAAATACTGGCATACCGCCAAACATTGTCGGGCAAAGGAACCTGCACCCAGACGGTTTCCACATTCGGCGGTTTAGAAATTTTTTCCTTCAGTTTAAATGACTGCCACTCTTGGGGAGAAGTATTGCCATTTTTCAGCGTCCAAATGGGCACCCCCGCATCATTCAAGGGAGAGTCACCCCAACGATACTTCCATCCGTCGGTTAAGGGTACAGCCTGGGGTTGATTACTGGGGTTTGCCCAGAGGCGATCGCCCATTCCTCCCCAGCATAATACCAGGAGTACACTGGCGAAAAAAGCACAAATGCTCAAAAATAGTTGGCGCTGGCGACCCATTAAAAAAGTCATAGATGCAACCTTGAAATTTACGGAAGTTTACCGAGATTTTTTAATTATAATCTATAAAAGATTATACCCATTTTCTGCAATTAAATAAAAGTAGACTAAAAAATAGGCAGTAAATGCCTAGGTCAATTCAGGGTTTTTGGCTTCACCTTTCTGGAAATAGTCCACAACTGCTTGGGCGATCGCCTGCGATCCATCTTTAGCCAGCACATTAGATGTTTTCGGTGGTTCGGGGTCTTGACGCAAAAATTCCCACTCACTCTCAAAAAACTCTGCGGGGGTAATAATTTGATGCAAACCGTAGTTTTTGATACCCGAAATCAGTAATGGTGACTCGGCAAAACCTTCTCGCAACAAAGAAACTAGAGGCACTTCTAAGCGTAAAGCTTCCGCAAAGGTACTATATCCGGGCTTAGAAATAACCCGCCCACAAACGGGCATCAAATCCACCGGGCGATATTGATTACCGCTCACTTTCACCAAATTAGCTAAATCTGGGGCTTGGGGGTCAAAGGTGATAAATTGCCACTCGGAAAACTGGCTTAAATTTTCATAAGGAATCCCCTGTAAGCCCAATCCGCCAAAGGTCAGTAAAATTGTCTTTTCTTTGGGGGCTGTCAAGGCAAATTTTTCCCGAATTTCGGCAGCAGAGTAGCGCGGATCGCCCCCAGTCAATCCCACTTCTGTGATTTGGGGAAAAGCACTCATCGGTTCATGCAGCGGTAAACGAAATAGGCGATCGCACTGACTAAAACATTCGCCAATCCAATCAGCCATTGCCACAAATTCACCACCCCAAGGACGATAAATAAAATCCCAGCCAAAATTGCCCATCATCCAACAGGGAATTCCTGCGGCTTTAGCCAAAGGCGCCACTAAAGGGGGAATATCTGCCAAAATTAACCCCACCCGATTCAGTCGCAGAAAATCAATTTCTGAAGCAATTAAATAATTTTGTTTTTGGCGAATTTCTTTTAACTTCTGCAACGTCGCTGCTAAATCCATGTTCACACTATCACTTTGAATCACCCCCACATCAAACCCACGAGGACGCACAATAAAATCCCCAGGAATATAATTTTCCAGTAACCAACGGGGCGACGTTGTGACCATAATCAGCACAATTTCTGGATTCAACTTTTGAATTGCGGCGGCCACCGATGCCGCTCGCACCGCATGACCAAAACCATGATTCGTGACAAAAATTGATAAAACGGGTCTAGACTGTGACATTGACTTGAAAAATTATAATTTTACTGCTATAATTATAGCATTTAAACAAAAATAATCTAAAAAATAATCTAATTTTTAGATTATTTGGGACATTTTTACGCTGAATTTATGGTAAAATAAACTAGCTAATAATTGGCTAGTTATGCCAATGAAGTAACTGATTTTTTGGAGAAATTTTATGTATCCTTGGCCTAGTTTAGTCACGGTTCTGGCTTTATTAATGTACTTTGTGGTGACAATCAATGTGGGCAGAGCCAGAGCCAAGTATGGGGTAAAACCACCGGCTATGTCTGGAAATCCAGAGTTTGAGTGCGTAGTCAGAGTACAGCAAAATACCCTGGAACAATTGATTATATTTTTACCCGCTTTGTGGATATTTTCTCTGTTTATTAACGAGATTTGGGCCGCATCCGTTGGGGCAGTTTGGATTCTTGGCCGAATTTTGTATGCTTGGGGTTATTATCAAGCCCCGGAAAAACGCTTTGTGGGTTTCGGCATGGCTTCCCTGGCTACAATGGCGTTGCTGGGCGGGTCTTTGTTCGGAACGGTGATGACTGCGGTGTCCAGTTTTCAATAATTAGTTGTTTGTTGTTTGTTGTTTGTTGTTTGTTGTTTGTTGTTTGTTGCTGGTTGTTGGGTAGGGATTCTTTGGTTATTTGTTGTTGGTCAGGAAAAATTGGTAATTATTGATTGGTAATGATTAATTTATCTTTGGTAGTTACTGGCTAACCAATAATAAATAACCAATAACACATAATATCAAATTACGAATGATAAAACACATGAACCAATATTTTTTGTCAAAATTGCGATCGCTTTTAAGTATCAGTCTGTTTATTTTTCTGGTAAGTTTTATTGGCTATTCTTCTTGGCAGTTGTTGAATGCGCTGATTGGGAAATTTTCCTAAAAGTTGTTTTTTCTAGGGGTTATTGTTCTAATTACAGAGGTTTTGTGGATTCCCGCCTGCGCGGGAATGACAGTTTTTTTTGTCCTTCATAACTCTGACAATTGCTATAAAATTTGCCAGTAATTTCCGTCCCGAATCTTGATAGAATCAAAAAGTCAATCTCTGCCAGTAATGTAAGGAAAGTAAAGTATGGCCGATCCGATTACCAAAACCGTGAGCGATCGCATATGCAAACACATGAACGAAGACCATGCTGATGCAGTTTTAATCTACGCTCAAGCCTTTGGCAACTTACCCGCCGCCACCGCAGCCACCATGAATTCTATTGTACCGGAAAGCATGGACTTAGTGGCTGAAGTCAACGGAGAAACTGTGCCAATTCAAATTAAATTCGATCATGTCCTCCAAGACTCGGAAGACGCGCATCAAACCTTAATTGCTATGATTAGACAAGCGCGTCAACAGGCAAAATAGTTGGTTCTTGGTTGTTGGTTGATTGTTGTTTGTTTTTACTGTTGGCCTTTTACGAACAACTAACAACCAACTAACAACCACCAACCAACAACTAACAACCAACAACCAACAACCAACAAATCAATTAATTCCCGGTTTTCACACAATTCATCATGCGTAAAGTTGCCGCAGCCGCATAGTTGCGTTGGGCGGAACTATTCGGGAAAAATGAACTGCCGGTTTCATTCAACGGTGAAGCCACTTCACAATAAGAAGACATTTGACCAATCAGAGTGGACGCCCAATGCCCCGACGTATCGGCAAATCTGGTGGCGGTTCGGGTAGAAGTTAAGGCAACCGTAGCCCCTTTGCGAGACTTGGCGAACTCGGCGGCCCGTCGCAAAATTGCCATCAGTTCAGCACGGGTCACAGGTTGACCGGGCTGAAATGTCCCGTCGGGATAGCCGGTAATAATATTGTTATCGCGAGCAAATTGAATTTTTGCCGCACTCCAACGGGTAGACACCACATCTGGATAAGGTCTGACCGTGGCTTGAGTGGGAACTGAGATATTGGTTCCGGGAATCTTTTGTAAAGCTTCGACCACCATTGAAACCACTTGTTCGCGAGTCAGGGTTTCTCGTGGCTTGAAGGTATTGTCTGGAAAGCCAGAGATAAACCCTTCACCGATCGCCTGGGTAATTTCTTGGGCATAAATATCCCCAGTAATATCAGCAAATCCGGGGGTCGGAGTCGGAGTCGGGGTCGGAGTCGGGGTCGGAGTCGGGGTCGGAGTCGGAGTCGGGGTCGGGGTGCTACCAGCCACAGCCGCTAGGGTTTGGTCGTTGGTGACATAGACATGACCGAGGGTGGTGTTTTCGTAAGTTCTTTTGGTAAAACGCCAACCGGAATTCAGAAAAATTTTCATTGCCTGACTGGAAAGGCCGAAGGTTCTGCCAATCACCACTTCTGGTTGGCTGGCAAGACGGGACATCCCTAGTAAATAAACCTCACTGCCTCGTCGTACTGCTCTTAAGCTGTAATTAATTCCCAGGTCTTCATCAGCCATTCTAATTGAGTAGCCGTTACTGTCTAAACTGCGTCCGCAAATGCCCGTAAAGTCAAAGGTGAGCAGCAGTAAGTTGACGGTGACTGGGCTAGATCCGCTTTCGCTCCAGCAGCTTTTGGCGGTTGACTGCTGTTCGATAATCACTAGGTTGTAGTTCCCATCAGCACGAGGCTGGGCTACGGCAATGAAGCTATTTTGATCGACTTCTTTTTTGCCAAAAATCGATTGGGCGAAGCCCGGAAGCGCTACCGCCAGGGTTAAAAAGGTTGCGGTAGCGACTTTAGTAATGCCAGTAATGCCACTCTTAATTTTCATGGTCTTGTTTTAAGTAAATGAACTCAGTGTAATCGTGTATTAATCGTGTAGGTTGGGTCCACCGTCCACAAAACCCAACCCACAATTTTAAGTTTGCGCTTAGATCCCCGGCTTTTTGGCACAGCCGGAAACCTAAACTTGTTACTTAGCCTAACCGCTCCTTACCGCAGCGGCAGATTTTAAACTTGTTAATTTAGCCTACAACCAATTTCCCACTAAAACAAAAGCCGCCCAGTAGTAGGGATGAGAAAATTCTGGATTTTGAATCATGGCTCGTTGTGCGGCACTGAGGGCTTCGGCTTTGGTTTGACGACGGCCTAATGTGAGATTTGTGGTGACGAGTTCTTGATAAAATTGACTCATTAGTTCGGCGGTGGCTTCGTCGCTGACATACCACAGGGATGCTAGGGTGCTGCGGGCTCCGGCGCGGACGGCAACTCCCGCGAGTCCTAGGGCAGCGCGTTTGTCTCCCACGGCGGTCTGACAAGCACTGAGAATGAGTAATTCAATGGTGGCTCCTTGGCGTTCTTCTAAGCGCAGGAGGTTGTCTAGTTCGTTGGCGTTGATGCGATCGTCCCAGGTGAGGACAAAGGTGTCTTCGGCGTTGGAGGAAAATTCCCCATGAGTGCCGAGGTGAACGATGGGAAATTCAACTTCCTGGAAGATGGTTCTAAAATTCGGTTCGGTGAAGGATTCATTCAGGAGTTTATTGGTGTTGATTTTTTGCTCGATCCGGTCAAATTCGATCGCCACTCCAGGCAGGGCTGGGAAGCCTTGGCGGGCTTCGGTGAGTCCGGCAGTGAGGGCTTGGAGTTCTTCTTGGGCAATGGGTTGGGGGGGAAGGAGTTGTAGACCCGGAGTCAGACCAATGTTGTATTTTTCCGTGAGATATTTTTCTCCGTCATAAAGGGCGGAGATCGGGCTGCTACGCAAGGCGCCGTCTAAGACGAAGACTAGGGTTTTGATTTGGTTGGCGGCTAGGTCGGCTTCAAAGGGCCGAATTAACCAGTCATAGAGTTGCTGGGAGAAGGGGAGAAAGTAACGGACGCTGCGCCGTCGCCAAGGGGCGGTGAGGGCGTTCCGCATTTCTAGGAGGGTCTCTTCCACTTTTTCTTGGGCAACTGGGATGCTGTGACGGTGTAAGGGTTGTCCGGGAATGGTGACAATCACTTCTAGGCGATCGGGCAAAATAATCGGATAGAATACCGCAGCGGTTGGGTCTACTTGGTCAATTTGTACAGGTTTTGTATCTAAGCAAGCATCTTGAAAGAAGTTATCAAGTTCGGCCAGTTGTAACGCTTCAATCGCTTCACGAGCAATGATTAAGTCAGCCTGTGTCACCTCTTGATTCGGGGCTAATAATAAGCTGACCATTTCTCGGTAAACAGGTTCAACGGTTTCTTGAAATGAGAATTGGGCGTCGGAACTCATGGCCACTAAATCGCCGCGCAAAGATTGCAAGGTTTTGACAGACGCTTGATAAGAGATGATCGCTTTTTCCCGTTCTCCTTGGGCGCGGAGAATTCGGCCTGTTTGCCATTGCCATTGATAGGCAATATCATCGGCATTAATGGCTTGAGCAATGAGCAAGGCTTCTCTGGTGGCGGTTCTGGCTTCTTCCCATTGCTCATTTTGTTCATATAAATGTCCCAAATATCCTAGGGCATAAGCTTCGCCTCTTTGATCCCCTAACTGCCGAGATTCTTGAACTGAGACGGCTAATAGTTCGGCAATTTCAGATAATTTAGTGATTTGTTCTTTATCAGTGATATTTTGATTATTTTTTAGATCGATTAGCTGCAATGCAAAATTAATTTGAGCATAATTTTTTTGTTGAGATTTTGGCAGGTTTTCTAAAGTATTTTTGATGTTATTCGTCAAATTAAATAGAGATTCATTAGGTTTTGTTTGGCGGATTAATACGCGCATTTCATTTAGCTGAGATTCTATAATCACTCTGGGGTTATCAGAGGTTTGAGTCGCTTCTTGATAAAATTTTAATGCGGCGTCATCATCGTGGTTGAATTCTGCGTTATTTCCCAGGCTGATTAGCACTCCAGCAATCATGTCTTGATTGGATTTTTTTTTTGCGATCGCCAAACTTTGCTCTAATATTTTTGTGGATTCAGGTAATTTTCTCACTACTCTGAGCCCTTCGCCTAAACTTTGCAATGCTTGGGCTTTGACTAAGTTATCCGGTTCTTCGGCTAACACTTGTTCCATTGCGATTAAGTTTTCCAGGGCTGTGCGATAAAGTCCGAGCGATCGCAGGGCTTGGACTTGGGAAATTTTGGTGCGAATCGAATTTTGAATATCTCCAAGGCTGTCATACAGATTAACGGCTTTTTTCCAAGTTTCTTGGGCATCTTCTGCATTTCCCGAATAGTATTCTAGTTTACCCTTCACCTCTAAGGCTTGAGCAAAAATTTGGATATATTCTCTATTTGCATTTAACTTAGGTGCTGCACAATTAATATTTTGACAAATAATTTCTAAGCTTTGCTGAACTGAGTTTTCGGCTTTAGTCAATTCCCCATTTTCTAGATAAACTAAGCTGAGATTACGGAGAATTCTGCTTTGGTTGAAATCGTCTTCTAATGCCGCATATTGATTGGCTAAATTTTCTAAAATTTGAATTGTTTGGTGGAAATTACCTTGTTGATATAAAGCTTCGGCTTGGGCTTCTCCTTCCAGTGAAGCGTTGAAAAAACTCTGAAAATTTTCTCTAAAATTTTCTCTAATCGAATTGTGCATCGATTCTCTGGCTACAGATTGATGGATTCCTATGTTTAACCCTAAAGAAATGGTGGCCAACAAAATCCAAAGTGAAGTAGGTTTCATATTTTTCCTAAGATGATTTTTCTTCTTGTTTATGCTTAAGTTATTTGTAATTAATTTAGTTGTATCTTTCGCTTATGGGAAAACTCCCCGAATAATGAGTAGCCAGTAACAAATAACGAAATGCTGCTGATGAAGTAACATTTGTAGTTTAGCGTAAGCGTGAGAAAATCAGGAAGTTCTGCTTATAGAGTGGATAAATTAATTATTTGTTGTTTGTTGGTTGTTGGTTGTTGGGTAGGGATTCTTTGGTTGTTGTTTGTTACTTGTTACTCGTTATTTATTATTTCTTGTTTGTTATTTGTTTTTGGTTACTTGTTGTTGGTTATCTGTTGCTTGGTGTTTGTCTTGTTTAACTTATGACAAATGACCTGTAACCTATAACCAATAGCTGCCAACGAATGACAAATAGCAAACAACTAACAACTAACAACTAACAACTAACAACCAAAGAATCCCTACCCAACAACCAACAACTAACAACTAACCACAAATATGGAGTAAATATCAGTCATGCAATTTAAGAATCGTCAAAATTGGTGTATCGAACACGATGATAAAGTTTACTGGATTAGCCGCAGTGTAACGGTGTTGCCAGTGGTATTATTTGTGCTGTCTGGGGATGAAAGACAGCGCATTTTTGTCCCTTTAGGCAAACGGGGGAAAGATTTACCCGATGAAGTGGGTAAGTGGGGTCTTCCTGGGGGCTATCTGGATTGGGATGAAACCGCAACGGAGGCGGTGATTCGAGAAACTTATGAAGAGTTGGGGCTAAATTTACTGGAAATTCGCGATCGCTGTGACAAGTTTCACGGGAGTTTTGATCACCCTTATTTGGTTAAAAGTCTCCCCAGAGGGAAACAAAATGTCACGCTTTTATTTGCCCTGATGTTTTGGGTGGATAGTTTACCGGAACTGTCACCGCAAGTTTCATCCGGGGAGGTGGAAGAGGTGAAATGGGTTGATTTAGCAACCGCCTTGCAAACTGATTTGGCTTTTCAACATCATATCGTGATTCGCGATTGTTTGCAAGAGCAATTGGCGATAGATTTTGATGGATTTTGATGGATTTTGATGGATTTTGATGGATTTTTAATTTAATACAAGTAAAGGTTAATTGTCTGTGGATTTTCAAAAAATTAGCGAACTGTTGAACCAAGGGCGATCGCAGCATGAAGCCGGACGACGGCAGGAAGCAATCCAATTTTATCGTCAGGTGCTTGACTGTCAACCGCATAATTTGGAGGCGTTGAATAATTTGGCGATCGCCCTCAAACAAGAGAAACAATTTACCGAGGCGATCGCCTTGTTGCGACAAGCATTAACCATTGAACCAAATGCCCCTTATCTCCATAACAATTTAGCCAATATTCTCTGGCAAGAGAATCAGCTAGAAGCCGCGAAAGCCCATTATCAACAAGCTTTAACCGCTAATCCCAATTATGCGGATGCTTGGTATGGGCTAGGTAATGTATTCGCCTCTTTAGGTGAACTAGATCGGGCGATTAACAGTTATCAACAAGCATTAAGCCGTAATCCTAATTATCCCGAAACTTATAATAATTTAGGCAATGTGCTGCAAGCCCAAGGGAAGTTAAAAGAGGCATTAGATTGCTACAAAAAAACCCTAGAACTGAATCCAAATCATCCGGGTGCAAGGTGGAATCAAGGGTTTACTTTATTATTAGCTGGTGACTTACAACGGGGTTTTACAGAGTATGAATGGCGCTGGCAAATGCGGGGCGGCAATTTTCGTTCTCCCCGGAATTTTCCCCAACCCCTTTGGGATGGTTCAGACATATTGGGCAAAAGAATTTTATTACATTGTGAACAGGGATTTGGGGATACAATCCAATTTGTTCGTTATGTGGATTTAGTCAAACAACGGGTAGGGGAATTCGGGCGAGTAATTTTAGAATGTCCTAAGCCTTTGTTCCGATTATGCGAATCGCTGCTGCGTTTGGATCAACTAATTCTTGAAGGTCATGCTTTACCAGAGTTTGATGTTTATGCTCCGTTGATGAGTTTGCCGCGAATTTTGGGGACAACTCTGGCAACTATTCCCGCAGATATTCCTTATTTATATGCGGAAGATATACCCACCAGCTTCTATTTGTTCAAGAAGGAAGCAGCGGTGAGAGAAGTTCCGCTGAAAATTGGTATTGTTTGGGCGGGTAATCCTTTTTATCCAGGCGATCGCAGTCGTTATCGCGCCTGTTCGCCCCAGCATTTTTTGCAGTTATTGGATTATAAAATAGCGGCGAATCTTCCCATTCAGTTATATAGTTTGCAAAAGGAAGTCACCGAGGCAGAATTACCTCTTTTATCGGCTAATAATATCCGAGATATTGGCAGTAAGTTGAAAGATTTTGCGGATACGGCAAATGCGATCGCGCCCTTAGATTTAGTGATTAGCGTCGATACAGCAGTGGCCCATTTAGCTGGGGCAATGGGTAAACCTGTCTGGGTTTTATTGCCTTTTGCCCCAGACTGGAGATGGATGTTAAATCGTGTAGATAGCCCTTGGTATCCGTCAATTATGCGGCTATTTCGCCAACCTAAACCGGGAGACTGGGAGGGGGTATTCGATGGAGTTAAATTGGCTTTAAAAGATTTAATTAATCCGACTGGTAAGGGCGAAGTATTTGGGCAAAAAATCGATAACTCACCAGCGGAAATTAATCGCCATAATGCTTCCCCTTTAAAAAGTTTGCATATTCCTGGTTTGTCTGCGGATGAAACCGAAAGCGATCGCCTGCATAAACAAGGAGTAAGTGCTTATCAAGCGGGGAATTTATCAGAGGCGATCGCCTATTATAGCCAAGTGTTAGAAATTAACCCGAATTATGCCAAAACCCATAATAATTTAGCTGTTGCTTTAAAACAGCAAGGAAATTTATTAGAAGCGATCGATCATTATCGTCAAGCGGTTAAATTTGGTAATGCCAGTGAATTACCCTTACCCACAATTTATCATAACCTAGCCGTAACTTTAGAAGAAATCTGCGAATTTGCTGAGGCGATTAGCGCATACCAATCGGCAATTAATTTATCTCCAAATTTTGCCGAAGCCCATTATAATTTAGCCCGCTTATTAGAAAACGCTGGTCAGACAGAAGCGGCAATATGGCATTACCGAGAAGCCATCAAATATCAGCCCAACTTTGCCCAAGCTTATAGTAACTTAGGCAATATCTTGAAAAATATTGACCAATTAGCGGAGGCAATTAACTGTTATGAACAAGCCATATCGATTAAACCCGATTATGCTGAAGCCCATTGGAATTTAGGGATTAGTTTATTAACTACCGGAGACTTAAAACGGGGTTTTGCTGAGTATGAATGGCGGTGGCAAACCGCAGATTTTCCGCGCCGTTCTTTCCCGCAACCGCTTTGGGATGGCACCCCATTAAACGGCAAAACAATTCTATTATATAGTGAGCAAGGATTCGGCGATCAAATTCAATTTATCCGCTATGTTGCCTTAGTTGCCCAACAGGGAGGACGGATAATTGTTGAATGTCCGCAACCTTTAGCCCGCTTATTTGAAACGGTTCCTTGTGTCCAGCAAATTGTGATTAAAGGAGAACCTCTACCAGAATTTGATTGGCATTGTCCTTTAATGAGTTTACCGCATATTTTCGGCACTACCTTAGCAACCATTCCCGCCCCAATTCCTTATTTATTTCCGCCGATCGTCATCCCCCTCTTTTTGCAGGAAGGGCTAACACCTGTCATTCCCGCGAAGGCGGGAATCCAAGAAAGTCAGGGCGGCGAAGCATTCGCGGCTTTAAATTCCGAAGAAAGCAACAATTTTAATCGCGAATGCTTCGCCCCTACATCTAATTTTCAAATCGGCATTGTTTGGGCTGGTAATCCCAATCATAAACAAGATGCGTTGCGTTCTTGTGATTTGAGATATTTTTTACCATTGCTGAATTTACCAGAGGTTAAGTTATATAGTCTGCAAAAAGGCGATCGCGTTAAAGATATAGAAACCATAGCGTCGGAAATAAAAACAGATTTATGTAATATTGAAAATTTAGATAGTCAGTTAAATGATTTTGCGGATACTGCCGCTATTGTTGCCCAATTAGATTTAGTCATCACGGTGGATACAGCGATCGCGCATTTAGCCGGGGCAATGGGTAAACCCGTCTGGTTATTATTAGGAAATCATCAAGATTGGCGCTGGATGCAAGAGAGAGACGATAGTCCTTGGTATCCCACCATGAGACTATTTCGGCTGTCAAAATCCGGTGACTGGGATGAGTTATTTCAGCGAGTTTTTGCTGCCATAGAAGCAACTCTGACGGAATGGCGCAATTCTCCAGATAGCTATGAAGTAGAGGGAAAAAATTTACAGCAAATTATTGCCCAGCAACCGGATTATGAAGAAATATCCGATCGAGGACTACCACGGGAGGATGAAGCGCGATCGCCGGAGGATCGCCCCTACAATTTATCACCAATTTATGCACATCTTACATCATCAACACCTATGAATCTATCATCTAATAGCCGGTTAAGACTAGGACTAGGTTGGCAATTAAGTCAAATGACTGGCTGGGGAATTTATGGGATGAATCTCACCCTACAATTATTAAAATCTCCCAGCGTTAGTTCTGGATTTTATCCGGTTCTGTTAACGCCCCCGGCCATAAATCCAGCGGAATTAAATCCCTTATATCGGGCATTATTACAGCCAGTATTTAGCAATTATCAAAAACTGCAAGAATTAATTTCCCGGAATCCGGGGAAACAAATTGCCTGTGATTTTCCCGTGATTCATGCCTTGGGCAAAAACCTGACTAGCTTAGATATTCCCAGGGGCAATAAAAATATCGGCGTTATTTTCTTAGAAGATACCAATATGACCGCAGAAGCGCGTCTAAATGCCGAAAAATACGATCTGATTATTGCCGGTTCTACCTGGAATGAAAAATTATTAAAGTATCACGGAATTAACCATGTTTGCACCGTGCAACAAGGCATCGATCCGACCATATTTCATCATGCACCAAAATCAAACTTATGGAGCGATCGCTTTGTAATTTTTTCCGGTGGAAAACTAGAATTTCGCAAAGGACAAGATATTGTCATTGCTGCATTTAAAGAATTTCACCGCCGCCATCCTGAAGCCTTACTTATCACTGCATGGCATAACTTTTGGCCGCAATATATGCAAGGCTTAGAACAAGCAGGCAATGTAGTTGGATTGCCCGAAGTTGGGGAAAATAACCAAATTAAAATTGCGGAATGGTTAATCGCCAATGGCTTACCCCCAGATTCATTTATTGACCTAGGAATAGTTCCCAATCATCAAATCGGCCAAATTCTCCGAGAAGCGGATGTAGCAATTTTCACCAGTCGTTGTGAAGGGGGAACAAACCTCGCAGCAATGGAAACTATGGCCTGTGGAATTCCCACTATTTTATCAGCAAATACCGGCCACTTAGACTTAATCCATGACCACCATTGTTATGCCTTATCTCGTCAGCGTCCAGTGCAACCCACCCCTCATTTTTTTACTGGGGTAGTTGGGTGGGGAGAGTCTGAAGTCAGTGAGGCAATTAGTGCCCTAGAAAGAGTCTATGTGAATCGTCGAGAAGCCGAACAAAAAGGCTTAAAAGCTGCCAAGTTTATGGAAAACTGGACTTGGGAAAAACAAGTAAAACGGTTTTTAGCCAAAGTTCAAGATATTTTATAGCAATCCTATTTCAATCGTAATATTTTTGTAGGGGCTTTTCCCAGGCGGTGGTTGCCCCGCAGCGTCTAGGGGTAAGCTCACCAAACCAAACCCTTTACCCCTACAATTATAGTCATTTAGGATTGCTATATAGCGATTGTCATAGTTATGAAGTACAAAAAAAATTTGTCATTCCCGCGAAGGCGGGAATCCAGAAAACTTCTGTAATTCGGACAATAACCGCTATATAGTCGCAACGATAAATAAACCGGGTTTCTGCGACAATTGCGGCAACAACAGCAAAAATTATGGAAAGAAACCCGGTTTCTCTATTTATACCATTTACAAAAATTTATAATAAGTATTTATATTGTAGGGTGGGCAAAAATTCACCATCATATATGGTAGGGTGCGTAAAATTTTTTGCCCACCCTACGGACTCTCCCAAAAAGGGAGAGGGATTTAGGGTGAGGGCAATGTTTTAAGCGAATGGCGAACAAGCTGTATCTGAGGTTATTTTCAGGAGTACAATCAGATTAATTCCTACAAATTATTGAAGCCATGCGCTGTCTCAATTGTCACACCGAGGGAATTCTCCCGCAAGCTCAATATTGCTTTAAATGTGGCGTTCACTTGCCGACCCTGCTGCGAGATGTGCTGCCTACTGGGACTCGTTTAAAAGCGGATACTTATGAAATCGACTATGCGATCGGTCGGGGTGGGTTTGGTATCACCTACCGGGCTCATCATACGATGCTGGAACAGACCGTAGCCATTAAAGAATATTATCCTCAAGAATTAGCCCACCGCCAGATAAATAACGGCGACCTTTCTGTACCCCAAAATAAACAAGATATCTATCAACGGTGGTTAAATCGATTTATTCGCGAAGGGCGGATTTTAGCGAAACTGAATCATCCTAATTTGGTGCGAGTGCAAGATTTATTTGAAGCTGGGGGTACGGCTTATCTGGTAATGGAATTTTTATCAGGAAAAACCCTGCGGCAAGAATTAGACGATCGACCGAATAAAAAGCTATCTCCTCAACAAGTGACAGAAATTGTCACCTGTTTAGTTGATGCGTTGGCGCTGACTCACGGCGCTGGAGTTTATCATTTAGATATTAAGCCGGATAATATTTTATTGACACCAGAAGGGCGAGTGATTTTAATCGATTTTGGGGCAGCAAAGCAAACAAATACCACGAATCAAACCCACAGCACTCGTGCTTTTACTCCTAACTATGCGCCAATGGAAATACAAGTTCCCGGTCAAGTTGTTGGCCCAGAAAGCGATATTTTTGAGTTGGGGATGATGCTGCATGAAATGCTGACGGGTACTCTACCAGAACCGGCACTCGGTCGAATGATTGGTAAAAATTGGCAAGCGAATTTAAGCGAACCTTGGCAGAGTATTGTCACGGCTGCTTTGCATTTGTCGCAAGAAGAACGACCGAAGAATATCCAGCAATGGTGGACAATAAAACCAGCCAGCAATTCTGCCCCTACGACCCCCGATCATACCGATTATTATCAGCAAGCAGTTGCCCATTTAGACCGTGAGGAATACCACGAGGCTATTATCTATCTGAATAAAGCGATCGCAATTAATCCTAATTTTGCCGAAGCTTATAGTCAA
Source organism: Planktothricoides sp. SR001 (assembly GCF_001276715.1). Lineage (GTDB taxonomy): Bacteria > Cyanobacteriota > Cyanobacteriia > Cyanobacteriales > Laspinemataceae > Planktothricoides > Planktothricoides raciborskii. The sequence continues at coordinate 10,304 of NZ_LIUQ01000041.1, read as the reverse complement.
AGATGTTTTGCCCATTGGAAGCTTGAAGCGTATCAACTGGCATTGGTCGATGGTAATAAAGCCATTGAAGTTAATCCTAATTTAGCTGAAGGGTATAAAAACCGGGGTGTTGCTTACGATAATCTAGGTGAATCTGAAAAAGCGATCGCAGATTACACCAAAGCCATTGAAATTAATCCCCAGTTTGCTTCTGCCTACTCTAACCGGGGTCTTGCTTACGGTAAATTAGGTGAATATAAAAAAGCGATCGAGGATTGGACTAAAGTAATTGAAATTAATCCCCATTTTGCTGATGCCTACTTCGGCAGAGGTATTGCTTACAAGAAATTAGGTGAATCGCAAAAAGCGATCGCGGATTACACCAAAGCTATTGAAATTAATCCCCAGTTGCCTGGTGCCTACCGCAACCGGGGTGTTGCTTACCGGAAATTAGGTGAATATAAAAAAGCGATCGCGGATTACACCAAAGCCATTGAAATTAATCCCCAGTTTGCTAATGCTTACTTCGGCAGGGGTATTGCTTCCGATAATCTAGGTGAATCGCAAAAAGCGATCACAGATTTCACCAAAGCCATTGAAATTAATCCCCAGTATGCTGATGCTTACTACAACCGGGGTGTTGTTTACGGTAAATTAGGTGAATCTGAAAAAGCGATCGCAGATTACACTAAAGCGATTGAAATTAATCCCCAGGATGCTAATGCTTACGGCCTCCGGGGTTTTGCTTACCGGAAATTAGGTGAAAATGAAAAAGCAAAAGCAGATTTTCAGAAAGCTGATGAATTGCGGAAAAAATAAATCTTGAATGCAAAGAAACCGGGTTTCTGCCAAAAATCTTGATTGTATCGCTAAATCGCTCAAGAAACCCGGTTTCTATTCCCCTGCCAATTCTAATCTTATCATCACTTCTCTAATCCTCTGAAAAATCACAGAGTATCTGGGTCAATATTTAATTCCCGCAATTTCGCCGCTAACTTCGCCGCTAATTCTTCTGGGGTAGGAACTAACTTAACTTCGGGAGTAAAATAGCGTAATTTTCCCTCATATACTCCCAAGTATAACTTGAGTGAATCACTCCATAAATAACCAAACTCATTCGGTTCTATCGCCTGATATTTGCCATCAACTAAATGAAAGCCTGCGAATTCTAAGCTGTATGGGTCAAACCAAAAATAATCCGAGGTACGAAAAGTGTCTTGATAAAGCTGTTTTTTCAAATCTCTATCAGTTTTAGCCGTACTCTCTGAGAGAATTTCCACAATAATATCGGGATATTTTCCATCTTCTTGCCAAACTACCCAACTTTTGCGGGGTGGATAACGGTGAGTGCCAATTACCACAAAAAAGTCTGGCCCTCTAAATGCTTCTGATTTCTTTTGATTGGGACTATAGTAAATGGTCAGGTTTCCCGCCGCAAAAAAATCGTCCCGGTCTTGCCATAACCATTCTAAACATTGCATTAGTATGATAATCTGGAGTAGATGTATTTTACTTTCCAATGGCGGTTCATCACTGTATAAATCACTCCCTGGTATTATAACATTTTCGGAGATAATTGTCGGTTGTTTTTCTTGAGCAATTGTCATCGTTAATTACCTGTTAATTATAAACTATCTGGGTCGATATTTAATTCCCGCAATTTCGCCGCTAACTTGGCATTTTTTTCTTCAGCCCGCAGTTTTTCTTGTTCAAACCGCAGTTTTTCCTGTTCAAACCGCAGTTTTTCCTGTTCAGCCCGCAGCTTTTCCTGTTGGGCTAACTCTTTTTGCTGTTTTTCCCATAAAGCCGCTTCTTCTGGAGTCGGGACTAAGCTATTATCAGCCGTAAAATAGCGCAATTTTTCCTCATATACTCCCAAGTATAACTTGAGTAAATCACTCCATAAATAACCAAACTCATTCGGTTCTATGGGCTGATATTTGCCATCAACTAAATGAAAGCCTGCGAATTCTAAGCTGTATGGGTCAAACCAAAAATAATCCGAGGTCTGAAAAGTGTCTTGATAAAGCTGTTTTTTCAAATCTCTATCAGTTTTAGCCGTACTGTCCGAGAGAATTTCGACGATCAAATCGGGATATTTTTCCTCTTCTTGCCAAACTACCCAACTTTTGCGAGTTCGGTCAGGCTTAGTATTCAGTACCACAAAAAAGTCTGGACTTTTAAAATCTTCTGATTTCTTTTGATTCGGACTATAGTAAATGGTTAGGTTTCCGGCAGCAAAAAAATCATTCCGGTCTTGCCATAACCATTCTAAACATTCAATCAGCAGCATCATTTGCCGCAAATGTAGGTTACTTTCCAAGGGAGGTTCATCACTGTATAAATCACTCCCTGGTATTATAACATTTTCGGGAATAATTATCGGTTGTTTTTCTTGAGCAATTGTCATAGTTTTTGGGTATATTAGTTGACTACAAGCATTAACACTGATATTATTTATTATAGTGGGTATTCGGAAAAGTTGCTAGGAGCAATTCGCTTTAGCGATCCGCTTCGCGGAATCGCCCAGCGTCCAGGACTGTGGAGAAACCGGGTTTCTGCGATAATTTTGGCATCGTAACGGATTAACTTTGCCAAGAAACCCGGTTTCTTGGCATCGAAGCCGAAATTTGAATAAACCGGGTTTCTGAACCGCCCAGAAGAAACCGGGTTTCTTAGTTCAAGAATTATAAACTTTCCATAATAAGTTGGACAATCAGGCCACCAATTAAGGCAATTTAAAATAAGGGAACATAAACCATTAGTTTTACGCCAGTCGTTGACCAAGTAAAATTTGAAATCACGACTAATCATTTTTTGAGAATTAAAATTAACAAAATATGCTAAAATAAAATAAACTATCATTAGATCATAAATCAGATCATCAGATTCACGATGTTTGAACAGTTATCATTATTTTCTCCAGAAACCCGCGATTCGCGGCAGCGATCGGCTTTGCCGAATCGCACCAGGTCTTTTCACACAAATATCCAAGAGTCTGGTTTTGATTATCAAGAATTAGACATCGGCGATATTACCTTCAAAGGCGGACAAGTGGAATCGGTGCATAGATGGTATCGTCTAACTCCCAGCTATTCCCCCGGTTTAGTCAGATTTTTGCTCAAAGAATTGGGCATTTCCAGAAATCATTTTGTCCTCGATCCCTTTAGCGGTCGAGGCACCACCGCTATAGAATGCCAAAAACATGGCATAAAAACTATCGGCATTGAAATTAACCCAGTGTTAGAACAAGTGGGCAATAAATCTCTAAAATGGGATACCAGCCATCTAAATTTATTGGCAAAATATATCACGGAAGTCTCTAATTTAATCGAAGCTTATAAAAATTTAACCATCGAAGAGGTAGTCACGGAATTTCAAACCAGGATTCCGATTATTCATAACGTTTTTAGATGGTGGCAAAAGCCTGTGCTGAAAAACCTAATCATCTGCCGCGAAATTTTAGGAAAAGCAGAATACTTTCCCGTGCAGGATTATCTATGGCTGGCGGTAAATAAAGCCTGTTTAGACTGCGCCAATATTCACAGAAATCATCCCACAATAACTTTTGACGACAATCATCAAAGAGACATTGATGTTATGGAAGAAATTGCCAATAATTTAAAAATAGTTTATGATGATTTAATTAACCTAAATGCAGAACAAAGATTATTTTCACAACTCAACTCAATTCGCTTAGGCAATTCAACGGATGACTTAAAAACACTAATTAAGCATCCCGTTGATTTTGTCATTACATCACCGCCTTATCCCAATCGGTATAGCTACGTTCATCAAACTAGACCCCAATTACACTTTATGGAAATTTTAGAGAATGTTGGACAAGCTACAGAAATTGACTTAAAGGCGGTGGGAGGAACTTGGGGTCGGGCGACATCTATTTTGCAAAATGAATTGCTTCCGGTTCCCCGTGAGATAAAACCCTATCTTTGCTATTATGAACCCCTCCAAGAACAAAGTATTTTAATGTGTAATTATGCCACCAAATACTTTATTGATATGTGGAGACATATCAAATTACTCCAGCAGGTTAAAAGTAAAAATTTTCGGGGGGCTTATATTGTGGGAAATTCTAGACTTTCCGGGGTAGAAATATTTACGGAATCTATCTTAGGCAAAATTTTTGCCCACGAAGGGTTTGATGTGGAAAAAATAATCTGTTTTCGCAAGCGAGGGGGCAAAAAGCGATTGTATGAGACGGCTGTTTGCATTAGAGGATAGAAAGAATATTATCGATTTCTTGAGTCAGAATAGTAGAATTATTCTGCAAAAAGTTGTAAAGGTTAAAACCCGTAATTGATTCGACTAAGTTGAAACTGGAAATTCCTTCGTAAAGATGCCAACTTTTAGATAACCGGGCTAAAGGACTTCTCAGTGATGTGTTACAAAAAACCAACATGACAGGTAAAATGTCATAAGACTTCAATGCTAATGACATATCATAATCAGCTTGAATTCTCTTGGAATCGCCAATTTGATAACAAGAGCGAACTTCAAAACCGATTCCTTGATAAGACATCCAATCTTGAGGAATCCGCTGATTAAACTTATTTTTTTTGATTAAACCATCAGTAGAACGCTTTTGAATTCGTTCGCCAATTTGAACATCTACGCTGAAATACAAATCATTTTCATCTAAGTCAAAACTTTGTTTCAAAAGATAGCCAAACAAAGCCTGATACATATCACCCAGCTTACGATGTAGAGATGTGATCAGATTTCCGCCCACTCTGGCAATAATATATCTCTCATCGTCTAACCCTAAAGCACTAAATGCCGGATCCCGTGAAATGAGTTGTTGAAATTCTTCTCGACTATTGACACCCTGATAACTTTTGTAGGGGTCAAACTCTCGAACTTTGCTGATATGATTAATCGCTAGATTAAGTAATTCAGTTTCATCAATCATTTTAAGAAATCCTGGTTATTAATGTTTGCGTGTAACCGTCGATCATAAATTTACCGCCTCGGTCTTAAGGAAGAATTGATCATCCGCTATTAGCGGATTTTTTTATTGTAGGGATAGATTTTAATTCATCGGTGATTTAGCGGTTAACTTGCCCATGAGAAAGTCAATAAACTGACGGGCAGTACGTCCCGATCGCCCATTATGTTGGGTCGCCCATTGTAATGCTTCATAGTCTAATTCTGCCTGGTAAATGGTAATATTAGCTAAAGCAGCAAGATGATGCACAATGGTTAAATATTTGTCTTGATTCGCCGCTTCAAAGGTTAAGGTTAAGCCAAAGCGATCGCTAAATGAAAGCTTTTCTTGTACCGAGTCCCAAGCGTGAATTTCCTCAACACTGGGACGGGGGCGATCGCCAAAAAACTCTCGCACCAAATGGCGGCGATTAGAAGTAGCATAAACCACCACATTTTGAGGTTTAGCGGTTAAATTGCCTTCTAAAACCATCTTCAGCGCCTTAAAATCATCATCATCTTCTTCAAAAGACAAATCATCAACAAAAATAATAAACTTTTGGGGCAAATCGCGCAACTGTTCCGCGATCGCGGGCAAATCTTTCAGGGTAGATTTACTCACTTCTATTAACCGTAAACCGCGATCGCCATACTCATTTAATAAAGCCTTAACCAAAGAAGACTTGCCCGTCCCGCGAGTCCCATAAAGCAACACATTCAAAGCGGGTAAACCGGCTAAAAGACTTTGGGTATTATTAAGTAATGTTACTTTTTGGAACTCATAGCCCACTAATTCAGTCAACCGAACCCGGTCAGGATGTGGGATGCTAACTAACTCACCTGACTGCCAACGAAAAGCCCGATATTCTGTAAAAATTCCCCAGCCATACTCGTGATAATAGGCTGCTAAACTTTCCAGAAGATCGGGCCATTTCTTTGCTGATTTAAACGCCATCCATAATGGCACTTGATACTCTGGTAACGCCGCCGGATTTTCTATCTGATTCCATGCCACGGGTGGCTGAGACAACTTTGCCGCAAATTTCACCCATTGACTGACTTGTTCTCCGCTGCAATTATAAACCGTTTGTAGCACTTCTAAATCATGATTTACCGCTGCAATCAGTGACGGGGATAAATCCGCCAAAGGTTGTTTTTTTACCTGCTGGGTAAAAGGATTTTCTGCTGCGAGAATTTGCTGAATTAAATAATCTTGCCACGAGATATTTTGATCGGCTAAGGATCTAAACCAATGGCCATAGGCGGGCAAACAATTAAAATTTTTATCTGGGTCTTTTACCAACACATTTAACAAATTGACAAACGCTTGAACCCTCGCATCTTGAAGCAAATTTTCATAAATCAGCAATGAGGAAATTTGGGATCTCAGGAACTCAATTTCAGCAATCATTTCTTTTATTTGTTATTGATTCTTGGCTCTTGGTTATTTGTTATTTGAAAATATGGCCAAGAATCACGACTAACCACTAACCAATAACAAATAACCAAAAAAATTTACTTTTTCTTACTCGCAGGCTTCAGGACTTTTTTGACCAAGCTAGGAATATCTGAGGGACGTTCCGCCACCGGAATTTTTGCCGCTTTAAAGGCAGAGAGTTTTCTCTGGGCGGTTTCCGGGTCAGCCCCAATTGGTCTAACCTTATCCGGGTTGCCTACAGACAACTGGGCAGCAATCAAATCCCCCGCATGACCGAGACGTTTTCCCTTCGGGGCATAAGTACCTGCCAAATAAGCAATCACCGGCTTATCGATCGCCTCCTCAATATAAGCAGCGGCAGCTTCTTCGCCTCCACTGCCAATTTCACCCACCAAAACGATCGCCTCAGTATCGTCATCCTCATCCAAAATTTGCAGCCATTGGGCGAAACTTGACCCAATAATCGCATCACTACCAATGCCCACCCCAATGGACTGACCCAAACCCGCCTTAGTTAACTCATTAGCAATTTCATAAGTCAAAGTCCCACTGCGACTAATCAAGCCGATTTTGCCCGGAGTATAAAACTCTTGGGGATGAGTACCCAGGAGGACTTTTCCTGGCACAATTACCCCAGGAGTATTCGGGCCAACCACCAAAGTTTCCGACGCTTCCGCTTTTCTAACCAAATGCACCATATCCAAAGGGGGAACCCCTTCAGTAATGATAATAATTTGCTTAATTCCCGAAGCGATCGCCTCTAAAGCCGCATCCAGCACCTGATAAGGGGAGACAAAAATCACGGTGGTGTCCACGGGGCCGACTTCCAGCAAAGCTTGTTCGACCATATCAAACACTGGCAGACCATTAATCTGCTGCCCACCATAGCCCGCACTAACACCGCCAACTACCTGAGTGCCATAAGCTTTCATCAATTGACTGTGAACTTTTCCCAAAGATTCTGTAATCCCCTGGATTAAAACTTTGCTATCTGCCTTAAAATTCATGCCGTTACCGATACCTTCTTGCTAACAAACTGCTAACAAACACAGAACTTACGCATGAACGCTATCTGTAGGGTGTGAAGCGCGAAGCGTAACGCACCAATACGCCATATATAGATTCGTTGCGTAAGTCCTAAAACATTAACAAATGCAAGATGCTGGCGCATCCATCAAAGCCTTATGTTAGCGGATGTAAGTAGATGTTGGTGAATCATCCACTGCTGAATAACCTTCTCCCCACCCTCCCCTTCCTCCTCCTTTTAATACCAATTTCAATAAATTATGCAACAAACTCCAGCTTAAGCCCCCCTTGAGAAGGGGGGTTGGGGGGATCGATGCTGGTTGATGTGTCGCAATGATTTTTCGGGCTTGGTATCATTACCGAAATTACCGAACCTTGATTAAGTTTTACTAACTATTTCCCTCAAACTCCTGGCGCCGCTTAAAAACCAGAATAAAATTGAGTAAGCATCAAAAGTCGCGCGTTCCCTTTCTCGCTCTCTATATATTCTCTATATTGTCTAAACCGGGCTGCCTCTACTTACAATCCCGATCTCAAAGAGGAATCAACAAACACAATGGCCGCAACCAAATTTGACGTAAGTTCGCTACTTGACAAAGATTTAATTGTCAACCAAGGCACCAACGGCACCGATACCACCCAAGATGGGGTAGACTACATGGGTTCCGACTTCGTAACCCAGTCCTTCGCCACCAGCAAAGATGCCACCAACGGCAACGGACTGCCCGACAATGGCATCTTTGCCGCGAACGGCTACCATCCTGAGATTCAACTCAGCTACAGCAACGATAATGATGGTACGAATGGCTACTTAATTAACAGCTTTAGCACTGCGGCACCAACCCAAACTTTTGAGTTTAATGTCACCAGCGGACAATACAGCTATATCCATCTAGCCCTCAGTCCCAACGGACACGCACCGATGGATGTCAGCGTCACCTTTAACTACAGTGATGGCAGCAACCAAACCAGCAACACCATCACCGTTCCTGACTGGCAGGACACGACTACTACTGAATCCGAGGATCTATATTATCTAGCCAACGGTCTTGACGTGGGCGGAAATAGTGCCAGCTATGGCAGCTATTTGTCCCAAAACAGTGTGGCAATTTTTGGCGTCCGGTTTGCCGCAGATGCCACCAAAACCCTGAATAGCATCACTGTCAAAGCCACAAGTAACTATGACTATCCAGAAAATGTGGGTTTAGCCTTTTTTGGCGCCACGGGAGAAAGCAACGCAGTTCCGACCATTACTTCCAGTAACACAGCCAGCATCGCGGAAAACAGCACCGCAGTCCTGACTGTAGTCGCTACTGATACAGATAACGACCCTCTGACTTATTTCATTACTGGGGGAGATGACCAAAATAAGTTTAGTCTCGACAGCAGCAATGGTGCCCTGACTTTTACTAGCGCTCCCGATTATGAAGCGCCTACCGATAGCAATAGCGATAATGTCTATCAGGTGGAAGTAACTGCCAATGATGGCAAGGGGGGAACCGCAGCCCAAACCATTAGCGTGACTGTCACCGATGAAGTGGAAAACCAAGCACCCACGGCGATTACTCTGAGTAACAGTACCACCACCTTGGCAGAAGACGCGGATACTACCAATGCCATTAAAGTTGCTGATATTGGGATTACCGATGATGGGCAAGGCACAAATAACCTGAGTCTGGCTGGTGCCGATGCCAGTTTATTTGAAATCGTTGATTCTGGTTTATATCTGAAAGCGGGGACAAGTCTGGATTTTGCCAGCCAAAGCAGCTACAGCGTAACAGTACAGGTAGACGACCCCACCGTGGGGAATACACCGGACGCCACTACAGGCTACACTCTGGAGATTACGAAAGCTGTTCCCACCCAGACCAATCAAGCGCCAGTGGTTGCCAGCGAAATTGCCGACCAAAGTCTGGAGACTGGAAAAAGTCTCAGTCTGGATGTTTCTGGGAATTTTAGCGACCCTGATGCGGGGGATACCTTAACTTATAGTGCAATATGGGCTGATTCGCCTTTAGCCAATTCGCCTTTACCCAGTTGGTTAAGTTTCGATAGTGTAACGGGGCAATTCAGCGGCACTCCGACTAATAGCGATTCTGGTGAACTCACAATCCAAGTTACAGCCACAGACAGCAGCGGGAAAAGCGTTAGCGATTCGTTTGGAGTGAGTGTTCAAGCGGCAGTGCCAACTCCCACACCAACTCCCACACCAACTCCCACACCAACTCCCACACCAACTCCCACACCAACTCCCACACCAACTCCCACACCAACTCCTACACCTACAGGACCGGCAAATTCTACAACAGAGCCATTTGAGCTACCTTCTACATTACCGGAGGACTACATTGCCGTCACCAACGATTTAGATAACGGTAAGGGAGACACGGAAGGAAGCCTGAGTTGGGCAATTAAAACGGCTAACGAGAAAGCCGGAGCCGATACCATCAAACTCAATACCGATGTGCGTCTGAATTTTGGTAGCGATGTGATTCGGATGTGGAGTTTGATTGATAGCGATATGACTGTTGATGGGCAAGGACATACCATCAATGGGGATAACAATAATAATGGCATCCCTGATAAAAATGACCGTCCGATTTTCTTTGTCAAATCAGGGAATGTGAGTTTTAAGAACCTCACCCTGAAAAACGGAGTCGCTAAGGGAGGCGATGGCTTTAACTCAGGTGGCGGTGCTGGGATGGGAGGGGCACTGTTTATTTATGATGGCAATGTCACGGTTGATGGGGTGAAGTTTGAGGGGAATCAAGCTATAGGTGGTAATGGCGAAGGGGGCAATGTGCAGTTTGGTGGTGGTATTGCGTTGCAGAAGATAGCAGCTAACAATGGCAGCGATGGCAGCAACGGCGGCCTCGGCGGCGGCGGCGGCAACGGCGGCGGCGGCGGCAACGGCGGC
>NZ_LIUQ01000061.1 GCF_001276715.1 Planktothricoides sp. SR001 | reverse complement strand
TGAAGGCGATGATACCCTAATTGGTAATGCAGACAAAGATTATTTTGTCCTGCAATCTAGCTTTGGCTCTGATACAATTCTGGACTTTACTAATGGTATTGACCTACTTGGATTAGCCGTTGGTTTAACCTTTGATCAGTTAAGTATTACTGGCAGTAATGGGAATACTTTAATAGCCCGTGGCAATGAATTGTTAGCCACATTAACGGGTGTTGATGTTAGTTTGATTGATAGCGCTGATTTCACGTTAATGGTGTAGGTGTTTATAAACCGGGTTTCTTCTCTTTGTGTCCTTTGTGCCTTTGTGGTTTATTTTCACCACAGAACTCTGCCGGACACGAATAAAAATATCTCTCTGTGTCCGGCAGAGTTCTGTGGTAAAATTATCTCTAATTTAAGCAAATAAGAAACCCGGTTTCTTAGTCTTGGGAAGCAAACAAAAAACCCGGTTTCTTGAAGAAACCGGGTTTTTTTGTCCCAAATTAGACGGTTACGACTTTCTTGGAAACGGCAGTCAGTTCACCTTTGGCATATTTAGCGGCGAACTCATCCAGAGTCATTTGCTTGATCTTGGTGCCGTTGCCAGAGCAACCAAAGGCTTCATAGCGATCGGCGCAAACTTTTTGCATATACTTCATGGCTGGTTTCATGAAGTGACGGGGGTCAAAGTTGGAAGGATCTTTGGCAGCCGCTTCACGAATAGCCGCAGTAATGGCTAAACGGTTGTCGGTGTCAATGTTCACTTTCCGCACACCGCTTTGGATACCTTTTTGAATTTCTTCGATAGGTACACCGTAGGTTTCGGGGATGTTGCCACCATACTGGTTGATCAGTTCCAGCAGGTCTTGAGGCACAGAAGAAGAACCGTGCATCACCAAGTGAGTATTGGGCAGACGACGGTGGATTTCTTCGATCCGGCTGATGGCCAGAATTTCCCCAGTGGGTTTGCGGGTGAATTTGTATGCACCGTGGCTGGTGCCGATCGCGACAGCCAGAGCATCCACTTGGGTGGCTTCCACAAACTGAACCGCTTCATCGGGGTCAGTCAGCAGTTGATCGTGGCTGAGGGTGCCTTCAAACCCGTGACCATCTTCTTTATCACCTTTGCCGGTTTCCAGAGAACCCAGGCAACCCAGTTCGCCTTCAACGCTAACACCCACAGAGTGAGCAACTTTTACCACTTCAGCGGTGACGCTGACGTTGTACTCAAAGCTGGCTGGAGTTTTGGCATCAGCTTCCAAGGAACCATCCATCATCACACTGGTAAAACCGTGGCGAATGGCAGAGTAGCAGGTAGAAGGAGCATTACCATGATCTTGGTGCATGGCAATGGGAATGTGGGGGTAGCTTTCCACTGCTCCCTGAATCAAATGACGTAGGAAGTATTCACCAGCGTAGGAACGAGCACCACGAGATGCTTGCAGAATTACTGGGCTGTTGGTTGCATCCGCAGCCTTCATAATTGCCAAGATTTGTTCCAAATTGTTGACATTGTAGGCAGGGATACCATAGTTGTTTTCAGCCGCGTGATCCAGCAGCAGTCGCATAGGTACAAGCGCCATATATAAGCCTCCTGATTACTTGGTTGTGAGCGAGTGGTTTTCGGACAAGTTTAAATATATACGGTCAATCTTAAGATATTTTTTACATTATGTCGAATTATATCTAAGATTTTTTTGCTAGATTTATTCTATAGCTACTATATTTATTATTTGTTATTTGTTATTGGTTATTTGTTGTTTGTTGGGTAGGGATTCTTTGGCTGTGGGTGGTTGGGGAAAGTGAAAAGTCGTAGGGGCGAATGGCCATTCGCCCGTACAAGTGAAAAGTCGTAGGGGCGAATGGCCATTCGCCCTTACAAAAAAAGTATCACTATTCAATATTCACTATTCACTATTCAATATTCACTATTCACTATTCACTTTTAAAAATGGGTCGCCCGGGATTCGAACCCGGAACTAATCGGTTAAAAGCCGAGTACTCTACCGTTGAGTTAGCGACCCGTTGATGTGTTATTTAACACACCTTAATTAACTTAACACAGGCTGCGAGAAAAAGCAAGTGTTTTGCTAAAAAATTTTGGCGACTAGCTTGGTGACGGTTTCAAAGGTGCCGCCCGGTTCTAGGTGAATCAGCCGATCGCCTGTATTTAATGCATTACGCAGCCCAGTCCAGGGTTCCAAACAATAGTAGTCTTTTCCTTGAATGGTCCAAAAGACTAAGGCAGAGTAGGGGGTGTCATATTCTAAGGTAATTTGCAAATTCCGACTGGGGTCGGTGACGGTGGCTGACCGATCGCTTAACTGAGGAAAGGCGACATCTATTTCGGGCTGGTTAAAGTCAAAGGTGCCATTGAAGGGGTGATTGGTGTGAGTGATGTGATCGATATACTCACTGGAGGGAAGGTCAATTTTTAGCTGGGATTTGTCCGCTACGGCAAAGTAGGGATGGAATCCGCAGGAAAAGGGCATCGGGTGGTTGCTGAAATTGCTGTAACTCTGGCGAATGGTTAAGGTGTTGCCTTCGAGGATGTAGGTAAATGCCAGTTGAAAGTCAAAGGGGTATAGTCTGAGGGTTTCTGGGTTGCTGACTAGGGTGATGGTCATGCCCGCAAAATTTTTGCTCATGCGTTCGGTGATTTCCCAGGGCAGATCCCGGGCAAACCCATGCTGTTTGAGATTGTATTTTTTGCCTTTATATATATAGGTGTTATCGGGCAAATTGCCGCAAATGGGGAAGAGGATGGGGATGCCCCCACGGACCGATAGTTCTGGGCTGGCAAATCTTTCCGCATCAAGGTAGAGGATTTCTGTGTCGTTGATGCACCAACGGGTGATGATGCCGCCCCTTTCGGGGACAACTTCTACGAGGGCGTTGGCGTCACGATCAATGAGACTGTAGGTTTTATATTGTTTTTGTTCAGCAGCGATCGCAAACATTTGATAAGTCTGTATTGGTATTGGATGATGAAAAAATTGCGGCTGGCTATTTTTACTAGCCAACCGTGAGCATTACACAATTAATCCAGAACCGTCAACGGCAAGGATCGATTATCCACGAAGATTCGGCAATAGGGGCAGTTGAATCGGTTTGCGTCCCCCCTTTTTTTTGTTAGTCGCGATCGCTGCACCAGCAGCCACGGCAATGGCAACCGCTGTCCCCGTAGCCAATGCCAGGTAATTCGATGATTCCGGTTCAGGGCTGGTCAAAGCAGGATCGGAGGTGGCTGGGGTTTTTCCTGGTTCCGGTTCCGAGGGAATGGCAATTTCCAGTCCGTCTTGTGCGGATGTAAAGGAGCTTTGTGCAAAAGTGCCCGTCTCATCAGTGGTGTTGAGGGGAAATGTAATGGTTTCGCCATCAGGGGTTTTGGCTATGGTTGAATTGTTGATTGGATTGTTCCCCGCTGCATTGGGGATGTTTTCTGCGCTGCTGGTGAGGTTGGAGGCAAAGACGGAATTTTCTGGATCGGCAATAACTTGGGATGATTTCGCATCCAAAATCATGGGGGAACTCATCGCTTGCTCAAAGATATTGGAGAACATGGCTAGTTCTGCCAGAATGCGATCGCCCCGTTCTCCTTGAACGATTTTTGGTTGATATTTCCGCACTTCCACCGGCAAAAATTCCACCTTCATTTGTTTTTCCCGGACAGATACCTTTAACACAGCGGTATCGTAATCGCTGCGAGCATTGCCACCAAAAATAAAATTCCCTAAAGAATAGGCAATTGGACGACCGCGATAAATTTCTGAACCTTGCAACACATGAGGATGATGACCCACCACCACATCAGCCCCGCGATCGATGGCGAAATGAGCCAATTTACTCTGCCAAGTTTCGGGATAGTTGGACAATTCTACCCCCCAGTGAAAATTCACAATAATCCAATCCACTTGATCGCGAATGGCTTGGATATCTTCAGCAATTCGGGCTTCTAAGGCTGGGTTGGTGCCCGCTGCATGGTCCGTCGCCTGGTGATCTTCCCCGGTATAGTAGCCAAAATAAGCAATTCGTTGACCTTTGACTTCCAGAATTTCTGGCCGTCGGGCTTCGGTGAGGTTCATTCCCGCGCCCACAGAATGAATTCCCGCTTGTTCCAAGGTGGCCAAAGTTTCTTGTAAGCCCGTGTCGAGATAGTCCATTGCGTGATTATTGGCTAAATTGACAATATCAACCCCGCCATGAGTTAAAACCTCCACTTGTTCTGGGTGGGCTTTAAAGTTAAAGGTTTTTTCGTATTCCGTTTCGGCGGTGGTCAGGGTTCCTTCTAAGTTGACCATTGCCACATCTACGTCCCGATATTCCGGCATGGCATCAAAGGCCCACTGATAGTCTTGACCGATTAAGTCCTCGAAGGCGTAACCCAGGGTGACATCACCGGCAAACATCATTGTCACCGTGGGGTCAGATGGGTTTTTGACATCGGTATGTGGAACGACTTTGACTTCTTCTAATGCCGCTTTTACTTGGTTATCTTTACGTTGGTTTTTGCTTTCGTCGGCACGGTCAACGGAGACCGGTGATTTGGGGTTTTGGCGATCTAGGTTGCTGGCTGACTTGTGCTGAAGCTGAGAGGCGACTAGGGAAAAGCCGATCAGAAACGAGACGACAGAAAACCCGGTAAATAAAAATAAACGATTAATTTTAAAATTAAGTAATTTTCTGGCTTGGGCTTGCAAGGCGATCAGGTGCTTTTGTCGCCGTCGGTTGGCTGGGGTGACAATTCGCACGGATTGATGCCAGAGCACGTTGGGCTGTCCGTTGCCTGACCATAAACCGACAATCCGCACGCCTTCAATGACTTCTGAGTTGAGTCGCCACAGGTGATGACAGATGAACTGAATGATGCGATCGCGCATTACGCCGATCAGTTCCGGTTGGTCGGGCAAGGATTCAAACTCGACTTTTAACGGCAGGCAACCGGCATGAACGGGTTGGGCTCGGACATAGATGCCATAAGGGGCTAAGTAGCTATTGATGAGACAGGCGATCGCGCGAAAATTTCCGCCCCGCGCCAGTTGAAACATGGAAGGGTAAGCAATAGGATTGAAACTGGTCATTCTCGTTTACTCCGGCAGCGCAGTTCTCTATTTTAAGAGACTTTTTCTGAATTATAGGATTTATGATTTTTTCTGGTTGCTATCTTATCTCATATTCTTATTTCTTGGTTATTAATTATTCGTTATTATTTATTTGGAGCAAATCCGCAATGCTGGCTTTCGCCCCCCGCGACTGAAGCCTCCGCTGCTGAAGTCCCGGAACCAGCGATGGCGCATCCGCGCCGCTGTACGCGAGCGCCTGAAATAAAATATTTTCCATTAACCCTGCGGCATTGGCGATCGGTTCTGGGTCGATCCACCCCGGAAATATTCTCGCTTCAAAGGTATTTTTATCGGGAATTTCATAAATAAAATTTTTGAGATTAAAATCGCAATACTTAGAAAGATTTAATTTTTTCAGATGAATTTTAGCTTCTGCCCAAGACAGTTCTCTAAATCCGGGAGTGTTGACTAATTTCATCAATTCATCTGGCCATTTGCCTAAACGACGGCATTTAGGATTGGTGCCAACTTCTGTCCGTAAGCGATCGCCCTGTTGCCACAATATATCAACTAGATTACTAAATACTGGCGTTGAACATAAAGGTGTAGCATCAAAATGAAAATGAGTTGCCGCTTCTGCGGGAATGGTAAAGCCTAAATCGTGGGCAATTTTTAATAAGGTTTCCAGCTTATTAAAATGGTCGGTTTCAATGGGCGGAGTAATCAATTCACAAGGGCGTTCTCTTTCTCCGGGAAGAGGGGCAGCAATGGCAATGGGGGAACCAATTTCATCGGTGACGCGGCACATTCCCCCGGTTCCTGCTGTCAGTTCTGTGCCAAATAATTGAGCGATAGGTAGCAAAACTTCTGATAATTCAGCATCAGGATTTGCTTGTTGTTTGATTAAGTGCAATAATCGCAAATCATCGCTAACAATGCGATACCAACCGGGTGAAGGTGGGCAGCTTTTTTCTAAGTCCTCTTGCAGGGTGATATCATCGACACAACGGGCAATTAATTGCCCTTGTTGGTTGACTACTTCAAACCCCAGAGTCAGGTTATGAAATACAGGATTTCCCGGAACTTTACTGGGTTCCGACTGGGGGTGAAAAAAGCGCCGGACAATTCCGCCATATTGATGGGCGATCGCCAGGGCTAAACTTTGCCTACTTAATCCCTTTGGGGCTAATAGTTCGATTTCAAATCCAATTTTCCAGGTTAATTTTTTCATATTTTTTATCAAAAAAATATCCCAAAAATCAATTTTAGGATTGACTAGATCGCAGATGCTTTGTGTGATTTATAGGGTGTAGGGGCGAATGGCCATTCATTGTAGGGGCGAATGGCCATTCGCCCCTACGGAATGGGATGACCCATACGAATGGTGGGCAATGCCCCTAGGATGTTTCCCACTTAATCCTATTAACGTCTGGCCAATCTTAAGGCATTTTCTACAACTTCATCTTTGCCTAAGATGAAATTTTTTTCTGCCTGAAGCTTCGCTTCCCACGGACTTTCTTTAAACCAAAATTCAGCCAAGGCAACGGCATCATCGTAGGTATATCCCTTTTCATAAAAAAAGCAAATACTCGGTTCGGGATCCGATAAAGCTTGAACTTGAGCATCAACTTGATACTGTTCTAAGTAAGCAAGGGATCGCTCGCCTGCTAAAATTTTTTGACCCATCAAAACTTTAGCGTCAACCACTGATTGACCCCAATAGTTGCCTAAAATTTTGGCATCACAATAAGTATATTTTCCGTAACTAAAAAAAGCATCTAATTTTTCCTGTAGGGTTTGAGCTAATAATATCTCAGCCGAATTATCTGCGATCGCCGAAAGGTTTTCTATCTCTTGGGCGGCTTGGGCGGCGGCTTTCGATGGGGTAGCGGCGACGATTAAAACTGTGGAAATAAACCAGGTAATAAACAGGCTGAAAAGTTTAGTATTTAGCATGATGGATTGTGCCTCACTTTTTTAGTTATACCAACATACCTCAACCGGATGGCTCAGGCAAAAATCAGCGGCATAAAAATTATCATAACCATTATTATAACCATTATTATAACCGATGCATCAATCGTTGGGGTTAAGGGTGATTTTGGCTCAGGCGGATTCATAGACCTGTTGGGACGGCAGCTAAAATTTCCAGCGCAACCAGAATCTTAAAAAATATTTGATAATTTAAGAATGCGATCGCCAGAGTCAATACAATGAGCGATCGTAACAAAAATACCCAAAATAAAACCCATCAAATGAGTTTAAATCGTTTACAAGTTGTGGTAATTGGCGGGGGGCGGCTGGCTTTTTTGGCGCGATAGTGCTTCGCACCGCTTACGCGATCGCCTGTACCCAAGCCAACCCAAAAGCGAAAGTAATTTTATTAGAAGCGGGACGGCAACCTCTGAGTAAAGTGCGGATTTCTGGTGGGGGTCGCTGCAATGTCACCCACCGCTGCTTTGATAGCAGTTTTAGGCCAAAATTATCCCAGAGGGGGCAAAGCGTTACGGGGGGCATTTACACGGTTTCAGCCTAAAGCTCCTGAAGATAAAAAAGTCGAGTTTAAAACAATGGAAATTCGCCATTGTCCCGGTCTATTTTTGGCTGTAAAAATCTTAGATATTGATGGAATTACCGGGGGTTTCAATTTCCTGCTTGAACAACTAGCTGGTTAGCGGGTCAAGGGATGGATAGATATAGCACTTTTCAGGGTTATAAAGTACAAAAAAATTGTCATTACCGCGTTAGCGAAGCATGCGCGTCAGCGCTATATGCGGGAATATAGAAAAAATCTGTAATCCAGAGAATAACCGCTAAAAAATTAGATAGTTAAGTGCAATTTTAAAAAAATTATTAATTTAAGTGCTAGACTAATTAGAAGAAAGTAAACCATAAGAAATAAGTAATCGTGCTCCAACTTCAATTTGACATGAATCTGCCCGATATCGCCAATCCTGTTAATCCTGTTTTTGCCCGCCATGAGACATTTCACCCCCGCTTTGGCTGGATTAAAAAAGGCTTTGATGCGGCGAAAAAAACCCCGGATTATTTCTCGATTCCCCCAACCGTCCCGCTCCCTCCGCATAAAAGCACCTCCCTAGAGAGCCAGAAAGGAATAGGCTAAAAGCTTTGAAAATTTTTGAATATGTCTAATATTCACTCTATGATCGGCGATCGACAAACTTATGTATATAAGGGTTTAAAATGCTCCTATATCAAATATAATAGAACTTCAGGATGGTTAGGCGATCGCAGAAAAAATCCTGACGTTTTTTTACAAAAGTTAACCATAAATAATACATTATCGTTAAATCATGGACAATAATTACAATCAATCCAAAGATGGCAATCAAACTCAAATAGATCCTATCGATATACAAGAACTTGCCAACCTGAAGCAGCGATTAATAAGTAGTAACATCCCTGAAAAAGTAGCGCTACTATTCGATGCACTCAAATATGGGCAGCAAGGATTAGATTTGATAATTCAGCAAGCGCTTGAGGATGACTCGGAACAAATCAAGCAGGCAGCTTATTGGGTATTGCAGGGACATGATCCTTATCTTGCTTATCCCGATCATCCAAGTCCAACAGAATTTGCTTTTCCCACAGATACCATTTCATCATTAGCGATCGCTTCTAACAGTCAAACTCTTGCGGGAGGCAGTTGGAAAATTATCCGCTTTTGGGATTTGAATACAGGTAAACTCATTCGCACCATTGAAGCACATTCAAACTGGATTTTGTCCCTGGCTATCAGTTTGAATGAGCCAATTATTGCTAGTGGTAGCGCTGACAATACAATTAAAATTTGGCATTTGAATAGTGGTAAACTTCGCCATAATCTAATAGGCCATTCAAGCTGGGTTAATGCGCTGGCAATTACTCCAGATGGTAAAAAAATTATTAGTGCCAGTGCAGATTCTACCCTAAAGTTGTGGGAAATAAAAAGCGGTAAGCTGATTCATACTTTTGAAGGGCATTCTGGCAGCGTTTCATCAATTGCGATCGCACTCAATGGCAATATTATCATCAGTGGTAGTGCTGACAAAACCATTAAATTATGGGATTTAAACCAAAGAATTTTATTGCAAACCCTTGACGGGCATTCCGACTGGGTACAGGCGATCGCGGTTAATTCAAAAAGTGACAAGATAATCAGCGGCAGTCGTGATGGAGAAATCAGAGTTTGGCAACTTGATGCCAATGAAAATCAGCCGACTCCGAAAAAAGGATTAAGTAATTTAGGGTTCCTCGGAAAAGTATTGAGTTCTATTTTACCAAAATCTCGCGAAGATATTACACAATTTATTCAGAGTCAATGGACTTGTCTTAAAACCTATGATTTAAATCAGTCTGCAATTAACTGTCTGGTGCTTGAAGCCAGCGACACAAGATTATTTATTGTGGGAGAGAATGCCCGTAATCCGATTCTTTATTATCTCTCAATAATTCAGCAGTTTTTTGGGCATGATTTTGAACCCCAAGTTTATCATCTACGAGATGAGGTTGTGACTTTTGGCCTAGATAAGAATCATCTGGTTATGGGTACTTATAATTGGATCAGTATTTTCAATTTAAATACTGGAGAAATTACTCAGACCATTGAGGGAGTTTCCAGACCGTTATTAGAATCTTTGGAAATTTCTCCCAGTAATCAAGAAATTGAATTTGGGCAATGTATCCAGTTGCAGGTTCAAGGTTTCTATGGCCAGCACTATTCTCCAATTCCGTTGTTAAAAGGAGTAATTTGGCAGATTCTTCAAGGTCATGGCAGCATTGATCGGGAGGGAAATTTTTATGCTGGTGATGTTCAAGAAACTGTAACGATTAATGCGACGTTCAAACATCTTACTGCTTCCCAATCCATAAAAGTCTTAGAACCCGCTAAGTTACACTCTTTGAAAATTTCACCAGAAAACTTAGAAATTAAACCAGATGATCGAGGCACTTTTATAGTTCGGACTTGGAATCAACATAATCGTCGCATAGATATTGATTCTGAAGAATGGACTGTTAATGGTGGCGGCAAAATGGAACGTAACACTTTTATTCCTGACAATGATGCTAAAGGGTCATTTACGGTCACAGTAAAAGCAGTTGCAAAAGGGATCGTTAAATCAACCCAAGCAAATATCACTGTTATCCCAGTTTTAAGACGAATTGAAATTCAACCGGAAAAGAAATCCCTTGAACCCAATCAAAGTCAAAAATTTCAGGTCATTGGATTTGATCAAACAGATGAGGAGATGAAGATTGACGAGGTGAAGTGGGAAGCCACAGGTGGAAGAATTGATGCTCAAGGAAATTTTGTGGCTGGAAACGATGAAAAAGGAAATTTTCAGGTAACGGCTATTGTGGGTACACACCGTACTAAAGCCGATGTGGAAATTATTCCAGTTGTAAGAGAATTAACCATTTCACCATCACAGGTTGAATTAGAAACTGAACAGAGTTGTAATTTTCAAGTAACTGGCTTAGATCAGCATAAAGATAAAATTCAAACTCCAGAGGTACATTGGCAAATCAGTGAACCTGAATCTCAGAACCACGACGCAACAATTGATGAGAAAACTGGCTATTTTATGGCGGGAAAAAATAGTGGTCATTTCAAAGTGACAGCCACAGTTGGGCAAAAAAAAGCTGAGGCATTAGTTATTGTTAAAAAACTCACTAGCTTAGTGATTTTTCCCCAGGAGCCAGAAATTATAGAAATTGAATTTGATCGGTCGATTGATTTTACAGTTCAAGGCTGTTATCAATCAGTTGCTCAATCAGTGGTTCAATCATCCAGTCAAATGATTCCTTTATCAGAAGTGACTTGGAAGATTTCAGAACCGATTCCATGTTCCAGCAGGATTGAGCCTAGCGGAAAATTTTCTGCTGGTAATGCTCAAGAAAATGTAACGATTACTGCTACGGTCAAAGATATTACTGCTGCCAAATCCATAAAAGTTTTAGAACCCGCTAAATTACACTCTTTGGTAATTGCACCAGAAACCGGAGAAATTAAGCCAGACGAGCGACGCACTTTTACAGTTCAGGGTAAGGATCAATACGATCGCCACATAAATATTGATTCTCAAGAATGGACTGTTAATGGTGGCAGAATGGAAGGTAACACTTTTATTCCTGACAATGATGCTAAAGGGTCATTTACGGTCACAGTAAAAGCAGTTGCAAAAGGGATCGTTAAATCAACCCAAGCAAATATCACTGTTATCCCAGTTTTAAGACGAATTCAAATTCACCCCGCGCAAATATCCCTCGAACCCAATCAAAGTCAAAAATTTCAGGTCATTGGACTCGATCAGAAAGATGAGCAGATGAAAATTGATGAGGTTAAGTGGGAAGCCACAGGTGGAAGAATTGATGCTCAAGGAAATTTTATTGCTGGAAACGATGAAAAGGGAAATTTTCAGGTAACGGCTATTGTGGGTACACACCGTACTAAAGCCGATGTGGAAATTATTCCAGTTTTAAGAGAATTAACCATCTCACCATCAGAAGTTGAACTGGAAACTGAACAGAGTTGTACTTTTCAAGTAACTGGCTTAGATCAGCATCAAGCGGAAATTCAAATTTTAGAGATAAATTGGCAAATCAGTGAACCTGAATCTCAGAACCACGACGCAACAATTGATGAGAAAACTGGCTATTTTCTGGCGGGGAAAAATAGTGGTCATTTCAAAGTGACAGCCACAGTTGGGCAAAAAAAAGCTGAGGCATTAGTTTTTGTTAAAAAACTCACTAGCGTGGTGATTTGTCCCCAGGAACCAGAAATTATAAAAATTGAATTTGGGCAGTGGATTGATTTTACGGTTCAAGGGTATTATCAGTCAGTCGATCAATCATCCAGTCAAATGATTCCTTTATCAGAAGTTACTTGGAATATTTCCGAACCGATTCCATGTTCCAGCAGGATTGAGCCTAGCGGAAAATTTTCTGCTGGTAATGCTCAAGAAAATGTAACGATTACCGCTACGGTCAAAAATATTACTGCTGCCAAATCCATAAAAGTTTTAGAACCCGCTAAATTACACTCTTTGGTAATTGCACCAGAAACCGGAGAAATTAAACCAGACGAGCGACGCACTTTTACAGTTCAGGGTAAGGATCAATACGATCGCCACATAGATATTGATTCTCAAGAATGGACTATTAATGGTGGCGGCAAAATGGAAGGTAGCACTTTCATTCCTGACAATGATGCTAAAGGGTCATTTACGGTCACAGTAAAAGCAGTTGCAAAAGGAATCGTTAAATCAACCCAAGCAAATATCACTGTTATCCCAGTTTTAAGACGAATTCAAATTCACCCCGCGCAAATATCCCTCGAACCCAATCAAAGTCAAAAATTTCAGGTCATTGGACTCGATCAGAAAGATGAGGAGATCAAGATTGATGAGGTGAAGTGGGAAGCCACAGGTGGAAGAATTGATGCTCAAGGAAATTTTGTGGCTGGCAACGATGAAAAGGGAAATTTTCAGGTAACGGCTATTGTGGGTACACACCGTACTAAAGCTATTGTGGAAATTATTCCGGTTTTACGAGAATTGGCTATCCGGTTATCAGGTGGTGATGCGGAATTTTATGAGAATAATCTAGAAATTGAATTTGAAAAATGCGCTTATTTCACGGTTCAGGGCTTTGATCAAGTCGGTAGTCAAATTGATCAGTTACCACCAGTGACCTGGACGATTGAAGAACAGATCAAACATGACAGCATCATTGATGATGATGGACAATTTTATGCGGGTCATGTTGAAGAAACTGTAACGATTACTGCTACAGTCCAATATATTACTACTTCCACATTGCTAAAAGTATTAGAACCAGCTAAACTAAAGTTTCTCGACCTTTGGCCAACTAATGCTAAAATCAAGCCAGATCAACAACAAGAATTCACAGTTCAGGGTTGGGATCAACGCAGTCGTCGCATAGGTATTGGTTCTGTCGAGTGGACTGTCACTGGTGGCGGCAAAATGGAGGGTAGCACTTTCATCCCTGACAAAAATGCTAAAGGGACATTTACCATTACAGTAAAAAGTATTGAAACAGATATTAGTAAATCAACGGATATCACAGTCGTTCAAGTCTTGAAACGAATTGAAATTAAACCCAATCAGATATCTGTAGAACCCCAGGAAAGTTATCAGTTTCAAGTTTTAAGCTTCGATCAGAAAAATGAACCAATTTCTGACGAAACATTCTATAAGTCAATTAAGTGGCAATGTACTCACGGCGGCAAAATTAATCGTGAAGGTTTGTTTATTGGCAATTATAAAAATAATCAAGTCACAGTAACCGCTACTACTGATTTATTGGGATCATCTTGTTCGGCTCAAGCTACAGTGACTTTGCTGCCTGTTGTGCGAAGATTGCAAATAGAAACAGATGGTCAACCGATCAAACTTGAGCAAGGAGAAAGCTATACTTTTAAGGCGATCGCATTTGACCAGTATGGGAATCAAATAGATCCAGAGACCATTAAAATTACCTGGGAAGCTACCGGAGGTGAAATTGATGAAAAGGGTAAATTCACCGCAGACCTTAATGCCCTAGGAAATTTTTTAGTTACAGCAACCACAACTAAAGAAACTAAATCACACCAGCGATTAAAAATCGTCGCACTGGGAATTTATTTAAAAATTTTAGATTGGCTTCTGTCTTTAAGTTTCGTCGAAGATTTTTTATCTGAAAATTTTGATAATTTTGTGGATAATCAAGGAATAACCAGTGATTCAACCTGGATCAATATTTTAATCGATGGGGTTGAGCAATGGGTTTTCAAAACGATTCTAAATTTGATTCGTCGAATGCTCAACTGGTTCATTCAGCTATGTTTAGCACAAGGCATTGAACGAATTAGTGGTTCGGTAGAATTCACTATAGTCCGTAAGCCATTAAAAAATCTGACACCACCAGAAAAAATAACGGTGTTAAGAAAAAATTTTGATGCAAAACCAAGAGTATTTATCCGTGTTGCTTTTGATAAAAAATTGTTTAAATTCAATAAAAGTCAGCTATTTTATGACGGTTATAGTTGCGATGAAATAGAATCTATTTTGGATGAAGTAGATGACGGTTTACGTTCTTTGAATTATATTAGTAGTTATAGTGATTATATAAGTTATATTGAATATAATCGTGACCATATAAATGATAATGACAATTGGATCGACGATTACGAATAGTGGTTACGGCGCTATTAGAAGTGGCTGGTTAAAAGTGAGAATTTATTGAGCGACTAACACACCCTACCAATAATTTTTTGCTTGCTTGGTTGAAGCGCGATTCGCGAGAGCAGATCCCGAAGCGGGAATCGCACTTCCATGCGGCCAAAATTGTCAACACGGCTTCTTGCCAACTAAAATAAGAATATAAAAGCATTATTGTTGTAACAGCCATGACTCAAGCAAATCGATCGCCCTCTACAACGACCCTAGAAACACTTGTCAGTCCAGAAATTAAAGCCCTTTGGCAAAAAGCAGCGGAACTTGAAGGCCAAACATTGACTGATTTTGTCATTGCCAGCGTTCAAGAGGCAGCTTGCAAAGTAATTTCGCAGCATCAAACCCTGAAACTAAATCTTGAAGATAGCGAGGCTTTTGTTGATGCACTGCTAAACCCTCCCGAACCGAATGATACCCTAAAAGCAGCCGCTTTACGCTATCAGCAAATAATGCGCGATCGCCCCTAATTCAGAAACCGGGTTTCTTATTTAAACCTCGATATTGTGGCAACAGCAACGGAGAACCCGGTTTCTTGATTTCCTGGTTACTTAATCCAATCGACGTTCTTTAATTTATTGATAAATTTCTCTAGCGCTTTTATTGCCAAACAGTCGATCTTTAACCTCTAAGTAATCTACCTCTTGAGACATGGTTTCTCGGAAGAAGAAGGCAGCTTTAGCAATGCCTAATCCCTCAACAATTGCTTTCATGCCTTCGACTCTCACCGATTTCATCTTCGGCACCACTAACTTTTCTCTCATATCAACCTCCTGTTAAATTTCCCGATCAAATAATATTCTCCGCTTCTCTTAACGTATTCAAATCAGCTTGAAAATCTTCGATGTCATAGTTAATGCACAAACCCCGACGGGATAATTGACGTTGAAATTCAATTAAAGGGATACCAGCAAGGCGACAGGCTTGACCCATGCTAATTTTATGTTGATGGTAAAGGACAATGGCAATTTCTAACTTAATGTCATCGGCTGACATTTGGGCTGATTGAATAATTTCATCGGGAATAACAATATTCATACTTCTTTAAGTGTATTTCTTGAATTATAGGATGATTTGTGTTTGGTGAGTTACGGCGCTATTATAATTTCCTCGTTAGAACTGAGAATTATTTGAGCGACTAACACACCCTACCAATATTGTTCGTGACCCCTTGTTGGATTCAAATCAATTAGCCAGATATCCCCTCGTGATGGTTTTGATAAATTCATGGTTCTAAACCATCAGCTAAAGTGACATCCCAGGCTTCTCTTTCTTCGATTTCTCCTGCCCACGCTTCTGGATTATTGCGTAAAGCAGTGTAAGCTTGATTAGCTTCTTACAAAAATTTCTGTTTTCGGTATTGGTCGATCGCCTTATCCAGAATTTGCGGGATTGATTCCCCAGAACGGGCAGCTATTTCTTGCAGCATTTTATAAGATGTGTTGCCTATTTCGACTGTACAAAGTTCCATTGAATTCTCTGTTGTTTTTCAAATTATAAAATGATTTTCTTGATTATATCACAAATTATGAAACCGGTTTTCTTGGTTAAATCTCGGCTATGTTGCATAAATTATCCCGGAAACCAGGTTTCTTGGTGGGTTGCCTGGGAACGCAGAAACCGGGTTTCTTTGTTCAATCTCGGCTATGTCGCAAAAGCAACGGAGAACCCGGTTTCTTGATGTTTACAAAATTGTTAAATAGGTTTCCGTGGGACTAATCGGCAACGGCTTCAATACTTGACGATTTAAGTCAACTTCTAACCCCAAAGATTCTAAAGGAATTACCCCCAAAAGCGGGTCATGTCCTCCCGGTAACTCCAAACACTCAAAAGTTCCTTCCCGGTCAAACATGGATATTTTTGCATCTTGGAAAATGCGGGCTTTACCAATCCCCATTGCCGTAGCTACATCGACTTCTTTGAGGATTTTTAAGCCTAATTGCGCGATCGCCTCTGGGGGTAAACATAAAGTCGTTGCCCCGGTATCAACTAAGACATTTTCCAAGGTCAGCGATCGCACTTCTGCCGGTGAAATTGTCCCATCTTCGGCGCGAATTTGGTCAGCGCGATTAATAATTGTCAGCGTTGTAAAAACTTTACCCATATCCTGCTGATTTGTTGGTTTCATAATCTCCTCCTGAAATAGTCGGAGTAATCTTTTATATTTAGTCTATCATTTATTTGGATAAGCTAGGAAAAATTTAACATTTATTTATCTATAAAGTTTACGCTAAACTGTTAAAATAATAGCGAATTAATTAAAAAAATCAACCGAAGCGAATATGATTATGAAATCTCAGCCAATTTATCTCGACTATCACTCTACTACCCCCGTTGACCCCAGAGTCGCCAACCGAATGCTACATTACATGACCACCGCTTATGGAAATGCCAGCAGCATCGACCATAGCTATGGAGATGAAGCCGAACAAGGGATTAAAAAAGCCGCCCAACAAATCGCCCAATTAGTCAACGCTAAACCCAAAGAAATTATCTTTACCTCTGGAGCGACCGAAAGCATTAACCTAGCCATACAAGGGCATATTTTATCCGTAAATTACCAACAATCTAAACTCCCAATTATCGCCGTTTCTCCGGTTGAACATAAAGCGGTTTTAGATACTTGTCAGGCATTAGCTAAAAAAGGAGTATCGGAAATTATTTATCTGTCAATTGACCAAAAAGGCAGATTAGATTTAGGCGAAATTGAACAAATCTGTCGCAGCGGTATTTCTCTAATCTGCGTCATGGCCGCCAATAATGAAATCGGCAATATTTACCCCATATTAGAGATTGGAAAAATTGCCCAAACTTATAATATCCCTTTTCTCTGTGATGCCTCCCAAGCTGTCGGAAAAATCCCGATTAATTTTTCCGCCTCTAATATCACTTATCTGGCCATCTCTGCCCATAAATTATATGGCCCCAAAGGTTCTGGGGCTTTAATCGTCAGAAAAGGAACGCACCTAGAACCGATAATTTTTGGTGGCGGACATCAAAAAGGAATGCGATCGGGAACCCTGAATGTTCCCGGAATAGTCGGGTTAGGAGAAGCTTGTCAATTGCGACAGTTAGAAATGGCCAAAGATGAGGCAAAAATTGCTCATTTGCGCGATCGCCTGCAAAGCTTATTACAAGAAAAAATTCCTGGTTTAGTCATTAATGGCGATCGCGCCTCTCGACTAGCTGGTAATCTGCATATATCTATCCCTGGAATTCCCAACCATGCGATTATTGCCAGAGTCCGCCATCAATTAGCCATTTCCACTGGCGCCGCTTGTTCCTCTGGGGTAGAAACTCCTTCCCATGTTTTAACCGCATTAGGTTTACCTTCAGAAGCGATCGAAGGTTCCCTGAGAATTGGACTGGGAAAATTTACCACTGAATCCGATATTATTCAAGGGGCAGAACTTATCAGCAATGCCGTTGAACAAATCGAGATCATAAACCGAGTTTCTTAATTAAATCTTGGTTTAGTGGTTGGTGGTTGGTCGATCGTAGATACCGGGTTGCTTTAAGAAAGCCGGTATCTGCCAGATATAGGCAATAATCAAACTAACTCAATAAAATATTACAAATATCGATGATTTCAGACAGTTGGCTTGAACTTGGCTTGAGTCGATATTCTTGACTATCAATCCAAGATCGCAGTGGCTAATTTGTATTGGTATTTAAAATCTAAACATAAGGAATTATAAGTTTGAGAGATGATTTAGGGCTGGAGTTTCCCTCTGAATTAATATAGGAATGCTATATTGTCCCTTGTGGCAATTTTATTGACTAATCGAGTTGAAATGTTTTTCTTTCTCTCAAAATTTCTACCCCTATTTTTCTATCCCCTAGGTTTAGCTTGCCTGCTGCTGGTCATTACCCTGGTTTTGTTTTGGCGGCGTCCTCGGTGGGTTCCCTATT
Organism: Planktothricoides sp. SR001; assembly: GCF_001276715.1. Classification (GTDB taxonomy): domain Bacteria; phylum Cyanobacteriota; class Cyanobacteriia; order Cyanobacteriales; family Laspinemataceae; genus Planktothricoides; species Planktothricoides raciborskii. The sequence continues at coordinate 20,175 of NZ_LIUQ01000061.1, read as the reverse complement.
TGCTGGGCGTGACTTTCATCGTCCTCATTTTAGGGGGCAATGGTTGGCTGTCCAGCGCCTTATTACGATCGCTGGAATTTCGGCATTTACCCCCAAATCCCATCCCACAAGCGGATGTGATCGTGGTTTTAGGGGGGGCAACCCGTCCTCATCTTGCCCCTCGTCCTTGGGTCGAAGTTAATGAAGCCGGCGATCGCCCCTTGTATGGGGCCAAACTCTACAAAGAAGGGAAAGCCCCTTTTTTATTGTTCTCTGGGGGTCGGGTGACTTGGCGGGGTGGCGTTGAAGGGTCAGAAGCAGCCGATATGACCGAATTAGCGATCGCAATGGGAGTGCCAAAATCCGCCATTATCCAAGAAGACTCTTCCCTGAACACCTATCAAAATGCGGTAAAAATCAAGCAAATTTTGCAGCAGTACAATCTGAAAACCGTGTTACTGGTGACATCCGCCACTCATATGCCGCGATCGTATTTAATCTTCAAAAAACAAGGCATCGACACCATCCCCGTTCCCACCGACTTTGTATTTATTGACAACCCATTAGCATCTGAGGGTGAGACCTGGGAGGCAACTGTGCTTAATCTGATGCCAGATGCGGAAAACCTCGTCATCACCACAAGAGTCTTAAAAGAATACCTGGGAATGTTCATTTATTTTCTGCGGGGTTGGCTGTAATCTTTTGCCGCGATCGCCTATTCCCTATCCGCTATTTCTGACTCGTTTTCTCCTCGCCTCCAGCTTGCTGACTCATCCCACGGACGGTTTTCCGGTGGAACAGGGGGGAAAACCGTCCCAGCTTGAATCTCTGAGGATTCATAGGTGTGGTAAGCACATAGAAAAAAGTAGGGTTTTCTGGATTTTCAAACTCTAAAATATTCGGCAATATAGAAACTGTAAAGAGCAAAACGCCAACCCAAAAGACCGAATCAAAACTTATTTTAAATCAAAAAAGCTCGGAGGCCCAACCATGATGAGATTAATGACTTTTCCTTTGAATGAACTGGATAAAATTTATCGTCAAATCGAGCAAACTTTAGATGACTCTTATAATGCCCCTGGACCGATTCCCGTTCGTCCTCTAGTCGAATTGGCAGAAACCGCCGATAGTTTGCTACTCCGAGCGATGCTGCCGGGAATTGACCGAGCCAAATTAAATATTGAAGTCACTAGAGAAGCGGTGTTAATTTCGGGAACTTATCTAGACAAACCCGAAACCGACAAATCCCAATTTTTCCGGTCTGAATTTCCTAGAGGGGCTGAGTTCCGCCGAATGGTTTCTCTGCCATTTGCTGTAGCCAATACCGCAGTAAAAGCCAATTATGAAGAAGGGATTTTGACTCTAACTTTACCAAAAGCCCCAGAAGTGATTAACAAAGTGGTGAAAGTTTCTGTCCTGGATTCCGATCAACCGGGTGCGGAAATTACCCCTAGAGGTGCTGAAGCCCAAGAACCAACGGATTCCGAAGCGTTGGATAATCCCTGGGAATCTTAGACCTAAGCTTGGTTACGCTGCCTGGTCATGGCGATAAAAGTGCAATTTTTAGGGGAATTATGATTGCTATGTAGAGATAACCCTTTCCACAGAACTGTGGAAAGGATTTTTTTTCTTTATAGCAATTTTCTATTGAATAAACCACAAATACTTGTAGGGGCGAAGCATTCTGGCAGATATTTCTTGCCTAAAATATTAATGTACGGGCGAAGCATTCCGGCAGATAGTTTATTGCTTAAAATATTGTAGGGGCGATTCGCGAATCGCCCCTACACCCTACACCCTACACCCTACACCCTACACCCTACACCCTACACCCTACACCCTACACCCTACACCCTACACCCTACACCCTACACCCTACACCCTACACCCTACACCCTACACCCTACTGATACTTTGCCATGCTAATTTAGCGGCGCCGACAATACCCGCTTGGTTTCCTAATTGGGCTGGTAATAGTTGCAAACCGAGGCGACATTCTGGTAAAACCCGGCGTTCGATTTCCGCCCAAGTTGACGGTAAAAAATATTTGGCACTGGCACTAATACCCCCACTGATCGCGATCGCCTCTGGGCCAAGAACATAGATCAAATTGGCCAAACCTGCCCCTAAATAATGTCCGTAAGTTTCCCAAAACTCTAAAGCTTGGCGGTTGCCTGCTTCTGCCATGTGACCGAGTTTTTCCGGTTCCAGTCCCGTTTGGTGGCGAATAGCCGAAATACCGACATATTGTTCCAAAGAACCGCGATTTCCACTATTACATTCTGGGCCATAAAGATTGATGGTGATTAAGCCCAATTCACCAGCCGTACCCATTGGGCCGGTAAACAGTTGACCATCCAGAATCACTGCCCCACCGACCCCCGTGCCCAAAGTTAGGAGGATGAAATTCCGAAATCCTTGCCCTGCCCCTAACCAAGCTTCTCCCATTCCCGCGCAGTTAGCGTCATTGGCTAAAACCACAGGTTTATGAGTGTGTTTTTCCAGCAAATCAGCCAAGGGGACATTGTGCCAACCGGCTAGGTTGATAGCAACTTTGGCAATGCGTTTGCTGGCATCCACCGGGCCTGGAGTCCCCAGCCCAATGCCTAGACTTTCTCCTTGGGGGTCAATTTTGCTCACTGCTTGGGCGATCGCTGTTACAACCGCTTCCGGGGTGGAAGGTTGGGGGGTTGGCACAGATAATGAGGCCAGACAATTCCCTTCAGCCGTAAATTTTCCCAGTTTAATCGCTGTTCCCCCAAGATCAATCCCTAAAACTGTCTGCTTGGGGTCTTTTACTTCGGTTGCTGTGATATCTGTGGCCATAATTTTTTCCTGCAATTTTGAAATGTTGCATCAATGTTAAATCACTGTTGAATCATGGACTCTTCGATGAATCCGAAGATGATTATCACTGAATGACGCCGAGATAGTAAAGCCACATATCATCATTAGAATATAAATCACTTTCGCTGGTCAGTTCTAAGCCGGTTTTCCAGGAATAGATTTTAATGTCCCTAAAATTGGGGGTGATTTGCTGTACCTGTTCTTGGGGGCGGATATAATAAGTCTGCAAGCGAAAATTGTGGGATTCATCTCTGAGGATGGCATAGCCAGAAGATTTTAGGTGATCCCAGGTAATGCCCGGATTGCATAACCGCAAAAACCCCCACATAACTAAGTTGACATAAGTTTTGATCGGGTTAAAACTCAGGTGTTTTTGCCAATTAAATTCCGGTGCCATTGCTTGAAGATTATGGCTAGAAAAATAAAAATATCCTCCGGGCTTACCGACGCGGCGAATTTGCTCAAATACCTGGAGGCGATCGCCGTGAGAAATATAGTCAATGCCATTAAAGCTAAATAAAATAAAATCAAAATAATTTTCGGGAAATTGACTTAAATTTCTGGCGTCACAAACTTCTAATTGGATGGTCTGAGAATAGGCCGAAAATCTTTTCTGACAAGCGGCAATCATTTGCGGCGAATAGTCGATGCCGATATATTCCCCGACCAGAGGAGCAAAGTGTTGAGTGGTGCGTCCTCCTCCTACCCCCATATCGAGCATTTTCATCTGCGATAGTCGCGGTTTCAGCCACTTCAGAATGGTGGTTTCGGCGGGTTGTAATTGTTTCAACTGGGCATAATGTTGGACAACTCCCGGAGTTGAATAGGTTTTATGATTATTTTGGTCAATCATGGGCAAGTGCTTGGGCAAGTTCTTGGACAAGTTGGTTCTCCACTTGGTTCTCCACGGGGCTTTTTTTAGCTTAACATCCTGGAGTCAAAGATTTAGAAATGTGGATTTGCTGTTTAGGAGTAGCGGTTAGAGGGCGATCGCTCATAACTATTGCCGATATTACCGACTACTGCCGATGCCGACTATTGCCGATGCCGACTATTGCCGACAAAAAAAAGCTAAGAAAACTTGATGAGTTTCCTTAGCCGTTGCTTAAAAATAACCAGAGTTTAAATCAGGTTTTCACCGAGAATCAGTTCACTACTCACGATGTCAAAATCAATGAAATCACCCCAATGCTTAAGGATAAGTCTAGGCCAATGATTTCAGTACCCTAGCCGAATTGATCCAAGCGGCAAATTCCCGATAGTTTTATTATGGCAAATTAATCAATCAACCGGCCAATAGTCTATTGCCAATATCCAATTTATCCAAAAAGCTATTCAAAAAGTTAGTCAAAAAGCCATGAGTTTTTTGGCGGAAAGGCAATCAAAAGCAATCAGGGGTGAGGATGGGCTGTTCCCCAGGGCGCGAACCGCGAATTTTCTCTCTGCTTGGGCTTCGGCTTTTATCGCTTATGCCTGATTTTTGGCAAAAAAAAAGCTAGAGGAAATCTGGCAGGTTTCCCTAGCTTTGGTTCAATAATCAACCAGAGGCAAACTTTATTTTTTTACCAAAAAAATTAATTTTTCATTATTATTTCGGCTTGTTTGAGTTGGGCAAATGACCCCCATGGTCTGTACAGACCGTTGACCAAACAACTGGTCTTAAAAGATGAGATAAGTGATTGCGCGGATTGTTTTCTGACTCATAGCTTAATTATTACAGATACACTGTGATGAATTCAAGTGGGCTATTGCATAGACCCATTTTTTCTGAGGAATTGAGAAGTCTTCTGAGATCAGCCCGTTGGGGTGAGACGTTAATCAATCGGTTTAAATGGCGATCCTGAGAAGTCTGACGCACAAAAATAGACACACGGCAAGCATAAGCACCCAGGGTCAATTTGAGTTAGTGCTCTTGCTGCTGCTAGGTCTTGTGTGCCCTGCCAGACCCTATGGGATGGGGGTGAGTTCTCTGATTTCCAGTTGTTCCTCAATGGTGGCTAATAATTTACGCAGACGCACGGGTTTACTTAAATAAGCATTTGCACCTAATTTTGAGGCGCGATCGCGCTCTTCCCATTCAGAACAACAAGATAAGAAGACAAAAGGAATTTTGGCGGTACTCCGGTGTTCGCGCAGAGTTTTTAACACCTGATAGCCCTCTAAATTTGGCAGTTTCAGGTCACAGATAATCAAGTCTGGCTCAAATTGTTGAGCTAATTTGATTCCCAGAAACTCGTCATCAGCCGTCTTAATTTTAAATTCAAAGCCTAAAAAATCCGTTAAGCAGGACAGAAACAGCCGATCGCGATCGATAATTAAAATTTTTTTCATGGGTGGTTTTTTTCAACAAATTGGCTAATTTTTCTAAAAAAAATGCCCCTTATTACCTGAACCAAAGAAGATAATGCTGAATATTTCAAAGCTCAATAAATTTATTTTTAATTTATTTAAAAATAAATTTATCTAAACCTTTGATTATTTATTATCGCCCAAAAAAACTGGAGATTAAGAGGTCTATTGCAATTATCCACTTTTGCCGGATTGACTGGTGCCTGACTGAAAGTTTTTATTAAATAAATTTAAATCGATAAATTTTCCTGAAAATTTTCATTTTCCGGGATTTATCGCGACTTTACTATAGCTTAACATAATTTGATATTGCCTGTGACCTGATTATCTCAGAATGTTTTTCCCCAGGGTCTGACTAGATTCAGCTTGTATAATTTTCTGAGGATATCCCGCAAATCCGGTAATGGGAAAAATTCAGATCGGGTTGGCGCGATTCCCTAGGGGATAGCTTCGCTTCATGCCCTCGTGGGAATACCAATCGGAACACCCAGGCATACACCTCTTCATATACATTACCCACCATCATAAAAATCGCAAACATGAAAATTCTTTGGGCACTTGTCGCAGTTCTTTCGTTCGCCCCGGCTGCCTGGGCGGATCCCCCTCCGGGATCGGGACGGCGTTTGACTGAATATGGCGACAACTTTGAAGAACCGGGGTGGACTTATAACTACAACAATCCCAAATTGCATAACCAATATTATGACCCAGGGTCAGGGTGGACAAATATTATTCCCGCAGGCAACCCACCCCTGGGAGTTTCGGCGAATGGCAGATGGCAAGAGGGGACAGTCCGGGGACATCCCGATATGGTGGAACAGGTGAACACACCGAGAAGGGGACTCCGTGGTAGCAATTTTGCTTTGCGGTTACAGACGCGGAATTCTGGGGCTCCTGGACGAACTGAAGGCACCTTACAGCAAGATGATTTGCTTCACGTTGCCAACGGCAGAACTGGCGCCAATACGCCAGTGGGTAAAGGATTGAGTGTCGTGACCCGGATTTATTTACCGCCCCTGAAAGATTGGGAAAAGCGCCAGGGGTATCATATCGGGTTTCGCGTCGGGGCAAGTGGTCATAAACCGGGGGAAAAGCCGGGGTCTGTGGACTACTGGCCCGGTATTTGGTTGTGGTTGAATCAAGATCAGAATGGCAATAACGATCATTTCCGCATCGTTGTGCGTTCTGATAACGAAGGTCAAGATGTGATGGCCACGGAAACACAATATACTCGCACCGGATGGTGGACTATCGGGATGTCTTTTAATGCCGATGGTTCAATTAGTTATTATGCTAGACCGGGAGTTGGTGATTTAAGAAGGAGTGATTTGTTGGTGTTTCGCCAGGGTTCTCGGAGTCGGGCGGCTACTTATACCCCTTACAACTTGTTGTTTAACGACCTGGATTATCTATTCTTTTCTCTGGCGAATATCGATGGCCAATGGTCAACGGAATTTATTATTGATGATATCGCGGTTTATGCTGTTGAATAATTTATCGCCATGTTGATATCGTTATGTTGATTCCGTCGTAGGGTGGGCAATGCCCACCCTACAGTTGTTAAATTAATCGGGAGTTTTATGCAAATCTTGGATTATGTGATTGTCATCGCCTATTTATTGGCGATTGTGGCGTTGGGATTGTTTTTCCAACGCAAAGCTTCACAAGGTATCGAATCTTATTTTTTGGGCGATCGCAATTTACCGTGGTGGGCTTTGGGGGCTTCGGGTATGGCTTCCAGTATCGATCTATCGGGAACAATGGTGATTGTTGCCTTGATTTACGCCTTGGGAACGAAAGGATTTTTTATTGAAATTCGGGGTGGCATTGTCCTGGTGATGGCATTTTTTATGATTTTTATGGGCAAGTGGAATCGGCGATCGCAAATGATGACCCTAGCGGAATGGATGCAGTTGCGGTTTGGTTCGGGAAAAGAAGGAAATTTTGCCCGTTTAATCAGTGCAGTAGCTAATCTAGTGATCTCGATTTGGATTATTAGTTACTTTGCCGTAGGTGGGGGTAAATTTTTTGGTCTATTATTGGGAATTGATGACCGTTTTGCCGCAATTTTTATGATCTTCGTATCGATGCTATACACTGCTGTTAGCGGTTTTTACGGAGTAATTTGGACTGATGTTGTGCAAGGGGGATTGATTTTTGCGGCGATTATTTATATCTGCACAGTGGCTTTACAAACAGTGACGTTACCCGCTGAATTTGCTATTTCTGTACCCTTAGCCCATGATAAATTTCAACAAATTACCACTACCTTGACGGATTGGAGTAATATTTTCCCCCCAATGGAACTCAGCTTACCAGGTCAATATTCCAGTTATAATTTGTTCGGTGTCACCATCTTTTTCTATCTGTTGAAAACCTCTCTGGAAGGGGTTAGCGGGGTGGGTGGCTATATGAGTCAACGGTATTTTGCCGCGAAGAGCGATCGCGAAGCAGGTTTACTTTCCCTATTCTGGATTTTCTTGCTTTCATTTCGTTGGCCTTTGGTCACGGCTTTTGCCATTTTAGGCATTCATTATGGCATAACCAACGAAGTGATTGCCGATCCAGAATTGGTTTTGCCCAAGGTAATTGAAGTTTATGCACCCGTGGGGATGAAAGGGTTATTGGTCGCGGCTTTGATGGCCGCAGCGATGTCTACTTTTAGCTCAATCATTAATGCGAGTGCTGGTTATTGGTTGAAGGATATTTATCAACGATTAATTAAGCCCGATGCCTCTAAAAATGAACTGATATTTCAAAGTCAATTGGCCTCAGTTGTCGTTGTATTCCTAGGCTTGCTGTTTAGTTTTCCCGTGGTGAATATTAATGATATTTGGGGCTGGCTGACCCTAGCATTTGCTTCAGGTTTGTTTATGCCTTTGCTACTACGTTGGTACTGGTGGCGGTTTAATGGCTACGGCTTTGCTGTAGGAACTTTAGCTGGTATGATTGGGGCGATCGCCATCAAATTAAGCGGCGTACAATTACCAGAATCACTCAACTTTCTGATTCCCTGTTCTATTTCTTTATTAGGCTGTATTCTCGGCACCTTGTTGACCCCTCCTACTGACCATGATGTCTTGGATAATTTCTATAAAATTACCCGACCTTTTGGATTTTGGCATCCCATCAGAAAAAATCTCCCAGACAACATTCAAGCCAAAATTAACCGCGAAAATCAGCGAGATATTTTAGCCACATTGATTGCGGTTCCTTGGCAGTTAGTTTTATTTATGACTGGCATGATGTTCGTGACCAAACAGTGGGAACAGTTCGGAATTTTACTCCTGGCATTAATTTTGCTCTCCATTGGTTTATATTTCACTTGGTTTCGCCACTTATCTAGTGAGGTAAAAGTAGATTTAGTGGATTCAGGGGAATAAAAATCCAATCATCCCACGGGTTAAAACTCCTGGGATGATTTAATTCTGCCATTAATTCTGCCATCGCTCAAACTTATTGATACAATAAGATTAAGTAGGGTGGGCATTGCCCACCAACTCTCCTAAACCTGATATAATTCTCAGACGAACTATTATGGTGATTAGGTAATCAGAATTATGGCTTTAACGGCTGGCACAATTGCTCCTGATTTTACGGTTAAAGATACCAACGGCAACACCGTGAAACTCTCTGACTTTAAGGGCAAAACTGTGGTGCTTTACTTCTACCCCAAAGATGACACCCCTGGTTGCACCAAAGAAGCCCAAAGCTTCCGAGATTCTTATGATGAATATAAAGGAAAAGATATGGTTGTGCTGGGGGTCAGCATGGATGATGAAGCCTCCCACAAAGCCTTTACGGAAAAATATGGTTTGCCATTTCAATTATTAGCGGATGTGGATGGGGCAATCACCAAAGCTTACGATGTAGATGGTGGAGGTTATGCCAAACGAGTCACCTATATTATTGATAGCGAAGGGAAAATTTCCCAAGTGATTGATAAAGTAAATACCGCCACTCATGCCCAAGATATTTTGGCAGAAGTTGGTTAATTTTATCCTTTGAATTTAACCACAGAGACACAAAGAACACAGAGATAATTTTATTTACTTTGTGTCCTTTGTGTCTTTGTGGTTAATCATCTGTGCTTAATAATTAAAAAAAGGATTAATTAATGCCCCATTCTTGATAGGGATGTTCGGCTAAATAGGCATTAAAATAACGCCGATCGCTCGTCACTTCTGCCCCGATCCAATCAGGAATGGTGATTTCTTGATCTTCAGAGTTTAGCTCGACTTCTGCTAAGATTAACCCTTGATTGTTGCCATGAAATTCGTCTACTTCCCAGATTAATTCTCCCAGGGATATTTTATATCGCGTTTTTTCAATTACCGGCTGGTTGCAGAGAGTTTCGATCATTTCTTGGGCATCTTTTATCGGGATGGGATATTCAAATTCTGGCCTTGCCCCACCCATTTTTCCTGGGCCTTTGATGGTTAGATAACCGCGATCGCCCACAATTCTAACTCTGACGGTTTTACCTGCTTCGTTGGCAATATATCCTTGGGCATACAATTCACCGGAACCGAGCGATCGCCACTCATCACTTTTAACTAAAAATTTGCGTTCAATTTCTATGGCCATATTCAATTAGATTTAAGGTGAAATTATCAAAGTAAAATTATCAATCAATCCCTAAAATCGGGGCAATATGGGGTGGGCAATCCCCAAGCTTCTGAATGGGTCATTCTTCTAGTTAATGAATTTGCTCAAAAAATCGCCCCGATCGCAACATCGTCAATGGTGATTAACGGTGATTAATGGTGATTAATGACTAGCTAAAAAAGCTTCCACTTCTGCCCGGGTTGGTTGGGCGGCGATCGCTCCTGGTTTCAGCGTCGTCATTGCTCCAACTGCCGTTGCAAATTGCACCATAAGTTTAACTTTTTCCGCATCTTGGAAACTGCTAATTCCATGCTGGCAAATTTGCTGCACAATTCCCGCAACAAAACCATCCCCAGCCCCAGTGGTATCGCTCGCATTCACATCAAAAGCGGGCAGGATTCCTTCATTTTCCCCCAAGCAATAAGCACAGCCTTTATTCCCATCAGTCACTAACACCCCTTCGATTCCATCTAAACGATAAGTAATCGCCCCCGGATCGGTGGTATTAAATAACCATTCCGCTTCTTCTACGGTGACTTTCAAAAAATCAATTCTTTTGAGCAATTCAGCAATCAATGCGGGGGACTCTTCGGGATTCGGCCAAAACACATCCCGTCGATTCACATCCAATAACACTTTGACATCATAAATATCCGCTAGTTTCAAAGCCCGATTAATGGCTTCACGGCTGTGGGGATAGGCCATTTCTAAAGTACCTAAGACCAGAAATTCAGCGTGTTCAAACAACTCCACCGACAAATCCTTGGCGCTGAGATAGGTATCCGCAAATTCGTCAGGGGCGGCATCCTTAAATCCGGCAAAGGTGCGATCGCTCCTCGTTGCGGATGCAATATCGCCTTCTGCCGATCGCAGCACATAAACTTGGCGAGTGGGTGCTGTCTCATGGCGTTGAATGCCTCGACAATCAACTCCCTCCTTTGCCAACAGTTGCACCAGAGACTCCCCTGGTTCATCTTTGCCCACACAACCGACAAATCCGGCAGAAACACCCAATTTCACCAAAGCACAAGCCACATTTGCCGGGGCTCCACCGGGATAAGGTGTCCAAGACTTCACTGTTTCAAGGGGTTGACCCGCTTGATCCGCCAACAAATCAAACAAAACTTCACCGAGACATAGAACACGGGGATAGTTCATGGCGATACTCCTGCATTGCAATACAGATTAAAGGTAACAGGTCATCGAGGAAAAGTTATTTGTTGGTTGTTGGTTGTTGGTTGTTGGTTGTTGGTTGTTTGTTGGTTGTTGATTGTTGATTGTTCTCTCCTCTGCCCCTGTACTCCTCGGTCGGTGAGCGAAGCCTGTCCTGAGCGCAGCCGAAGGGCCGAACCGCCGCTCCCCCGCTAATTACTTCGCCTCTTGCAAACCAATGGCAATGCGTTCGCCAAATTCTGGATCGATGTTGGCTAAACTTAAAAGCTGTAGATACTCTTGCCTAGATAAGCCCGCTTGCTGGATAATTTCCTCAGCTTGGGTTTCAATTTCTTTCTCCAGACCCTGAGATGCTACTCCAGTCTCCGCAGCGAGGAGTTCTCCTTGGCGCCGGTCAATTAACTCTAAGACTTGTAAATAGGCTTGGATAAATTGGCTGACTTTTTCCGAGGGGATGCTGTTGATATCAAAAATCGGGGGACTGATTTCTGATTCCGTGACCACGGTTTGAGGCGGCTGGTTGATGGGGGATAACTCCTGAGCAAGGCAAACGGAAGCGGGCAACCAGAATAGGGCAGATAAAATTAAGCCCAGAGTTAAGCCCAGAATTCTTCTGAGTGCTTGTCTCCAAGATAAAGTGAAAGGATGATTAGGCAAGTGCGATCGCATCATCATTAAGTTTTGTGCCGTCTCTGTGATGGGAGCCACCGATTTAGCTGGAGTCATGGAAAATGCCACCAGATTGTCAGGGCTTTACTTTATATTGTGCCGATATTGTGCCGATATTGTGCCGATATTTTGCCCGTTGGTGCGATCGTTTCACCGCAAATTTAGGAAATTCAACACCAGCCTTGCGGATACTAGGGTATAAATATTAAAATCTAAGCAGATATACAGATATAGAAAATGCTTATGCTTGACGGGGATTCTCAAAACAGTGCAACCCTTTCTGACCGCGAATTACAAGTGATTGAACAGGTCGCGGCTGGTTTAACTAACCAAGAAATTGCCGATCGCCTGGAAATCAGCAAACGAACCGTAGACAACCATATTAGTAACATTCTGAACAAAACCAAAACCAGCAACCGCGTGGCTTTGGTGCGGTGGGCCATGCAAAGTGGCAAAGTTTGCATTGATGATGTGAACTGCTGCGTGCTGCCACAACCGGATCTCAGTGATTCTACTGAGAATATGGCCGAGGAGTCAGACACCCTGACAACTCAAACCGCAGCTACAGAAGTCAGCCCAATGGATTCGTGAGTAAAATTCTCTGAATAAAAGTCAAATTTGACCTAGATGAGTGAGATGACCAATCAAACTGTCGGACAAAATCGTTTACAGTATCAAATTCCCCGACTGCCTTTGGCGGTTTATCGGGAAGTTTTAGCCCATATCCGTCAAGTGGTTGGGGTGCAAGCGGGTTTGATGCCGCAAACTTCCCCACAGTTTGATTATTCCCAAAGCCAGGTGGGGGGTTTGTGGATTTCTTATCCTCCAGAGATTTCGGCAGCAGACCGCCAACGGGTTGAGCAAATTTTGCAGTATTATGGCGATCGCTTTGGAGATTGGCAGGTTTGTTAATAGTTGATCGTTGATGGTTGATCGTTGATGGTTGATCGTTGATGGTTGATGGTTGATGGTTGATCGAGGGAAATGCTAATTGCTAATTGCTAATTATTTAGCTAAATTTGCTAAATTTAGCGAATATTTTTGGAATATTTGGCTGGCAATCTCAAGCCGATCTCTGAAATCTACCGAAGTCTTAAAAATAATAGTAAACATAAGAGTAAAAATAAGAGAATCTAACATTTGAATGGGTACGATTAAAGCTTTACGAGGAACGCGGGATATCCTGCCGGAAGAAATTGGCTATTGGCAACGAGTGGAGGCAACCGCGAGAGAAATTCTCAACCGCGCTGCTTATCGGGAAATTAGGACGCCGATTTTTGAGGAAACTGCCCTGTTTGAACGGGGTATCGGGGAAGCTACCGATATTGTGGGCAAGGAAATGTACACTTTTAGCGATCGCAAGGAGCGATCGATTACCTTGCGACCAGAGGGCACTGCTGGGGTGGTGCGTTCTTTTATTGAAAATAAATTGCATGGTCAAGGTGGGGTACAACGTCTCTGGTACACTGGGCCGATGTTTCGTTATGAACGCCCCCAAGCAGGGAGACAACGGCAATTTCACCAAATCGGTGTTGAGGCGATCGGCACCGCAGACCCCCGCGCTGATGTGGAAGTTATTGCTATTGCTACGGATATTTTGCAAGCTTTGGGGCTGAAAAATCTGCATTTAGCCTTAAATTCTGTGGGCAATTCCGAAGACCGGCAGCGTTATCGGGAAGCGTTGGTGGATTATTTGACCCCATACAAAGAAGAATTAGATCCAGACTCCCGCGATCGCCTGACTCGTAATCCTTTGCGAATTTTGGATAGTAAAGATCAGCGGACTCAGGAAATTGCCCTCAGTGCGCCGAAAATATACGAGTATCTTGGCCCGGACTCGCAAAAACATTTTGAACAAGTGCAAACCCTGCTGACTGATTTGGGGATTTCCTACGAGTTGAATCACCGTTTAGTCCGGGGTTTAGATTACTATACTCACACCGCTTTTGAGATTATTTCTGATGACCTCGGTGCTCAGGCAACGGTTTGCGGGGGCGGTCGTTATGATGGTTTGGTGCAAGAGTTGGGCGGCCCAGAAACTCCCGCAGTGGGATGGGCGATCGGTTTGGAACGCTTGATTATTTTATTGCAGCAGCTTGATGCTACCCAGACAACGGCGATCGATTTTTATGTGGTGTCTCGCGGGACCGCTGCGGAACACCAAGCCCTGAAAATCGCCCAAAAACTCCGGCAGTCCGGCTTTTCCGTGGAGTTAGACCTGAGTGGTAGTGCTTTTGGCAAGCAGTTTAAACGGGCCGATCGCAGTGGGGCGGCAGTTTGCCTCATTTTAGGCGACGAAGAGGCGGCTAATGGCACGGTTCAGGTGAAATGGTTGAAAACTGGCCAACAAGAGGCGATCGGGCAAACAGAGTTATTCAGCCAATCATTAAATATTAGAAACCGGGTTTCTTCGGCTGCTTTATAGAAAACACACCTCTGTAGGGGCGAAGCATTCGGGCAGTTAATTCTGGGTTATCACGGTAAAGATAATTACCCGAATGCTTCGCCCTTACGCGGCATTTAATCCTGGGTTTTCACGGTAAAAATAATTACCCGAATGCTTCGCCCTACAGCGGTTTTCAGATTACTGAACCACGGTAGGGCGAAGCATTCCGGTATCAGGCTAATCTTTTCAGCAATAATTTGTTTGCCGGAATGCTTCGCCCCTACAGAAATGGCGGGGGCGACTACGAGGCGATCGCCCCTACAATTACCACAACCCCGGAAAGAATTGCTATATAATAGTTAAAAACATGGATGAAAAGCTATGACCATTGTCATATCTAATGAAGTTTTGCAGAACGTAGAAATGTCTGAAGAGCAACTGCTGCAAGAAATTGCCATTATGCTGTTTCAACAAGAGCGATTTACCCTAGCTCAAGCCAGTCGGTTTGCCCAAATGAATCAGCTTGAATTTCAAAAGTTACTTGCGAGTCGTCAAATTCCTCTACACTACGATATTGCTGAGTTAAGAGAGGATTTCAAAAGTTTAACAGAAAATAATTGGCGATGATTATTGTTAGCGATACTTCCCCTATTAGTAATCTAGCAGCGATCGGACAGTTGCATCTTTTGCAACAGCTTTATGGTACGGTGATGATTCCAGTGGCGGTTTATCAAGAAATTCTCAACTCTGGAGCCACAGATCCCGCTACTTTAGCCGTAAAAAATCTTGATTGGATTCAAGTGAAATCAGTTAGCAATTTGTCATGGCTAAAAACTTTCCAATCTAACCTAGATCCAGGTGAAGCGGAAGCGATTGTTCTGGCAATGGAGTTGAATGCAGATCGACTGATTGTGGATGAACGCAGAGGTAGACAAAAAGCGATTCAGTCTGGAATTAAGGTGATTGGTTTATTGGGGATTTTGCTGGCAAGTAAAAAACAGGGATTAATTGCAGAGGTAAAGCCATTATTAGATGCTTTAATCGTGCATGGATTTTGGATTCGTAATGAGCTTTATGCAGAATTACTCAAATTATCAGAGGAATGCGATCGCGACTGATTTAGAAATCGGGTTTCTTATTCTCTCGTTTCTCTCGTTCTCTCGTTCCCAGGCTCTGCCTGGGAATGCCCTTCTAGAGGCTCTGCCTCGCGAACAAACCGTTGAATCTAATTACTCAGTAAACGCTTTTACTAACTCTGCTTCATCCCATCCCGTTTGTTCCATTACTTTGTCTAGGACGTTGGCTAATTCATCTTTTAGACACGGATTCTAAATCATTCATCGGATAAAAATAACCAATTACTTTGCCATCGTGAAAAACCGCGATTCGCGCAGCGATCCGCGCTTTGCGGAAGCGCTTCTTTTTGACTGTGTAATATAGCTTCGGTCAGTTGGTTAAGTTCTCCATTTCAGTCTTTAACTCGTAAACTCAAGCTGACCTTTTTCTATCAGTTTCCATTGATTCGACCCGAATTTGCTAACTTTAGCGGGTTTAATCAGGGTAAATTTGCTGAATCCACGCGTGTATTTCTGACAGTTAAATAATAATTCCATCGTGTTATATTCTGTTTCCTTGCCTATTTTGGATTTTTTGGGAAATAATACCACAATAGAAGAATCTCTATGTAAAGATACAACTACATAGCGAGCATCATCGGCCTCTTTTGTTCCCAGAATAGGGGTGACACCATTGTTACGGGCTTCGCTAAAATTTGAACACTTAACGTAAACAACAGAATATTCAGATTTTTTAAAGAATTCTTCTGAGGATTCGTTAAATGTTTTAACACATTCTATAACCTCCGGTGCTATAACCTCCGATGAACGTTTATAATTGTCAGCCGGTGGCGGATTAGGGTTTGTTTCTTGAACCCGGTTATATCCTTCTGGTTCGTCTTGTTCTTCCTCCTCTGCCTTGTCTATATTATTCAGGTCAGTCACTTCTGTATGGCGATCATCTTCTTCATTATTCAAGTTATTTTCATCTGGTTGAGATTGATCGGCCAAACTATTAAGCTTTTCATCCCTATCTCTTTGTGAATCTTCGTCATTTAATGTTTCACCAGGCGAGTCAGTTAAATCCTTTTCCTTGTCCCGATCATACTGCTGAGTTGGTTGTACATCGTCGGGTAAACTGTTTTCATTTTGATTAGAGGAATTTTGGTTATGATCTGAGCCTGGCTGTAATTTCGCCATTATTTGAGATGGCAGATCCCTCAACAGAGATAGCAGATCCTTTTGCTCTGGTTGCAATTTCTTCATTATGTCAGATACCCGAGTCTCTAACTGAGACGGCAAAGTCTCTACAGTTTCTAAAGCTTTTTGCAATTCCTCAATTTTAGGCAACAGGTCATCTAACTGAATTGACAATTCTTTAGACTTTTCATCTGGCTTTTTGTTTAGAAACTCAGAAATTTTATCAGCCAATTTTTTTTGTTGGCTGGTCAGTTCTTGCTCTCGCTGACTCAGCCCTTCAATTTTTTTATTTACATCTGAAATAGTTGAGGACAATAATTCTTTAATATCCTTTAAATTTTGTAGTGGTTCGCGCATCTGCGAAATCTCATCGATTGAAGTTTTCCAGGAATCTCTCTCCTCTTTAGTGATTACGCTACTCTGAAAGCTATTGTTTGATTCAGCTAAGTTTTTAAATTCATCTTTTAGTGAATTGATTGATTTATTTATTTCACTTAATTCACTCGTTTTATTCTCAGAATCAACATCTGGGGTTTTCTTGACTTCTGCTAACTTCGACTTATCCAATTGTTTCATCAGCAATATCAATAGCAATCCCAGAGAAATGGTACTACATATAAAAGTAGAAAATACCAGATAAACAAAATCATATTGTGCTGGCTTACGATTATTTTCCTCTAATTTTTTGAGTACCGTTTCTATAGAATCCAGTCGTGGTATTATGTTGGAATCGTTGGGTAATTGATCGCTGGCAGACGATTTACTCTCAGTGCTTGTTGCACCTGTTGTCCCCAGAGACAAAGCATTCAGTTTTGCTTCGATACGCTCGAAACTTTGGTTGAGTTTTTCTATAACATTATCGTCTGGCTTAACATCAGGATCTATAGACTTAACAGTTTTGTTAACCGTTTCTAATAAACTTTTAATTTCCGCAAGTTTAGCTTTAGATTGATTTTTCGGAATGTTTTTTTTTAAAAAAATCATTAAATTTTGTGTCAAATATTGTTAAATTTTTTGTGAAATTATCATAGGCAAAATCATCAAAATTTATTGTTTTTTGCACATTCTTAAGTTGCTCTTTTAATTCATCTAAATCAGATCCGATAGTGGGTTCTTTTCCCACAATTTCGTTAGCTGTAGGTGTTGCTGTAGTATCAGGATTCTTTTGTGTGGGCTTGCTGCCGGTATATCCGCAGCCACCCAGCAGACTTAATAGAAAGACTGCTAATAAAACATTGCTGAATTTTCCTTTTCTGATTTGTCTCATTAGTCTTTTCCCGCCAAACAACATAACAGACATTTTAATCCCAAAATAAACGGAGGCTCTCCAGTGCTGATATAGTCGCGTTCTCCATGAATGTCTTCCAGAGCAATTTTTACTTTTCTTTTGATTTTTGGCAAGATTTTTTTACGCTGATATTCTCCCAGAGGCGGGATAATTTCTTTCATTTTCAATTGCTCTACAGAATTGTCAAAAGCTGTCAGAAAAGCCTCAAGATTAGTTAGCTCTGACACCTCAAATTTATTAACTATCTTCGGGAAGCTAATTCGTTGGTTAGCCTCCACAGTGATGATTTCATTTGCTTTACCAGTTACTTTACATTGTTCCCCGGCAAATACCTTATTTTCATCTTCTGCATTCATGCCTGTCAGTTGTGTGTGCTGCTGATCTGCCACCAAGCCACAAGCGACTTCTGCTTTAGGTTGCTTGCTCAGACGAGTCTCTGTCTCTTGTTGAATATCATCAATACCGGCTCCTGCACTGAGCATTCGACTTAACAATTTATTGATATCGGAATTTTGGGTAAATTTACCTCCAGAATCAAGCCAGTGTAAGAGTCGAGAACCGTTGCCACCAATCAGAACAGGAGTAATTTTTAGACTAGCAATCTTCTTTTCTTCAAATAAACCTTTGAGGATAATACCCAGATAGTAGTACAGACCAGCAATCCCGATCGCGGCTCCCTGAATAATTTCCCCAAATTCCGTTATCGATTTGTTGCCGTCAGTGTTGATTGGCTCCGTCTTTCGTTTATCTTTCAGCCATTGCTCACTCTTTCGCCGTAGCGCAGTATCTACCTTGGCAGAGAATTTTTCCTCACCTTTGGCTTCTTCATCAGAAATTTTTACTTCTGATTGGTCGTCGTTAGCCTTATCAGCATTCTTAGGATAATACTTGATAACTTCTTCGAGAAACTTAGGCTTGATAAATTGGGAGAACAAGAGTCTCCCCCCTAACTTAATCGAACATTGATGAATGATACTATTTTTTTGCCAAATGGAGATATCCGCAGTGCCACCACCCAGGTCAATGCAAGTAGTATAACCTAACGATTGCTTTTCCGCAGACTCAAAGTAGTGAGCCAGAGCGATACTTTCAGAGCGGTAATACCTGCCTTTTTGTTTCGGCAAGCAGTGATGAGTCATCCCCGTTTTTTGACCTAACTCATTAATAATGTTTGCCCATGTTGCTTCATATATTCTTTTATAATTGTTGGAAAAAGCGGTAGGATAGGAAATCGTCCACTCGATTTTCCTAACACCATTTTTAGCCGCTTCTGCCGCAATCACTAAAGCCAAATGTTTTAAAAATAGCTCCTTGTAGGGGATATCACCAGTCCGCCATTTGAGTTCGGTCTCAATATGCTCTTGAGTCGAATCGAAATTTGAAATATCTTCAGGAATATAGATTCGTCCATCAAAAATAGGAATGGTGTTACCTCGATGTCCCTCGGTGGTGAGCACCGTCGCCAAAGGAAAATCTTCTTCTTTTGGCGAGCTAAAATATCTATAAAGTGCTGCCGCTCGCCCATTGTCATCAGTGTTGGTTACTTTAAGCAACAAAGGATCCCAAGTTAGTGGCTGGGCTAGTCCCCGATCTGGTTGATAGTAAACATGGGTGAACGAAGTGCCAAAATCCACTCCGACTCTCCAAGTTTTGTTTGGATCTAGAGAATTAAATTCTTCAGGCTTTGTTAGCAAAATCACTCCCACTGCTGCCGATTGATGACCTTTCTGGCAAATCATGTAGGAAGGAAATTTTGTCAACCGAGTGATTTGGAAATCGACCAATTTCTCCGGGTGGGCTTGGGAAAACACTTGGGGAAATACCACCTGAAACCTTGTTTTAATTTTATGATCTAAATCTCCTGATCGGTCATCATAGTAGAAAGCATAGTATTCAGACCATTGAGCAGGTTTATCAGGTTTATCAGATTTATCAGATTTATCAGATTTAGACTTCACGTCAAATTCAAAATTTGGCCAGAGTTCCAAAAAAGGGATGGCTTCTGTTTCTATGGCATTTTCTTTGCGATCGCATATTGTTTAGTCACCTTATATGTTCCCCCAGAGAGAGGAAGCTTAATTGTGACGCTAACTCCAGACCGCGAATCAATGACAACTGGTTGCAACTCCAGAATTTCGTTCAACTCTGTAGCGCTAAAATAATTCAGCAGTTTGGGATTAATCGGTAATAACGGAGTTAAGTTCTTCTCATTATTCTTCTTATTATTATCTACGTTATTATCTACGTTATCATCTACGTTATTATCTACTATGTAGGTTAGCTGTTCCGTTCCCTGGGGCAACTGTGCTCCCGGAAGTTGACTGTCTCCTTTAAGAAAATAGAACTCTGCTAAAAATAAGTCGGCTTCGGTCAAGTATTCTCCTTTATAATTGCGGAGAAACTCATCTCGATTAAATGCTTGCAAACTAACTTTATAAATCCAAATATCTTTGGCATTTTGATCGGACCATTGTCTAGCTAACTTCTTTGGATCTGGGATAAATAAAACTTGTGCGCCAGCCACTTGGCTCCCAAGCTTAAGCTGAACGCTGGAAGGTCTTGATGGCGGTACGATCGGTCTGTCCAGAGCTTTTTGCTCGGGTGCATCTCAGTTAGGCAAT
>NZ_LIUQ01000125.1 GCF_001276715.1 Planktothricoides sp. SR001 | reverse complement strand
ACCGATGATTCGACATCATAGAGTTTTTGGTAGGCGGTGTTTTTGATGTTTTTGATCTTCTTTTCATCAGCGTTTTTTCGCTCCGGTGTTGGGATGTACACCCAGAAATTCGACCGCTTTCCTGAGTGGTATGTATGCCATCTCCTGAAAGCATACATGAGCATCTGTTAACAAAACTGACACTGTTGAATAACCCCCGTCTTCACGGGGGCAGGCTTTGTGATTAAACTCTGACTTGCTGCGGTTGGGTAAAGCGATCGCGATCGCCTATATTCTTAATCTTCCTGAGATGATTCGCCGATCGGGAAATCACTACAGCACTGATAGGGGTAATCGAGGGATTGCCCAGATAGATCAATCAGCCCGGTCTGATTCCCTGGGCTTCAGTCCGACAAGATTCATCCTGAGTTGGCGATCGCCGAGCGGGAGCATCCCCGCCGATCCGCCGATGGATTGATGGCAAACCCTCAGAGCAATTAACTCAGAACCAACGCGATCGGGGGAGTTTTGCCCTTGAGTGACTTGCCAACGGGCGATCGTTTCTGAGAAACTAGCGAATATCATTTTCAGGAGAAAGTCCGATTATGACGGCAAATAATGATGCTTCTTGGGAATTGGGACACGATCTGTATGTGCCAATTTTATATAAAGGTTCATTGGCGGGATTTTGTAGTCCTGAATATTCTGAAGAGATCGTAGAAATTTTGAATCAAGAGGAAAGACTTCGCAAAGCTTTACGCATCGCTTGTTTGGATTTGCTGCGTCAGGCTGGTGCGGATGCCGGTAAAGTCGATGCTTTGATGAAAAAATATCTGAGTCTGGCTGAACGGCCTAAGTTTGGCCCAAGAGCGATCGCCTTTCTCTTGCGGGAAAGACAACAAGATTTACAGGTCAGTACCCCAGAATTTGTCAAATTTTGCGATACTTTCAAACTCTCACCCAAAGAACTCCAAAGTATTTTTGCGGGTAAATCCATTGAGCCAAGTTTAATTTCTCCCATCGCCAGAATTTTAGGCAAAACTAATGCAGAAGTCGAAGAAGTTCTTTATGGAAAACCAGAACAAGAGTAATAGATATTTTTATAATGTTTTTGAGCAATTATTAATCGATGATTAAGGTTTGGATGTTCGATGATCCAGCGGATTTTGTTAGGGAAAGATTTACCACATAAACCTAGCCCAAGCTGGGTTTTTTTGTGGTTTTTATTGTTATTGAAGGATAAAAAAACATCCTTTTTCATTCTGTTTCATTCAAATCATCATAGTGAAATAATCAGGATTATGAATTTTTATTGATTAATAAATCCCCAGCAAATATCAAACAATATCTGTCTATAAAAAATCAAAAATATCAATTGAATTTGAGGGGATTATTGTTGGGATGAATCCGGCGATAATCCTCAAAATTCATCCCAAGAAACGAAGATTGATAATCAATCTTTTTTCTTTATTTGTTGTCTAGTGTGGTTTTAGGTTGATAGTAAACTTGTCCGCCCTCATTGGGTACAAAATGACAAGTGTTGTAAGAACGCCAAAAAGCCTCAAAGATTGAGCGTTCGGATTTACGATAGTAATCTCCTAAAATTGGTTTAATAGCCTCAGTCGCGGTTTTGAGATGGTAGTGAGGCATATTTAAGAAAATATGATGGGCAACATGGGTGCCAATATTGTGGTGGATATTGTTGATAAACCCATAATCATGGTCAATGGTGGAAAGCGCACCTTTGAGAAAATACCAATCATCACCGCGATACCAGGGGATGTCAGGATCGGTATGGTGGAGAAAGGTGACTAAATCTAGCCAAATCACGAAGACAATGTAAGGGCCGAGATAGTATTTCACCAGCCACATAAAGCCCCATTGATAGGTGAGGAAACCCAATAAGGCTACCATCAGACTCCAGCAGATCGTGCTGGTAATTACGTCCCATTTTTCCGAGGGTTTAAATAGGGGACTACCGGGCATAAAATGAGATCCACCTGGTCGTTCGGGAGAACGCTTAAATAGGTAAAGGGGATAGACCAGTAGTAATGCCCACTCAAAGCGCAAGAACTTTTCATACCAGAGCATTTGCTCATAAGTGGACTGTTTGACCGGATACCAGCTTTCATCGGTGTCCAGGTTGCCGGTGTTTTGGTGATGAGTCCGGTGACTGATTCGCCAGCCATGAAAGGGGACGAGGATGGGGGTATGGGAAAGATGACCGAAGAGGTCATTGACCCATTTATGGCGAGAGAAGGAACGATGTCCGCAGTCGTGTCCAACCACAAATAAGGCCCAGAACATGGTGCCTTGCATCAGCCAGAAGATTGGCCAGAAGAACCAGGAGTCTAGGGTGTGCGCGATCGCATATAGTCCCGCAATGATGCCCACATCCAGAAAAAAGTATGAGAGCGATCGCCATGTCGAAGGTTGAAAGCATTCGGCGGGAATCGCTGCCTTTAACTGCTGTAAAGTAAATGGCGGATTGGAAGTTTTTTTTGAGACTTCCTCTGTCCGAGGCTGGTTGAACTCGAGAGTGTTTACTTGCACTTGAATTTGGTTGTAAGTAGAAATGAAATGACAGAATTGATTTTACCTTTACATAGCTTTACAGATAGTGGGTGATAAAGTCAAAATTTTTGTTTTTTTTTACAATTTTATTTGTTGTTTGTTGTTTTTTGTTTTTTGTTTGTTATTTGTTATTTGTTGTTTGTTACAAAACGGCAATAGGGTGTAGGGCAACAGGCAGAGGTGCAGAGGGGCTTTTGGGGTGTGGGGTGTGGGGCCGCCATCGGTGTAGGGTGTAGGGTGTGGGGTGTGGGGAGTGTGGGAAGTGTGGGGAGTGTGGGGTGTGTGGGGTGTGGGGACTGTGGGGTGTGTGGGGTGTGGGGAGTGTGGGAAAAGTGATGCATTCGTAGGGGCGAATGGCCATTCGCCCGTACAAGTGAAAAGTTATGCATAAATATCACTATTCACTATTCACTATTCACTATTCACTACACCCTACACCCTACACCCTAGACCCTACACCCTACACCCTACACCC
>NZ_LIUQ01000056.1:8901-42158 GCF_001276715.1 Planktothricoides sp. SR001 | reverse complement strand
TCAAAACCCCTACAAGATTAGCTTGCCAAGGGGAGGGGACCGGAGTCCTCCCAACATTTTACCTGAAGAAGAACCCCACCCTAACCCTCCCCTTGCCAAGGGGAGGAGACCGGAGTCCTCACCTACGACTTGCTATTCCCTCTCACACTGGCATATTGAGCCGCACCGTAAGCAGCACTGTCTGGGAGCGTATCAATAGACCATTCCACCCTTGTCTGGGTGAGATGAGGGAAACTATGGTCAAGTTCCTGACGAATCCAGGCGATCGCATCCTGTTTAAATCGTTGATATGCCCCTTCGGATGCCATTTTTTCCTTTTCTTGCGCTCCCCCAGAAATCACAATCAGGTCACAGCCTACCATATTCACCACATTACGAGCCGCTATACCCAGGCTGGTAAAATACTCTTGCCAAATAGCCACAACATCAGACAGAGGATCATCCATTTGACCCAATCGACGGAGGGTTTTCGCCACCTCCATCGGCTCTCCTTGTAACGCTTCCGGCACATTCCCCTTAGCTTGTCGGTGTTTAACCATATTTCTCAGACCCAATAAAGAGGCTCTCGTTTCCACACATCCCCTCGCACCACATCCGCAGAGGTCCGCATTTTCCGAACTATCAATACAAATATGACCCAATTCTGCCGAAACTCCCGGAGCCGACCAAATTTTTCCGTTGACAATCAAAGCGCCGCCTAAACCCGTTCCGGTAATAAACTGAGCCATCACAGAAGAAGCCTGATTTTGAGCCTCGCGGATCCTGTATTCCCGGTAAGCCGCCGCGTCTCCATCATTGAGGAGGAGAGCGGGTAACTGGAGAGTCTCGGAGAGTTTTTGGGCAATATTCACCCCTTGCCAAGAGGGATCAATATTGGTGGGATAAACACACATCCCCGAAGCATCAATAGGAGCGGGACAACAAGCACCGATCGCTTTTAAATCCTGGAATTGTAGCTCATTGGCTTCGAGTAGCTCATTGGTGGCCGTTTTAATCACATTTACCGTAGCGTCGGGACCCTCAGAGGCGCTGCTGGGACGATCTAACCGGGTTCCAATCGCCCCTTGTTCTGGATCAAATAATCCCAGTTTGACCGTAGTAGCACCAATGTCAATCCCCAAGTAAATGCTCATGATTTTTTCCTAAAATCCAACTCCTTCATATTATAAAGTAGGTGAGACCCAATGCAATGTCCGCTTCGTCTTGTTGACGTTGCCGATCGCATTGTGCTTGGTCAATTTCCACAATGGCGCGAATCGATGCTACTGCCTGAAAAATTAACCCCGTTCCCTGTTCTTGTAGGTTGGGTGGAATGAAATGTAACCCAACATTTAACCAGGATTTGTTGGGTGGGGCTGTCGCTTCACCCAACCTACGACTTTAAGATGGAACTTTAATCAATTCCGAGTTGAGGTAAATTTGCCAATTTTCATCAATAAATCCTAGGTTTTCATCATAGACTCACATCAGTTCCGCAATAGAAAGGGGAGGGGTAGCGGTTTCGAGATGGAATTATCCTGTTGATTTGCTGGTAGGGTTGAAGGCTTCTTTTAAGACGGCTTGCATCAGTTGTTGGGCGTGGGTTTGGTTTTGGGTGATTTGGGTTTCCAGTTGATCGCAGAGGGTGAGGAGTTTTTCGACTTTGGCGACGATGGCTTGTTGTTCGGCTAGGGGGGAACAGGAAAAAGTAGCGACTTCAATATCTTCTGATTTAAGAAAAGCCGCGTTGAACCGCTACATAGTTC
This sequence comes from Planktothricoides sp. SR001, assembly GCF_001276715.1. GTDB lineage: Bacteria > Cyanobacteriota > Cyanobacteriia > Cyanobacteriales > Laspinemataceae > Planktothricoides > Planktothricoides raciborskii. The sequence continues at coordinate 40,413 of NZ_LIUQ01000056.1, read as the reverse complement.
TTTTAGTTGCTCAAGTACATTGGTACAGCCTCTAAAGAGGAAACAAAAATATTGAGGGCAAACAACCTGATCTAATACAGAAATACGGAGCAAATTTGTAGAGATTAATCCACTTTTAACATCATCTGGAATCACACATACTTCGTCTATAGTGCCTGATCGTGAAATTATTATATCGCCTGGTACGGCAGAGTATGAGCGATCGCAGAAGCAATGCCAACCCCCCATATCTTGTAGGGGCGCTGCGGCTTGCTCCCCTAAGCCTCGAAATTAAATGTCTCACTTTTATTTGAATTTTTTATCACACACGATTAACTGATTATTACAGTCATTTCCCATCGCAAAAAAAAGCGAGAACTTAGTTCTCGCTTTTTTTCTGAGATTAATTCAAAAAAGCTTAATGCTTGAATTTGATTAGACAGAAGTGGGCATCGCTGTAGACTCCGCCAGTTCTTCCAACCGCATCTGCTGATCTTGAGTAATACAAGCTTGAATCATCAACTCGATCTCACCTTCGAGCACCGTGGTCAGGGAAAAATTTTGCCCCAAACGGTGATCGGTCACGCGATTATCTTTGTAATTATAAGTGCGAATCTTTTCCGAGCGAGATCCGGTGCCCACCTGAGAACGGCGCTGGGAAGAAACCGCTTCCTGTTGCTCCCGCAGTTTTTGCTCATAGAGCTTCGCTCGCAGAATTTGCATTGCTCGCTCTCGGTTTTGTAGCTGCGATCGCTCCTCCGTGCAGAAAATCCGAATTCCCGTGGGTTTGTGTAACAAGTCAACCGCTGTTTCCACCTTGTTGACATTCTGACCCCCGGCGCCACCAGAACGAGCGGTACTGATCTCCAGATCCTTGGGATCGATCTCCACCTCCACCTCATCCACTTCTGGCATAATCGCCACCGTAGCCGTAGAGGTATGGACACGACCCCCTGTTTCCGTCACCGGCACCCGCTGCACCCGATGAACCCCCGCCTCAAATTTTAGCTTGCTATAAACTTGATTGCCAGTAATCTCTAGAATCGCCTCTTTAAAACCCCCCATATCGGCGACTGACTCGCTCACCAGCTTCACCCGCCAGCCCTGGCTTTCCGCGTAGCGGGAATACAACCGCAGCAAATCACCCGCCCAAATCCCTGCTTCATCTCCGCCAGTGCCAGCACGAATTTCCAACATGATATTCTTCTCATCATTCGGATCGCGAGGCAACAGCAAAATCTTCAGGCGATTTTCTAAAGCGGAAAGCTTTTGCTCCAGTTCTTCCACTTCCAACTGGGCGATTTCGCGAAGCTCAACATCGCTGTAAGCTTCTTTTAAAACTTGTTTGGCCCCCGTCAGGTCAACCGAGGTTTTTTTCCAAATATCAAAAGTATTGACTACTTCTTCCAAAGAAGAACGAGCCTTAGCCACCCGTTGAAACTCTTGGGGGTCAGTAGCCACATCTGGATCGGCCATTTTGCGAGTCAATTCGTTAAAGGTCGATTCAACGGATTTTAATTTATCCAGCAAGTAAGTCTCAGCCATAATGCACGGACCTCGAGAGTCAAAAATAGTGATTGATTTCTTAGTGTTTAGCTGACAATTTGATCTGACAAGCGAAATTCACTCAAGAGAGTTAATCGGAAAGCTAGACACTCACAAAATGCCAGCTAAGAAAGAAATCTTCGCTAATTTTTAGACTGGGATTTTTTGGCGCCACTAGCAGAAGTCATGCCATATTTACGCAAGAAGCGATCGACACGACCTTCCGTATCAATAATCTTCTGAGTGCCGGTATAGAAAGGATGATTGCCAGACCACACATCCACATGCATCTCTGGCTGGGTCGAACCGACGGTCATAATCACTTCGCCGTTACAAATCACTTTAGCTTCTGGATACCACTCTGGGTGAATTCCTGGTTTTGGCATAGTTCTCTACCTTGTTGTTTTTCTTAAATTTTAACTTTCATTTCAGTATTTGATCTGTCACCATTCCCAGGTTATTCGTCCCAAGTATTTGCCATAGATATTAGATTGGAATAGCCAGGAACGACTAACCGAGGAAAAATGACCATCAACTGATTAGCGTTTCGAGTATTGAGGAGCTTTACGCGCTTTGCGTAAACCGTATTTCTTCCGTTCCTTAGACCGAGGATCTCTGGTCAGGAAACCTTCAACTTTCAATGGCTGACGGTTGCTAGGATCCAGTTCACACAAAGCCCGAGCCACTCCCAAACGAATTGACTCTGCTTGGCCGGTTAAACCACCACCATGTACATTCACCAGAATGTCATATTCATTTTCCAGCCCCAGGGTTTCTAGGGGAGCTTTCGCCGCAGAGATATAACCGGCGTTAAATTGAAGATAGAGGTCTCCCTTTTTGCCGTTAATTTTTAACTCACCATTACCGGGAATCAAACGAACTCTCGCAACGGATGACTTCCTGCGACCGGTGCCCCAATAAACTGCGCGACCGCTTTGATCTTCGATTGGCATTAATCGTTTCCTCCTGGAATTGTCTCAATGGTGATCGTTTGTGGTTTTTGAGCGGCGTGTGGATGCTCAGAACCCTTATACACTTTCAGTTTGGTAAACAATTGTCGTCCCAAGCTGTTCTTTGGCAGCATCCCGCGTACAGCTTGCTCAATAATCCGCTCTGGGATGCGAGCCTGGAGTTTGGTGAAAGTTTCTACTTTCATACCACCTGGTCTTCCAGAATGACGACGATAGAGTTTTTGGTCGCGTTTTTTGCCGGTGACTTGGACTTTTTCCGCATTCACGACAATCACAAAATCTCCAGTATCCATGTAAGGAGTATAAGTGGGTTTATTTTTCCCCCGGAGGATTCTGGCGATTTCAGTTGCGAGTCTGCCCAACCGTTGATTGGCAGCATCCACAAGATACCAGTTTTGTTCTATGGAGTCTTGGGGTGGAACGTAAGTTTTATTCATTGACTGAAGTCTGCAAAGGTTTGTAGGTTGTCATAGTGATTGACTTTTGATCTTGGGAATCATTTAAGAAATTATCTTTCGATCAATCATCAACATTGAGGACTAAATGTAAATTTAGGCATAGTGTCATGCCAGATTTCTGGTGGAAAAGGAAAGTTATCATAACCCACTCGCAAAAGACAAAGACCATGAGCGGGGGCAGCGTACTTAACTTCTTCTCGGAGTTCGTTCGTCCAAAGTTGGTTAAAATTTTCCAGCGATCGCTCACCTCGACCAACTTGGACTAACATCCCGACCAGTAGCCGCATCATCCCATAAAGAAACCCATTAGCCTGTACTTCTATATGAACGAATGGCCCATGCCGATAACAGATAGCTTCTTGTACATCCACCCAAGAGTGCTGCCGTTGGGATCCAGCCCGATGAAAAGCCGCCAAATGGTGATGACCAACCAAAGGACGGAGAGCCGCTTGAACTAATGATTCATCCAACGCTTCATAATAATAATGCCAAGTAAATGGCTGAACAAAAACATTGGGCTGTGAATCGGTGTAAAGGGTGTAGCGATACCGTCGCCACTTCGCCGAAAACCGAGCGTGCCAGTCTAAAGGGACTGCTGCTGATGCCAGAATTTGAATATCCTTGGGCACCGCATTATTCAAAACTGCTGCCCATTTATGGGCAGGAATTGAACTACTCGTGTTAAAGTGAGCGACTTGGGCGGCAGCATGAACCCCTGTATCAGTTCTACCGGCAGCATAGACTCCCACTGGTTCACCGAGGATCTCAAAAAGAGCTTTTTCCATCTCTTCTTGTACCGTTCTAGCTCTAGGTTGTCGCTGCCAACCATGAAAATTAGTGCCTAAGTATTGAAAAACTAAGGCAATTCTTTGGTTGGGGATAACACCAGTGGAATACATCATATTAGTCAACAGTGGCAAGTAAAAAGTCTGCAAGTTTGGTCAGAATATCTTTTTACCAGTCACGGATTTAAACTAGCTCAATAATTGCCATTTCAGCATTGTCACCCCGACGAGGGATGGTTCGCAGGATGCGAGTATATCCACCGTTACGATTACCGTAACGTTCTTTGGCTTGCTCAAATAGCGCATGAACTAGCTGTTTATCATACATATAGCCCAAGGCTCTCCGCCGAGCGGATAAGCTACCATCTTTGGCTAAAGTAATCATGCGTTCGGCTTCTGACTGCACTGCTTTAGCACGAACTTTCGTCGTGGTAATCCGACCATAACGAATCAATTCTGTAGTCAGCGATCGCAACAGTGCTTTTCGCTGATCGGCGGGTTTACCTAGCTGAGGGACACGACAACGGTGACGCATAACGATTAAGTTTTACTGATGAACAATCAATTTATGAAATGAAAAATGCTTGGCAATGGGTGATCTTGAAAAATTTTTTTACAAAATCACCACAGCTTTTTCACCCTTGAGTCAAAAATCATAAAATACTAATACCTCCGGCACGCTCCGCGATCGGAAGATCAGCTACTAGACTTAGCAGATTTTTCTTGAGGCAACGTAATCCCTAAACGTTTTTGCAGAGCTTCAATCACTTCTTCTGCTGATTTTTGACCAAAGTTCTTAATTTCCAGCAGGTCTTCCTGACTGTAGCCAAGCAAATCTGCCACGGAGTTAATTTGTGCCCGCTTCAGACAGTTATAAGCTCGGACACTCAACTGTAATTCTTCAATCGGAATCTGACTGGTGGGATCAGAATCATCGGTAGATTCTTTGTGGGTCGATTCTAGATTGACTTCTTTAACCTGGGTAAACAGATCGACCAAAATATTCGCAGATTGGCTGAGTGCTTCTTGGGTTGAGATACTGCCATTTGTCCAAATTTCCAGAATCAATCGGTCTTGTTCTAGAGATTCCCCAATTCTAGCGGCCTCAACGGTATAGTTAACCTTGCGAACTGGCATAAATACCGCGTCAATCAAGAGAAAGTCCAAAGCCGTGTTATCTTCGCGATCGCGATCCACGGCTCGATATCCTTTCCCCTGTTCCACTCTAAATTCCATTTCTAGAGTGGCCCCTTCTGAAAGAGTCGCAATATACTGACTCGGATCAACAACTTCTACCTCTGAGGGCAACTCAAAGTTAGCCGCAGTAACAGTTGTTGAACCCTGAGCCAATAATCGACCAATCTGGGGTTGAGAGGAATGACTTTTGAGGACAATTTCCTTCATATTCAGGAGGATTTCCAAAACATCCTCCCGGACACCGGGAATTGTAGCAAACTCATGATTGACACCAGCAATGCGAACGGCTGTAACTGCTGCGCCTTCTAAATTGGACAGCAGAACTCTTCTGAGGGCATTACCGACAGTGATTCCTTGGCCCCGCTCCAGCGGCTCCAGAACAAATTTGCCGTACTGACTCTGGTTTTTGTCAGTGCTTGACTCTACACACTCAATCTGAAACTGCGCCACGGAGTGACCTCCCTTCTCCTTTCTCCCTGGATGGCTTTCATAGCCTTCCTAGCCTTCCTATTTTGGTGCATAAACGATCGCCAGCGATCCAGAAGCAAATTTAATCTGTTTGTCTCTGCCAACTGACGATGAGCAGATTGACTAATCAATAGCCAATAATTATGCTGAAAACCTAAAAACCAATTCCTAAACTCGACGACGCTTGGGTGGTCGGCAACCATTGTGAGGAATTGGGGTAATATCTCGAATCAAGGTAATTTCCAGACCAGCGGCTTGCAGCGCTCTAATGGCTGTTTCCCGACCCGATCCCGGACCACTAACCATCACCTCAACTTGGCGCATACCTTGATCCATGGCTCGACGGGCGGCATTTTCTGCTGCCGTTTGTGCCGCATAAGGAGTGCCTTTTTTTGCCCCTTTAAAACCACTGGAACCGGCTGAAGCCCAAGAAATCACTTCACCATTGGGATCGGTAATTGTGACGATCGTGTTGTTAAACGTAGACTGAATGTAGCCCACACCATTGGGTACATTTCTTTTTTGTTTACGAGATCCGCTCTTTTTAGTTGATTGTCGCGCCATATCTATAAATTTTTTCGACTATTTCATCAATCGCGATTACAGCAGAATACAGGTGGGCTTGTTTATCCCACCCTGGTCGCCACTGTCTATTTCTTAGCGGGAGCCTTCTTCTTACCGGCCACAGTGCGACGGGATCCCCGACGAGTCCGTGCATTGGTTCGAGTTCTTTGACCACGAACAGGCAAGCCCATCCGATGGCGACGGCCTCGGTAGCAGCCAATATCCATGAGGCGCTTGATATACATGGCCTCTTGGCGTCTGAGGTCTCCTTCGACTTGATAATTTGTTTCCACGGCTTCTCGCAAAGCCGCCACATCAGCCTCACTAAGGTCTTTGACTCTGGTATCTGGATTGACACCTGTTTGAGCGAGGACTTCTTTAGCCCGGGTTGGGCCAATTCCATAGATATATCGTAGACCGATTTCTACTCGCTTATCGCGAGGAAGGTCTACCCCGGCAATCCGTGCCACGCTTTTGTACTCCTTTGTCTTACGCTGTTGCTACAAATTTTGCGGGTGACAGATGTCTGGTTTAGACACCTGAAACTGAAGGTAAATGTACTAACCTTGGCGTTGTTTATGTTTGGGGTTAGAACAAATTACCATCACCCGACCACGACGACGAATGACGCGGCATTTCTCACACATTTTCTTGACAGATGCTCTAACTTTCATGTTGTTTTTGCAACACTACAAACTTAATATTATATCATTTTTGCCTAATTTGACAACAGGAAATTAGATTTACCTGTATTCTTTAACATAGATAGCAGAAGGCTGACCTGCTGTTACTTTTTCCGGAGACGATAAGTGATTCTTCCTTTGGTTAAATCATAAGGAGTCAACTCGACTTTCACGCGATCGCCTGGCAGAATTTTGATGTAATTTCGCCGAATTTTCCCAGAAATATGCGCTAAGACGTTAAAACCGTTATCCAGGTCAACTCGAAACATCGCATTAGGTAGGGATTCTGTCACCGTACCTTCCATTTCAATCAAATCTTGTTTAGCCAAATCCTCTTAACCTCCCTCCTAAAAATCTAGTAACCTGATTGCTCCAAAGTGCAACAAGCTGCTTTTAACTTAGTGAAATCGTCGAAAATAATGACGCATTTAGTTTTAGAACTTGCCAGCAGTAGAAGCCAAACGTTTATACACCTTAGCCCGGACTATCTGGATGTCAATTTCTGGAAATTTTATGAGAGCAACCAGTCAAGTAATTTCCCAAGAAACTGAATGACTGGCAAGCTCTCTGATTGGTGAGTGAGACATTAAAGAAAGAATTAATCGGATTACGGATGAATCACCTTTGTCAACTCTGAAGTCACCTCATCCATTGACAAATTGCCATTCACCGAAACAAGCTGATTCCGTTCCCGATAGTAATCAATCACCGGAGCGGTTTCGTGATGATAAATTTCCAACCGATGTCGAATGGTTTGTTCATTATCATCTTTGCGTCCCCGTCCCAACATCCTAGAGACCAAGGTTTCGTCTGGGACTTCCAGATTCAGCACACAATTGCACCTTTGATGAATTTCTGCTAAAAGATGATCCAAAAAAGATGCCTGAGAAACAGTACGGGGGAATCCATCAAGAATCCATCCCTTCGCCACATCATCATCTTCCAGACGATGCAGAACCAGGTCTAACATCAGATCATCAGGAACTAAATCCCCCTGATCCATATATTCTTGAGCTTTTTTACCCAGAGGAGTTTGCTCTTGCACAGCAGTACGCAGCAGATCCCCAGTAGAAATATGCGGAATTTCATAGAGATTAGCCAATCGCATGGCTTGAGTTCCTTTTCCCGCTCCTGGTGGCCCCAAAAAAATTAAGCGTGAAATTAAGCCGGTCACTACTGTTTCACCATTCCTTCATAACGCTGGGAAATCACATAAGTCTGGATTTGCTTCGCCGTATCAATGGCCACACCGACAATAATCAGCAGTGAAGTGGCACCCAGACCGCGAAATGTCTGCACTCTGGTTGCACTTTCCACCGCTGTGGGTACAATTGCCACCAGACCGAGAAAAATCGCCCCCAAAAAAGTCAAGCGATTCAACACCCGTTCTATATACTCGCTAGTCGTGCGTCCAGGACGAATTCCAGGAATACTAGCCCCCATCTTCTTCAAATTTTGAGCCATATCCACAGGATTGATAATCAAAGAAGCGTAGAAATAGCTGAAGAAAAGAATGAGCAGTAGATAAAACGAGACATAAAGCCAAGGCGTTGGACCACCTGGACTCAAGTAATTAGCCACTTGAATTAAAAAAGAATTATTGGCAAATTCTGCCAAAGATCCAGGGAGAATCAAAACCGCCGAAGCAAAGATAATTGGCATAACGCCACCTTGATTCAAGCGCAGGGGTAAATAGCTACTCCGCTCACGGTAAAGCTTTCGTCCCACCTGGCGTCGGGCGGATAAAATCGGAATTCTGCGGGTTCCTTCTTGGACAAAAACAATCCCGACAATCATAATCAGGAACACCAAAAGCAGAAGAATCACCCGACCAACAATCGCTTGATCTTGTTGAGCCAGTTCAATGGTTTGACCCAAAGATCGTGGCAGAACTGCCACAATATTCAGAAAAATTAACAGAGAAGCCCCATTGCCAACACCCCGCTCAGTAATCAGTTCAGAAACCCACATGACAAACATGGATCCTGCGGTCAGAGCGAGAGCGGTTTTAAACAAGAATACTGGGCCGGGGTTTTCCGCATAAGAGCTAACCCAAATGGCAATCCCAGTGCTTTGCAGCAAAGCCCATCCTAAAGAGACATAACGAGTAATCTGAGAGATTTTTCGCCGTCCTGCTTCCCCTTCATTTTTCTGCAAATCTTCCAAACTAGGCAAAGCAGCCGTTAAAAGTTGAATGATAATCGAAGCATTAATGTAAGGCAAAATGCCTAAAGCAAAAATTCCTAACGCCCGTAAGCCCCCGCCAGAAAATAAATCTAAAAAACCGATTAATGGGCTACCACTGACGTTTTGTTCAAATGCTTCTCGATCAATGCCTGGAACTGGTAAAAAGACCCCAAACCGCACTAAAATTAACATGCCAACGGTGACAAGCAGCCGACCTCTAAGGCCAGCTGCTTGAGCCATCTGCATAAAAGTCTCCTGAGCCGTTGGTGCCTTATCTCTACTAACAACCATTAAGGAGTCCCTCTACTTATAATTGCAGTGGCATCGCCAGGGTTAAGCACTTAAGCTGACATAAGGTATTTGACCTTATGTCATCATTAGCCGCTTGATTGGTTAGTTCATCTCTCAAGATGAATAATGCCCGCATCCTCTGCTAACCCCTAGCGGTATCCACAATTTCGCAACTCCCCCCTGCGGCTGAAATCTTGGCACGGGCATTAGCGGTAAAAGCAGCGGCTTTCACATGCAGGGCAACATTGAGTTCCCCATCACCCAAGATTTTCAGAGGGCCGTCATTGGTTGTAACAATGCCAGCCTCCATCAATGAGGCAAGTGTCACCTCACTGTTGGCAGAGAGAGATGCTAATTTACTGACATTAATAATAGTGTAATGTTTTCGATTGATGACAGTAAAGTGTTTTAGTTTAGGTATGCGACGATAAAGAGGCTGTTGTCCGCCTTCAAATCCGGGTCTAGTGCTGCCACCTGACCTAGATTTTTGACCGCGCATTCCCTTACCGGAACTCGCACCTTGACCAGCCGAAATCCCCCGTCCTAAACGTCGAGGACGCTTTGATGAGCCTTTTTTTGGCTGTACATCTTGCAATCTCATTACTTAAAACCCCTCCCGAGTAGGAACTTAAAATTTATGATGCATAGAGCTTTTCGATCGCAATCCCACGTTCTTGTGCCACATCCGCTAATGTGCGAAGACTATCGAGGGCTTCAACTGCTGCTCTAGCATTATTTAGAGGATTGCTGGAACCAAGTTGCTTGGCCAAAATATTGCGAACTCCGGCCAACTCTAAAACTGTTCTGACCGCTCCACCAGCAATTACACCAGTACCAGGGGCAGCCGGTCTCATAATCACTTTGGCTCCGCCACTGCTCCCATTGGCTGGGTGGGGAATTGAATTAGATTTATTCAGGGGTACATCAACTAGGTGCTTTTTGCCATCGGCCACCCCTTTTTTGACGGCGCCGATCACATCACCGGCTTTGCCAACACCTACACCGACTTGACCGCGTTCGTTACCGACAACCACCACAGCCCGGAAACTGAGTTTTTTACCGCCCTTTACCACTTTGGTAACGCGACGAATCTGAACTACCCGCTCTTGCCAATCGGTTTCTTTTTCCCGATTACGACTACTTTTTTTCCGACGATCTGCCATAATTTTGTCCGTTATCAGTGTTTCGTTTGCCGTGTACCGTTGACGCTTGATGAACTCTTTACATTTATTTAAAAAGGGAAGGTCAACGGGTCAACTTCCTGGATGATTAAAAATCCAAACCAGCTTCACGAGCCGCATCAGCTAAAGATTTAATCCGGCCATGATAAAGATTACCACCCCGATCAAAAACCACTTTTTCGATGCCTTTTGCTTTAGCACGTTGGGCAATCAGTTGCCCAACTTGAGCCGAAGCATCACAGGTAGCACCAGTGCTTAATTCAGGTTTTAATTCATGATCCAAAGTTGAGGCAGATACTAGGGTATGGTGCTTGGTATCGTCGATCACTTGAGCATAAATATGCTTATTTGACCGAAACACTGCCAAACGAGGACGTTCTGATGTCCCAAAGACCTTGCGCCGGACGCGCTGATGCCGACGCTGAATAAATTCCTTACGAGTCAGCTTCATAATCTATTTCTTCCCTGCCTTGCCAGCTTTAAGTTTAATCACTTCGCCCTCATAGCGAATGCCTTTACCTTTGTAAACTTCTGGGGGGCGTACCGCACGGATTCGAGCCGCTTGATTACCAACCAATTCTTTATCAATGCCGCTGACTATGACATTGGTATTGGTTTCTACGGCCAACTGGATGCCTTCAGGGGGAACAATCTCTACAGGTTTACTGTAACCAACGTTTAAAATCAGATTTCGGCCTTGGATTTGCGCCCGATAGCCAACTCCCTGAATTAATAAACGTTTTTGAAAGCCTTTGGAGACCCCCTCAACCATATTCGCAACCAATGTGCGAGACAAACCATGACGTTGACGGGCATTGCGAGATTCATCTCGCCGTTTCACCATCAGGGTATCATCCTGTTGTTCCACGATGACTTCAGGTGGTAGCTCTCTAGTGAGAGTCCCCTTTGCCCCTTTGACGGATACGTTCTGCCCCTCGATGGTAACCGTCACTTTGTCAGGAACTTTGATGGGGCGCTTACCAATTCGAGACATAAATCTTGTTACTCCTTGAGAATTTAGAATTCATAATTCAGTTTTTTTCAGGAAACTGTCCTGTGTGCGAAAAGCTGAATGCATGAGTTCTTTTCTACCAGACATAAGCCAGCACTTCTCCACCCAAGCCTTGGCTGCGGGCATCTCTGTCGGTCATAATTCCCGATGATGTCGAAATGATGGCAATGCCAATCCCGCCTAAAACCCGTGGTAACTCTTTCCTATTAGAGTAAACTCGTAAGCCCGGTGTACTTACTCGCTTTAGGGTTTTGATAATAGGCTGACGGTTTTTGCCTTTATATTTCAATGAAATCATCAAGGTTTTTTTGACGCCTTCCCCAACTTCTTTATACTCCGTAATAAAGCCTTCTTCCAAAAGGACTTTGGCAATAGAACGGGTCATTTTTGTTGATGGAACTTCAGTTGTTTGGTGCCTTGCCAGACTAGCATTGCGGATGCGTGTAAGCATATCTGCAATCGTATCGTTAGCCGCCATTATTCCCTCCTTAATTAACCCGCTATTTGTCCCGGAAGGGCATACCCATTTCTTTGAGCAAGGCGCGGCCCTCTTCGTCTGTGTTTGCCGTTGTGACGATTGAAATGTCCATTCCTCGGATTTGATCGATGCGATCGTATTCTATTTCTGGAAAAATTAGCTGTTCTCTCAAGCCTAGGTTGTAGTTGCCTCGGCCATCAAAGCTTTTTGGACTAATGCCGCGAAAATCCCGAATTCTTGGTAATGCTAAGTTGATCAAGCGATCCAAAAATGCATACATCCGGTCGGAACGAAGTGTCACCATGACGCCAATCGGCATTCCTTGACGGATTTTAAATCCGGCGATCGCCTTCTTTGCCCGAGTAACAACTGGCTTTTGACCCGTGATCAGAGCAATTTCTTGAATCGATGATTCCAGAGCTTTGGCATTCTGAGAGGCATCACCTAAGCCTCGGTTGACAGTGACTTTCACCACCTTCGGCACCTGATGGATGTTCTTGTAGCTAAATTGTTCCATCAATTTGGCTACAATTTTATCTTCATACCGATTTTTGAGTGTTTCTGACATAGTTTTTTAGGGTTTTACTTTTCCTGGTCTTTGTCAGGATCGTGATATACTTTTGCCCAATTTTTAGTGGCTTTTCCATAAATTTTGGGCGTTTTTTTGTTGTGCTTTAGTCAATAATTTCACCAGTTTTTTTGAGCATACGCACTTTCCGTCCTTCTTCGGTGAAAGTGTAGCAGACTCGGCTGGCTACTTCATTTTTAGTCGAATAAAGCATCACGTTAGAGCTATGAATCGGCGACTCAAAAGTTTCGATTCTACCGGATTCACCCTCTTGTTGAGGTTTGACGTGCTTAGTTCTAATATTCACGCCTTTCACAACCACTTGGCTAGTCTTGGGAAGTGCTTTAATAATTTCGCCAATTTTGCCTTTTTCTTTGCCAGCAATCACTTGTACAGTGTCACCTTTTTTAACGTGCATCTTGTAAGTGTTGGGCGCTTTGCTTTGCTTGGTCGCCATCAGAGTACCTCCGGCGCTAAGGAAACAATTTTAGTGTAGTTTTTATCGCGTAATTCGCGAGCCACCGGACCAAAAACGCGAGTTCCTTTGGGGTTCCCATCTTGGTTCACAATCACGGCAGCGTTGTCGTCGAACCGAATGCTCATACCACTGGAACGGCGAATTCCTTTACGAGTACGCACGACAACGGCTCTAACGATATCGGACTTTTTCACTGCCATATTGGGAATGGCATCTTTAACCACGGCAATAATTACATCACCTACACCTGCGTAAGTTCTGTTGCCACCTAAAACCCGGATGCACATTAATTTACGAGCTCCGCTGTTATCGGCAACATTAAGATAAGACTCTTTCTGAATCACCTTCAGTCTCCCTTTTTCCTAGCGTCCGCTGTCGCTGGTCTGATTAAGAATTTCGATGACCTTCCAGCGTTTGGTTTTACTCAGCGGTCGAGTTTCCTGAATTCGGACGCGATCGCCTTCATTACACTGGTTGTCCTCGTCGTGAGCTTTATAGCGCTTGGTTTTAACGACGATTTTTCCGTATTTAGCGTTGGGGGCGCGGTTTTCCACCGCCACCACCACCGTTTTATTCATTTTGTTGCTTACAACTAAGCCGACTCGTTCTTTAACTGCCATTGCAACTTACTCCTTAATCACCATTAACTCTCAACTGATTTCTGTTGGCTACGTTTTCTTTCCGATTCAACGGTTAGTAATTGAGCCAGCCGATGTTGAGCATGAGTGAATTCGTGAGTTTTCTCCAAACGGCGAGTTGCTTTTTGCAAACGAAGTTCAAATAGCTGTCGCTTTACGGTGATAACTTCCTTGACGATTTCTTCGTCGCTCAAAGCTCGCACTTCTGAAATCTTAGGCAATGCCATAATCTTAAGACTTCTCCTCTTCTCTGGTGATTACCTTGGTCTTAATCGGCAATTTATAAGCCGCCAATCTCATAGCCTCACGGGCTGTTGATTCTGGCACACCGCCAATTTCAAATAAAACTCGACCGGGCTTAATCACGGCGACCCAATACTCTGGGGAACCCTTACCAGAACCCATCCGGGTTTCTGCTGGACGCATAGTAACGGGTTTATCTGGAAACACACGAATCCAGATTTTGCCACCTCTGCGGATATAACGAGTCATTGCTCTACGGCTGGCCTCGATTTGTCGAGAGGTCATCCAGCAGGGTTCTAGAGCTTGTAAGGCAAACTCGCCAAAGTTGACTTGATTACCCCTTGTGGCTAGGCCCCTCATTCTTCCCCGCTGTTGCTTGCGGAATTTAGTTCTTCTAGGACTTAACATGACTTTTCTCCTGGGTTATTCCTGAGTGCAAAAACAAAGAATTATTTGTTTAACCTTTGTTTAACCTTCACCCGATCGGTCTTCAAATTGTTGGCGACGACCCTTCCGGCGTCGCGGACCCCCTGCACCGATGGCAGCGTTTTGTTCATCTTGTCCAGGAATAATTTCCCCTTTGAATATCCAAACTTTCACCCCAAGAATGCCATAAATGGTTTTGGCGGTGCAGTAAGCGTACTCAATATCCGCTCTCAAGGTATGAAGCGGCACCCGACCTTCCCGAGTCCATTCAGTGCGAGCAATTTCTGCCCCATTGAGGCGTCCACTGACTTGCACTTTGATCCCTTCTACCCCAGCTTTTTGGGCGCGTGTAATGGCTTGGCGGACTACTCGGCGGAAAGAAACCCGCCGTTCTAACTGTTGAGCAATATATTCCCCAATCAGGGTGGCATCAGCATCTACTTTGGCAACTTCCACCACGTTGATGCGGATTTGTCGATTGCTATTGCCTAACAATTCTTGTAAACCCGTTCGCAACGACTCAATCCCCGTGCCACCACGTCCAACCACAACCCCGGGTCGAGCGGTGCGGACTTCCAAATCAATTTGGTCGGCTTTTCGCTCAATGCGGACTTGAGAAATTCCCGCATTATTGAGGGTTTTTTGCACGTACTCGCGGATTACAAAGTCTTCTTGCAATAATTCTGAGTAGCGATTGCCATCGGCATACCAACGAGAACGATGTTCTTGAGTCGTTCCCAGCCGAAAGCCAATTGGATGAATCTTCTGTCCCACGGATAAAATCCCTTTAATGTTGTGCTGATTTATTCTTGGTTTATGACCGAAGAAGTCATAATTAATCTTCTTTTTCTTCAGGAGCCACTTTCACAGTAATGTGACAGCTTGGCTTGCGAATCATGTAAGCACGACCCTGGGCGCGAGGGCGATAACGCTTCAAGCTAGGGCCGCCGTCAGCAGATGCTTGAGAGACAACTAAGGTTGCCGGGTCTAAGCCAGCATTATGCTCGGCATTGGCAACTGCTGAACGCAGAACTTTTAGCACAGGATCACAAGCGCGGTAAGGCATGAATTCCAAGATAATCAACGCTTCTCTGTAGGAGCGACCGCGAATTTGATCGAGAACTCGTCGCACCTTATAGGGAGACATCCGAATGTAACGGGCGACAGCTTTTACTTCTTTAGTAGTATCAATAGGCATAGATTTCTCCTGTTGAATCCGGAATTGAATTTTGAATCATGGCTTGTGAATCTAGACAAAATGCCTACGCAAAATTCAAAATTCCCCCATTACCTCCGGGCTTTTTTATCACTTTTTGAATGTCCCCTAAAGGTGCGTGTTGGAGCAAATTCTCCCAGCTTGTGACCCACCATTTGTTCAGAAATATACACAGGCACGTGCTGCCGGCCATTATGAACGGCAATGGTATGCCCTACCATATCTGGAATGATGGTTGAAGCTCTTGACCAGGTTTTTACAACCTGTTTTTCACCTTTTTCATTCAATTTTTCTATTTTTGTTAGGAGATGGTCGGCAACAAAAGGCCCTTTTTTTAGAGAACGACCCATAGTCTTTAATGTCTAAATTTTGATCAGAATGAACGAACAATTAAGGCGTCACTAATTGATTGACGATTAATTCAGATTGACTCCTAAGAATCCATTCTGGATTAAACATTTCTGCCGCCCCGACGCCGCTTGGAAGAACTGCGACGACGACGGACAATCAAAGAGTTGCTTAATTTCTTTTTCTTCCGAGTTTTTGCGCCTAAAGCTGGTTTGCCCCAAGGGGTTACCGGTCCACTCCTGCCGATTGGTGCCCGACCTTCACCACCACCATGAGGGTGATCTACGGGGTTCATCACACTGCCTCGAACCTGTGGTCTGCGACCTTTCCAACGATTTCGGCCAGCTTTACCGATCTTGATGTTTCTGGCATCAATGTTGCCAACTTGACCGATGGTGGCGTAGCAATCTTTGCGGAATTTTCTGAATTCACCAGAAGGTAATTGCAGGGTGACAAATTCACCTTCTTTTGCTTTGATTGTCGCGCAGGCTCCGGCACTTCTCACCATTTGTCCACCTCGACCTGGTGTGAGTTCTACGTTGTGGACACTGGTGCCTTCAGGAATATTGCTCAGTGGCAAGGCATTGCCAATATTGTCCACCGGTGAGTTCGGTCCAGCGATGACCACGGTGCCAACTTTTAACCCTTCAGGATGAAGGATGTACCGCTTTTCTCCATCTTGATATTGGAGCAGAGCGATTCTGGCGTTACGATTGGGATCGTATTCAATTTCTACGACTTGGGCAGGGATATTGTGCTTGTCGCGGCGAAAGTCGATCATTCGATATAGACGCTTGTGACCACCACCGCGATGTCGGCAGGTGATGATGCCACGATTGTTCCGGCCTTTGGCACGGTGAATCCATACCGTTAGGGATTTTTCTGGCTCATTCCTGGTGATTTCCGCAAAGTCTGAACCTGACTTTTGGCGACTACCAGGAGTGTATGGCCGATAAAAACGAATACCCATAACTGGAGAATTTTTTCCTGACAATTGTTTGGTCTACGGATGAGACATGGATGTCTCTAAAATGTCGATCGCTTTTGAGGCGATCGCCTCGGAAAACTGATTAGACTTCCGGGAAGAAGATATTCTGTAAAGAATAGCCTTCTGCCAATGTCACAATTGCTCTCTTATATTGCGACCGATAGCCGACAAATTTACCAACTCTGCGTTGTTTACGCGGCGGTTGATGGGTGTTAACACTCTGAACTTTGACGTCAAAGATTTGTTCGATCGCTGCTTGAATTTCTGGCTTTTTGGCTTTAGAAACAACATCAAATGTGTATTTGTTTTGTTCCATTAGCATAGTCGCCTTTTCAGTCAGGATCGGGCGAATGACTAAATCTATGATGTCGCGAGCATGATATTTAGTCACTGTAAACCTCCTGAATTTTAGCAATCGCCGCTGCG
This sequence comes from Planktothricoides sp. SR001, assembly GCF_001276715.1. GTDB lineage: Bacteria > Cyanobacteriota > Cyanobacteriia > Cyanobacteriales > Laspinemataceae > Planktothricoides > Planktothricoides raciborskii. The sequence continues at coordinate 23,283 of NZ_LIUQ01000056.1, read as the reverse complement.
GTCGTTACAATTTTGTCCGCTTCTAGCACATCATAAACATTCAGGCTATCTGCCGGAATCATCTTCAAGGAAGGTACATTACGAGCGGACAAATAAATGTTTTCTGCAGGTTCTGCTAAAACTAATAGCACTTTTGCGTTAGATTCGATGCCCCAGCGATTCAAAGCACTCATTAGTTCTTTGGTTTTAGGCCGTGGCAGATTTTCCGCAAAACTTTCTACTACAATTAAGTCTTCGTAACGACTCTGAAACGCGGTTCTCAATGCTAACCGACGTTCTTTGCGGTTCATTTTGATGCCATAATCTCTGGGTTGCGGCCCAAAGATCACACCGCCACCTCTCCAGAGAGGCGATCGAATTGAACCGGCACGAGCTCGCCCTGTTCCTTTTTGTCTCCAGGGTTTTCTGCCCCCGCCTCGGACTTCAGCTCGGGTTTTACTGGCGGCTGTTCCCTGACGACCATTACACATAATCCGTCTGAGAGCCTTGTGGACAATATGAGAAGCATTTTCTTCTACGGCGACTTTTAATTCTAAAGTCGCTTGTCCAACTTCTTCCCCTTGCCAATTTTTTACGACACAGTTAACCATTTCAGATGTCCAAAATATGCCTGTTTGTCGATTGTTGATTGTTGATTGGTGAAATGGTCATTATGGTTGCAAAACAACAAGACGCTCATCACCGACAACGCAACCAACAACAATTTGGGCTTAATTTATTTGCCCACGATTTTGGTCGGGCGAATATTTACCAATGCACCAGGTTTACCGGGCACTGACCCTTTCACGAGAATTAGGTTGCGTTCTTTATCCAGTCGCACCACTGTCAGCTTTCTGGTTGTGACTTGTTTACCACCAAGACGCCCCGCCATTCTTTTCCCAGGATAGACCCGCCCAGGGGTTGTCCCAGCACCAATTGAACCGGGCTGGCGATGATTTTTTGAGCCATGAGACATTGGTCCGCGGCCAAAGTTATTCCGTTTTTGGTTTCCGGCGAAACCCCGACCAATGCTGTTCGATGTCACATCGATGATTTGTCCGGATTCAAAAATATCGACCCCAATTTCCTGACCTAGCTCATAATTTGCTGTGTCTTCTAGGCGATATTCACGCAAGTGACGCAGTAGCGGCGCTCCTGCTTTCCGCAGATGCCCCTGCTCAGGATTTGTCAAATATTTATTGACGGTTTTAGGCGTTTTGGTGTTTAGCTGACGGGTTTTGTCTTTGACTTCACCATAGCCCAACTGAATGGCACTGTAGCCATCAGTTTTTGGTGTTTTAATTTGTGTAACGACGCATGGCCCTGCTTGGATGACAGTGACGGGAATTGCTTTCCCTTCTTCGTCAAATACTTGGGTCATGCCGAGTTTTGTGCCGAGAATACCGACAGACACGGCTTTCTGGTCTCCCCTTTATCTGCACTACAATATGGAGCTTTTCAAGCAAGATCCACAGAATACACAAGCAAGTTCTCCGCTTTTGGGCGGCAAAGTTAGTCTCTTGGTCATCGACCTGAGACGGCTTTGTAGAATTTATGCAATATATCTAGAAGAAGAATAGAAACTATTCTTTGGTCGAGCGATTGCTCTAACCTTGCTTGGTTCTGGCCAGGACTTGAGTAGTAATCTGCTCAGTATCCTTGTACGGCCAATCTGAAAGCGTTGGTTAAGGTTTTTTAGCTAGGATGACGAGCGCTGATTGGCTCTGACTTTCGCTCCTAGATAAATGGATGCCGTTAACTTTGGCGATTTGATTGGCGGACGATATCGCCCATAAGCTCCGGTGGTGACTCTGTAATTAATCGCCGATTCATTGCTTTGGATTCACTTAGGCTGTTGTTCGCTAAAATTAGCTGATAGCGCTTTTAGCTAGTGAGTTTCCCTAATTCCTGAATGGCGATCGCTTAATTTGAGCCACAATTTAACAATATATATAATTTTTAGGCATTTGTCTAGTCTATCAAGAGATTTTTTTGACATTTCCGATCTTATTTGCAAATTATTATATAATTTAAATGTGTAATTATTTTTTTTTATTTGAGCAGGGTAGAAAATATGCAAAACGAGTCATAATGGGTAATGGGCTATGGATTTGATGCAGCAGGTAAAAACAGGGCAAAACTCGGGCTTTTTGGTGATAAAATACTGAAACCCGAGGATAGAGGGTCTATTCTGCTATTGGCAGGTTTAAAAAAATAAACATTTAAAATAACTATTTTATTCGAGCATAACCCCTTAGCCTCTATATCTGCTCTATATCTGGTCTATATCTAGGAGAGGCAATGGATGAGTTTGTTCTCCCAGATACTCCCAGATACTCCCAGATACTCCCAGATATCCAGCCAGATACTCCCAGATATCCAGCCAGATATAGAGGGTGGGGTGATGCCCGCTTGGTCAGTGCTGTTTTTTACACATCATTGATCGCTTACAGGAAGATCGGCAGTAGAAGCGGGAAAGCGAACCGCCCCTAAATTGTATTGATGTGTCACCGCCTCGGAACGGCACCCTACAGAGGCGTTGCGTAAGTCCTGACTTAATTAGTAGATATTTAAAAAGACTCGGAGACAGCCGACCAGTTATACTTTTTGAAGATTTTGGTTGTCTTACTCAGTCCGGCGGTGATTGATGAATTTCTTGTCTCCATCTGGGGGAAGATATGAGCAGATTAGCAGATCACCGTTGGTGAGTGAGTCGGCAAGCGAAAACTATCACAATAAAACAGATCGGGTAGAACTTAACATTTATGGCACTGATTACAACTGGCAAGCCACTGATTCGGGATCTGGAAAAAATGGGATCCGTGGCAGTGTATGCGCCTTTAGAAGGAGGATTTGAAGGTCGATATATCCGGCGGCTGAGAGCAGCGGGTTATACGAGTTTATCTCTTTCGGCTCGAGGACTTGGCGATTTGTCGATGTACTTAACTGGAGTTCACGGGGTTCGTCCCCCTCATTTGGGCAAAAAAGATATCCGCACTTATTTTATTCCGCCGATTTTGAATTATCACTTGGAAAAACTGCCACCTAAATCCAAAGGTTTGGTGCTATGGATTCTGGAAGGTTATGTTCTGTCTAGTCAAGAGATTGAATACCTGACGGTTTTACCGAGTCTGGAACCCCGTGTGAAACTGGTGGTGGAAATGGGTGGCGATCGCTCTTTCCGTTGGACTCCGCTCAAAGATATGTTAATTCCCACCGCTTAGAGTGGTGCGCTTAAGTCTAGAAACTCTGACATACTGCTAGGGTTTAATTAAGAAAAAACGAAAGGGAGAAACCCACAGGGAGTGCGATCGCACTCCCTTTTTTCGTGTTAGGACTAAAGGCACGGGGAATTGATGATTCTGTTCATTAAGCAACCATCAACCCTACCATCGGAGCCGTAACATACTAAAGAATAAGAAATAAAATAGAAGAGAAGCATTGACTTATCTGCTATCTCTCCCTATCTCTCATTGAATTTGATCAAAAATCAACAAAAGGATTATGACAGACCCAGGAATTTTGCAAAACCGTGACTACACCCTGATTATTGACAAAAGCGGGAGTATGTCGATCCAGGATCAACCGGGTGGCAGAAGTCGATGGCAAGAGGCTCAGGAGTCTACTTTGGCATTGGCGGCGAAATGTGAAGAGTTCGATCCCGATGGGATTACGGTTTATGTCTTTGCCAGACGCTTTAAGCGGTATGACAATGTGACGGCGAGTAAAGTGACTCAAGTTTTCCAAGAAAATGACCCGATGGGATCTACGGATCTCGCGGCAGTTCTGCAAGATGCGGTGGATAACTATTTTGCTCGGAAAGCAGCCGGTGAAGCTAAAGCTCATGGGGAAACGATCTTGGTGATCACAGACGGGGAGCCTGACGATCGCAAAGCGGTGATGGAAGTGATTATTAAGGCATCTCGAAAGATTGATCGAGATGATGAACTAACGATGTCTTTTATTCAGGTTGGCAAAGATCCACAAGCCCAGCGATTTCTCAAAGCTTTGGATGATGAACTCCAAAGTGTTGGGGCAAAGTTTGACATTGTGGATACGGTGACAATTGATGATATGGAAGATATGACTCTGGCAGAGGTCTTGCTCAATGCCATTATTGACTAGGAGAATTGATCTAACATGGAGGCAAGTATTTTGCAAAATCGTGACTATACCCTGATTATTGATAAAAGCGGCAGTATGTCGATTCCCGATCAACGGGGTGGTCGGACTCGGTGGGAAGAAGCCCAAGAGTCTACTGTGGCGGTGGCGAGAAAATGTGAACAGTTTGATCCCGATGGGATTACGCTGTATTTGTTTTCTGGTCGCTTTACCAGATATGACAATGTGACTTCGAGTGCCGTGGCTCAGATTTTTATGGAAAATGAGCCAATGGGTCGCACGGATCTCGCTGGAGTGCTGCAAGATGCGGTGAATAATTACTTTCACCGCAAAGCCCAAGGCCAAACTAAACCGGAAGGTGAAACCATTTTAGTGGTGACTGATGGGGAACCGGATGACCGGAAGGCGGTGATCCGGGTGATTGTTGAAGCGTCTCGGAAACTCGATCGGGATGAAGAATTGGCGATTTCTATGATTCAGGTCGGGAATGATGCTCAAGCGACTCGTTTTCTGAAAGCTTTAGATGATGATCTCCAAGGAATTGGCGCCAAGTTTGACATTGTGGATACGGTGACGATTGATGATATGGAGAATATGAGTCTGGCTGAGATGTTGCTGAGTGCGATCGCTGATTAAACTGCCGCTTTAACTAATAATCTGTTAGTTCCTGACTACAGCCCGTTTTCTCTCCAGGGGGAAGACGGGTTTATCGTTGAACCCGCAGAGGAGAAAACACATCGGTTAAAATATGGTAAACGGCAAGTTGTTTTAGAGTGATTTCTATGGATCCTATTGATAAACTTTTGGCTGAGGTGCAGGCAGAATACCAAGAAACCAAGACATCTAATCGGCCACAAAATCTGCAAAATCTGCAAAATCTATTAGAAAAACCAATCGAAAAACCAATCGAAAAACCAAGCGAGAAACCAATCGAGAAACCAATGGGGAAACCAACTCAGAGTTTGCCCAAAGCCACAACATCTTTTACTTCAGATCGAGGATTAGATAATTTGTTGGGTCAGGTGAAATCTGAATTTGACCAAGCCGATCGCTTTGAGGTGGAAAAACGAGCGGAAGAGTTGAAACAAGAAGCCCTGAAACAAGAACAAATTAGAAAGGAAAAACAGGCACAATTAAGGGGGGAAGCAGAGGAGTGGTTAAAGAGTTTAGATCCTTTGTCCGATGAAGGATTCTGGTTTGAACAGTTTGCAGAAAAATATCCGACGAGGTTAGATGCAGCGATCGCTTATTTAGAAGTGATTCCCGCATCTAACCTCGATGCACAATAAGTCATCGATCGGGCTGGATCTTGACTTCAAAGTATTACGGGTTTATTCTGTTTCGGCAATCAATGGTTGTGTCAGCAGTGGTTGATTGGCGATCGCCTCTAACCCCACTGAATCTTGACTTAAAAAATTTGCCCACTGATTGGCATACTGGCTGAAATTTTGCGGCGATTTCCGCCATAGATTCCCTAGAATATTTAAAGAGTCATACCAGATGCCATTTTTGGCATAAAATGCCGCCAATTCGATGCCAGTTTGATTCTGTGGTTGGTTCACAGTCATGGGCAAAGGTTCTACTCGTTTTACCCAGGAAGTAATCCGAGGGCTGTCCGGTCTCATGGTTTGATTACACATCAGTACCATTGACCATTGATAATTTTTACCGATTTCCAGAGAAGGGGCACTTTCGGGCAGCGAAAAGCTAATAATTCCCCCTGTTTGAGGGATAGAAAACTCGTTTTGATAAAGGGTCTGATTGTCTTGATCTATCAGGCTAAAAAATACTCTTTGTGCATTGGTTTCGGGAACATTCGCATAAAAAGTAGGCCGTTCAGCAATCGTTAACCCATGATTATTGTGGGGTATCAGAGGCAAAAAGTTTATCAATAAATTTTGGTTTTGTTCAGCCACATTATCCGATAAGCACAAAGATCCTCCGTCACGAGATGCCCCACCTACTGTATCTGAAGGTTGGTCTTCATCAGGGGGTTCAAAAGTCACTCTTGGTAATGGTTTTATTAATGTCAATGCCTGCTCTTGGCTGGAGAATGAGGCTGGGTTAGCCTGAGTTAATCCCTGATTAATTATAAGCAAAAAATTGAGGGATGCTCCTAGGTAACTCAAAGATAAAAATAAATATTTTTTCGTTGATTTACTCATTTTTTAAACTCCGTTTTTTTTTGTTTTTTTTTATTTAAGCTGGTTTTTGTCAAATAATTGGATGGGTTTATCCTGGCTAGAAAACTATCTAATTGATAATGTTTTTTAAAAAATCGACTGATTAACTATTTATCGGGTTAGACTTATTTTGAGAAATATCAAAAACCCGGTAAATTGAATGTGGAATTGCGGGGAAATCGCCGAGGGCTAAATAGCGGGCGAAGGCGATCGCGCCGCTGCGATGAGATATACGGATTAACCGATTATCAGATATGCAGATGATCTGTCAGGGTTGAACTAATCGGATATGCAGATGATCTGTCAGGGTTGAACTAATCAGAATGGATGATAGAGTAGGGATGCGGGAATTTGTCATCAGGTATGTCTTATTTTATCACAAGCAATATCACAAGCAATATCACAACCAATATCACCAGCAATATCACAACCAATTACCGATGAGGACAAACGGTGCCCAGAAAAAAGGGTGTTGAAATTGACTATTTTTTAAGACCGCAATTTGGGCTTGACGCAATGCTTCGGCTTTGCTGACTTTTGAGGTGGCGATCGCCCGGTAAAATTCACTCATTAACTCTACCGTTGATTCGTCTGACACTGACCACAGGGTGGCTAAGGTACTGCGGGCGCCAGAGCGCACGGCAACCCCGGCTAAACCTAAAGCCGCTCGGTTGTCACCCAAAGCGGTTTGACAAGCACTCAAGACTAATAATTCAATTTGAGAATCCTGACGATCTGAGGTGGGTCTGAGTAATTCATCTAATTCTTGGACATTAATTTTACCATCCCAGGTGAGGAGAAAGGTTTGTTCTGGGTTGGAACTAAATTGACCATGAGTGGCTAAATGCACTATCGGGAAGTGCGATCTATTTATTCTGGATTTCAAGTTAACTTTGGTAAAGTTTTGATTCAAGATGATTTCCCCGTCCACGTTTGCGGCAATTTGCTCTATTTCTAATTCGACTCCTGGTAGGGCGGCGAAATTCTGACGAGGTTTGCTGAGTCCACCGGATAAGACCTGGAGTTTTGTTTGTCGGAGCGATCGCGGGGAGAGTAATTGCAAACCGGGGGCGACAGCAATGGTATATTTTTCGATTAAATACTGTTGACCATCATAAAGAGCAGCCATAGGCAAATTCCGCAGGAAACCATCCAGGACAAAAACTAAAGTTTTGATGTCATTGGTGGCTAAGTCCGCAGCAGCAGGTTGAATTAACCAGTTATATATTTGTTGAGAAATCCGCAGTCGCTCCACGTTGTCATAGGCTGGATTGAGGGATTTTAGCCAGTGTTTCAGTATATTTTCTACTTGATGGGCTGGTATATGGGTTTCGTAGTAACTGAACCGTTGACCGGGCAAGGAAAGAATTACCCCTAAGCGATCGGGTAAAATAATCGCATAAATGACCGCAGCGCTGGGATCGACTTGATCGATTTGTTCGGGAAATACTTCTACACAGCTATTCCGAAAAAAGTTATCCAGTTCTGCGAGGTTTAGTGCTTCGATTATTTCTCTGGCTTGTTGGAGATTTTTTGCGGGATGTGTGCTGATATTTTCTGGGTAATTAAGCGCATCTAACCTCCGTGGGTGAGTTGCAGTATAGTTAGTATTTGTTAATAGCAATGCGACCAGTTCTCGATAGATGGGTTCGACGGTATCTTGAAAGGAAAATTGCAGTTCAGAACCCGCTGCCACCAGTTCTTTGCGGAGAGATTTTAGGGTTTGAAATGCTGAGGTATAAGCAGCGATCGCTTCTGGGATATTTCCTTGTTGTTTGTGAATTCTGCCTAGTTGCCATTGAGCCAGGGCGATAATATCCTGTGCTTGAATTTTTTCGGCTTGAATAATTGCTTGCTCAGTCATTTGACTGGCATCTGTCCATTGGGCTGCTTGTTCGTAAACCGATCCTAATTGCTTCAAAGCATAAGATTCGGCTCGGATATCTTCCAGGTTTCTCGCCCCTTGCACCGCTTGCGCCAAAATTAAGGCAATTTCTTTCAGGTTAATTAGTTGGTTTTGGTTGTTGATATTTGCTTGAGATACTTGATAATGTTTTGCTTTAATTTGAATTATTTTGATTAATTTACTGGCAAAGTTTACTTGGGCGTAAATTGAGAAGCGACTCAACGGTAAGCTGCTCAGAAGCGATTCTATGTGGGGAAGTAAAGCGATCGCTTCTGGCAGTTTTTCGGTTTCAATGAATAAGCTGAGTTGATTGATTTGGACTTCTAATTTACCGATTGTGGTAGTGGCGATGGTGGCAGCTTGTTGATAATATTTTTGGGCAACTTCTGGCTGTTTTAAGGCTCTGGAGGTGTTGCCTAAAGCAATTAATGTAGCACTGATTTCATCGGCGTTGCGAAACTGATGGCGGTTAAGTTGTTGGGATATGGCTAAACTGGTTTCTAATGCTTGTTGCGATCGCTCCCAGGAACCCATAATATATAAAGAAATACCAAAACTGCGTAAGCCTAGGGCTTTAATTGGCGATGCTGGCATCTGTGCCAATGTTTCCTCGATCTGGGTTAAAGTTTGCTGCGATCGCCGATACATTCCCAACTGTTGTAAAGCCTCAGCTTGGTTAATTTTACTGCCTAAAATTCCTTCTATGTCACTGATTTGACTATAGATTTTTTCCCCTTCTTGCCAAGTTTCTAACGCAGCAGCATTTTGCCCTCGATCGAACTGGATATGTCCCCAAGTATTTAATAATAGTGCTTCAACTTTTAGCTTTTTATTAGTCGTTTGCTCCAGGTTATTCAAGAGGTTGCCGCTGGTAAATATTGCCTGTTGTGCGTCTTCCCAATGGCCTAATTCTTGATAAATATTGGCCAGATAGATGCCGATTAATGCTTGACCAAGAAAATCGCGATCGCGTTGATAAATTTCGGCGGCTGACTGCAAAGTGGCGATCGCTTCTCGATACTGTCCACCTTCATATAATCTCTTGCCTCTGGTTAATAATTCGGCAGGATTGATTTCAGCGACTACCGATTTTTTTATATCGGTTGGGGCGGCCTGTTTTTGCCCGGTATTGAAGTTATGGCTAGGAAATGAGTAAGCAACCTGCTGATATTGAGTAATTTGAAAAGTTATTATAAGAGAGATTAAAATATAAATAAATTTATTTTTTAGATTTTTTAAATATTTATTAATGCATTTCATTTTCCCTGTTAAGCGATAAATAATTAACCGAAATTATTGAGGCTCAAACCGATAATCCGGTGATTTGATGCAATTTTAATTCAGCAGGTGGTTTGGTCTGCAAACCTAGAGAATAGGATTTTTAGACCAAACCCCGACATTTTTTCGCAAATCATTGAGAATATTCAGAATTGCGATGGTAGGGCGCATCAACAGCGATCGATAGGTCTAAATTAGACAGAAACCGTAAGTCTGAAAAAATTTAGAGTTCTAGGATAACTGGGGTGTGGTCGCTGGGCTTTTCCCAGGTTCTGGGTTCTTTATCGATTATACAGCTTTGGGCGCGATCGCTTAAATTTTCGGTGAGATAAAAATGGTCAATCCGCCAACCGCGATTTTGGGGAAAGCCGCCGCGACGATAATCCCACCAAGTATAATGTCCAGCATCAGGGTTAAATTTGCGGAAGGCGTCGGTAAAACCGAGATCGAGAATTGCTTGTAAACTCTGGCGTTCTTGTGGGGATGCCATAATCTCTGTATCTTTAGTTTGGCGATAAATATCTCGACTTTCTAAGGCAATATTAAAATCACCGCAAATACAGATATTAGGAGTTGTTTTCAGGGCTACTTCCAGGTACTCGCGCAGTACCTTTAACCATTGCAGTTTATATTCATATTTTTCACTGCCAACCTCACTGCCATTGGGGACATAAAGATTGAGAATCAAAATGTCTTCAAATATGCCAGCGATCGCTCTTTTTTGCTCATCGAATTCAGAAACAGGGTTGGTTGAAGAAACCTCAGAAACTTGAGAAACACGGTTGCTTGAAGAAACCGGGTTTCTATGGGCAAAACCGACGCTGACATTCTGGAGAGGAATTTTGCTAAAAATCGCGACCCCGTTGTAAGATTTTTGCCCGGAAATATAAAGATGATAGGCCAGTTCCTCGAAGGGCGATCGCGGAAAATCAGAGTCAATCACTTTGGTTTCCTGCAAACAAATCACGTCAACGGGATTTTTTTGCAACCAGTTAGTGAGATGTTCTTGACGAGAACGAATTGAGTTAACGTTCCAAGTGGCAATTTTCATTAATTTTGATGGTTGATAGTTGATGGTTGATAGTTGATGGTTGATGGTTGATGGTTGATAGTTGATGGTTGATGGTTGACAAACAACGAACAAACAACAAACAACAAACAACAAACAACAAACAACAAACAACAAACAACAAACAACAAACAACAAACAACCACCAACCATCAACCATCAACAATTAACTAAATATGACAAGTTAAGCCACCGGCTTTTTTGCTAAAGCGGAGGTTTTCCCGGTAGTCTACGGGACAGTCAATCACCGCAGGGACATCTTGTTCTAATGCTTCTTTGAGAATGGGCACTAAATCTAGGGTGTTTTCCACGCGGTAGCCTTTGAGTCCCATGCTTTCGGCAAATTTGACAAAATCAGGGTTGCCAAATTTAATAAAGTTGGATTCGTCAAATTGATTGTGTTGTTTCCACTCAATCAAGCCGTAGCCGCCATCATGGAAAATAATGGTGACGAAGGCAGTCCCCACCCGTAAGGCGGTTTCTAATTCTTGGCAATTCATCATAAAGCCACCGTCCCCGGTTGCGGCGATGACTTTGCGGTCAGGATAGACGAGTTTGGCCGCGATCGCCCCAGGAATGGCAATGCCCATTGCCGCAAACCCGTTAGAAATTAAGCAAGTGTTGGGGCGATCGCAGTGGTAATGGCGGGCAATCCACATTTTGTGCGCCCCTACATCAGAAATGAGAATATCTTCCGGCCCCATCACCTGGCGCATATCATAGACCAGTTTTTGCGGTTTGACCGGATAGGCTTCATCATGGGCATATTGCTCATAGTCGGCGCGAATATCATTGCGAAGTTGGCAACCATAAGGGGCGGCTTTGCCTTGGCGATCGGACCGCCGCAAAATTTCTAACAGGGAATCAGAAATATCTCCCACCACTTCTACTTGAGGAATGTAGCTGCTGTCAATTTCCGCATGATCTGCCCCAATATGGATAATCGGAATACTGCCTTGGGGATTCCACTTTTTCGGCGAATATTCAATCAGGTCATAACCGACGGAAATAATTAGATCGGTTTGTTCAAAAGCACAGGTAATTAAATCGCGCTGTTGTAGTCCCGTCGTCCATAATGCCAGGGGATGAGTGTAAGGAATCACCCCTTTGCCCATAAAAGTATTGGTGACAGGGATTTGCAAGCGAGTGGCAAATTCCGTCAGCGCAGCGGAAGCATGAGCGCGAATTGCCCCATTGCCCACTAAAATTAAAGGATTTTCGGCGCGGGAAATTAATGCTGCTGCTTCGTTGAGGCTTTGGTAAGAGGCATAACTTTTTTCTTGTTTGTCTTTAGTCAGAGGTTGCCCAACCACTGGCATGGCAGCAATATTTTCCGGCACATCAATATGGACAGCCCCGGGTTTTTCCGTTTGGGAGCGCTTAAACGCCCGCCGCACCAGTTCTGGGGTAATGCTGGGGCGGACAATTTGAGCATTCCATTTGGTGACGGGCTCAAACATGGCCACCAAGTCTAAGTATTGGTGGGATTCAATATGCATCCGGTCGGTGCCCACTTGTCCGGTGATGGCAACTAACGGGGCACCATCCAGGTTGGCGTCGGCGACCCCAGTCATTAAATTGGTGGCACCGGGGCCGAGGGTGGAGAGACAAACTCCGGCTTTGCCGGTGAGTCGTCCGTAAACGTCCGCCATGAAAGCGGCGCCTTGTTCGTGTCTCGTGGTAATAAATTGAATCGAAGAATTTTTCAGGGCTTGGAGGACTGCTAGATTTTCTTCTCCGGGTAGTCCAAATATATATTCAACGCCTTCGTTTTCTAAACAGCGCACCAAAAGTTCTGCTGTGTTCATTTCACCCATTGTGGTTTACCTCACGATTTTGCTTGATTGTAGAAACCGGGTTTCTTTAAACTATCTTTGTGACTCAGCCGAAGTGTTCATAGAAACCCGGTTTCTTTAATTCGGGTTTCTTTAAACTATCTTTGTCACTCAACCGAAGTGTTCATAGAAACCCGGTTTCTTTATTCGGGTTTCTTTAAGCTATCTTTGTCAGTCAACCTAGTAGGGGCGTTCTCGCATTCGCCCCTACTAGAAACCCGGTTTCTTTATTTGATCCAAACGGTTTTGACATTCACAAATTCGTGAATGCCTTGAATGCTGAGTTCTCGTCCGTACCCAGAACGCTTGATCCCTCCAAAGGGCAAGCGAGGGTCGGATTTGACTAAGCCATTGATAAAGACTGCACCAGCTTCCAGTTCTTTGATGAAGCGATCGCGTTCTGCCGCATTATTCGTCCAAGCACTTGCCCCTAAGCCAAAACAAGTGCTGTTGGCAAGGGCGATCGCTTCATCAATTCCTTTGACCCGGAATAACAATGCCACTGGGCCAAAAAATTCTTCCGTATATCCAGGGCAACCGGGGGGTAAGTCCGCTAGTAAAGTCGGGGCATAAAAGTTACCGGGGAGATCGCTTAAACGCTGACCTCCGGCTACAACCCGGGCGCCTTGAGAGACGCAAGCTTTAACCAGGTCATCGATTTCTTGTAAAATATCTGGAGTAGCCAGCGGCCCAATGTCTGTTTGTGGATCCATTGGGTCGCCTACTTGCAAGGCTTTAATTTTTTCGGCCATGCGTTGCTCAAATTCATCGGCGATCGCTTCTGCCACAATAAAGCGTTTTGCCGCAATACAAGATTGGCCATTATTAATCATTCGGGCTGTCACTGCCGTGGTCGCAGCGACTTCTAGATCCACACTTTCTAGAACAATAAACGGATCGCTCCCCCCTAATTCTAGGACAGTTTTCTTAATTTGCTTGCCACAATTTGCCGCTAAAGATGCCCCGGCAAATTCGCTGCCGGTTAACGTCGCTGCTTGCACCCGGTCATCTTCGACAATTTTGGCTACTTGACTGGCCCCAATTAATAAGGTTTGAAATACCCCTTCAGGAAAACCCGCTTTTTCCACAATTTCTTGAATGGCTAAGGCGCATTGTGGCACATTAGAAGCGTGTTTCAAAATCCCCACATTTCCCGCCATTAAAGCGGGGGCAAGAAACCGAAACACTTGCCAAAAAGGAAAATTCCACGGCATTACTGCCAGAATAATTCCCAAGGGGTGATAAGCCACAAAGCTTTGGTCGGCATCCGTTGCGATCGGCACATTAGCCAAAAATTCTGGGGCTTTTTCCGCATAAAAACGGCAAACTAAGGCACATTTTTCCACTTCTGCCACGGCAGATTTGAAAGTTTTGCCCATTTCCAGGGTCATCATGGCCGCAAATTCTGATTTGCGCTGTTCTAAAATATCCGCCGCTGCATTCATCCATTGGGCTTTTTGCTCAAAGGGTAGATGCCGATATTGTTTATAAGCCCTTTCTGCCGTCACCAGTTTCGCTTCTACTTCAGCGTCCGTTAGCGGTATAAAGGTTTTTATGGTTTCTCCAGTTGCCGGGTTAATCGTAGCGATACCCATTTGCTTATCTCCAAATCAACAATAAAACTTGTTGTTTGTTACTGGTTATTAGTTATTGGTTATTGGTTACTAGGTTTCTGATTCAAATAACCAATAACCAACAAGTATTGTTGGCTATTGGTTATTGGTTGCTGTTTATTCGGTTTCTGATGCAAATAACAAATAACAATTACAGAGTTTTATTGACTACCCTACTATTCTGTCAAAAATGCAACCCTTTAAATATTAAATTTTAGTTTTGTTTTGTAATTTTATTAATTATTAGTTATTAGTTATTTGTTATTTATTGGTTGTTGGTTGTTTGTTATTAGGCTTAAACGATAACAAATAACTAATAACCAACAACCAACAAACAGGAAACAGGGAACAGGCAACAGAGAACAGTGTTGCAGGGGAGCTTCAGGAGCTTCAGGAG
>NZ_LIUQ01000056.1:0-8797 GCF_001276715.1 Planktothricoides sp. SR001 | reverse complement strand
CCCCTACGACTTTTCACTTTCCCCGTTCCCTGATAACTGTTCCCCGTTCCCCAACCAACAACTAACAACCAACAACCAACAAACAACTAACACCTAACAACTAACAACTAACAACAAATTATAAAGATGCTTGTTTGGCCGCAATCATCATTCTGACTACATCCTGCATCTTATATTTCGCTTGCCAACCAAGGACTTCTCTGGCTTTGGCGGGGTGTCCCCGACCGACGGCAATGTCCGTAGGACGATATAAGCTGCGATCGCTGGTGACATGATCGCGCCAATTGAGGTTGACACAGGCAAACGCTTCGGCGACAAAATCTTCTAATTTATTGCTTTCTCCCGTGGCAATTACATAATCATCGGGTTGTTCATGTTGCAACATTAAATGCATCGCCTCGACATATTCCGGCGCCCAGCCCCAGTCCCGTCTGATGGACATATTCCCTAAAGTCAGGGTTTCTTTACTCCCTTGGGCAATGCGGCAAGCAGCGGCGATAATTTTTTGGGTGACAAATCTTTCCGGTCTTAGGGGGGATTCGTGGTTGTACAAAATGCCGGAACAGGCAAATAATCCATAAGCTTCCCGGTAGTTGGCGACTTCCCAAAAGGCGGCTGCTTTGGCGACGGCGTAAGGGCTGCGGGGTCTGAATGGGGTGCCTTCGTCCGCAGAGCGATCGCTGGTATCCCCAAAACATTCACTAGATCCAGCGTTGTACAGTTTGATCGGTGCGCCGGTAAAGCGAATCGCTTCTAATATATTTAAGGTGCCCGTGGTGATGCTATCCAGGGTTTCTACCGGCTGGTCAAAGGATAAGCCCACGGAACTCTGACCGGCAAGATTATAAATTTCATCGGGCTGAATTTTGTTGATTACCTGCAAGACACTGCGAAAATCGGTGAGGGACATGGAGGTTAATTTCACCTGTTCCCGAATTTCCAACCGTTGAAGATTTCTAAAGGAGGACATTTGAGCATCCCGTGAAGTGCCGGTGACTTCATAGCCTTTTTCTAGGAGTAATTTGGCTAAATAGGCGCCGTCTTGCCCGGATATCCCACAAATCAGTGCTTTTTTCATTTAACTGTTAATTAACCTTTCTCAATTTTTACGATCGTCGATGCGATCTAGGTATAAAGTGGCTCGCATCAATGATAAACTATGTTTTGTCTACCCAGAATCGTGGGAAATTTTTCATTTTTTTAATTTTTTATTGAAATTGAGGGCGATCGCTAATTTTCAACCAATTTTAAGCCAATTTTCAAATTAAATCAAATTAAACTCCATGAGTCTGCCTTGGGGCGGTTTGTTATTTATTGAAAGTTTATCTGTGTTTATTATTTTTAACGTTCAATGACTACTATCGATCAAATTATTCAACAAGAACCGAATCCATTTGATGCCGAAACTTTTTGGTCGGGTAATTTTTGGCAAGAAGACCAAAATCCTGAATTTGTGGTGGAGTCAATCCATCAAGAGGCAATTAAGGCGATCGGACAAACTCTGGATCTGATTTCCCAGGATCATCGCACTCGGACGTTAATGCTGGAAGGAGAAACCGGATCTGGTAAGACATATTTGTTGGGACGGCTGAGACGTATGCTGAACCCAAAAGCCTTTTTTGTCTATATTGAACCCTTTACGGCAAGTGATTATATTTGGCGGCATATTTTACGTTACACCGTTGATAGTTTATTAGAAGTTCCCGCCGGAGAACAAGATTCTCAGTTAATTTTATGGCTAAAAGGTTTGTGGGGTTTTAAACAGCGAGGCTTGCTGGACTGGTTGCGCGGGGAACGCCTTATGGTGATTAAAAACCTCCGGGCAATTTACCCAGCGGGAATTTACAATGCCAATGAATTTTTTGGAGTTTTGTATGATTTAACCAATCCCAAATTAAAAGAGTTAGCTTGTGAGTGGTTGCGCGGCGATGATTTAGATGAAGAGCAGTTGAAATTGTTGCACGTTCAACATTCCATTGATACGGAAGATGCGGCCCAAAAAATACTGGCAAATTTTGGCCGCATCGCCGCTGAAAGTAAGCCTATTGTGCTATGTTTTGACCAAATTGATAATATTGCTCGTCTCAGTGATGGCCATATTGATTTACAAAGTCTGTTCAGCGTGAATTCAGTAATTCACAATCAAAAGCTGAAAAATTTTCTGGTAATTATTAGTATTATTACCGATACTTGGCGACAAAATGCCCATCGCATCCAACCAACGGATAAAGACCGCGTTGATGCTTCGATTGTATTGAAAAAAATTAACTTGTATGAAGCAGAAACTTTATGGAAAAGTCGCCTAAATCGGCTCTATCTTCAGGCAAATCCTCGGCCTGTTTCGTCCATTTATCCCCTGAGTCGAGATATCCTGGAAATTAAATTTCCCGGAGGAAAAACTCGTCCGCGAAATACGCTGATGTTGGGTCGGAAGTTATTTCAAGATTATAAACTTAGTTTGATGGAAAATGGCCATGCTGTTTCCAGGCAAAACGCAGAGGCAGGGGCAGAACCTTTAGAAATTTTGCAGGCTGAGTTAATTGTTGAAGACTCTCGTCCTTGGACTGTGCCAACTTTAGAGGCTTTGGCAGATGAAGCTGATGCCCAAGTGGAGAAAAATGGCTCAAATTTAGCGACTACGGCAGCGTTTAAGTTGGTTTGGTTGAGGAAGTTTAATCAAACGGTCGATCGCATTTCTCGGATTCGTCAATATTCTTCCCCAGAATTAGTTACGATGTTGGCTGAGGCGATCGCGGCGATTCAACCTGTGGAAATTCAACCTCGTTTTCTATCTTCAAGTCGGACTTATGCCAGTTATTCTCTCAGTTATCAATTATCGGGTAAATCAACTCAGGTGGGGGTGGTTTGGTCGGAAGATTTGAATATGGTGAAATTTTGCAATCTGATGAAGGTCTGCCAGGAGGCGATCGCCGAAAATCTCTGTCAAAATTTCTATTTAATTCGCTCGGAAAGCGTGGGAAATCCCACTAACCAAGGTTATCAACTGCACCAAAAACTATTTAGCCAGCCCCAGCATATCCATATTATTCCTGCTCTGAATTCGGTTCACTATTTAGTCACCTATCATGGTTTAGTTAATGATGCGATCGCTGGTGAATTAGTGGTCGGAGATACCACCCCTAATCTGGCTGAATTAGAATCCTTGATCCGCGAGTCAAATATTTTATCAAATTGCCAATTATTGCAAGAATTAAGCCTAATTTCTGTCAACTCCGTGGCTGCCGATCCTGATAATTTGCTCAATGTCCAAGAATTTATCCTGAATCGATTAATGACTCAGCAGTGTATTGCCCGTCAGCGGTTAATCGAAGAATCCCGCAGTCAATTTAGCCCCGCAAGTGAGTCCCAAGTCCAAGGAATTATCGACCGTTTATGCCAAGAAAACGAAAAAATTAATATCTTAGACCCTAATGCCAAAATTGAGGAGCAATTAATTTATTTTGCTCAATAAATTAATTTGTTGTTTGTTGTTTGTTGTTTGTTGTTGGTTATTTGTTGTTTGTTTTTGCCTAAATCGCCAGAACAACAAATAACTAATAACCAATAAACAATAACAAAATTTAATCAAATGAGGTAATATTCTGTGACATCCATCCAGCAAATTATTCAGGAAACCTTAAACCCGTTTGACTCGACAACGTTTCGCCCAGGAAATTTCTGGCAGGAACAGCAAGAAACGGATTTAACTGTGGATTCAATTCATCAAGATGTGGTGCATGAAATTGAAGAATTATTGCAACAAGTCAACCAGGATCGTCGTACCAGAACTTTGTTATTAGCCGGTGATTCTGGGGCAGGCAAAAGTTATTTGTTAGGGCGAATTAAAGAAAGTTTGAATTGTCAGGCGTTTTTTGCTTACATTGGCCCGTGGCCGGAAAGTGATTTTATTTGGCGGCATATTTTACGCAATACGGTAGATAGTTTGATGTATGTGCCAACCGGAGAAAAATCATCTCAATTACTGCTTTGGATTAAGAGTTTATCGGCTGTTCACTCGGAAGGGTTTATGAAACGCTTTTTGGGTGAAAGGCAGTTGTTTATCCATAATCTAAAAGGAACTTTTCCTTCAGGAATTTATAATCCCAATGAGTTTTTTGGGGTGCTTTATGATTTGCATAATCCAGATTTGTATCCGATCGCGTGTGAATGGTTGAAGGGCGATCGCTTAGATGAAGAAAGTCTCAAGCTGTTGCGGGTAAAAAATGCTATTGATACGGAAACCGCTGCCCGGAATATTTTAGGTAATTTGGGTAAAATTGCCGCAGTAACTCAGCCGATTGTTTTATGTTTTGATAATTTAGATAATATTGACCGGGCTTTAGATGGATTTATTAATTTACAAGCTTTGTTTAGCGTTAATTCTATCCTGCATAATGAAAAACTGAAAAACTTTTTCGTGATTATCAGTGTGGTTACGAATACTTGGAAACAGCATCAAAAGCGGGTACAAGGGGCAGACCTTGCCCGAATCGATCGAGAAATTCGCCTGCAACCGATTAGTTTAGATCAAGCAGAAGCTTTGTGGGCAACCCGACTTTATCCCCTACACCAACAAGCAGAAATTCAGCCGCGATCGCGCATTTATCCCCTGTCTCGCGATGCCCTGAATTTTAAGTTTCCTGGGGGCAAAACCAAGCCCCGCTATGTGCTGATGTTGGGACGACAGCTTTTTCAAGAAGCAAAACAATTGGGACTCGATGAGTTTCATCAATCTCAACAAGAAAAATATCAAAAATATGCGGTTCATATTAGCAGACCGGATCCTCTAGCGGCGTTTAAATTACTCTGGCTGAAAGAATTTAAGAAAACCGAGCACAAAATTAGCCGAATTCGTCAATTTTCCGCCCCAGAATTGATCAAAATGCTGCGAGAAGCTTTGGAAGCTTTGCAGGTGATTGGCATTGAGGCAAAACTATTGCCTAGTCCCAAGTATGCTAGTTATTCTTTAAGCTACCATTTGCCGGTACAAATTGGCCGAATTGGGTTAGTTTGGACAGAAGATCCGAATTTAGTTGGGTTTTTTCATATGATGAAAGCTTGTGAAAAAGCTTTGCTGATAAACCGGTGTAAAACTCTATTTTTGATTCGGTCTGAAAATTTAGGCACCAGGAAAAATCAAGGCAATCAATTATATAGTAAAATTTTTACCGGATATCCCCATCGTCATTTATTACCGGATATGATTTCGGTGCATTATTTAGCAAGTTATCATAATTTGGTGAATGCGGCTTGTGCTGGTGAGTTGGTGTTAGGCGATCGCACTCCTAATTTAAAAGAGTTACAAGAGTTAATTAGAGAGTCTAATCTTTTACAAGATTGTCCTTTGTTGGATGCGTTGGGAATTTTTGCCGGTTATACTCGGATTGTTGGGGTGACTGGGGTTCCCCAAAGAAAAATTACTTCTGGTCAGGATCTTAGTCAGGAGTTGCAAAAGGTGAAAGATTATTTGTTGGCTTTAATGCAAACTCAGCAAATGATGGGTCGTTATGTGTTGATGCAAAATACTTTGGATCAGTTTCCTGATGTTGATGATGTGGTGGTTAATCAGTTAATTACTGAACTTTGTCAGGAGGAAAAAATGATAATTCTGGATGAAACGGCGCCAGTGCATTCCCAGTTACTTTGCTTGTTGAAGTAAGAGGGGCAACGGATTGGCAACGGATGGGTTAACTGATGGGATAAGAGATTGGCAAGGGATTGGCAAAGGATGGGTTAACTGATGGGATAACTGATGGGCAACGGATTAGCGTGGGGATGGGCAATAGATTGCGGATGGGATGAAAAGCTAATAACTTTTAGCTAAAAGTTATTAGCTTTTGGATTGGTGCTAGGATTCGGATTTGATGCTGTTTAATTGATGTTAGAGAAAACCAATGGATTCTAATGCAGTGAAATTTTTGTTAAATTTATTGAGTTTTCCCAATTATCGGGCGCCGATAAGTCACGTGAAACCTACGCCAAAAATGCAGGCAGCGGCACGAAATAAAATTTGTCGTGAATTGTGCGATCGCGATTTAGTGGCTTGTTCGGAACAGATTAAAACACTCAGGATTTCTCAGCAGGGTAAGACTTGGCTTAAATCGGCTCAACTACAGGGAGAATTAACCTTAGAAGAATTGAAGGTATTACAAGCCTGTTTAACGGAAAAAATTTCTCCGGGTAAAACCGGATTGCCTGCGGATTCTCGTCTGAAAATTATTGCAGATTTAGCCCGTCGTGATTTGTTGGTGCTTGAGCAAGAAATTGATGAAGTCTGGTTGACGGAAACCGGACAAAAGTTTTTAATTCAAGATTACGATCCCAGGGAGCAGTCGGGGAATATTCCTTTTAATATGTTAGCGGATTATTTGCGATTGGTTCATCAATTTTATCAACAGCCAGCCCCAAGACTCATCAATCATATCCCAAATCATATCCGAGGGGCGGTGAAAGCGAAGCTAATCCAGCCGTCAAAGCTGATGAATTACTCGGATAATTTTCCGATAAATGAACTGGATATTTTACAGACAATTCGCCAATTAGATATTCACTTAGGGGCGTTAAAAGATATGCCTACAGATATGCCCACAGATATGCCCACAGAAATGTCACCGATTCTACCCAGTGATGAGGATATTTTACAACTGATTTCACAGTTAGATCGGGAGTTGGGTACAGAAAATTATTTGCCAATTTTTCATCTGCGGGAAAAGTTACAAAGTTTATTGGTTAGGGAAGAATTAGACCAAGCTTTATATCGTCTGCAAGCCAATCAGGAAATTCAACTAAAATCCTTGGAGGAGGTTCTCCATTACAGTCCAGAGTATTTTGATGCGGCAATTCCTCAAGAAAAAGCATGGTCATTATTTTTCATTGTCAGGACTTATCCCTCGAAGGAAAAAATCAGGGGTGAGGATGAGGATGACAGGAAGGGTTTGATTACTTTTGATTAAAAAATGTTTAATTTTGAAACAAAATGTGCCAATTGCCCCAATTTGAGCGATCCTAGTATAACGGGCTAATCAATACATATGAGGTGACATACAATGAATGCTAAAGAACTGAAGTTTCTGTTAAAGTTATTGAGTTTCCCTAATTACCGTGCTCCTCTGAGTGAAATTCAACCAACCCCGAAAATGCGATCGCCGGAACGAAATAGCATTTGTCGAGAACTACGCGATCGCGAGTTGGTTGCTTGTCGGGAACAAATTAAAAATTTGACCATTGCCCCTCCAGGCAAATCTTTGCTCAAAATTGACTCCACCAATTTGCCGGTGACTCCCGAAGAAATTAAAGTGCTGCAAGCAAGTAGTCAAGGGCCAATTACTCCGGGAAAAATCAATATTCCTAGTCAGGAACGGGAAACGGTAATTGAGGGTTTAGCTAATCGTGGCTTTATTAAGACGGAAAAAGAAATTAAAGAAGTTTGGTTAACCGAACGGGGTCAGCAATTTTTAATTGAAGAATATCAGTCTAATAGCAGTTCGGCGAATATTACTTTAAAAATGCTGACGGATTATTTGCGGTTGATGCGAAAAGTTCAGGTAAATTCTGCATATATTGCCACACCGAACCAGGCAATCTCATCGACAGTCGCTGCGGCAGATATTACGGCAGAAAAATCTGTGGGTAAATCAAGCGATCGCGAGATTTTGCAAATTATCAGCGATTTAGATCGGGGACTGGGAACGGAGAATTATTTGCCAATTTTTCACTTGTGGGAAAAATTGAAAGCTTCTATGTCTAAGGATGAGTTCGATCGCGCCCTTTATCGGTTGCAACGGGAAAATAAAATAGAACTAAGTTCTTTACAAGAAGGGATGAATTACACTCCAGAGCAAATTGCCGCCGGAATTCGTCTAGAATTCGGGGGCTATCTATTTTTTATCATCCTCAATTAAGAATGCGTGTTTGGGCAAAATTTATCGATGTTTTAGGTGGAATTAACTTATGGCAACTATTGATGACATTATTAAACAAGATGTGAATCCGTTCGATCCAGTGACTTTTTATACGAGTGATTTTTGGCAAGAATCACAACAGTCTGGATTGACGGTAGATTCAATTCACCAAGAGGCGATCGCAGAAATTACCGAATTACTGAACCAAGTCGCTAAAGATCATCAAACTCGCAGTATTTTACTACTTGGCGATCGCGGTTCGGGGAAAAGTTATCTGTTATCTCGACTCAAACAGCAACTTAACCAATCGGCTTTTTTTGCCTATATTGGTCCGTGGGTAGAACAGGGGCAAATTTGGCGACATATTCTCCGTTATACCGTGGATAGTTTAATGCAAAAGCCTGCTGGAGAAACCGAGTCCCAGTTATTGTTATGGTTAAAGAGTTTATCCGCATTTCGCGATCGCGGGCTGAAAAAGAAAATCTTGGGAGAAAGGGGTTTATTTATTCATAACTTGAGGGGAACCTATCCGTCAGGAATTTATAACCCTAATGAATTTTTTGGCGCCCTGTATGATTTAACCAATCCTGACTTATATTATACCGTTTGTGATTGGTTGCGCGGTGATGATTTAGATGAAGAAAGTTTAAAAGCGATTCGAGTCAAACGGTCAATTGACAATGAAACTGATGCCAAAAATATTTTAAGCAATTTTGGCAAAATTTCGGCAAATACTCAGCCCATTGTCCTCTGTTTTGACCAGATCGACAAAGTGGCAGAGACTGCCGGCCATGAAGAACTCCAAGCATTATTTACCGTCAATACCACCATCCATAATGAAAGGCTGAAAAACTTTTTCATTATTATTAGTCTGATTAGTGCGATTCGTTCACGCG
>NZ_LIUQ01000165.1 GCF_001276715.1 Planktothricoides sp. SR001 | reverse complement strand
TGGGGATTAATCCCCAGCCGACGGTTTATCCGCCTTCAGCAGAGCAATGAAATCTGTAAAAGAATGATTAAGTTTTATCGTGGTTCAAATAAATCGTTACAAAGGTTAAGAATTAGTTATGAGTCATAAATAAAATGGCGAAAAAAAACTGGAGTGTCGTAAAGAATTTAACTTCTGAATATACGGGGGAAAACTATTGCAGTCTTATCAAGGGAACCGGACGAGAGTTTGTTGTTAACTTTTGCTTAAAACCAGAGGTCGAGAACCCTGCCATTCCTCCATTTCTGCCGCCGTCTCCACCCTGCAATATGAAGCCGATCGCCAAGCTCAGTTAAGAGCTTATGCTGAGTCGATCGCTCATTATCGGCTTCAGCTTTGGGAGCGAACGGCTGAGGGAACTTTTTACCGAAAAACTTTCCCAATTTTCAAATATTTCCCAGATCATCAGCTAGATATTTTTCCCTTGTTGTGGGTAACAACCGAGGCCGGAATTGGGGATAAAGAACTTTTACTAAAATTTGATGGCACTGTTTTACCAATAACTGATGATAAAATCTCGGTCTGCCTCGACTACTACTGTTCAGGACGAAATTTGGTTTTCGTTAAATATTCCGGCAAACACGGAGATTGAATTTCAGCGTCCTGATAATTATACTATTTTTAATTACCAAAGATGCACTCATTTGGGGCGCTTGGACGCCTTGCCCCTACAATATCTGTTATTAATTTGGCATCGGTAGGGGCGCCGGGGCTGGCGCCCAAATTAACCTCGAAATCGTAGCAATAATTTTTGAAATTGGTATAAATACTTGGAAAACGGAAAACCAATCATTGATTACACAATGGGGCAAGAGAAAAAAAATCCGAAGCATCTGACTAAAAAAAATCGCAGCGACGCTTCCGACAAGCTTTAGGGCTGGGGGAAGTTGTCCGAAAATCAGGCGCTACTGTCAATTCAAAGTCCAAGGCAAAAGGGTCAGGAATGGCGCGATCGATAATGTGGCTGTACGTCAATAA
>NZ_LIUQ01000059.1:29295-40298 GCF_001276715.1 Planktothricoides sp. SR001 | reverse complement strand
AATTGATGACACGCCCTAAATCAAAGCTAAATATAGCAGTTCTTTAATCTATGAGGTATATCGTTAAACTTGTCATTCCCGCGAAGCCTGCCCCCGCGCGGGGGGCGGGAATCCACTCACATCTCTGTATTTTATAAATCCGAGAACTGCTATATCTCCGTTGACCCAGATTTAACCTGTGACTGGGGAGAAGTTAACGAGAAGCCCGGACTAACAAAACTCCGCCAATGGTCAAACCAATTCCACTGGGCAACCAAGCGGCCAAAACCGGAGATAAAATTTGAATTTGTCCCAAAGCATTGGTTAAAAATGCTAATAAATAATATCCAAACACAATCAAGATACTAATGCCAAAGCTGGTGGCTTTGCTGACCCGTCTGGGGCGGATACCGAGAGTTGAACCGACCAAAGCAAAAACGACACAAACAAAAGGTAAGGCATATTTTTGTTGAATCCGTACCTCCATTTTGCGAATTTCATCCTCATCTGCACCCTGACGCAGAATTGCCAAGCGTTCTTTTGCTTGAGCAATATTCATTTCTCCATAATCTCGACCTCTTTGGGCTAAATCTAAAGGAGTGCGAGGGAGTTGGAGTTGTTGGCGATCGAAGCGAATAATATTGCGATAGGAACCATCGGGGGCAATTAAATAAATGGTGCCATTGAAAAAATCCCAGCTATTTTGGGAAAAATTCCATTGGGCTAATTCAGCGGAAACGATTTGCGTCAGACCTTGCTCGGATCTGTCCAAAATCGTTAATTTTTTCATATCTTTCCCATCAAACTGTTCGGCATAGAACAAGCGTTTCATCACGTTGACTCTTTGGCCGTCGGCTTGGGTAACTCTTTCAAATTCTGTGTGGATAATATTACGGTCTTGAAACGGTAGTTTTTCTCGTTTCAAGGCTCTTTCTAAGGTAGTTGAAGCTTGGTAGTTGGCTACGGGAACGATCGCCTCGTTAAAGGCAAAGGTCATGGCAGTCACCAATAAACTCACCATCATAGCCGGGAAGACTAACCGATAAACACTTACCCCACAACTGCGTAAGGCTACTAACTCGCTATCCGCCGACAATCGACTGTAAGCCATTAAAGTTGCCAGCAACATTGACATGGGAAAGGCTAACACTAAAAATTCTGGAAGTTTCAACAAAAAAACTTCGATGGCGATTTCCCATGCCAGACCTTTCTCTGTCACCTGGCGAATCAGTTCAAATAAAGTGTCAACGGATACTCCTACGGAACAAAACGCGCCAATTCCAAACAGAAATGGACCGATAAGTTCTCGGATGATATATCGATCCATCATCGTCAGCTTTAAAGGAAACCCGAGCAGATTTATAGACGTATTCACACGACTAAAAGATGTCATATTTTTTTTATTCAGCAGCATATGATTGGCATGAACCGATTAAAGGTTTAATCTAAACCCAGAAATCTAGATGTTACACACCTATACCTATACCTATACCTATATATTATACATTTATTAAAGTCTAAGATTAAAGTTTAAATTGCTCTCCTAAATAATATTGTCGAACCAAAGGATTATTATAAAGTTCTTCAGGGGTTCCCGAAGCGATGATTTCTCCATCTCTCATAATGTAAGCCCGGTCAGTAATCGCCAAAGTCTCACGGACATTGTGATCCGTGATTAAGATGCCGATATTTTTCTGACGCAATTTAGCAATCATAAGCTGAATTTCTGATACGGCAATTGGATCGACTCCCGCAAAGGGTTCATCTAACAAAAGAAATTTTGGCCCGGTGACCCCCATCCCTAAAGCTCTCGCCAATTCGGCTCGCCGTCGTTCACCTCCTGAGAGTTGAATTCCTAAAGTTGATGATACTTTTTCTAGGCGGAATTCACGGAGCAGTTGATGTAGGCGATCGCTCCATTCATGTTTAGGAATCTTGCTTTGCTCTAGGACTAAAAGAATATTTTGTCGTGTAGTCAGGTGGCGAAAAATACTCGCCTCTTGAGCGAGATAAGCAATCCCTAAATTGGCTCTTTGATCGATGGATAATTGGGTAATTTCTAACTCATTCAGCCAAACATGGCCTTGATTTGGTTTTTCTAACCCAGTTGCAATGTAAAAAGTGGTCGTTTTTCCCGATCCATTTGGGCCGAGTAATCCGACAATCTCTCCTTGATCTAAGGTTAGGTTCACGCGCTTGACGACTACCCGCTTACCATAGATTTTATAGATGTTTTCCAGATGGATGTTCACGTTGATGATTTTTCCTGAATGGCTGAATTGGTCAACGATTCCGTAAAAATCACGAGGGTAATTTTACCGACATTTGACCTCAGATTAATCATTTTAATCATTTTTTACTAGCGAGGAATATTCGGCGCCGATGATTGATTCGATGCGTTTGGGTCAGGAATCAAATAAATAGATTCTACTTGCTGGTTTTTTTCTGGAACCGCAATAAATCTCCCCTCATCAATTAAATAAGTAATGGTTTCGGCTCGTAAACTATTCCCTTGTTGCAGAATATAGGCATTTCCCGTCAAAACAATCCGACGTTCGCGACTAAAATACTGAGCTTGAGCAGCAGTCCCTTGCATTTGTCGGGCGGGATAGTTAATTTGCACGTTACCACGAGCGGTGACTATTCCGGTTTTCGCATCCGCCTCTTGAATGTCTGAACGAACACTTAAAGATTGTGCGTTCGCCGCTTGGTTCGCGTTGGCGATTTGAGTATAAGTGGGAGTGGCGATCGCCCCAGCTAGGGCGATCGGCAGAATTAATCCCAATCCACACTGAACTAAAAATGAAGATTTTCTCACAGAATGCATCATGGCTGGTAATGGTTCACACGGTTAACAATTAATTTAACCACGGCCAGGGGTGACACTAGGCCGCTATTGATAGTTTAGCCAATCCTAGCAACACTTCCTCCGGAATAATTTCCCCGTGGTGTTGTGGGGATTGGCTTTAGGCATACTGACTTGATGGGATTTCTATAAGTTTCCTATTGCCTGAATCGGTGATTTCCCCTGGTGTTTTGCCATCGAATAGCTTCTTAGGTTCTTAGAGGTTCTTAGGATCTGAGGATTTCAGAACAATTAAGCATTCGTAGACATTGACTAATCTGAGAGGCTCCCCAATAACTGGCATTTTAAAACTCAATTAGGCGATCGCAGTTGAATTAGTCAACGGTTGATTTGACTAATTTTGGGCAAAGATAACCCTGGGTTATCCGGCATTGAATTCTCAGGCATATTGCCAAACAATTGATCGGTTAATTTGACTACATTTTCCGGGCCTACTTCTTGAAGCTTCTGCAAGATTTGGCTACTTATTTGGAGTATTTCCGCTACATTAATCTCAAAATAAGTAGGTTGATAACTTCTTAAACGGCTCATCCCTTCTCCTAACAGAATTGCCGCCCCTTTCCAGTTATGATTGCTCAAATGATATAAAGCAACAGCAATTTGCAGAATTCCTTGATAAAATTTTTTGTCTGGTTCTGATGCTTCCATCCATAAACTTTCTAAAGTATCGTGACAAGCATAGAAATCCTGCTGATTAAATTGTTCGACTGCTTGCCAAAACTCTGGGGGTATTGAATTTGACATTGATTTTTGCTCTGCCGCTTAATTGACTTATGGTGATTTCTTTATGGGGATTGGCAAATTATCTCTTTTGCGCTATCAACGATTTAATACTTTCATCACAGAAAGCTAGATTTTAGAGTAAAAAAACACCGGCAAAAAAGCCGGTATTTTCATAAAAACAATTAAGCAATACTATTTCTGACTGCTTCTAATTCTGCCATTGATATTTCTTGGGTCGCCCCAGCAAAATCATTGTCGGGGGTCAGGAAAAGCATACAGTGGCATTCTTTGCGCTCGCGCATAGGCACACAAGGACAGTTCCAAAAAGTCGCTTTTACTTCCGCTGCTTTATCTTCGTAATGACGACAAGGACAAAGCGGTGAACCCAATTCATCCTTATGTTTCGCCAGTCCTTCAATTACCACCGCTGTCACGGAAAGATCAACACAAAAGTAAGTTCCGGTGCGTTGGGCATACTGTTCAGCAAACTTTTTCATTGCCTCTAGGTTTTTTTCGGTGGAGAGCTTTTTACTATCTGTTGGGTTCATGCCATCTGCCTTGAAAATCTTGTGATGTTTATATTTTAGCGCAAATTTATCCCATAATTTGTGAATATTAATGTCGCAATTCTCTGATTTGTCCAGCCGATCCCTTGGACACTTGTCACAGATCCCGCTTGACAAATAATTAAGGGTGAGTAGGTAAAAATAGCGATCGCCTATAGGATTTAGGGTGGATTTCGCGATTAGTCACCCCGCTCTGAGGACTCTGGCACCTCCGACCGCCGGGATGGCTTATCCTGACGCTTTGAAGTAATATTCGCTGATGGTCTTCAAGCTTAAACCTGAACAGATGCAAATAATTCGTCACCCCCGGCAACAAACTTATCCCGAATAATCTTGTAGTTTATGATTAGGTAAATCCACTCTCTGTGGAAAAATGGTTAATTGCAGTCTGGTCTACAGAAAATTGTTGGCATCCCGAAAGCCCAATACAACTGTTCTTCGGTCTGAATTAATGTTCTCTATAATTTCTCGCGAGTACCTGCATTCCCTTAGCTATGCTTAATCCCAATCTGGATGAAATCCAGTTAACTAAAGACGACTACGAACGTTACTCCCGTCACCTGATTTTGCCGGAAGTCGGCGTTGCCGGACAAAAACGCCTCAAAGCCGCCAGTGTCTTGTGTATTGGCACTGGTGGTCTCGGTTCTCCCCTATTGCTATATTTAGCCGCAGCGGGCATTGGCCGATTGGGGATTGTCGATTTTGATGTGGTCGATCATTCCAACCTGCAACGGCAAGTCATTCACGGCACTTCCTGGGTGGGCAAACCAAAGATTTCTTCCGCCAAACATCGGATTCACGAAATTAACCCATTTTGCCAAGTCGATCTATACAATACCCGCATCAGTTCTCAGAATGCTCTGGAATTGATTTCTCCCTATGACATAGTAGTTGATGGCACGGATAATTTCCCTACCCGATACCTGGTTAACGATGCTTGCGTCTTACTGAATAAACCTAATGTTTACGGTTCTATTTTCCGGTTTGAAGGACAAGCCACGGTGTTTAATTACCAAGAAGGCCCCAACTACCGAGACCTCTATCCCGAACCCCCACCGCCGGGAATGGTGCCTTCTTGTGCGGAAGGCGGTGTTTTAGGGATTTTGCCGGGAATTATTGGCGTAATTCAGGCGACGGAAACCGTAAAAATTATTCTTCGCCAGGGAAATACCCTCAGTGGTCGCCTACTATTATTTAATGCACTGGAAATGAAGTTCCGGGAATTGAAACTGCGACCCAATCCAGAACGTCCCGTGATTTCTAAACTGATTGACTACGAACAATTCTGTGGCATTCCTCAAGCCAAAGCCCAGGAGGATCAACAAAAAATGGATATTCCCGAAATGACCGTTGTCGAGCTTAAGCAGCTTATTGATAGTGGTGCTGATGATTTTGTGCTGATTGATGTCCGCAACCCCAATGAATATGAAATTGGCAAGATTCCCGGTTCGGTGTTGGTGCCATTACCGGAGATTGAAAATGGCGCCGGGGTGGAAAAGGTTAAAGAATTAGCCAATGGTCATCGGTTGATTGCTCACTGCAAGATGGGTGGGCGATCGGCCAAGGCTTTGGGCATTCTGAAACAAGCCGGAATTGATGGAATTAATGTCAAAGGTGGGATTAATGCTTGGAGTCAAGAAGTTGACCCCTCTGTCCCACAATATTAATTAAGCTTAATTAAGCCGTTAATTACTACAACCCCAAAAAGAACAGACACAGAGGACACCAAAGAAAATTTATCTTTGTGTCCTCTGTGTCTTTGTGGTGAGTTTCACCCGCAAGATGCAGCAAAAATTATTAGGCACAATGAGTGATTGACAAAATAGCTAATTTATGGTATAAAAACGAATTTTTATCAATAATATTTAATTTATTTCCCATATATCGGCCATAAAAATCAGTAATATTGCGGATGACTTTGGTCAGAGATTGGGGGGATAATGAAGTCAAGATTAATAAATTGTTAAATTTTTTCAGTGGATCGCTCAATTTTTTGTCCCAGGGGTGGCGGAAAAAATTTCTATTTTTTTATTTAAGTTCGCTTCAGCCATCTCAAAAATATCCTGATTGCCTGGGTAGCCGAAAGCAAGTTACAATGATTATAGGAGTGAATTACTCTATTGTTTAAGTATAGAGAATATTATTGCCAAAAGTAAGTAGGAGAAAGTTATTATGTTACGAGGCTTTAGTCAATTTTCCCGCAGTAAATCTAGCCCAAAAGTCGATCGCCTTGGCATGAAAAAAACTAGCGCTCCATTAGCGGATGGTTTTTGCAGTCGTTATGCCCACAGTTTTGAACACGACGATACAGAACGGTTAGATAAATTTGCCGGTCTGAATGATTTGTTGTCTTCCCTGGAAAGTTTCCGCGAGTAGTTCACCGCGATCGCCTCTGATGTACTCATTATGCTGTAATTCTCAGCAAATCAAGAATATTGGGTTAAATGACTGGATTGAAAGAAACTGAAATCATTATAAAGAGGGTGGGGATTATCTCCCCACCCTCTAAAATTTTTCATGGCTGCTAAGTTTAATGGTTGTTAAAATGGCGCTGGATTTATGGGGAGAAATTACCGAAATTACCAGAGCCAATGGCGATCGCACGATTATTGGCTTCAATGGCTTCGGTGTATCGGCCCAATTTTTCTAATGCTTTACCTTTATTAATCCAAGCTTCTCGTAAATCTGGGTTTAATTCTGTGGCTTTGTCCCAACAGCCGATCGCCTCCTCCCATCGATTTAATCCCGCTAAAGCGATGCCATAATTACACCAAGAAAGCGGATCTGTCTGATTCAATGCTAAAGATTTTTCCCAGCAGAATAAAGACTCTTCTAACCGGCCTAGATTAACCGCTAAAGCTAATGCTTTATTATACCAAGTTTCGCCATCATTGGGGTCAATTTCTAGGGCTTTATCCCAAGAAGCGATCGCCTCTTCATAACGTTCTAAATCATAGAAAGCATCGCCCCGATTACTCCAAGCTAGTTCTGCATCTGGTTTAATTTCTAGGGCTCGATCGTAAGAGGCGATCGCCTTTTCCAACTGCCCTAAATTAGTCAGAATATTTCCCCGATTAATCCAAGCCCGATAATGGTTAGGATCGAGTTTAATTACCTGGTCATAAGCAGCCAGGGCTTCTGAGTTTTTCTCTTGATCCATTTTTTCTTTGCCATAAGCAAACCAACCCTCCACATCATGCGGTTTCGGCAGCCCAGTTCCCGCCACCGGATCCATTTCTAGGAGGCGATCGCCTAGTTGTTGGGCTGCTTGATAAATTTCTCCTTTGCCCAATTCCCCCAAGCGCCGCAGTCTCCGACCAAGTTCATGGTTGGCATTGGTGGCGGACTCTAGTCGCTGGGCAAAACGTCTCAACCAGTCCAACCATTGCTGTTTAGTAGCGCGATCGCTCAAAACTTGAAAAAACCGCGTCACCTCGGCGTCCTGCCAATCGCCATTGACCCCTTCGAGTAACTGCATAAAAAAATGTTCATACTCTGGATCGCTGAGGGGTTTAACTTCCCGTGGGGGTGGCGCTTCAACAATGGGCGACTTCTGGGATCTGCCGAAAAACCGGCGAAATTGCTTAACCAGCCATTGCCAAATTTGCCTCAGCATTTGCGTTTTACCTCATATTTTACGATAGTTTCTAGGCGTCTGTATCCTGCTGATTCCGCCAATCGTATATTAAAATTGGAGAGAATTTTGGTGGAGAGAGTTATTTTGGATCTCCGTCTTCTTATTCCGATTTTCGATCCCTCCGTACCAGACTGGGCATTATCAGCACGATTATTACGCTGGTTAACTTTTTTGTGGCTATTCATCGGCTTGGCGGTGTTATTTTCTGCCTCCTATCCCACAGCCAATGATGAGTTTGGCGATGGATTTTACTATTTAAAAAGACAACTGATCTGGGTAATGGTCGGTTTGGTCGGCTTTAATTTAGTGGTCTATTCTCCACTGCGTTATCTGCTGGGAGTCTCCAATTGGGCAATTTTTTTGCTCCTCGGCGCGATCGTCTTAACCTTAGTTCCCGGCTTGGGGACGACCGTCAATGGCGCAACCCGCTGGCTTTCCATTGGCCCAGTGCCGATTCAGCCCTCAGAACTGATTAAACCATTTTTAGTCCTGCAAAGTGCCCTAGTTTTTGGCCGTTGGGACCGTTTATCTTGGCCAGATCGCCTGCGATGGCTGGGCATTTTCTCCGCTATTTTATTGGGAATTTTGCTCCAGCCCAACCTGAGCACCACTGCCCTCTGTGGTATGAGCATCTGGTTAATCGCCTTAGCCGCTGGTTTACCCTACAAATATTTAGGCGGAACTGCCCTGAGTGGCATCTGCCTCGCCCTCTTAAGTATTACGTTTAAAGAATACCAACGACGGCGGGTGATGTCGTTTCTCAATCCTTGGAACGATTGGTTTGGCGATGGCTACCAACTGATTCAAAGTTTACTGGCGGTCGGTTCGGGTGGCATTTGGGGCAATGGCTTTGGTATGTCCCAACAAAAACTGCTCTATTTGCCGATTCAATTTACCGATTTTATTTTCGCCGTTTTTGCCGAAGAATTCGGATTTGTGGGTTCTCTGGTGATGTTTTTAATGTTAGCTAGTTATGCCACCTTGGGATTATGGGTCGCCCTTTCTGCCCCGACTTTGGTCTATCAGTTAATTGCTATTGGCTCTACGGTTGTGATGGTGGGGCAATCTTTACTGAATATTGGCGTGGCTACCGGCGCCCTGCCCACCACGGGATTACCGTTACCTCTCTTTAGTTATGGTGGCAGTTCCATGATTGCTAGTTTAATGATTGCCGGGT
The DNA here is from genome assembly GCF_001276715.1 of Planktothricoides sp. SR001. Classification (GTDB taxonomy): domain Bacteria; phylum Cyanobacteriota; class Cyanobacteriia; order Cyanobacteriales; family Laspinemataceae; genus Planktothricoides; species Planktothricoides raciborskii. The sequence continues at coordinate 31,350 of NZ_LIUQ01000059.1, read as the reverse complement.
TGTTAATTCGGGTAGCCCGTGAAAGTAGTAGCGCTCAAGTCATCCCCATGGGCGATCGCGTGCTTTAACCTTTTCCGGTCAGCAAAAAAGGAGGCCCCAAGTAGAGCCAGTGGCGATACCAAAAGCCGAGGATCACTGATGATCCTCGGCTTTTTTCATTACTTCCAAATATCAGCCAAAATATCTCATCCCCCGCTAATTCCTAGGCATCTTGTCCCACTTGAATCACCGTATCAGACTGAGACAGTTTGGGGGTGACAAAACCACCAGAAAACAACCGTTCTTGTTGTCCCGCAAACACTGGCATAGTTTGGCGAATTTCCTCAGCCACTTGCGTGGTTTTCACATCATAAGTTTGTGTCACCAGCTTGGGATACAAACCAATGCCAATGATGGGCAACAACAAACAAACCGTAATCAAAACTTCCCGTGGTTTGGCATCCATCCAAGTCTCTATTTCTAAAGCATTGATATCTTTACTCATATCTTTGCCATAGAAGACGACCCGCAGCATGGAAAGTAAATAAATCGGCGTCAAAATTAAACCAACAGCCGCTAACAGAATCACCACTAATTTAAATGAGGTGGTATAAATATCGCTGCTGGCAATTCCTAAAAATACCGTTAATTCACCCACAAATCCACTCATTCCCGGCAAGGCTAAAGAAGCCATTGAAGCGGCAGTGAAGAGGGCGAAAACTTTTGGCATGGACTTGGCCATTCCACTCATTTTTGCCATTGCTAAAGTATGGGTGCGTTCGTAGGTGACACCAGAGAGGAAGAATAAGGCAGCGGCAATTAAACCGTGAGACAACATTTGTAAGACCGCCCCACTGATACCTAATTCCGTCATGGCGGCAATTCCTAATAACACAAAGCCCATGTGGGAAATGGAAGAACAAGCCAGACGACGCTTGAGGTTATCTTGAGCAAAAGCATTCAAGGCACCGTAGACAATATTCACCACACCTAAAATCGCCAGGGCGGGGGCGAAGTAAAGATGAGCATTCGGTAGCATTTCGATGTTCATCCGAATCAGTCCATAGCCGCCCATTTTTAACAAAACTCCCGCCAGGATCATCGAGACTGGGGCGGAAGCTTCCCCATGAGCATCGGGCAACCAAGTATGCAAGGGGAAGATGGGCAGTTTGACCCCGAAGGCAATCAGGAAACCGGCATAAACCAGCAGTTCAAAGGTAACGGGGAAATGCTTGGCGGCGATCGCGCTCATATCAAAGGTGACGGTATCCCCAGAAAATGCCATTGCCAAACCGCCGATCAAAATAAAGATTGAGGCTAATGCGGTGTAAAGGATAAACTTGGTCGCGGCATATTGGCGCTTTGGCCCACCCCAAATAGAAATCAGCAAGTAAACCGGCACCAGTTCCAGTTCCCAAATAATGAAGAACATCAGGATATCTTGGGCAGCAAATACCCCAATTTGGGCGCTGTAGAGTGCCAGCATCAGGAAATAAAATAATCTCGGTTTCTTGGTGACGTTCCAAGATGCCCAAATTGCCAACACATTCACCAAACCTGTCAGCAAAATCAGTGGCATAGAGATGCCATCCACCGCCACAGACCAATTTAAGCCAATTTGCGGCATCCAGGCATAGCTTTCCACCAATTGATAGCTGGGGTCATTCAGGTGGAAATTTTGCCAAAAGGCATAAATAGCGAAATAAAAATCGACCAATCCAACGCCGAGAGCATACCAGCGGAGAGTTTTGCCCTCTTTGTCGGGAATCACAGGAATGGCCAGGGAAGCCACAATGGGCAATAGAATGATGGCGCTGATCCAGGGAAAGACTACCATAATCAGATGAGGATATATACTTATGACTGATGCGACCATTATATTTAGATCAACGAAGTTTTGTAAAGATTTGTTGCATAATAATCTTAGATACAAACCAGAAGTCAGCGTAAATACTTAGTCAATTTGCCCAGAATTGTCAAAATTGCATAAAAAAACGGGCAGCAGCAGCGCCCGTCAATAGACTATTTTTCCCCAGAGGGGATTTTAGAGGGGTGTGGGGCCGCCATCGGCCGCCA